>NZ_CBCSCA010000013.1:0-180428 GCF_965137885.1 Bordetella sputigena
GGGCGGGCGGGAGGGCGGCGTGCCTCCCGGGGGCGCCGCAATTGAACACGTTACGCAATTGTTTAAGCGCAGCTATTAAAACCAAATAAAACAAGTAGAAATAGGACAACGGGTCCGTTTTGTTGCGTGCGCTGTAATGGATGTAATTCATTTGGCGCCGTCCACGCCTATTCCACCTCAGCCTTGATTCATTTCCATAGCAATCAACATTATTAGAAAGAAAGATTGCTGAAGATTGCGTCTACAGTTCGGCGGCCGGCGCTTCCGAAGCGGATAAATCTCCTTCGGTGTCGGTTATCTGCAAAGGGGCTGCATGCATATGCCCCCGGCCAAATTAAACCAATAGTTTCTGATGTTTCTGCTCGTGTGTCTCCACGCATGGAGATCCTGTGTCCACGACACGAATGAAATAGTGAGGTTCACGTGGTAAAGAGAATCGCAGTGTGCGGCCTGGGATACGTAGGCCTGCCGGTTGCCGTAGCGTTTTCCAAACGCTTTGACGTTATTGGTTTCGATGTGGACAAGCGCCGGATTGCGCGCCTGAAAGAGGGCGACGACTGGACAGGGGAAATCGAGCGTCATGTCCTTCTCGATTCCAAGCTCCGATTCACGGATGAGGTGCAAGATCTGCAGGGCTGCGACTTTTTCGTAGTGGCCGTGCCCACGCCCGTCGATGAAAAATGCAACCCGGACTTTTCGTTGCTGGTCCGGGCATGCCAGTCCATTGGTCCGGTGCTGCGCAAAGGCAGCATCGTCGTCTTCGAATCCACCGTCCACCCCGGCGCCACCGAGGAAATCTGCGGTCCGGAACTGGAAAAAGCCTCCGGCCTGCGGTGCGGCGTCGATTTCAAGCTGGGGTACAGCCCGGAGCGGATCAATCCCGGCGATCGCGAACATCCGCTGGAGAAAATCGTCAAGATCGTGTCCGGCCAGGATGCGGAAACGCTGGAAACCGTTGCCGGCGTCTACGAGAAAATCATCGACGCGGGCGTGCACCGTGCATCGTCGATCAAGGTGGCGGAGGCCGCCAAGGTACTGGAAAACACCCAGCGCGACATCAACATCGCGTTGATGAACGAGATGTCGAAGATCTGCGATCTGGTCGGCATCCGTACCTCGGAAGTCCTCGCCGCGGCGGGAACCAAGTGGAACTTCCTGCGTTTTTCGCCCGGCCTGGTGGGCGGCCACTGCATAGGGGTGGACCCGTACTACCTGACGTCAAAGGCGCAGGAGCTCGGCTATCACCCCGAGGTCATCCTGTCGGGTCGCCGGATCAACGACGGCATGGCCAATCACGTCGCTTCGCGCGTCGTGCAGGTGCTGGCGCGCAACGGCCGGCTGAACGGCTCGACCCGGGTGGGCATCATGGGAATGACGTTCAAGGAGAACGTGCCGGACATCCGCAACTCCAAGGTGGTCGATCTGTACAACGCGCTCACCGAGTACGGTATTACGCCCATCGCCTGCGATCCCATGGCGGATCCCGCGCAGATGGAACACGAGTACGGCATCAAGCTCGTGGAGCGGCGCCATCTCAGCGACATGGATGTGTTGATTCTCGCGGTCCCGCACCAGCAGACCATGGAATCCATATGGGATGACCTGCCGCAGCTGGTGAAGCGCGGCGGCATGGTGTGCGACCTGAAATCCGTGCTCGACCACAAGCGCCTCCAGTCCGATCTCCTGTACTGGTCGCTCTGAGTACAGCGCTGTCGATACAGCACCGTCGACCCTTCACTATAGGTGACCTGAATGACTGCTTTTACGATCGCTCCGGTGGGCACCTGCCGGATCCATACGCCGCTGCGCGATGCCGTCGGACGTTACCCGATCAAACTGCAACTCGGGCGCAACTACGGTTTCGTGCACACCAGTGCGGAGGCGCTGCAGCAGGCGCGGTTCATGTACGGCGAACGCGACATTCCCGCCGATGTGCAACGGCTGATATTCCGGCCTTCCAATGGCGAACAAGCCCGCCGCGGAACCCACAAGCCCGCTGATCTGTACATGGTCGAGTTGTCGTCGCGCAAGCTGCTGACCATAGACGGCTATCCCATCCAGTCGAACTATCTGGCGCGCCATTTCAGCGAGTTCTTCGCCGATCGCGCCCGGACACGGATGTTCTGGTCGCTGGCCGTCGCCGCCGGGCTGGCGGAGCGGCGTGCCTTGCTGGACAGGGACCCGGTGTTCAAGAGCCTTTCCACGGAAGACCGCGAGTTGCTCGCGCGCATCGTCAAGCGCGATCTGGCCGATGATGAGATCGAAAGCGACATGCGCGCGCTCGTCGATCTGCTGGGCGTGGAGAAGGTGGTCTTCGTCACGCATGTGAATGCCTTGACGCCGGACAATGCGCCGATCGAGCAGCGGCAGCAGCTGATTGGCGCGGTGAGCGCGAGCGCACAGCGCATCGGCGTGCCGTGCTACGACCCCACGCCGCTGATGAACAAGATAGGCCAGGCCGACGCCATGGAAGACGGCGGGTTGGACCTGACGCATTACACGGAATTGTTCGCCGAGCGGCTATGCGCCGATTGGTACAAGAACTATATGCGTCCGAGAATGGGCGCCTCCACGCCGGCGCCCGTGGTGGCGAAACTGGCCGCCGAGGACAGCGCCGAGCGCATCGAAAAGATCTGGGAGGCGGGCGAACTGCGCGAAGCGTCGCGCCGTACGCGCGATGTGCTGCGCCGCTATCCCGGCACGCCCGACCACGTGCTGCTGCTGGCGCGCATGCAGGGGGAGCTGGGCGACTACGAAGGCGCGATCGCCCTGCTGGAAGGCGCGGATGGCGACCTGGGATCCGGCAGCAAGGCCGAGCAGATACTGATGCGCAATCATTTCGAGCTGGGACACCACGAGGTGGCCTACTCGCTCGCGGCCGGCTTGCTGGGCGACGAGATAGAGACGCCGGAAATCCTGCGGATAGCGGCGATCTGCGCGGGGCAGCTGGGCAATGTCGACGAGGCGCTGGGCAGCTGGAAACAGCTGTTCCGCATTTCTTCGCCCGACGAGCCCTTGGCGCTGGAAGCGGCCGATACGGTCCTGTCGACGCTGCAAGCCACCGGCGACATGGAAGCCGCCATACGCTGGGCCGAAGAGGTCCGCGCGGTGCAGCCTTCGTATGGGCGAGGCTTCGCCGTGCTGTGGCGCCATCAGCTGATGGCGGGTGATCGTGGCGCGCTGCGCGCGCTGGCGTCCGAATCGCCGGCGCTTGCCGACGCCGACGCGCTGGAGCTGGTCAAGGAAGCGTCCTGGCGCGGCTTCCTGGTGGCCGCCGCCGCCTTGGCGGTGTCGCGCGGATTGGTGAAGAGCGAACAGGAAAGCATTCGGGGGTGGCTGCGCGCGCAGTCGTCGACGTGGGCGGAGGAAGGCACCCGCGCGCTGGAAGAAGGGCGTCTGCGCGATGCGGCCGAAAGGATCTGCGCGCACCGCCTGCTCGATCCCGATGCGCTGGCCGGCGTGCGGGCGCAACGCGCGTTCGAGCGTGCGATGCGCCTGGCCGTGCGGGCGGCGCTTCTGGCGGGCAATCACAAGGAGGTCATCGAGCTCACGGACATCGCGCTGGACGCACACGTCGATTTCCCCGAGCTGGACGCGATGCGCGGACGGGCGGCGGACGCGCTGGGCGACAAGCAGACCGCGATGCGGCATCTGGAGCTGGCCGCCGCGGGCGATGCCGCCCAGTTCAGCACGCGGCTGTATTTCGCCAGGGTGGCTTTCAGCGGCGGTTGGTTCGGCGAAGCGATCGACGCCTATAACGCCGTGCTGGCCCACCCGTCGGCCGACCAGAGCGCGAAAGAGGAAGCCGAGCGCCAGCTCGGCCGTCTCGGGCCGCGCTCGATACGCGCGGCCCGCGAGAAGCTCGCGGCGGGCGACCATCGCGGCGCCTGGCAACTGCTGGACCGCATCGCGCAATCCTGGCCGGAAATGCCGGAAGTCGCCCATGAAAAGCGGCGCATCCTGGCTGTGCTGTACGCCGAAGCGCGCGCGCTGGATCCGTCGAGCGCCAGCGAGCGCCTGGCCCTGGGCCAGCGGATCCTGCAGCTGGTTCCCGACGATCCCATCGGCCTGCGCGCGGCCGCCGTGGGCGCGATGCGCCTGCACCGCTTCGAGCAGGCGCTGCCTTACTGGGAGATGCTGAAGTCGCGTTCCGAGAATCCGGAGCAGTTCGACCACTACATCCAGCGGTGCCTGGTCTGGATCGAGAAAGCCAACCGTAGGAAGGCAGCATGAACTATCCAGCGGAAACCGAGCAGAAGGACACTGCCGCCGATCTACACCGGGTCCAGGCCCAGCTGGAAGAGATCGTCGCGGCATCGGGCAGGGTGCAGCTCGCCCAGGCCAACCTGGCGCGAGCCGAGGCGCTGGCGGGCGAGCACATGGCGGATCCCAAGGTCCGTTTCCTGCTCCTGCGGCTGAAGGAAGCGGCCGGCCTGAATGAAGGCATGTCGGAACAGTGGTCGGCCTTGCTGCGCGACTGCCCGAACGACCTGCAGATCGTCCGTTATAGCGCGTCGCGCCTGGTCAAGGACCGGCATGTCGACGAAGCCCTGGAGTTGATCAACCGCTTTCTTCCGCCATTGACGCGGAATCCCGACAAGTTGTTCGCCAGGGCGAAACTGCTGAACGACATCCGGGCGTACGAGCAGTCGGACGCCTTGTTCCGCCGCCTGATCGCGAAGTACGACGATCGCAACGTGCGCGTCGAGTTCGCCAAGCGCCTGCGCAAGCGCGGACTGTTGGCGGACGCTTACGAGACGATAAAGCCCGTCGCCGACCAGCTCGCGCCCGGCAGCAAGGCGGCCGAACTGGCCAGCGCCCTGGCGAACGATTACGCGTTCTACCGGCGCTTCGAACCGGATGGCGGGCTCGCCGGCAAGGACATCAGGATCGTGTCAATGAAGCACGCGATCCTGCACTTCCGCAATCGGTGCCTCGTCGAGGCGCCACCCGAAAATTCCGTCTCGATCGCGCTGGTGACGGGCAGCCTGGGGCCGGGCGGCGCCGAGCGGCAGCTGACCCGGCTTGCCGGCGAACTGCACCGCATGGCGGCTTCCGGCGAGCGCGTGGCCGCGGCCGACCGGCGGCCGGCATTCATGCGGGTCCGGCCGGAAAAGGTCGAAGTGCTGGTGAAGCAGCACACCGAGCCTTCCGGGTCGAACAAAAAGCAGGGGCTGGATTTCTTCCTGCCCATTCTGGCCAAGGCGCAGATTCCGGTCACCGAGATCAATGGTCTGCCGGCGATTTCCACCTCCCATCAGACGGTCGCCGATCCCGTCCTGAACCGCCTGCTGGAGCAACTGCCGCCGCCCGTGCATTACGGGGTGACGCGCCTGGCCCCGCTGTTGCGCGAGAACCCGTTCGACGTCGTCAGCCTGTGGCAGGACGGGACGTGCCTGTTCGGCGCGCTGGCGGCGCTGCTGGCCGGCGTGCCGACCATACATCTGGTGTTTCGCGGTCTGCCGCCGAACATACGCAAGGACCGCTACCGCGAAGAGTATCCGGTGCTGTACCAGGCCCTGGCGCAAATACCGGGCGTGCATTTCGTCAGCAACAGCAAAACGGCCGCGCAGGAATATGCGAAATGGCTGGGGATTCCGATAGAGCGTTTCCATATCCTTTACAACGGCGTGCCGGAGCTGCCGACCGACGCCTCGCCGGAGGACCGGCAGAAGTGGGAAGCCTTCGTGGCATCCACGCCGGATGCGACGGAGACCATAGGCGGCGTGTTCAGGCTGGAGCCGGACAAACGGCCGCAACTGTGGATCAAGCTGGCGGCGCAATACCTCAAGCGGCGTCCGCAGGCGCGTTTCTTCATCGTGGGTGACGGGCGCCTGCTCGACAACATGGTTGCGCTGGCGGACGAGCTGGGCGTCATGGACCGGCTGATGTTCGTCGGCCTGTCCAACCACGTCGGATACTGGTATTCGCGCATGGACGCCAAGGTGCTGCTTTCGCGTTTCGAAGGCCTGCCCAATGTGCTGATCGAGGCGCAGCTGCTGGGCGTGCCCGTCGTCTCCACGCCGGCGGGCGGGGCGGGCGAGTGTTTCGTCGAGAACGTGACAGGGCATCTGATCAAGGACCTGGACCATCCGGACCTGAACGAGGCCTGCGAAAAAATCGAATCCATCGTCGATCAGATGCGCGGCAACGAAGTGTTGAAGCAGCACAGCCGCCAGCGGGCTCGCGACCTGTTCTCGCTGAATGCGATGCTGGACAAGTTCCTGAGCCTGTGCGTGTCGGTGCTGGGCATATCGCAGAACGACGAGCGCATCGCCGTGGGGCCCTTGCGTTTGATGGAAGCGTGATCCTGGAAATATGGCTGCTATACACAAGAACGTTCCGGCGCCGGCCTTGCGGGGCAGGGCGGCGCCGGTCATGGTGCTGCTGGCCGCGTTCACTCTTGCCGGGTGCCAGCTGCCGCGCTCCGGCCCGATGTTGAGCGAGATGACCTCGGCGCACGATAACAAGGATGTGGTCGTCATGCCGGTCACGCCCGATCTGGCGCGCGCCAGCAATATGCCCGAGGTGATGGATTTTCCCGCCCGCTATCGCGACGCCAATGACGCCGCCTTCGACGTCCTGGTTCCTGGCGACGGTATAAACGTCACGGTCTGGGAGCGCGACGGGCTGGGCGTGTTCGCGGCCAACGCCGCGGGCGCGAGCGAATTGGGCACCCAGGAAATAGACCGGATGGGCAATCTGTATGTGCCCATACTCGGCAAGTTCAAGGCAGCCGGCTTGACGCTGGCGCAGCTGCATGACGCCGTCGTTGCCCGCTTGAGCAAGCTGATCGTCGGCTCCGACGTCAGCGTGACCCGCGCGGCCGATGCGCGCGGGCAGATGGTGACGGTGCAGGGCAACCTGACCAAGCCCGGGATGTATCCCATCACCCAGACGACGCAGCGCCTGAGCAGCGCGCTGGCGCAGGCGGCTCCGGTGCAGACCAACCCCGAGCAGCTGGTGATCACGCTGCGCCGGGGCAAGGAGATCGCGTCGGTGCGCCTGGCCGATCTGTACCGCAATCAGGACAATGACATCCTGCTGCGCGCCGGCGATGTCATCACCGCCCATGACGCGCGCGAGTACCTGACCGTGCTGGGCGCGGCCGGGACGCAGGGGCGGGTTGCCATCAGCAAGCGCAACTACAGCGTGCTGGACGCGCTGGGCGACTCCAAGGGCCTGGACGACAAGACCGCGGATCCGCGCTCCGTCTTCCTGTTCACGCCGGCCAAGCCGGGCACCAAGGGCGCCCCGGATACCCTGCCTGTCGTCTATCAGTTCGACCTGACGCGTCCGGAGCAGGTGGCGCTGGCCGGCCAGTTCACCGTGCGCGAGGGCCAGGCGATCTATATATCCGATGCGCCTTTCACGCAGGTGCAGAAGGTGCTGTCGGCTTTCCGCGTCACCATGAGCGCCGGCTTCAGCGCCACGCGAGCCATCGACAGCGATTCGGGCGGCGGCTCCACCAACACGGTGAACCAGTAGCGTGTCGACCAGCAATGAGGATCGCATCAAGGGCTGGCGCGCGCGCCGGCAGGATCGCGGCTATACGGTAGGGGCCGGCATCGCGGCCTGGCGGCTGGACCTGGCCGCGCTGTCGGACGCCAGCATATCGCCGGCCGCCGTGCTGACCCGGCTGGTGGCGAGGCTGCGCGGCCAGCGGCACGACAGCGTGGCGGCGCGGCGGGCGGTGTACGAGGCCGTGCAGGCGGAACTGGAAGCGGAGATCGAGCGCAACGGATTTGCCGACACCGCCGCCGATTTCCCCAGGCGCCGCCTGCGCATCATGGTGCGGCTGCTGGAACAGGATATCCGCGCGGGTATCGATGTGTTCGCCGCCGGCTACATGCCCGCCAGGCTGGTGGCGGAAGATGAGCGGCTGGGCCAGGCGCATGAACGGCGCGAACGCCGGCGCAAGCTGGACGAAGCGCAGAGCGCGCGCCGCCATGCTTCGCGCAACGATATTCCGCTGCAGATGGAGCTGCCGGAGGACGAGGCGCGCGACCTGGCGATATTGCGCGCGCGCGTGCGCGCCTTGCATGAAGCGCCCGCCGGCCGCGATGTCGACGACGGCCGGCCGCGGCTGCGCACGCTGCTGCCGATGTTCGTCTATCAGCTGCATGTGATGCATGGCGAGAGCCGCATCGCCCTGCTGTGGGCGCTGGTCGGCCCGGTCGTACTGCTGACGCTGATTTCCTCGCTGTATTTCCTGATGGGAACGCACTACATCCTGGGCATGGACGTGCCGACGTTTTCGCTGTTGGGGGCCACCACCTGGATCATGTTTCGCCAGATCATCTTCCGAAGCAGCACGAGCTATGTGTCCGCTCGCGGCATGCTGAATTTCCAGGGCGTTACGCCGCTCATGGGGGCGGTGGTGCAGGCCCTTATCTATGTTTCGGTCTATGTGGTGGTGTTCGGCGTATTGATCGGTGCCGGCAGCGCGCTGGGATTGATCACGCTGCCGGCCAGCTGGTCGGGCTTCCTGCTTTACGTGGTGCTGATGGCCGCGGGCGGCGCTTCGGTGGGGGTGCTGTTCGGCGCGATCGCCACCGCCTGGCATTTTTTCCTCAGGCTGGCGCCGGTCATCGAGCGCGGCCTCCAGATAGTGTCGGGGGTGTTCTTCGTTTCCGAACAACTGCCGGAGCAGCTGAAGCCCGTGATCCTTTGGTCCCCCTTCGCGCATGGCATGCAACTGCTGCGTTCCGCCTACTTCAGCAGCTACAAGTCGCAGGATGCCAGTTTGAGCTACTTCCTGACCGCGCTGGTGTTCCTGGCGGTGATCTCGCTGGCGGCCGAACGCCTGGCCCGCAGCAATGTGCAGCCGATGTGAGGGACAGCGATGATCCACCTGAATGGCGTAACGGACGAGCCTTATGCATTCGGCAGCCGGCAGACGCTGCTCGCCGGTGTCGATCTGGATCTGCCTGTCGGGCGCTATGCCTTGCTTTCGCCCGCGCCGGAGTTGCATCGCCAGATCATCGATGTCCTGTGCCGCCTGCGTCCGCCGCGCCAGGGCTTCGTCCGGCACGATGGCAGTGTCTCCTGGGCGATAGGGCGGCAAGGTTTCATCCGAGGGAAGGCGAACGGTTTGTGCATGATCGAGTTCGTGTGCGAGATGTACGAGATCGACGCCGACGAGACGGTGGAGTTGGTCGCGGACCTGCTCAGCGACCCGAAATGGCTCTCCAGCCCCATGGAGCATTGGCCGCTCTATGCAAGGCAGGAGTTTTCGTTCGCGCTGGCGCTGGCGCCCGCGTTCGATGTCTACGTAATCGAAGGAGCGATACCGTTCGAACCGTGCCGCTTTACCCGGCTCTGGCTGGCGTTGTTCGAAGAGCGGCTGGTCGGCCGGACGCTCATTTTTTCCAGTTATCGCCAGAATCAGTTGGCGGACTATTGCTTCAAAGGCCTCGTTTATGAAGGAAGCACTCTCAGAATCGAAGACGACCTCGACCGGTGCATCCGCCAGTATCCGCCCAGACGATCCCGCAGCGAGTCCGGCAGCGCCGGTGAAGACGCCTATGGAAGCGGCTTCGGAGACGGCCAGCTCGGGCTCTGAGGCCGGGTCGGAGATCGAACGGCGCCGGCGCGAACGCCAGGCCGCGCTGCGGCAGCGTCGCCGCTCGCGCTGGGTCAGCGCGGCCATCGTGGTGGCGCCGGTGGTGCTCGCCCTGGCCTATGTGCTGTGGATCGCAACGCCGCGCTACGAAGCGGAGTCGCGGTTTTTCGTGCAGTCGGCTTCCGGGCAGCAGTCGGCGGGTGGCGGTGCGGCGAATCTGCTCACCACGGGCAATATGGCCGGCATGCTGGGCGGCTTCGTGGATGGGTGGGCGGTCAGCGATTTCCTGAAGTCGCGCGATTGCATGCGTCAGCTCGACCAGGCCATCGGCCTGCGCCGCTACCTGGCCCATGGCGGGCTGGACCCGCTCAATCGCCTCGCGGACGACGCCAGCGAGGATGAGCTCTATCGCGCCTACCAGTCGGCGGTCAAGGTCTCCTTCAATGTGCTTGAGCAGATCGACGTGCTGCGGGTCAGCGCGTTTTCCCCGGATGACGCGGCGGTCCTGTCGAGGGCGCTGATCCGCCTGGCGGAAGACTTCGTGAGCCGCCTGAACGAGAAAGGCGTCGCCGACAAATTGAGGGTCAGCCTGGAGTCGGTCAGGCGCGCCGAGCAGAAGGCGCTGGAAGCCCGGGACGCCCTGACGGCGTGGCGCACGGCTCATGGCAATATCGACCCGACCGCGTCCGTGGCGATGCTGCTGAACCTGTCCGGCCAGATCGAGGGCGAGCTGAGCAACGCGCAGATCAATCTGGACAAGATCCGCGCGCTGGGCAACAAGGATCATCCCATGCTCAAGCCGGCCGAACTGCAGGTCGCCGCCTTGCAGAAGCGGCTGGTGGCGCTGCGCCACCGCCTGAGCGGCCAGGGCAATATCGAGGCGCGGCAGCTGAAGTCGTACGAAGGCTTGAGGAATGCCCAGGTGTTCGCGGATTCCAATCTGACCCTGGCGCAGCAGTCGTACCAGCAGGCCATGGTGGATGCGCTGCGGTTGCAGCGCTATCTGTCGATCATCGCGCAGCCGGTGCCCACGGACCGGCCCAGCAGTCCGCGCATGATGATACTGATGCTCGAAGCGCTGGCCATCGGTTTCGTATTGATGTTCATCACCCGCATAGGCCTGGCTTTGCTGAGGGGGCTGCGTCATGGTTGATAGCGTGATAGACCAGGTCGCGGAACGTCGTGACGCGTCATCCGATGCCGCCGTCCGGTTACGCGGCCTTATCGAGCGGATCCGTGCAACCGCGGACCCCGTCCACGAAATGGCGGCGCTGGATCCCGCGCTGGTGCGGGCGGCGGACGGCCGGCGCGACGTCCGGCGATTGCTGGTGTCGCCCCGCGTGCGAGAGGGCGCCTTCGCCGCCGCCATCGCCGCGCTGGAGGTGCTGGTCGCCGCGTACCCTTCGGAAATCGAAGACCGCCGTTTGCTGGCCAGCCTGCTGGGCCGGACGGAACAGTGGGACAAGGCAATCGCCCACGCCGATGCGGCCGCCGGCATACAGCCCGAGGCAGCGGACCTGCATGCCGCGCGGATCCAATTGCGCCTGCAGGCCGGGCGGGTGGCCGACGCCGCGGCGGTCGCGCGGGCCACCGCCGCTACCGTGGAGAGCGATCCGGGCGAAGCGCACTACTGGATGTTGGCCTACATGCGCGACGGCGATACGGCCGAGGCGGCGCGCATGGCAGCCATCCTGGATGCAGGCAAACTGCCCAATCAACGTGTGGCGGCGGCGGCCGTGCGAGCCCTCTATGAGGACTGCCGGGCCGAGTCGGCGATCGCCTTGGGCGAAGCGGCGCTGGCGGCGGGTCGCGATAGCGCGAACCTGCGCACCTACCTGGGGCTGGCCTATCTGCGCCGCGGGTCCGAGGACGACCGCAAGACACATGCGTTGGCGCATTTCGAGGCGGGCCTGCAAGCATCGCCCCGCGACGTGAGGCTGCTGTCGCTGTACGGCGAAACCTTGCTGCGTTCCGGACGATACAAGGCCGCGGTGGAGCCGCTCAGGCAGGCCGTCGATCTGGCGCCGGAACTGGATCAGACCCGGGTGCTCTATGCGCGCGCGTTGCGTTATTCGATGCAATACGCCGATGCCGCTGAACAGCTCTTGAAGGTGCACCGGAAATCGCCGGAGAACCTGCTCTGGCAGCGTTCGGCCATCGCGGCGCTATCGCAGGCGGGCCGCGCGCAAGAGGCGGAAGCCCTGTTCCGGCAATACGTGTCCAGGCGTAGCGAGCGGCTGCCCGACAGTTTCCAGCAGGCGCTGGACAAGCTGCAGGATCGCATCGACAGCGCGCCGATACCGCAGGCCCGGCTGGATTGGGCCTGGTCGCTGCGCGGCGATACCGGCGTCGACCGCGCGCAATGGGAGCGCGCCGCGCGCTGGGGCCACCTGGTGGACCATCTGCTGTTCGACTGGATCGAATGCCGCGAGGAGCGTGTCGAAGAAGCCATGCAACTGCTGGGTGAGCTGGATAGCGGCGAGCGTTTCTTTGCGCCGCTGCTGGCGGCCGGACGCGGCGTGGTGGTCGCCACCGCTCACGTCGGACCCATGTATGCCGGACTCATGGCGCTGGAGCTGGTGGGCATTCCGTCGCGCTGGCTGGCGACCGCGCCCAACATCGCCGAGACCAGCTATGCCGAGGCCCTGATATCCACCGCCGACCAGACCGAGGCGCAGGTGGCCAAGGCTTGCATGCGCGCGCTCGGATCGGGCTACGTGCTGTGTATTGCCGTCGACGGCGCCGCCAACCCGGCCGCGCCGCGTACGACTTTCGAAGGGCAGGAAGTGACGTACTCCAGCTTCGCGTCCCACATGGCGCATCGGCTGCGCGTGCCTTCGGTGTTCTACGCGCCGCGCTGGGAGAACGGCCGCATCGCCTTCACGCTGGAGATGTTGCCCGAGGCCGAGCCAGGCGAGGATGCGGAGACGTATTCGAGCCGGTGGCGCCAGGCCTATTTCGAACGGCTCAGGGAGCATCTGGCCGGCGCGCCGGAGAACCTGCGCCTGAGCGGAGGAATCTGGCGACATGTGAAGACGCCCGATCGATCCGCGCTTCAACAGGAAGTGAATAAGCAATGAATGCAACAGGCTTTGAAGACGATACGACACTCCCCCCATGGCTGCTCGACGCAACGCAGCGCGATCTTCGCGATGCGCTGACGTCGCGACGACGCTGCTGGCTGGTGACCGGGGCGGCCGGCTTCATCGGGTCCAACCTGGTGGAAACCTTGCTGCTGCTCGGCCAGGACGTTCGCGGCCTGGACAACTTCGCGACGGGACATCGGCGCAACCTGGAAGAGGTACGCAGGAATGTCGGCGAGGCGCGCTGGGCGCGCTTCGCGCTGCACGAGGCCGATATCCGCGACATGGCGGCGTGCGAACGGGCGGTCGCGGACGTCGACTATGTATTGCATCAGGCCGCCCTGGGCTCCGTGCCTCGATCGGTGAAGGATCCGCTGACTTCCCACGAGGTCAACGTATCGGGCTTCCTGAACATGCTGGACGCGGCGCGGCGCGCATCGATCCGGGGTTTCGTCTATGCCGCGTCCAGTTCGACCTATGGCGATGAACCGAATCTGCCGAAGCGCGAAGACCGGATAGGCAAGCCTTTGTCGCCCTACGCCGCCACCAAGCTTATGGATGAGATCTACGCCGACGTGTATGCGCGAACGTATGGGTTTGCGTCCACCGGCTTGCGCTACTTCAATGTGTTCGGCCCGCGGCAGGATCCGGATGGCGCCTACGCGGCCGTGATTCCGAAGTGGATTTCCGCCATGATCCAGGGCCAGACAGTACAGATCAATGGCGATGGCGAAACGAGCCGGGATTTCTGCTTCGTGGGGAACGTCGTGCAGGCGAATCTGCGCGCGGCGTTGCGGCAGGCCCCGGAAGCCAGCGAGGTGTACAACGTGGCCGTCGGCGGCCGCACGACGCTCAACGACTTGTTCGGCATCATCCGCGACGGCCTGGCGTCGCGTGGCTTCGAATATGCCCTGCCGCCCGAGTACCGGCCGTTCCGCGCCGGCGATGTGCGCCATTCGCAGGCCGACGTATCGAAGGCGCAAGCCGGGATAGGCTACGCGCCGCTGGTCGATCTGCGGCACGGGATGATACAGGCGCTGCCCTGGTATGTCGGCTTTCTTACTTCGCAGGTGGCTGCATGATGCGCGCGACAACGATACGTTTGCTGTTCGCCCTGGCGGTGTTGTATGGCGGCGCGGCCGCCGCGGCCGAAGCCTGCCGGGTCCCCGACGAGCATTGCCCCATGGTGGCGTCGCTGTTGCAGCAGCGCGAAGGCTACGGGCGCGGCGCGACCGGCGGCCTGGGCGGCCAGTTCGTCGAGGTGACCTCCGACAAGGACGCGGGGCCGGGATCCCTCCGGGCCGCGCTGCAGCACGCCAAGGGGGCCACCTGGATCCGCTTTGCATCCGATATGACGATCGTGCTGGCATCGCAACTGCGCGTGCCCTCGAACGTCACGATCGATGGGCGAGGCCGGCAGGTGACCTTGATCGACGACGGGCTGGGCGTGTACGGCAGCAGGAACGTCATCCTGACGCACCTGACGATAGATGGGCGCTTCAGCAGGCTGACGCAGGCGGTGAATGTGGCCAACGGCAGCAAGGACGTATGGGTGGACCACCTGGACCTGTCGCGAATGTCGGATCGGCTGCTCAACGTGAAGAACGGGTCGACCGACGTCACGGTGTCATGGACGAAATTCCATGACTCCGACAAGGTCATGCTGCTCAACAACATCACGTCGAAGGATCTGTACCGGAACTACGAGCGGGACAAGATTGCGCAAGTGACGCTGCACCATAACTATTTCTTCAATACCGTGCAGCGCAATCCACGCGCGCAGTTCGGCACGTTCCATCTGTACAACAATCTGGTGGAGAACTGGGATTTCTACGGGATGAGTTTCAGCCTGGAGGCCCGCGCCCTGGTCGAAGGAAATATGTTCAGCAACGTGGCGCAGCGCAAGTGCATGGAGCCCGAGTATTTCCCGACGGTGGAAGGCGTCAAGGTGAATTACTGCAAGTACATTCCGAGCGCGCCGGAGAGAAGCGCCCTGCCCAACGGGGGATCGGATCGCCGCAATTTCGAGAAGTCGAAGTCGGCGTACGGCTACACGCGGGATTTCAAGGCATTTTTGCGCGTGAAGGACAATCTGTACCTGGGCGATGCGAAGCCGGTGCTGCAGGACCACCAGCCCGAGTCGGTGCCGGCGCCGCCGTACTGCTACGGTTATGAGCAGCCGACGCCGCAGGTAGCGGAAAAGATCCGCAGGTTCGCGGGCAATACGAAAGAGGATGCGCCGGCTGTTGCCGCCCGTAGCGGATCGGGTTGCGGCTAGCATCACCGCGGGCCCGCCACGCGCGGGCCTGATCATTTGATCGCGGACAAGCACCAATAGCCCTGCGAGCAGGGCTATTGTTTTGATCTACCTGGGTAGACGGTCACCCCGCCGCAAAAGCGGGGCAATCGTTCAGAGCGGGGTGATCTTGGTGGCTTGGGGGCCTTTGGCGCCCTGGCCAGCGATGAAGCTCACGCGCTGGTTTTCCTGCAGGTTGCGGTGGCCGCTGCCCTGAATTTCGGAGAAATGCGCGAAAAGGTCCTTGCCGCCCGAGTCAGGCATGATGAAGCCAAAGCCTTTTTCGGAGTTGAACCACTTGACGATACCGGTTTCCATGAGATTCCTTGATAAATGACGGACATGTGTCCGAGGGGTAGATGATCAAGGCAGGACATGGACAATGATGGCGCACTACTTGGCTCGCACACTACCGAACGGAATCGAGGGCACTTGAGGATCTTTGAACACTATGAGGGCAGCATCGCCGGCAGTCAAGCAATATATTCCTGCGGATGAGCCGGCGCCTGTCGGCATGGGCGGTTCCTGGCGGCGCCCGGAAACGCGAACAGCCCCGCTGGCGGGGCTGTTCAGGCGATCGCGCCCGGGTCGCCGGGCGGGCGTCAGCCGGTTGTGACTTCCCTGGCGCCCGCCGATTGGGCGCCGCGCAATTGTGCCGGGTCGGACTTCAGCGTCACCAGGTTGTTGATGCTGGAGAGCGTGTTGCGCCAATGGGCGCGGTCCTGTTCGGTGGCGGAACCGTCGTCCTTGGGCATGCTGGCCTGGATCAGGTGCAGCATGTCCCAGCTGCGCGATACCGAAGACGGCGTGTTCAGGCGTTCCTGCATCTCGCCCACGACGTATTTCTTGACGTCCATGTTCTGGCTGGCGGTTTGCGTCAGCGATGCCTTGGTCAGGCGGCCATCCTTGTAGGCGATGCTGGCCACGCTGCTGGCCGTGTCGTCGATCTTGTAGTAGTAGTAATTCTGCGAATACTTGTCGCCGGTCAGGTTCAGGGGCGTGTCGGGATACAGCGTCTGGTGGTAGCTGGCGCTCAGGTGCGATTGCTGGGATTGCTCGATAGAGCGATCGTTGGCGCCGCTGCCCTGTATTTTGGTCTGCTGCGATACCTGGTAGGAGAAGCTGTCGAGCTCTTCCGGGTGCATGGGATTGGGCGAGGCGTCGGGCGCCTGCACGGAGGCGCTGAAGTCGGCCAGGCCCGACAGCATGGCGTGGTCGGCATCGCTCAAGGGGATGATGGGCGCCGTGGCCCGGTGCTTCATGTCTACGTTGTAATTGCTGTTCAGGGCGCTGAAGGCGTCCTTGAACATGGCCATCAACTTGGCGTCGCCCTGGCCGCGGCTTTGCGCCTGGTCGAATTGCTGCAGATAGCTGGCCAGCGCGTGGGCCTGCTGGTCGGTGCTGCCGATCAGCGCGGGATTGGACAGGTCGACGTTGACATTGATCTTGCCTGCCGCCCCCGCGAAGTCGACGCTGCGATGCTGGCTGTCCGCCTGGAAGTTCAGTGTTTGCACGCTGCCGTCCGGCATCTTGAAGCTGGTCTGCAGATTGACCGAGCTCAGCACATTGGGGTCGAACTGCGTCAGCCCGTCCAGGGACAGCTTGGGCGGTACGCTGGTCAGGCCGTCGATGGCCCCCTGGAAGGCGTCGGCCAGGCCGGCCAGGGCGTTTCTTTCAGCGGTGGACAGCGTGCCGCCAGTGACTTCGACCTGCACGCCCAGGCCGCCGGACTGGCTGGTCAGCGAAAGATGGACAGTCGCGCCGCCCGCTGTTTTGACTTCCAGGGTGATCTGGTTGTCCGCGACGGTGTGCAACTGCGTCTGGCGGATCTGGTCCAGCCTGGATGTCGCGCCCGCGGTGCCCGAATCGGCCGTCCGCAGTATGACCGACTGGGAATAATCGCCGCCGCCCAGCTGGAAACGCTCCAGCAGCGCGGCGCCCAACCCGCGGAAGCGGTCGCCCACGGCGGTGGCGTCGTAGTTCTTCGACATCAGGGCGCTGATGGCGTCGCTCGTATCCTTTTCCCAGACCGGCGTGGACACGGACAGGGCGCCGGTGTCGTCGTAGGTCTGGGTCAGCCGTGCCGTATCGGCGTCGGTCAGCGTGACGCTGGCCGAGGCGGGGGCGACGGCTGGGGCGGCGGCGTTATTCTGGTCGGCCGTGGCGGGCGTCGCCGGCGCCAGGGCGGCGGCGGACGCGGATGCGGCGCTCAGGGGCAGCAAACTTTGCATGGTCTCTTTGTTCGGTCGTGCGAAACAAGGCCGCGGGGCCATCCCGCTCATCCGTTAACGGCGCGCTTTCGGAAGTATTAAGGGTCGGTGTCCGGCGGCGCCCCGACCGCCGCGCGCCGGCAGGGCGTGGACTGCCGGGGCAGGGGGATGGCGAAAGGCCGTGGTGACGAAGACCTGGGCGGGCAGGCGATGCCGACGCGCTTCAGGCGGGGAAGCGGCCTTCCCATTCCTCCACGTCCGGCAGTCCCAGATAGGCGCTGTACTCGGCGCCGGTCAGCATGCGGTCGCGCATCGCCTGGGTACTGCCATCGTTGCGCAGGTGGCCGAGTGCTTCGCGCATGGTGTAGCCCAGCGCGTTGCGCAGCAGCCCGGGATAGATGGCCAGCGCGATGCCCAGCCCGGCCAGATCCGGAAAGCGCAATGCCGCCAGCGGGCCGCCGGAATCCAGGTTGATCATGCAGGGGATCTCGATCTGCGCCGTCACGGCGCGGATGTCCTCCAGCACGTTGTCGTGCGCCTTCAGTTCGACGAAGACCGCATCGACCCCTGCATCCGCGAAGGCCCGCGCGCGGCGGATGGCTTCGTCCAGGCCCATCGATGCGGCGCAATCCGTGCGGCCGATGACCAGCAATCCGGTGGGCGCGCGCGCCGCCACCGCGGCGGCGATGCGCGAGACCGCGACGTCGAAGGGCAGCACCGCGCGCGCGCCGGGAAATTGCGCGCAGCGCTTGGGCGACTGCTGGTCCTCGATGTGGATCGCGGCGACGCCGGCGGCCTCGAATTCTTCCACCGTGCGGCGGATCGCGGCGGCCGCGCCATAGCCGGTATCGGCATCGCAGATCAGCGGCAAGTCCACGCATGCCGCCACGCGCCGCGCATGGCTGGTAATCATGGTGAGGTCGACCAGGCCGACATCGGGCCTGCCCAGCAGGCTGGCGGAAACGCCGTTGCCGGTCATGTAGACGGCCTCGAAGCCGGCATGCTGCACCATGCGCGCGCCGTAGGCGTCGTAGACCCCGGGCGCGATCAGCGTGGGCTGGCCGCGGCCGGCGCGCGCCAGGCGATCGCGCAGGGCTTGCCGCAGGCGAGCGGGCTTGTTCCAGTCGGGCTGGCCGGGGGCGACGCGGCCGGCCGCCGTGGCCGGCGATGCGTCGCCGGCGGCGTCGTGCGAGGCGGCCATGGGCCGCGGTGGCGTGGCGCTCATGCCGTGATGCTCCAGTCCGGATGCTTGCGCAGGTAAGGGATCAGGCCGCCTTCGCGCAGGATGGCGCGGATCTGCGGCGGCAGGGGACGCAGCGCCTGCCGCAGTCCTCGCGCGGGCGCCCGCAGTTCGCTATGCCCCAGGTCGATGGCGACTTCATCGCCTTCGGCCAGGCCGCTGGTGTCGTATTCGATCAGCAGCAATCCGTTGTTGATGGCGTTGCGGAAAAACTGCCGGCCAAAGGATGGCGCAATGATGGCGGCGACTCCCAGGCGATGCAAAATGTGCACCGCCTGCTCGCGCGAGGAGTTGATGCCGAAGTGCGTGCCCGCGGCGATGATGCCGCCGGGCTTGAAGCGGGCGGCGAAGCCGGGCGCGACGCCTTCGAACGCCTGCGCGGCGATATAGGCTTCGTCCTTGCCCGGCAGGTACTTGCCGGAGCACTGCGTGTCGGTGTTGACGTCGTCGCCCAGCTTGTAGACCGGGCCGGTAATCACATCCTGCGTGGCATCAGCCATGGTCGGGCCTCCATGCGCCGCCGTCGACGGTGCGCGGGTCGGTGATGTATCCGGTCAAGGCGGAGGCCGCGACGGTGGCGGCCGAGCCCAGCCAGATTTCGGCTTCGTGATTGCCCAGGCGGCCGCGGAAATTGCGGTTGGCGCTGGAGATCGCGACTTCCTTGTCGCCTGGGATCAAGTGGTTCGTGATGCCGACGCAGGTGCCGCAGCCGGCCGCCTCGAAAGAAGCCCCCGCCGCGGTCAGGATCTCGATCAGGCCTTCGCGCGCCGCATCCAGATAGATTTTGCGCGACGCCGGGGTGACGATCATGCGTACGCCGCGCGCCAGCTTGCGGCCTTTCAGGATGGCCGCGGCCTGGCGGATGTCGTCCAGGCGGCCATTGGTGCAAGTGCCTATCAGCGCGAAGTTGATTTTCTGGCGATCGATCTGATCGATGCCCACCACGTCGTCGACTTCGTGGCGCCGCGCCACCTGCGGCGCCAAGGCCGACGCATCGATGGCGACGCGATGCGCGTAGTGCGCGTCGGCATCGGCCGCCACCGGACGCGGCGGCCGCGCGCCGTGCGCGGCCAGCCAGGCCAGGGTCTTGTCATCGGCCTCCAGCAGGGCCGCCTTGGCCCCCAGCTCGGCGGCGTGGTTGGCCAGTGTCATGCGGTCGTCGATCTCCATCGCCGAAACGGCCGAGCCGACGTATTCGATGGCGATGTAGTTCAGCCCTTCGGCGCCGAAGCGGCCCAGCATGTGCAGGGTGATGTCCTTGGCCCATACGCCCGGCTGCAGGCGGCCCGTCAGCTCGACGCGCGCCGATTCCGGCACGCGCAGCCAGACCTTGCCCGTCTTCATGACGGCGGTGACGTCGCTGCCTTCGACGCCGGTGCCGAAGGCATTGAAGGCGCCGTAGGTGACGGAGTGCGTATCCGTGCCCACCACCAGGTCGCCACAGGTCAGGTGGCCGCCTTCGGGCAGCACCTGGTGGCAGATGCCGTCGCCGATGTCATACAGCGGGCTGCCATGATCGTCGGCGAAGCGGCGCATGGCGGTATGCGTCTGCGCGGCGGCCAGATTGGGCGGCGGCGAGTAGTGATCCAGCACCCAGGCCGTGCGCGAGGCGAAGGGCAGCTTGTCCGCGCCCATCTTGTCGACCATGCGGATGGCGTTGGGCGCGCGGGCGTCGTGGACCATGGCGAAGTCCACGCCGGCGATCACGATGTCGCCGGGCTGGACCGTTTCTATCCCGGCATGCCGGGCAAGGATTTTTTCAGCGATGGTGGAAGGCATGATGACTCGAATCGAATGCGTTCATAGGCAGCGTACTTGGGCAGGGTGGACGGCGCGGCCCCGCTCACACCGCGTTGATGTTGATCTTCTTGACCAGGTCGCCCCACTTTCTGCTTTCGTCGCGGATGTAGCGGCCGGTCTCGGCGGGCGTGGTCGGGGCGGGATCCAGGCCCAGTTTCTTCAGCTTGGCGTCGACGTCCGGGTCTTTCAGCGTGGCGACGATGGCCTTGTTCAAGGTATCGATGACGGCGTCGGGCGTGTGGGCGGGCGCGGTGAACGCGTACCAGTTGTTGGCTTCGAAACCGGGATAGCCGGACTCGGCGATCGTCGGCACATCGGGCAGGACATCCAGGCGCCGCAGTCCGGTCGTGGCGATGGGGCGCAGCTTGCCGGCCGCGATGAATTGCACGGCATCGGTGGGGCTGGCGAAGATGGACGCCAGCGTGCCGCCCAGCAGGTCGTTCATGGCGGGCGCGCCGCCACGGTAGGCGACGTGCTGGTTCTGCAGGCCGGCGACTGACTTCAGCAGTTCGCCGGCCAGATGGCCGCTGCTGCCGATGCCGGAGGAACCGAAAGACATGTCGGAATGCTGGGCGCGCGCCGCCTTCACGTAGTCCGCGAACGTCTTGATCTTGCTGTTGGCGTTCACCACCAGGACGTTGGAAAAGGACACCGCCAGCGAAATCGGCGCCATGTCGGTGACCGGGTCGTAGGACAGCTTGCTCAGGTGCTGGTTGACGGCCAGCGAGCCTATCGTGCCCAGCATGATGGTGTAGCCGTCCGGCGCCGCTTTCACCAATGCGTCGGAAGCGATGTTGCCGCCGGCGCCGGGACGGTTGTCGATGATGATGTTCTGCTTCAGGTTCTTCGACAGCACCGGGGCCATGATGCGGGCGACGGTGTCCGAGCTGCCGCCCGCCGCGAAGCCGACCAGCAGGCGGATCGGCCGGCTGGGGAAGGTGTCGCCATCGGCGGCTAGGGCGTCGGTGCCGGCCAGGGGCAGGGCACAGACGGTGGCCAGCACGGCGGCCGCGCGTCGAAGTCGGGAAATGCTCACGGTTGTCTCCTGTGTTCCTGGTCTGCGTGCCAGAGCTGGACGGGTAAATGCAAAAGCGGTGCCAACCTTGTGACGGCGGACTTTCTCCGGGGAAAACGGCGCTAGGGGTATGCGCGGATGCCGGCAAGGTGTTTCATAAGTGAAAATAGGATGTTTCATAAACGCATCACAGTGCTGCAACGATGGCTGCCTCTTTCCTCCCTTCCGGTCCTGCCGCGCCCGGCGCTCTGGCGCCGGACGGCGGCCCGGCATCCGCTCCAACCCTCTACGCGGTGACGGGCTACGGCCTGTTCGAAAGCCTCCGCCAGGTGGCGCCGGAATTCGCCGGCCGCGCCAGGGTGGAACTCCTGCACGATGCGTTCGACGCCGCGCTGGCGCCTTTGAATCGTGCGATCGCGCAGGATCGCTGCGATGTGGTGGTGGCTTCGGGCAGCAACGGCGCCTTCCTGCGCGCAAAGCTGGCCGTGCCGGTGGTGCTGGTGCAGGTAGGCGGCTATGACCTGATGACGGCCTTGGCGCAGGCTCGCGAACTGTCGCCGCGCGTGGCGGTGGTCTTGCATCACGAGGTCGGCGCGTCGCTGCGGCGCTTCATGCGTGTTTTCGGCCTGGATGTGGAGCTGCGCGCCTACGACACGCCCGACGACGCCTCGCGCTGCATCCGCGAACTGGCCGCGCAGGGCGTGGAGGTCGTCGTGGGCGCGGGCATGGTCGCCGACTACGCCCGCAAGGCCGGATTGACGGCGGTGCTGCTGTATTCACTGGATTCGGTGCGCGCGGCCATGGAAACCGCCCTGGCGATCGCCCATGCGCAATACGAGGAGCGCGCGCGCCGCGACCGGCTCGACCTGGTGTTGCGCCATCTGAACGACGGCGTGGTCGCCGTCGATATGCAGGGGCGCGTCACCACGATGAACCCCGCCGCGGCGCGCATCCTGGGCACCGCGGCATCCCAGGCGGCGGGACGGCCACTGGCGGAGACGGCCGCCGGACTGACCGCCGGACCCGCGCTGACGCGCGGCACGGCCGAACTCGGGCGCGTGGAGGACGTGCGCGGGCAACCGCTGGTCGTTGACGCGGTGCCCCTGTATGAGGCCGGCGCGCAGACGGGCGCGGTGCTGACCCTGCATTCGTCGCAGCCGCTGGAGCACGCCGTGGGCCGGCTGCGCGCGCACAGCCATCGGCGCTCGCGTTCGGCGCGCTACACATTGAACGGCATGGTGGCGGTGTCGGCGGGCATGCGCGAGCTGGTGCATCGTTGCGAGGTCCTGGCGCGCAGCAGCGATGCGTCGGTCTTGATCCTGGGTGAGAGCGGGTCCGGCAAGGAAGTGGTCGCGCAAGGAATCCACCGCGCCAGCCGCCGGCACGCGCGTCCCTTCGTGGCGATCAACTGCGGCGCCTTTCCCGAGCAGTTGCTGGAAAGCGAGCTGTTCGGCTACGAGGAAGGCGCTTTCACCGGCGCGCGGCGCCAGGGCAAGGCCGGCCTGTTCGAGGCCGCGGACGGCGGCACGCTCTTGCTCGACGAAGTGGGGGAGATGCCTTTGCCGCTGCAGACGCGCCTGCTGCGGGCCTTGCAGGAAAAAGAAATTACGCGGGTGGGCGGCATCGATGCGATACCGGTCGACGTGCGCATCATCGCCGCCACGCATCGGGATCTGGCGGCGATGGCCCGCCAGGGGCTGTTCCGGCACGATCTGTTCTATCGGCTGCACATCCTGCAGATCCGCGTGCCGCCGCTGCGCGAGCGTCCGGAGGATATCGCGGCTTTGGCGGCCGAGCTATTGCCGGCCGCCCTGGAGCGCATCGGCGCGCGCAAGCTGGCGGGGGAAGTGCTGCGGGTCGCGTTGCCGTTGCTGTTGTCGCATGACTGGCCGGGCAATGTGCGGGAGCTGGAAAACGTCATCGAGCGGATGGCGCTGGAGTGCCTGCTGGCGGATGCCGTGCCGCCGGCGGAGACGCTGCGCGCTGTGCTCGATCCGTCGGGACCGGCCGCGCAAGGGCGTATCGAGGGGCCGGCAACGCGGGACAGTACGGGCATGGACGCGGGCGCCAGCCCGGCCGCGGCTGGCGCCCGGGGCGGACGCCGGCTGGATGCCGTGCAACGCGTCAGCGAATATCGCCACATCCAGGAGGTGCTGGCGGCGCACGGCGGCAATCAGGCTGCCGCCGCGCGCGAGCTGGGCGTCAGCCGGACGACCTTGTGGCGCAAACTGCGCGACGCCGCGGGCTGACCGCGCATCGCTTACTTCACCGGCGGGAAGTCGATGTCGGTGTCGTTGATGCGGTTGAAGGTATTGGTGTAGGTGATCAGCGCGTAGGCGAACGCAATATCGGCCAACTGCGCGTCGGTGTAGCCGGCGGCGCGGATGGCGTCGACCTCCGCCGCCGGCAGGGTGCCGCGGGTTTGCTGGATCACCCGCACGAAGCGCACCAGCGCGTCGCGCTTGGCGTCGCCCGTCGCTTCACCCGCGCGGATCCGCGGCAGCGTTTCGGGGGCCAGGCCGGCCATCTTGGCCAGCATCGTGTGCGCGGCCAGGCAGTAATCGCAGCCGCTCAGTTCGCTGACCAGCAGCTTGATGGTTTCCAGGTCCTGCCGGCTGAGGCTGGCGCGGGCCAGGACGGCCTCGGCGCTCAGGTAGGCGGACAGCGAGGCAGGCGCCAGGTGTCCCAGCGTCGCATACAGGTTCGGCAGCTTGCCGTTGGCCTTCTTGATCTGGGCGTACAGGTCGGCGGTGGCGCCGGTGGCGGATTCGATGGCGGGGAGGGTGATGCGGCTCATGGTGTGGCTCCTATGGAAAAAACGTTGTGTGTTCAGGAGCCCCCACTTTAGGCTTGTGAGGTGATCTTGCCGAGCTTGTATATGCTCAATAAAATGCTCAATAGGATCAAATAGGACCAAGCAAAACCCATGGCCGCAACACCGGACTGGCTCAGCCGCCTGCTGGAAATGATCACCGTGACGGGCCAGTTGGAGATCCGCTGCGCCTACGGCGCGCCGTGGCGGATCGTCGAGGCGCAGTCGGCGCCGCGCGAAATCCCCTATCACGTGGTGCTGAAAGGCAGCGCCATTCTGGAAGATCCGGAAGACAAGTCGGTGCGCGAACTTGGGCCCGGCGACATCCTGATGTTGCCGCACGGGTCGGCGCATATTCTGCACGACGGCAGCGGCCGGGCGCCCAGGCCGGCGACATCGCGCGGCATGGCGAATCTGACGGTCAGCGAAAACGGCGGCGGTGAGCCGCGACTGGACATGCTGTGCGGGCGTTTTTTCATCGCGCCGCCGCATGATCGCTTGATCCGCGGATATCTGCCGACCAGGGTGGTGGTCCATGCGGACGCCGCGGGGTTTCGTTCGGAGCAGGCGCGGGAACGGCAGCAGGAGCAGGAGCAGGAACCGGAACAGCGGCGAGGACAGCGGCTCAGGCAGGCGCCATCCGGTGCCGATCAGCCGGCTGGCCAGCTCGCGGCGCTGGTCGGCCTGATGCGGGCCGAGACCGTGGCGGACACGCTGGGCGGCCGCGCGATGCTGAATGCGCTGTCATCCGCCCTGTTCACCCTGGCGCTGCGCGTCGCCGGTGATGCCCGGCAAGCGCCGCAAGGCTTGCTGGCCCTGGCCGGACACCCGCGCCTGGCGCCCGCCTTGTCGGCGATATTCAACGAGCCAGCCCGGCCGTGGACCTTGCCCGAGCTTGCCGCGCTATGCAGCATGTCGCGCGCGACCTTCATGCGGCACTTCCAGGACAAGCTGGGGCGGACCGCCTACGACCTGCTGACCGACGTGCGCATGAGCCTGGCGGCGAATGAGCTGAAACGGCCATCGGCCACGGCCGAAGCTGTCGCGGAAGCCGTCGGCTATCAATCCGTGGCCGCATTCCGGCGCGCGTTCGCACAATGGATGGACATGACGCCGGGTGAATGGCGGCGCATGGCGCGCGCCGGTCAGCCGGACGAGCCGGCGGGCTGAAGCGAGGCCACCGCGGCGCGCACCATGCCATGCAGCAGTGCCGGCTCGGGCCGGGAGCGCGCCAGGACACGCAGGCCGAGTTGCACGCCCAATAGCATGCGCGCGAGGTCGGCCGCGGACTGGGACTGGGTAATCGTGCCGTCTCGCTGTCCCGCCCGCACGCAGCGGCGGAAGAAACTCTCGATCCGCCGCAACACGTCCGCGACGCGTTCACGCAGTTCCGGATCGCGCGGGGCGGACTCCAAGGCCGCATTGACGAGCATGCAGCCTTTCCTGTGCGGGTCTCGCAGCGATCGTTCGATCATTTCGGCGAAGAAGCCTTCGATCGCCTTCATCGGCCCGCGGGATTTAAGGCGATCGATACGATCGACGACGCTGATGTCGATGTAGTGTTCCAGCGCGCGGCGATACAAGGCCGGCTTGTCGCCGAAGGCGTTGTACAGGCTCGCTCCCGTCAGGTCCATGGCATCGGCCAGGTCCCTGACCGACGCGGCCTCGTAGCCATGTTGCCAGAAATATTCCAGCGCCCGGTCCAGCGCCTGCGTTTCGTCGAATTGTCGTGGACGACCCATGGATCGTATTCCCGCGCGATAAAGATTCGGTCCGGGGACAGCCCCGGTTGACGATTTTAGAACGACTGATTTAAAACACCAGGATCGGAGTGAGGCAGCCACCGATGGCCGCCCGAATCCGGCCGGGGCGCGATCCCGCCCTCCGTTCCATCCGCAGAAGGCAGGTTCGATGATACGTTTCTATTTCCACCCCACGCCCAATCCGGCCAAAGTGGCCCTGATGCTGGAAGAAACCGGGCTGCCGTACGAGGTGATCCCCGTCGACACCAGCAAGGGACAGCAGCATGATCCCGCCTTCCGGGCCATCAATCCCAACGGCAAGGTGCCCGCGATCGTGGATACGGAGGGGCCGGCCGGCGGGCCGATGACGGTGTTCGACTCCAGCGCCATCCTGCTCTATCTGGCGGAAAAAACCGGCAAGCTGCTCGGACAGCCACGCGATAAGGGCGAGCTGTTGTCCTGGCTGTTCTTCATCGGCACGGGGCTGGGGCCGTTTTCGGGGCAGGCGGTGCACTTCCAGCACGCGGCGCCCGAAGGCCTGGATTACGCGGTCAACCGCTATCGGCGCGAAGCGGAGCGGCATTATCAGGTGCTGGACGACCGCCTGGCCGGGCGCGACTACATCGTTGGCGATGACTACACGATCGCGGATATTTCCGCGTGGGGCTGGCTGGACCGTGCCTCGCGCGTGCTGAAGGGCGCGGCGGAGCCGCTGGCCCCCTATCCGAACATCGCCCGTTGGTTCAAGCACATCGACGCGCGCCCCGCCGCCGCGCGGGCCCGCAAGGTGGGCACCCAGTTCGAGTTCAAAACCGTGCGCGACGAAGAAGCTCAACGCGCCCTGTTCCCTTCCAACTATCCTCCCGCGCCGTAGCGCGCGCCGACCGGTATCCGGCCGGGGCGATGGTCCCGCTGATTCGGTTCGCGTAATGCCGGGATATTCGCGCCACGCGCGAATCAGGCGGAGCGCCTGGGAGCCGAGGGTTTTGGAGGCGCGGACCCTATGCCGCCGCCCAAGTGCGCGGCAGGCCCTCGGTCAGGGTGGCGACGAATTCGCGGGTGCGCGCCTGGCTGGGACGGGTGAAGACCGTTTCGGCGGAGCCGGTTTCGATGACGGCGCCGTTTTCCAGGAAGATCACCTGCTGGGCGATGCTGGCGGCCAGGCGCAGGTCGTGGGTGGCCATGAGCATGGTCATGCCCTCGGCCGCCAATTGCCGCAATACGTCGACCACTTCCTTGGCCAGGCCGGGGTCCAGCGCGGATGTCGGCTCGTCGCATAGCAGCACGCGCGGCGAGGGCGCCAGGGCGCGGGCGATGGCGACGCGCTGCTGCTGTCCGCCGGAAAGCGTCGCCGGCCAGACCTCCGCCTTCTCCAGCATGCCCACCTTGGCGAGCAATTCGCGCGCGCGTTCGGCCGCGCGCTCGCGCGGCCAACGCTGGACGGTGACCAGACCTTCCATGACGTTCCCCAGCACTGTGCGATGCGGGAACAGCTGGAAATTCTGGAACACCATGCCGGTCTGCTTGCGCACGCTTTGTATCGCGGCGAAGGGCGTGCGCACGCCGGGCTGGAAGGCGATGCGCGCGTCGCCCAGTTCGAGCTGCCCGGATTCAGGCACTTCCAGCAGGTTCACGCAACGCAGCAGCGTGCTCTTGCCGCTGCCGGACGGTCCGATCAAGGCCGTGACGCTGCCTTCCGGAACGTCGATACCGACGTCCTTCAGCACATGGACCTGGCCGAAATGCTTCTGGATATGCGATAGCCGGATCATTGCGCCGTTCCCGCGAAAACCGCGTGCTTGCCGAAGCGCTTTTCCAACCGGACCTGCGCCGAAGACAGGACGGTGCTGAACACCAGATAGATGAGCGCCGCCTCCGTATACAGGATCAAGGGTTCGTAGGTGACCGAGGCGATGCGCTGGGCGGCCTGGAAGATTTCCGGCACGGTCAGCACGGCGGCCAGCGACGTATCCTTGACCAGCGCGATAAAGGAGTTCGATAGCGGCGGCACGGACACGCGCGCGGCCTGCGGCAGGATGGTGCGGCGTATCGCCTGCCAGCGCGTCATGCTCAATGAGTAGGCGGCCTCCCACTGCCCTTTGGGAATGGACTCGATCACGCCCCGTATGACTTCGGAGTTATAGGCCCCGACATTCAGCGTGAAGCCGATCAGCGCCGCGGGCAAGGGATCCAGCACGATGCCGATATTGGGCAGCCCGTAGAAAATCACGAACAGCTGCACCAGCAGCGGCGTGCCGCGTATCAGCCAGACGTAGAAGCGCACCAGCGCCACCGCGGGCGCCGGTCCGAACAGGCGTATCAAGGCCACGGCGAAGGCCAGCAGCAGTCCCGCGAAAAAGGAAATCAGCGTCAGCGGGACCGTGAACTGCAGCCCCGCCTTGAGCAGGGGCCAGAACGAATCCGCCATCAATTGCAGCCAGGCCGGCACGGCGATCCTTCCTTATTGCGCCGACAGGTCCGTGCCGAAATACTTGACCGATATTTTCTTGTAGGTGCCGTCCGCCTTGATGTCGGCCAGCGCCTTGTTGATGGCGGCCAGCAGTTCGGGATTGCCCTTGCGCAACAGCACGCCGGACTCGCTGTACTCCGCCGACTTGTCGCTGGCGACGGCTTTGACCTTGGCGTCGGGCTTGTGCTTCTTGAAGTCCAGGAAGGACAGATTGTCGTTGATGGTCGCGTCGACGCGGCCCGACAGCAGCAGTTCGATCGCGTCGTTGAAGCCCTGCACGGGAACGACTTCGGCGCCGTACTTCTGCGCCAGCTTGCCGAAGTTGCTGGTCAGGGTGTTGGCGGACCGCTTGCCCTTCAGGTCGTCGAAGGACTTGATGGCCGTATTGTTGTCGCGCACGATCAGCACCGCCTGCGACGCGATATACGGAGTAGAGAAATCGTACTTGGCCTTGCGCGTGTCGTTGATGCCGACCTGGTTGATGACGGCGTCATAGCGCCGCACGTCCAGGCCCGCGATCAGGCCATCCCATTTGCCTTCGACGAAGTCCGCCTTCACGCCCAGGCGTTGCGCGATGGCGCGGCCGATCTCCACGTCGAACCCGGTCAGGCCCGACGCGTCGTGATAGGAAAACGGCGCATAGGTGCCCTCCGTGCCGATCTTGATCGCGCCGGCCGCCTTGATGCGGGCCAGGTCGTCTTCGGCATGGGCCATCGTCGCGCCGGCAAACGCCAGCAGTCCGGCCAGCAGGGCGGAAAAGATACGCTTCATCGCGGTCTCCATTTATCTATCGACAGGCCCCCACGCGGCCCGATACCGCCGCTGGTCGCCTCGCCGGCCGCCCAGGTTGGGCGGCCGCTCGCGTAACAGAACCAGCAGCGACGAATCAAAGAGGGACAGGTAAGATATGTCCGATTCGCACTCTAGCAGGCTCGCTATTTTTCCACAAAGCATAAGCCGACGTATCAATATGCCGCCCGGAAATAAACGGCCATTCCACAGTCCTCTCAACGATACGAGGTTTTCCATGCGCTTCATGACCCCGTCCCGCGCGGCCATTGCCGCCTGCGCACTGCCTTTCGCCGCCCTGGCCGAACCCGTGACGTACCAGCTGGACCCCGACCACACCTATCCCAGCTTCGAGGCCGACCATTTCGCCGGCGCGTCGATCTGGCGCGGCAAGTTCAACAAGACCCGCGGCACGGTGGTGCTGGACGCCACGGCGGGAACCGGCACGGTGGACGTGACCATCGACATGGCCTCGGTCAACACCGGCAACGCGGGCCTGGACGACCATCTGCGCGGGGACAAGTTCTTCGACGTGCAGCGTTTCCCGACCGCGACGTACAAGGGCAGCAAGGTCGTCTTCAAGGACGGCAAGCCGGTGGAAGTGGATGGCACCTTCACCCTGCACGGCGTATCGCATCCGCTCAAGTTGGAGCTGCTGTCCTTCAAGTGCTACCAGAATCCGATCGCCCAGAAGGAAGTGTGCGGCACCGAAGCGACGGCGACTTTCGACCGTGACGCCTACGGCGTGGGATTCGGCAAGGAATATGGCTTCTTCATGAAGACCACGCTGCATATCCAGGCGGAAGGGATCCGCCAGTAGCCCAGGCCGGCCTCAGCCTTGCAGCTCGAACTGCCGGCCGACGAATTCGATGTGCTGGCGCATCGCCAGCGCGGCATCGTCGGGTGACTGGCGCAGGATCGCCTCGCAGATGGCGACGTGCTGGCGCAGCCGTTCGACGGAGCGGCGCGTGGCCAGCGCGGCATCGCGTCCGGCATCGTAGGTATTGCGCGTGATGTGTTCGCGCAGGGACGCGATGGCATTGGCGTAGAAGCGGCCCATCATCATGTTGTGCGACGCGCTGGCCAGTTGCGCATGGAAGGTGGCGTCCGCGGCGGCTTCGGTGGCGACGTCGCCGTCGCTCACCGCCTTTTGCATGGTGTCCACGGTCGCGGCCAGCTGGCGGCGTTCCTGCGCGTCGGCGCGCTGCGCGGCGAAGCGCGCGGCCGCGCACTCGAACACCATGCGGAATTCCAGCGTATCCGCGCGCAGCGCCGGCTGCGCGTCGACCAGCCCCAGCCAGGGGGCGGGCGGCCACGGCGTCGCGGCCGTCATGGGCCGGTCGCTGGCGATGAAGACACCGCTGCCTTGCCGGGTTTCCAGCATCCCGCGCGATACCAGCCGCTGGATGGCGGCGCGCACCGTCGTGCGCGAAACCTGGAAGCGCTGCGCCAGTTCGCGTTCCGGCGGTAGCCGCGGGCGCCCGTCCAGGCCATATTCCAGGACGAGACGTTCCAACGACTGCATGGCGTGCTGCAAGGCGCTCGATGAGGGCGTGAGGCGCGGCATGCGGGGTTCCTGGAAAGTGGTCCAACCAATTTGCTCGGGCTGAAGCGATTATCCCATGATGGCGGAGCCCGCGTCCCATGGCGCCGCCGCGACCGCGGGCCTATATCGAGGAGACCGCCATGGATAGCCTGTCCCCCATCATTCTGCTGCACGAGCACGACGACGTCGCGATCGCCCGCCGCGCCCTGGCCGCCGGTGTCGAGCTGCCGCAGGCCGGCGGCGTGGTGGTGCGCGCCGATGTGCCGGCCGCGCACAAGGTGGCGCTGCGCGCCGTGGCCGCCGGGCAACCGGTGCACCGCTACGGCCAGATCATCGGCTTCGCGACGCGCGACATCGCGCCGGGGGATCATGTCCACACGCACAATGTGTCGATAGGCGAGTTCGAGCGCGATTACGCTTTCGGCCAGGACGTGCGGACGGTGGCGCCGGCCGCCGCGCCGCTGACTTTCCAGGGCATACGGCGCGCGGATGGCCGCGTGGCCACGCGCAATTACATCGGCGTCATCAGCACGGTGAATTGCTCGGCGACGGTCAGCAAGAAGGTGGCGCAGCATTTCGCCGCGCCGGGACGCCTCGAGGCTTATCCCAATGTGGACGGCGTGGTGCCGCTGACGCACAGCTTCGGCTGCTGTATCGACCACAACGGCGAGGGCATCCAGCAGCTGCGCCGCACCATCGGCGGCTTCGCCAAGCACGCCAACTTCGCCGGCGTGCTGGTGATCGGCCTGGGTTGCGAGGCGAACCAGATGGGCGCGATGTTCATGACCGGCGGCATCGAGCCCGGCCCGATGATGGTGCCGCTGGTCATGCAGGAGCTGGGCGGTACGCACAAGACCGTGGAGGCCGCCATCGCCGCCATAGCGCAAATGCTGCCTGCCGCCAACGCGGTCCGCCGCGAGGCGCTGCCGCTGTCGCACCTGACGGTGGCGCTGCAATGCGGCGGTTCGGATGGTTATTCCGGCATCACCGCCAACCCGGCCCTGGGCGCGGCGGTGGACCTGCTGGTGCGGCATGGCGGCACGGCGATTCTTTCGGAGACGCCGGAAATCTACGGCGCGGAGCATCTGCTGACGCGCCGGGCGATTTCGCGGGAGGTCGGCGAGAAAATCGTCGAGCGCATCCATTGGTGGGAATCCTATGCCGAGCGCGAAAAAGGCAGCATCGACAACAATCCGACGCCGGGCAACAAGGCGGGGGGCTTGACCACCATCCTGGAGAAGTCCTTGGGCGCGGTCGCCAAGAGCGGCTCGACACCGCTGATGGGCGTGTATCGCTATGCCGAGCCGGTGGATACCCACGGCCTGGTTTTCATGGACGCGCCCGGCTACGACCCCATGGGGGCCACGGGGCAGATCGCCAGCGGCGCCAACCTGGTGGTGTTCACCACCGGCCGCGGTTCCTGTTTCGGCGCCAAGCCGGCGCCGTCGATCAAGGTGGCCACCAATACGCAGATGTACCGGCGCATGATCGATGACATGGATATCAATTGCGGCGACATCATGGAAGGGCGTGCGACCGTGCAGGGCAAGGGCGAGGAGATCTTCCGCGCCATCATCGACGTGGCCTCGGGTGCGCCCAGCAAGAGCGAGGCGCTGGGCGTGGGCGACGAGGAGTTCGTGCCCTGGATGATAGGGGCGCAGATGTAGCGCGGCTGCCTCAGGCGGCCGCGGCCGCCGGCACGCGGGCCGTGCATGCGGCGCATGGCGCCGGTCTTCCCGCGGCACGCGGGCCGCGCCGCCGCCGCGTGGCTGGCCGGCGGGGCGGGCGCGGCGCAACCCGCCCCGCCGGCGGGTCCATGGCGGGAGACAGCGGGAGAGGGGCGGTCGCGGCTGTGGAATAATGCCTGCGCCCCACCAGCCGGGGCGCCTTCACATCCGATGACCCCGCGACTGCGCATTTCCCCCCATTCCTTCACCTTCATCCTGTTCTGCGGCGTGCTGACGGCTTTCGCGTCGCTGTCCATCGACGTCGGCCTGCCGGCCTTCGGCGCCGTGGCGCGCGACCTCGGCACGGATGCCGCCCGCGTGGCGATGAGCCTGAGCATCTTTTTCGTCGGCTTTGCCGCCGCGCCGCTGGTGTACGGACCCTTGTCCGACCGGCTCGGCCGGCGGCCGCTGCTGCTGTTCGGCCTGGCCTTGTATGCGCTGGGCGCGGCGGGTTGTACGTTCTCGGAATCGATATCCACCTTCCTGGCCTGGCGGCTGGTGCAGGGCGCCGGCGCCGGCGCGGCGGGGGTGCTGGCGATCAGCCTGGTGCGCGATCATTTCGAAGGCACGCGCGTGCGCGAACTGCTGTCCCATATCGCCATCATCCGTGTCATCGCGCCCATGGTGGCGCCGTCCGTGGGCGCGGTGCTGCTGAACATCGGCAACTGGCGCTGGATCTACGCCATGATGACCATCGCCGGATTCGCCATGCTGGCGGTGGTATGGCTGGGGCTGGAGGAATCCGCGCCGCGCCTGCGCCATCCGAAGGCGCAGCGACCGCCCGCGGCGCCGGTGGCCGGCGCCTATCTGGCCCTGCTGCGCAAGCCCGCGTCGCTGGGCTACATGATGATCTGCGCGCTGAAGTTCGGCAGCCATTTCGCCTACGTCACGGGCGCGTCGCTGGTGCTGATGGAAGCCCTGGGCGTATCGCCGCAGCTGTTCGGCCTGCTGTTCGCCATGACGGCGGCGGGCATCATGCTGGCGTCTTTCCTGAGCGGCAGGCTGGCGGGCCACGTGGCCGGCGACACGCTGATCCGCATCGGTCTTTCCGTCGCGCTGTGTTCCGCCCTGATCATGCTGGCGTTGACGCTCACGGGCCTGCTCACGCCCTGGAACCTGATGCCCTTCTTCATCGTCAACACGTTCTGCTATGGCCTGATCACGCCCAGTACGCAGCAGGGCGCGCTGCAGCCGCTGGGAGCGATCGCCGGAGCAGCCTCGGCGATGATGAACGCGCTGATGATGGGCATCGGCGCCTTCGCCAGCGCCATGGTCAGCCGTTTCTTTCCCGCGCTGGGCGTGGTGGCGGTGACGGGCAGCATGGCGGTGTTCTGCGCCTTGTCGCTGGCGGTGTTCCTGCTGATGCGCCGGCGCGGCGCGACGATATTGCAGCTTTGACGGCCGTTTTCCCATCGCCCGCGGCAGGACACAACTAGCGTGCCGTCAGGTCCAGCTTGTCGGCCAGTTCGTCGATGCGTCGCTCGAGTTCCGGCGTGGCGGGCATCATCGGCAGCCTATGCTCGTTGCGTTCCAGCAGCCCGAGCCGCTTCATCAGATACTTGAGCGGAATCGGGTTGGTGTCCCAGAAGACCATTTTCATCAGCTCGAACAGCTTGTAGTGCAGGGCGCGCGCGGCCTCCAGCTGCCCTGCTCGCACCAGGTTGCACAACTCGGCCACTTCGCGCGGCGCGACGTTGGCCACGGCGTTCATGGTGCCGCCGGCGCCCAGGCACATCATGGGGAAGGTGAATTCCTCCAGCCCCACGAAGACGCGGAAGTCCGGACCGAAGCGGTGCAGCATCTCCGTCACGAAGGAGTGGTCGTCCACCGCATGCTTGATGCCGACGAAGTGCGGCAGGGCCTCGGCGATGTCTTCCAGCGTGCGCAGGTCGGTCTTGAAGGCGGTGCGGCCGGGGATGTGATACATCATCAGCGGAATATCCACGCGCCGGCCGATATCGATGAAGTACGCCGCCACGCCACGCTGCGGCGGCCGTATGTAGTACGGCGTCACCAGCAGCAGCGCGTCGGCGCCCGCCTTGGCCGCGTGCTCGCTGAGCACCGCGCTTTCCGCGTGCGACTGCGATCCGGTGGCGGCGACGACCTGCACGCGTCCGCGCGCGGCCTGCACGGCGACGGTGACGGCCTGGTTGCGTTCCTCCACGGTCAGCGTCGACGGTTCCGACGTCGTACCGTTGATCAGGACGCCGTGCGTGCCGTTCCTGGCCTGGAAATCGATCAGGCTGGCCAGGCGGTCGTAGTCCACCTTGCCATCCTTGAACGGTGTCACGATAGGGGGGATGGACCCGCGCAGGGCGTCCTTCTGCAGATTGATCATTCCGTGCTCCAGCGTGTTCAGGCGGCCTTGCGATTGGTCATGAATCCTTCCTGCTTGCCCAGCACCACGGCGGGGTGGTGCAGGTCTTCCTGCCACAGCAGCGATTCCATGTAGATGTTCAGCGGCTGGTCCTGCACGGTCAGCTCGTACACGTAATCGTCGTAGGAGGCATGGTTGTGCACGGCCCAGCCGGGCGCCGACAGCATCAGGTCGCCGGCCTTCCATTCGTAGCGATTGCCCGCCACGCTGCTGTAGCCGCTGCCGGAGAAGTAATAGTTGATCGCCGCCGAGACATGGCGATGCGGGCGATCGATGATCTTGGGCGGCCGGATCGTCATGGTGGCGAAGAAGTTGGGCGTGATGCCATTGAAGCGGCCGGTGGCGGGGTTGTAGTACATGTACAGGCGGCGGCCGATGTATTCCTTGCCCAGTGCTTCCAGCTTGTCCAGCTGCGGCTTGACCTTGTCCCAGGCGAAATGCAGCGGACGCGACTCCACCGCCGTCGGGTTGATCAGCGTCTCATAGGGCATCAGCAGTCCGCCGTCGTCGGTGATGGGGAACATGCCGTAGGGGTTGCGGCGGCGCGGATCGTCGGCGGCCTTGGCCGGGGCGGCGGCCGGCGCGGTATCGGATGGCGCGGTGACGTCGGCCACGTAGATGTCCATGAATTGCAGCAGCGGCACGTTGGAATAGGTCAGGCGCACCTGCAGGTCCTGACCGTCGTTGTAGTGGCGGTAGTGGGCATAGCTGGGGTGATTCCAGACGTCGTACTGCTTGAACGCGATGCGCTGGCCGGCGACCTCGGTCACGCCCTGGCCACGGATGCAGAAATTGACCTCGGTGGCGTTGTGCCGGAAAGGCTCGGTGCGTTCGCCGGGTTTGAGCACGGACAGGCGCACCTGGATGCCGGGCGCCATGCCGGGCGCGAACTCACGCGCCGAAGGATGGACGATCAGCGATTCGCGGCGTCCGGACGCGGGCAGCGGCGACGAGGCCAGGCGTTCGACTTCGGCGTCGATCTCTTCCTTGGTCACGACGATGGGCGCCCATTGCGTGTTGCGCGATTCGGGCGGCTGGCCGCCGCAATCGATGAAGCTGCCGTTGACGCGGGCGAAGTCGCGGTGGTATTCGCTCATGGTTCGGTCTCCCTATATATCTATCGAGATGGTGGATATGCGTGCCGGTATGGGCGGGCAAAGGTGGGCGCGGGGATGGGTGGCGTGCGCTCCATCATCCGGCCTGGGCGGCCGGCGCCGCCGCGAAGAACCTGGGCTTGCTCTTGACGGGCGCCGGCATGGCGCGGCCCACGCCTTGCAGCCGCGCGCGGCGCAGGATTTCGGCGCCCAGGGCGACGTCGGAAATGCCCATGCCCATGGCCTTGAACAGCGTCAGGTCGGCATGCGCCGGCCGGCGCTCCTGGCGCAGGATGCGCTCGGACAGCGTTTGCACGCCGCGCCAGTCGTCGCCGTAGCGTGTCTGGAACTCGCGCGACAGCGCGCGGGCGCTGGCCAGATCGTCCACCACCACGGCGGCGGCACGATCGAACACGCCTTGTTCGAATTCTTCGCGGTCGGGCGCGATCGCGCCGATGGCGTTGACGTGGGCGCCCGGGGCCACCATGCCGGCCGATAGAAAGGGTTCGCGCGCGCGTGTCGCCAGCGTGACGACATGGGCGCCGTCGCAGGCGGCCGCCATGCCGGCGCAGGCGCGGGCCCGCACCTGGCGATCGCCGAACTCGTCGGCGATGCGGGCGGCGAAGTCCTCGCGCTTGGCCGCGGTCGGGCTATACACGCGCACTTCCCGGATGTCGCGCACGGCCAGTACCGCGGCGACCTGGGACAAGGCCTGCTTGCCGGTCCCCGCCATGGCGAGCACTTGTGCGTCCGCGCCCGCCAGCCAGTCGGTGGCCAGCCCCGTGGTGCCGCCGGTGCGCAGATTACCCAGCGCGAAGGCCTCGATCACCGCCGCCAGCTGGCCGTCGTGGGCATTCCACAGCAGCAGCAATGGACTGGTGCCGCCTTCGGTATGAGCCCAGGTCTTGGTGCCCACGTAATCGCCCAGGCGGGCGCCCAGCGCGTGCAGGTTGTTGCGGCCGAACTGCAGCATGGTCTTGGGCATGCTTTCGGCCTGCCCCTGCGCCTGCAGGCGCAGGCCTTGTTCCAGCGCGGGGATGGCCTCGGATAGCGTCAGCAGGGATGTGACCTGCGATTCGGTGATCCAGACGGGGTCTGCGTTCATCATGGTTCCTGTCATGGCTTGGTCGTGCATGGGGCCGGCGCCGTGGGCGGCAGGCCGAAGCCGTCTTCCCAGATCGAGGGCACCGGCGGCGCGAGCTGGAAGGTGTTGACGATCAAGGCGTGCGTGACGTAGCGGCCCGCGAGCATGGCCACCGCCACGGCCTGCCCGGCGGGCAGCAGGGCCGCCACGCGTTCGAACTCGGCCTGGGCGCGCAGGCCGTGCGTGGCCAACGCGGCGATCACGTAGGCCTGCACCGCGCGTTCGGTATCCGTCATCAGCGTGGCGCGATCCGGCTCCAACCGCTCGACCTCGCTGATCCATTCGCGCTCGAAACCCAGGCGCACGCATAGCCGCTCATGCTGGTTGCGTTCGTAGGCGTTCTCCATCAGCGTGGCGGTGGTCAGCACCGCGGTCTCCGCCAGGCGATCGGGCAGCGCCTCTTTGAGGGCCTCGGTGAACTGCATGAAGGTCAGCAGCACGCCTGGCGCATGGCCGCCGACCTGGAATAGCTCGCCCAGGTAGTTCAAGCGCCGTACGCGCGGCGTCAGGTAGTCGGCCAGGTCGGGCCGCATGTCTTCGAGTTGCAGTCGGGGAATCGCGGCGCTCATGAACCGTTACTCCCGCCATGCGCGCCGCGAGGGGCGTCGCGCGTGCCGTCAATCGATGGTGATGTGGTATTCATCGGCGAGCTTTCTCCATTTCACCAGTTCGTCGGCGATCTGCTGCTTCAGTTGCGGACCGTCCATGTCCAAAGGCACGAACAGGCGCTGCGTCAGCGCATCGCGGGTGTCCTTGTCGCGCGCCAGCGCCAGGAACTCCTTGCGCAGCTGGTCGACCAGCGGCTGCGGGGTTTTCGCGGTGACGAAGAACCCCAGCCAGACGGCGAAGTCGTAGTCCTGGAATCCGGGCATTTCCGCCAGCGCCGGCACATCGGGATGGAAGGGGACGCGGTGCTTCGTGGCGACCGCCAGCAATTTGATCTTGCCGCTCTTGAGCTGCGGGTCGATGTTGGAGATGGCGTTGAACATGACCGGCACCTGGCCGCCCAGGCCATCGGTCAGGGCCGGCGCGCAGCCCTTGTACGGCACGTGGACCATGTCGATGCCGGCGCGATGGGCGAATTCGACGCCGGCGAAATGCTGGGCCGTACCGGTGCCGCAGGACGAAAAACTGAGCGTGCCGGGGTGGGCCTTGCCGTAGGCGATCAGTTCCTGCACCGAGTTCACCGGCAGCTTGCTGCTGACCGCCAGCGCCACGGGCGTTTCGGCGATGGCGACGATGGGCGTCAGGTCCTTCAGCAGATCGAAGTTCTGCTTCACGCCCAGGGCCGCATTGACGGTCATGGTGTTGTTGCCGATGAGGATGACCTCGCCGGTGGGCGCCGAGCGGACCACGTACTCGCTGGCGATATTGCCCGATGCGCCCGCGCGGTTTTCGACGATGAACGTCTGCTTGAAGATCTCGCCCAGTTTGGGCGAGAGCATGCGGCCGATCACGTCGGTACTGCCGCCGGGCGGGAAGGCGGACACGAGCGTGACGGGATGTTCGGGGTAGGCGGCGTGACAGGCGCCTGCCAGCACGACGGCCGGCGCCAGGGCCAGCGCGGCACGGCGGGGGACCGCTGCCCACCGCGCCGCCGACGCGAGGATCGCGCGGGCGGCGGCCGGTTTGGGCGCGGGGGCGTGGCGATGGTACATGCTTGTCTCCGGGAGTTTTTGGTTTTCTATGGTTTTCTGGATAGGCGATGCCATCGTAGAATTCAAATCAACGTATGTATAGATTGATTTACAATCAATCAACCCATCGCGTCCGCTCCCGGCGGTCGCCCTTCGCCTCACCCGTATCGCCGCTGTGCCAGGCACAGCGCATGGAATTCCGGATGGAAAATTCACGCAGGAAAGTCGCCGCTCCGACGGCACGCGAGGACGCGTCCGGCCACGTCGCCGGCACACTGGTGGATGCCCGCACGGCGATCGAACGCCTGGGCATCAAGATGCAGACGCTATACGCCTATGTCAGCCGGGGCTGGATACGCGTGGTGCCGGCGGTGGGCGGGAAGGGCAATCTCTATTACGCGGAAGACCTGGAGGCCCTGGGCGCGCGCGGCCGCGCCCGGTCCACGACCGGCGCCGGCGGCGAACGGATGATCCGCTGGGGTGGCAACGCGGTGATGCAGACCTCGATCACCGCCATCGGTCCCGACGGTCCGCGCTATCGCGGCAAATCGGCGGCGGATCTGGTGCGCGCGCATCGCACCTTTGAAGAGTGCACGGAATTGCTGTGGAACGGCATACTGCCGGACGCGCCGGTGGTGTGGCAGCCCGCGCGGCCCGGCGCGGGATTCCAGGCGCTGGCCGACGGCATCACGCAAGTGGCGGCGCGCAATCAATCGCGCCGCCTGCTGTCGGTGGCGGTGGAGGCCTACGCCGCCAGCCTGGGCCGCAACCCCGAACTGACGCTGGGCGCGCCGACGCTGGCGGCGCGCCAGCTGACGCAGGCGATGGCCGCCGCGACCGGGCTGCTGGCGGCCAGGCCGTCTTTCGTGCTGGACGATGCGCCGCGCGCCATCGCCGCGGTGCTGGCCGGCAATCTGGGCATCAAGGCGACGCCGGCGCATGTGCGCATCCTGGACGCCGCCTTGATCCTGAGCGCGGACAACGAACTCGCGCCGGCGACCTTCGCGGCACGCATCGCGGCGTCGGCGGGCGCGGATCTGTTTTCCTGCGTGACGACGGCGCTGGGCGCTTTCGAAGGCATGCTGACCGGCCTGGGCTGCGAGCAGGCCGAAGCGGCGCTGGCCCAGGCGAAGACCGCGGACGCATACCTCGAACATCTGAAAGGGCTGCTTGCGCGCAAAAGCCCGGTGCCGGGCTATGGGCATCCGCTATATCCCGAAGGCGACCCGCGGGCGACGCTGCTGCTCGAACTGGCGCGCGAGATCGGGCCCGCCGGCGCGCGCGGAAGGACGGCGCTGAAGTGCGTGGACCGCGCACATGAAGAGCTGGGCCTGAAGGCGAACCTGCCGATGGCCTTGGCCGTTCTCTGCGCGGTGCTGGCGACGCCGGCCGGCGCGCCGGGCGCACTGATGTCCGTCGGCCGCGCGGCGGGGTGGGTGGCGCATGCGCTGGAACAGCGGCTGGCCGGATTCCTGGTGCGGCCCCGAGCGCGCTATATCGGGCCTTCCTGATCACCGGGCAGCCTGCGCGGCGCCTTCTAGTCTCCGCGCTTCAAGGCGTTCGCCATGGCTGGCGCGTACTCGCGCCCCACGCGGACGTCGACGACGGCGACCTTGCCTTCTTGCACCGCGGCGATGGCTTCGGCGAGCACACGTTCCAGCTCGGCGCGCGTGGCAATATCGCCCCAGGCCACGGCGCCTTGCGCGCGGGCCATCGCCGCGACGTCGATCTCGGGCGTTTCCAGGCGTTGTCCTATCCACTTGTTCTCGACGGGCCTGTCGCGTACCACCGCGACTTTCTCCTGGTGTACCTCATCGTTGAAGAAAGACCGGTTGTTGGCGATGATGGCCAGCAGCGGAATACCGTAGCGCACGGCGGTCCAGAAAGCGGTGACGCCCATCAGGAAATCGCCGTCGCCCAGCACGGCCACGGGCAGGCGTCCGCTGCCCTTCAGCGCCAGTGCCGAGCCGACCGCCATGCCGGGACCCGAGCCTACCCCGGCGCCGCCGTCGTATCCGAGGTAATCCAGCGGATGCGCGAAAGGATGCGCGTCGCCCGGCCATCCCAGATTGGCGCGCATCAGGCAGGCGGGGGCGTTGCGCCGCAGATGTTCGCTGATCGCGCGGGCGAAGACAGTCAGCGGGATGCCGTCCGGTCCGTTGGCTTCTTCGCGCGGCGCGCGTGACGGCGCGGCGGCGTCGCGGGGCGTCCATCGCGCGGGCCCGAGCGCCGGCAAGGCGGCCAGCGCCTGCGCGGTGAACTCGTCCGGATCGCACATCAGATAGGTGTCGATTCCCGTCAGGCCCTGGTGCTCGCCGCCGAAACCGTTGTGCAGGGTCTGGTCCAGCGATACCTGGACGACGTGCGCCGGCGCCGTGTCGGTGCCGAAGGCGGTGCGCAGCGTACCCGCCAGGTCCACCCAGTCCAGGCTGAGGATGACGTCCGCTTCGCGCAGCGCCGCCAGGCCTTCCTGTCCCATGAAATACCCGGGCGCCGCGCCGTGCAGCGGATGGCGCGTAGGAAACGCGGCGCCGACCTTGAAATCGGTCAGCACCGTTGCGCCGCAGTGCTCCGCCAGCGCGACGCGGCGCTGCCAGTCTCCTTCATCGCGCGATACCCGTCCGGCCAGGATCAGCGGCCGCCGCGCCTGGTACAGAAGGCCGGCGACTTCGCGCGCCACATCGTCCGATACGCCGGGGCGCCGCGGCGGTTGATAGCGGCGCAGGGCCGGCAGCGCCGGCGCGTCCGCGCAGGGCGCTTCCTGCAGCGCGCTGTCGAAGCACACGTAGGTCGGACCCTGCGGCAGCGTGGTGGCGATCTGGCGCGCGCGCAGCATGGCGTCGCGCGCGGCTTCCAGCGAGGCCGGCTCGGCGTCCCATTTGACGAAGGTGCGTACCAGCGCACCCTGATCCTTGGACGTATGCAGCCAGTCTATCCAGGGCCGCCGGCGTGCCGTGTCCACCGGCCCGGTGGCGCCGAACACCAGTACCGGTACGCGGTCGCAATAGGCGTCGAAGATCGCCATGGACCCGTGCATCAGGCCGACGTTGGCGTGCAGGACCGCGCCCATGGGGCGGCCCGTCACCTTGGCATAGCCATGGGCGATGGCGACCGCGTGTTCTTCGTGCAGTACCGTCAGCATGCGCGGCGCTTCGTCTCCCAGATAATTGACCAGGCTGTCGTGCAGGCCGCGAAAGCTGGCGCCCGGGTTCAGGGCCACGTATTCGAGGCCGATATGGCGCATCAGGCTGGCCAGGTAGTCGCTGCCCCAGCGCGGGGCGGGTAGATCGTTTTGCATGGGAATCCAGGAGGAGGCGGGCGTTGATCCGCCATGACGGTGATGTTCTGCGGTCCCGGCGGATGCCGGGATCTTCATTCCAGCGTGACGTTGATGTTCTTGACCTGCGTGAACTCCAGCAGCTCTTCCTTGCATTCCTCACGCCCGATGCCGGACCGCTTGTAGCCGCCGAAGGGCGCGCCGATGAAGTGGCTGGACGAGCCGTTGACCCATACGTATCCGGCCTGCACGCGCGCGGCGGCGCGGTGCGCGGTGGCCAGATCGCGCGTCCAGATGGAAGCCGTCAGGCCATACTCCACGCCGTTGACCGCGGCGAACAGCGCGTCTTCGTCCGACCATTTGATGACGGCAAGGACAGGGCCGAATATCTCTTCCCTCGCCACGCGCATGGCCGGCGTGACGTCGGCCAGGATGGTGGGTTCGACGAAATAGCCCTCGCGCAACGCGGGATCTTCGCAGCGGCGCCCGCCATGAGCGACCCGCGCGCCTTCGGTGGTGGCCGAGGCGATGTACGACAGGGTCTTGTCCATCTGGTCGCGCGAGACCAGCGCCCCCATGGTCGTGCGCGTATCGGTGGGCAGGCCCGGCCTGTGCATGTCGGCCGTCAGCGCCACGATGCGCGCCAGGATGTCGTCGTGGATGGATGCGTGCAGGAACAGCCTGCTGGTCGAGCCGCAGGACTGGCCGCACCAGGTGAAGTTCATGCCGCGCACGGCGCCCAGCGCGGTTTTCGCCGGGTCGGCGTCCGGATACACCAGCATGGCGTTCTTGCCGCCCAGCTCCAGCAGGACTTTTTTCAAGCCGTCCGCGGCGGTGCGCATCACGGCCTTGCCGGCGTTGACGCTGCCTATCAATGCCACCGCCGCGACATCGTCGTGGGCGGACAGCGCCGCGCCGGTGGCGCGGTCGCCCGTCAGGCAGTTCAGTACGCCGGGGGGGAAGATATCGCCGATCAGCTCGAACAGCCGCAAGCTGGACAACGGCGCCTGTTCGGGCGGCTTGACGATGACGGTGTTGCCGGCGGCCAGCGGCGCGGCGATCTTGCCCGCGGCGAACATGAAGGGATGATTGAAGGGGATGATGCGCGCCACCACGCCCAGCGGTTCGCGCACGGTGTAGTCCAGCGAGCCGTTCTGGGTAGGGATGGTTTCGCCCTTCAATTCCAGTACCAACCCGGCGAAGTATTCCAGCTGCGTGGCGGCGATGACGGCGTCGTCGCGCATCTGCCGCACCGGATTGCCGCAATCGGCGGCGTCGATCAGCGCCAGCTCCCAGGCATGTTCGCGGACGATGGCGGCGGCGCGGCGCAGCAGGGCGGCGCGTTCCAGCGGCGGCGTGGCGCGCCAGGCGGCGGCCGCCACGCCGGCCGACCGTACCGCGGCATCGACGTCGGCCGCGCCGGCGACGGCATAGGGTCCCAGGTCTGCCTGCGTGGCGGGATTGACGCTGCGCGCCTGCGCGCCGGATAGCGGCTCGTGCCAGCGGCCACCGTAATACAGCGCGCGCCGCGTGGGCAGGGCGGCGGCGACACGGCTCGAAAGATCGGGGTTTTCTTCGCTGGCGCTCATCGCTATCCCTGGCAGGCTGTGGGTTGAGGAGGCGGCCGCATGCCGCCGACTCGAACAGCCTATCGCCATGGATACATATGGGTCAATCTTGATTTCAAATCAACGTAATGGCGGATTCCCGATGCATGGCGCCGCCGCGCCGCACAATGAAAAAGGCCTTCGAAGACGGCTTCGAAGGCCTTTCACGATGGGGGCCGGGAAGGCTTACGGCGCCGGATTCGGCAGGCGGCGATGTATCGCCTCGATCTCCGCGATGATGCCGGCATCCAGCGTGACGTTTACGCTGTCGATGTTCTCCTTCAACTGCGCCAGGTTGGTGGCGCCGATCAGGTTGCTGGTGACGAAGGGCCGCTGGTTGATGAAGGCCAGCGCCAGTTGCGTCGGCGTCAGGCCATGCTGCTTCGCCAGCGCGACGTACGCGCTGCTGGCCGCTTCGGCTTGCGGGTTGCTGTAGCGCGTGAAGCGCGAGAACAGCGCCAGGCGCGAGCCTTCCGGCCGCGCGCCGTTCTCGTACTTGCCGGTCAGCATGCCCATGGCCAGCGGGGAGTAGGCCAGCAGGCCGACGCCGTCATGATGGCTGAACTCCGACAGGCCTTGCTCGAACAGGCGATTCAGCAGGCTGTAGGCGTTCTGGATGGACACGATGCGCGGCAGGCCATCGACTTCCGCGTGGCGGATGAACTGGGCGACGCCCCAAGGTGTTTCGTTCGACACGCCGATATGGCGCACCTTGCCTTGCTTGACGAAGTCCTGCAGCACGGACAGCGTTTCCGCGATGGGCACGGTGTGATCGTCCTTGACCCAGGGATAGGCATGCTGGCCGAAGGTCATCGTGGTGCGGTCGGGCCAGTGCAGCTGGTACAGATCCAGGTAGTCCGTCTGCAAACGCTTCAGGCTGGCGTCCAGCGCCGCGGTCAGGTTCTTGCGGTCGTGGAAGGTCTTGCCTTCGCGGATATGCCCGGGGCGCTTGGGGTCGCGCACCGGCCCGGCGATCTTGCTGGCCAGCACGATGTCCTGCCGCCGCTTGCTCTTGGCGATCCAGGTGCCGATATAGGTTTCGGTGCGGCCCTGCGTGTCCGCCTTGGGCGGCACGGGATACATCTCGGCGGTATCGACCAGATTGACGCCGTGCTCCAGCGCGTAGTCCAGCTGCTGGTGCGCGTCGGCTTCGGAATTCTGCTCGCCGAAGGTCATGGTGCCCAGGCCGATCAGGCTGACGTCGATATCGGTACGGCCAAGTTTGCGGTATTTCAAGGCAGTTGCTCCGGAAGGGAAGGTGGGGCAGGCCCCAGGCGTGGCGATGTTACACCCCGGGCCCGCGGCATAGCGGTCATGCCGAGCGCGGCATAGGGGGATTTTGCGTAAGCTGGCGAATATCCAGATCGTGGAAACTTCAACGAATTTCAATCGGATGTCAGGGACCGGCGCTACAGTCCGCCCCAACGCCGTTTTCGCATTGAAGGGGTTCGGATGAAAGGCAGATCCATCGCGGCAGGCGTGCTGGCGATCGTGGTGTTGGGCGGAGCGGCCGCCTGTTCGATTGCGTACCGCGCCGCCATCGACCCCATCGACCCGCCGGCGGCATCATCGTTCGATGCGCAGTCGGTCGCGCGGGGCGCGCAGTTGGCGGCCATCGGCGACTGCGTGTCCTGTCACACCGCCGGGGGCGGCAAAACCTATGCCGGCGGCACGCCGCTGGATACGCCCTTCGGCACCCTGTATAGCACCAACATCACGCCGGATCCGCGGACGGGTATCGGCAATTGGTCGTTGGCCGCGTTCACGCGGGCGATGCGCGAAGGGGTGTCGCGCGATGGGCATCTGCTGTATCCGGCGTTTCCATATCCCCACTTCACCCGGATGTCGGACGCCGATATCAAGGACGTGTACGCGTACATGATGACGCGCACGCCCGTGCGTGCGCCGGCGGCTGACAACAAGCTGATCTTTCCGCTGGGCTTCCGGCCGCTGATCGCGGGTTGGAATTTGCTTTACCTGCATCCCGGGCCGCTGCCGGAGGACGCCTCGCACAGCGCCGAGTGGCTGCGCGGGCGCTATCTGGTCGAAGGGCCCGGGCACTGCGCGGCCTGTCATACGCCCATGACGGCGCTGGGCGCCGAAGACAGCGGCAAGCCCTTTGCCGGCGGCAGCATCGATGGCTGGGACGTGCCGCCGCTGAATGCATTGGGGCATAGGCAGCCGGCCTGGACGGTCGGCCAGTTGACGTCCTATCTGCGCACCGGCCTGGCCAACGAGCATGGCGCGGCCGCCGGGCCGATGGAGCCGGTCACGCGCCAGCTCGGCCTGGTGTCCGAGAGCGACGTGCGCGCGATGGCGGTGTATCTGCTGTCGCTGGATGGCTCGCCGCCGGCCTCGCCGGCCTCCATCGCGTCGCAGCCCGCGCCGGCATCCGCGCCGGCCAATGCGGCTGACGCCGAGCGTCTGCAACGCGGCGCCGTCCTGTTCAGTTCCACCTGCGCTGCGTGCCACGCCGCCTCCGCTCCGATGACCACCATCGGCGATCGCCCGTCGCTGGCGCGCAGCTCCGTCGTCAATGCGGACAGCCCGCGCAACGCCATCAACCTGGTCCTGCAAGGCATCCCCCTGCGGGGATCCGCCGCCTCCCACTACATGCCTTCCTTCGCGCACACCTTGAACGATCAGCAGGTCGCCGACATCCTGGCCTTTACCCGCGTGAGCATCGCGCAGCGTCCCGCCTGGACCGGACTGGACGGATCGGTCGCGAAGATCCGCAAGGAGCACACGTCCAAATGATTACCCTGACCGTCAACGGCACGGCGCATGAGCTGGACATCGACCCTTCGATGCCCCTGCTGTACGCGCTGCGCAACCATCTGGAATTGAACGGCGCCAAGTTCGGCTGCGGCATGGGCCAGTGCGGCGCCTGTACCGTCATCGTCGACCAGGAGCCGGTTTTCTCCTGCCAGTTTCCGGCGGCGGCCGCGCAAGGCCGCAAGATACGGACGATCGAAGGACTGGGAACCGCCGAACATCCCGGCCCCTTGCAGAAGGCCTTCATCGACAAGCAGGCCGCGCAGTGCGGTTACTGTATCGCCGGCATGGTGATGCGCGCCCAGGCCCTGCTGGACCGCAATAGCGCTCCCAGCGAAGCGGAAATCCGCGCGCATATGGAACCCAATCTGTGCCGCTGCGGCACGCATATGCGCATCCTGGCCGCGATCGCGGACGCGGCGGCGGCCATGCGCGCCGCCGGCGCCAGCAACGGCACCACCAACGGCACCACCAACGGCCAGGCGGTCGCCGTCACCGGAGCCGGCAAATGAATGCATCTTGGAAGGCTCATCCGAACGCCCGCCGCGGCGACCTTCGAGACGCATCGCCGGACGCAGTGCGCGATCGGCCCCACGACCCCACGCGCCGCCGCTTCCTGGCGGCCGGCGCGATTACCGTGGGTTTCTCCTTGCTGCCGCACATGCCCGCCATGGCGCAGGAAGGCGCGGCCAAGGGTCCCAAACTGCCGGGCAACCTGAACACGACGCCCATGCTCGACGCCTGGATAAGACTGGACGAAACGGGCAAGCTCACCGTCTTCACCGGCAAGGCCGAGCTCGGCACCGGCGTGCGCACGGCGTTCATACAGATCGCCGCCGAGGAGCTGGATGTCGCGCCGGAAGCGGTGCACCTGGTGACGGCCGATACGGCGCGCACGCCGAACGAAGGCTATACCGCCGGCAGCCATTCGGTGGCCGATAGCGGCACCGCCATCCTGAACGCCGCCGCCCAGGTGCGCGGACTGCTGGTGCAGGCCGCGGCGACGCGCCTGCAGGTCGGCGTCGATACGCTGAAGGTCGCCAAGGGCGTGATCCAGGCGCCCGACGGCCGTCGCCTGAGCTATGGCGAAGCGGTCGCCGGCCTGGACCTGCATCGCGCGGCGCAGCCGGAATCGCCATTGAAGGATCCCCGCACCCATACGGTGCTGGGCCAGTCGATGCCGCGCGTCGACATCCCGGGCAAGGTTACCGGCGGCGCCAGCTATGTGCAGGACATGCGCCTGCCCGGCATGGTGCATGCCCGCGTCGTGCGCCAGCCTTCCTACGGCGCGAAGCTGATCAAGGCCGATTTCGACGGTGTGCAGGCCATGCCTGGCGTCATCAAGGTGGTGCGCGACGGCAACTACCTGGCGGTGGTAGCCCAGGACGAATGGCAGGCCATCGTCGCCATGCGCGCCTTGACGCAATCGGCGCAATGGGAAGAGACCTACGTCCTGCCCGATGAAGCCGGCATCCACGACTACCTGAAGACGCTGCCCTCGCGGGAAATCGACGTGATCGACCGCAAGGGGCCCGCCGCGCCCGCCGTGCGGACGCTGAAGGCGCGCTTTTCCAAGCCCTACCTGACCCACGGTTCGATCGGGCCGTCCTGCGCCATCGGCCATTTCGACAATGGCGCGATGACCGTGTGGACGCATACGCAGGGCGTCTTCCCGCTGCGCAAGGGGCTGGCGGAAATGCTGTCGTTGCCGCAGGACAAGGTGCGCTGCATCCATGTGGAAGGCTCGGGCTGCTACGGTCACAACGGCGCCGACGATGTCGCCGCCGACGCCGCGCTGATCGCCCGCGCCGTGCCCGGACGGCCGGTGCGCGTGCAATGGATGCGCGACCAGGAACATACCTGGGAGCCCGCCGGCCCGCCCATGGTGACCGAGGTGCAGGCCTCGCTGGACGCCCAGGGCAACATCGTCGATTGGCAGTACGAAATCTGGAGCAACGGCCACAATCAGCGCATCGACAATGCCGGGCGCATGATTCCGACCTGGGCGCTGGCGCAGCCCTTCACGCCGGCGCCGCCCGTGCCCATTCCCATGCCGGAGGGCGGCGGCGACCGCAACAGCATCCCGCTGTACGCCTTCCCGAACACCAGGGTGCTGCACCACTTCATCCCCGAGATGCCCTTGCGCGTGTCGGCGATGCGGTCGCTGGGCGCCTATATGAATATTTTCGCCATCGAGAGCTTCATGGACGAACTCGCGGCGGCGGCCAAGGCCGATCCGGTGGAGTATCGCCTGCGGCATATCAAGGATCCGCGCGCCCGCGACGTGATCCAGCTGGCGGCGCAGCGATTCGGCTGGGATCCCGGACGCAAGCGCGAACCCGGCCATGGGGTCGGTTTTTCCTTCGCCATGTACAAGAACCTGATGGCTTATCTTGCCATCGCCATGGAGCTGACGGTGGACCGCGACACCGGCGAAGTCCATATCCATCGCGCCGTGTCGGCGATCGATACCGGGCAGATCGTCAATCCGGACGGTGTACGCAACCAGGTGGAAGGCGGCATCATCCAGTCCACCAGCTGGACGCTGTACGAGCAGCTGCACTTCGACAAGCGCAAGATCACCACGTTCGACTGGAACACCTACCCCATCCTGCGCTTCTCGAATGTGCCGGACAAGATCGAAGTGCACCTGATAGACCGTCCCGGCGCGCCCTTCCTGGGCGCGGGCGAGGCGTCGCAGGGACCGGCGTCGGCCTGCGTGGCCAACGCCATCGCCGACGCCACCGGCATGCGCCTGCGCAGCACGCCGCTGGCCGCCGGCCCGCGGCTGAAGGACTATCCGCACGTGTAGGACTGGCCAGCCGGCTTCTCATGCCGGCTGTATCGCTTGCAGGACCACGGCCGGCGTGGCGGCGGACGCCAGCCGGAATGAAAAAGGGCGCGGCTCCAGGCCGCGCCCTTTGCTTCCGCGGCCGGCCTGCGTGGCCGGACCTGCGCGGCCCGCTATTTCTTCTTGCTGAAGTCGCCCGCCACCGCGGTGCTGAAGTCTTCCGGCTTCAGGTACGTGCGCAGCGCGTCGTTCACGGCGGCCGGCGTCAGCGCGGCGATCTGCTTATCCATGTCGGCCGACCAGGCGAAGGTGCGTCCGCGCCGGATGTAGTCGATCCAGGTGCTGGCCAGCACGTCGTCCTGGGCACGGCTCAGGCGGCGGTAGTTCAGCAGCGAAGCGATGCCGTCGCGGATTTCTTCCTGCGAGAAACCGTCCTTGTGGACCCGTGCCAGCTCTTCCGAGATCGCCTGCTCCAGGCGCTGCCGGTTTTCCGGCGCGTAGATGGCGTAGACCATCCAGCTGCCGCGCGGCTCGAAGGACGAGGCCGACAGGCTGCTGCGTACGTTGTACGACAGGCCGTCCTTTTCGCGGACCCGGTTCCACAGCCGCGACGTTTCCGACGTACCCAGCAGGTAGTTCGCCATGTACAGCGCGGCGTAGTCCTTGGACGTGTCCTGCAGCGGCAGCGGCAGGCGGCTGGCGTAGAAGGCATTGGCCTTGTCCGGCGTCGGGATGTCGAACTTCTGCGCCGGAATGGCGTGGTAGGGCTCGGGAACCCGGGTATACGGGGCGCCCCGCTTCCAGCCCGCCAGGCCTTTCTTGAGCGCGGCTTCGGTGGCGTCCGCGTCAAAATCGCCCACCGCCGAGAACGCGATCGTGCCGGCGCCATAGAAGCGGCTGTGGAAGCGTGCCAGGGTGTCGTGCGACAGGGCGCGCACGCTGGCCAGCGATTCCTCGAAGGTCGGCACGTAGCGGATGTCGTCCTTGGGCCACGGATTATCCTGCCGCGCCAAGGTCCGCATGGCCAGGGCCGACGGTTCGTTCATGGCGTTCTGGATAGCGGTGACGGCCTGTGCCTTGTATTCGTCCAACTGGGCCTTCGGGAAGTTGGCGTTGCGGATGACGTCCAGCACCGTGGCGACCACCGCCGGCAGGTTGTCGCGGGTGGTGGAAATGGACACCGACAGATTGGTGCCCGACCCGCTGAAATTCACGTCTGCTTTCAACTGGTCGAAGCGGTCCTGGATGGCCTGGCGCGACAGTTTGCTTGTGCCGCGGTCCAGCATATCCGCCACGGCATCGGCGACGTCGCGCTGGCCGCGCAGGGAATCCGCATTGCCGAACTGCAGCAGCAGGCGGGCGCGCACGCGGTGCCCGCGCGTGGGCTTGGACAGCAGCGCCACGTCGACCTTGCCGTTGGGCAGGTCCAGCGTGCGGCGCAGCGTCAGCTTGTCGATATTGGCCGGCGTCGGGTCGAAGGCGGCGGCCTGGGTATAGCCGGGATCGCCCTTGTAGTCCTTCAGCGCCGCCGTCAGGTCGACGCGGGTGTTCGCGGGCGCGCGCGTCGGCTTGGCCGTGGGAATGTAGCGGCCGGCCGTGCGGTTGCTGGGAATCAGGTATAGCGTGGCGACGCGCTGCACGTCCGCCAGCTTGGCGTCGCGTACGCGATCGCGCTGCAGGAAGAACAGGCGCCAGTCGCCGCTGGCGATGGCTTCCGACAGGGCGACGCCGATTCTTTGCGGATCGCTATAGGTCTGCTCCCAGTCACGCAGCCATTTGCTGCGCGCGCGGTCCAGCTCTTCCTGCGTGAAAGGCGTGCGGCCCACCGATTCCAGCGTGCCGGTCAGGGCCTTGAGCGAGGCGTCCTGGTCCATGCCGGGCTCCAGCTGGGCGCCGAACAGCGCCACGCCGGGGTCGCGCTGTTCCATGGTGAAACCGAAGACATCCGACGCCAGCTTGCGCTGCACCATGTTGCGGTACAGGCGCCCGGACGGCGTGTCCGACAGCATGACGGTGGCCAGGTCCAGCGGCGCATAGTCCGGGCTGCCCGCGGCGGGGATGTGGTACATCGCCGCCACCAGCGGCGTGCCGCCGGCGCGCCGCAGCGTGACTTCGCGTTCGCCGTCCTGCACCGGTTCGACGGTGTATTCGCGCGGCAGCGCGCGGGTGGGACGCGGCACCTTGCCCAGCGTCTTGCTGATGGTTTCCAGGGTGTCCTGGGGATTGAACTTGCCGGCGACGATCAGCACCGCGTTATCGGGCTGGTAGTACTGATGGTAGAAGGCCTGCAGCTGGCCGATGTCGACGTTTTCGACATCCGAGCGCGCGCCTATGGTGTCCTTGCCGTAGTTGTGCCATTGGAAGGCCGTGGCTTCCATCTTCTGCATCAGGATGCGGAAAGGGCTGTTTTCGCCGCTTTCCATCTCGTTGCGAACCACGGTCATTTCCGAATCGAGGTCTTCGCGCGCGATCAGCGAATTGACCATGGCGTCGGCCTGCCAGCCCAGGTACCAGTCGAGCGTGTCCGGATTGGCGGCGAAGCTGGCGAAATAGTTGGTGCGGTCGCTGCTGGTGCTGCCGTTGGCGGCCAGGCCGCGGCGCGAGAACTCGCCCATCGCGTTGCGGGTGGTGGGCGTACCCTTGAACAGCATGTGCTCCAGCAGGTGCGCCATGCCGGTCTGGCCGTAGTTTTCATTGCGCGATCCCACCAGGTAGGTCATGTTGACCGTGGTGGTAGGCTTGGAGTCGTCCGGCGCCAGCAGGACGCGCAGGCCATTGCTCAGGCGGAATTCCGTGATGCCCTCGACGGAGGCGACTTCTGTCGTGCCTTCCGGCAGTGTCGCCGCGCTGGCCTGGAAAGCCAGGAAGGACGAGAAAATCAGTGTTTTCAGGTGGCGCGACAATGCGGGGGTGGAAATGGCCATGGACGGGTTTCCCTGCGAGATGGTGAAGTTGTTGGAGTGTATACGGGGCGATAGGTTCCTATCGCGGCGCCCAGGATTCCCTGTGTGCCCGGAACGTTCCGCGCTGCATTACACGCGGCCGCGGGCCCGAGGGTCCGCGCCCCCCGCGCTTCGCGCGCGGGCGCCATGCGCCGGCCAGATCTTGCCCCGCGCGCTGGGCGATGACGGACCGCCAAGGTATATTTCTACCCGCGCGGCCACCCCGCGCATTGCACTTCAAGGAACGAATCCAAGATGAAGCTTTTCCAGAAAGTCCTTTTCCTGCTGGCCGCCTGGAGCCTGTGCGCCGCCGCGGCGGCGCGTTCGCCCGTGGTGGTGGAGACCTTCCCGCCGCCCAAGGGCGCCAAGGCGCCGCAGTACACGGTGGACGCCGACGCGCGCCGGCTGGACGGCAAACAGTTGGGAATGGCGCTGGCGGCGGTGGCCCGCGATAAAAAGCGCGGTCCCGACACGCCGGTCGCGGTGCTGGTCGATCCCACGCTGACGCTGAATGACATCAATGCCCTGGCGCGCGTGGTGCACCAGGCGGGGATGAAGAGCGCGCGTTATTTCCAGTACCAGCGCGACCGCGCCATGATCATGGAGTTCGCGCCCGGCAATCCCGACGGCGCCTTCCCGCGCTCGCGGCTGGACTCCGAAGTCATGGCCGCGCCCAAGTAGCCGCCGGCCCCGGATGAGCACGTCATGATTCCCGTCGATTGCACCTACGAGCGCCACGCGGGCGCCATGCTGGATATATTCAACGACGCCATCCTGACGTCGACCGCCCTGTACGAGTACCAGCCTCGCACCGACGCCATCATGCAGGCGTGGTTCGAGGCCAAGCGCAAGGGCGGATTTCCGGTGATCGGCTTCGAAGACGCCGACGGCACGCTCATGGGCTTCGCCAGCTACGGCACCTTCCGCGCCTTTCCCGCCTTCAAGTATTCGGTCGAGCATTCCATCTACGTGGCGCGCGATTATCGCGGCCGCGGCCTGGGCCAGGCGCTGATGCGGGCATTGATCGCGCGCGCCCGCGCGCAGCAGTACCACATGCTGGTCGGGGCCATCGACACCACCAACGCGGCCAGCTGCGCGCTGCACGAAAAACTGGGATTCACCCACGCCGGCACGGTACGGCAGGCCGGCTTCAAATTCGGCCGCTGGCTGGACGTGGCGTTCTACCAGATGCTGCTGGACACGCCGGCCGAGCCGGTGGACGGCTAGTTCATTTCGACAGCATGCGCATCGCCTGCTCCAGGCCCGCCACGGTCACCGGGTACATGCGGTCGTGCATGATGTTCTTCAGGATCGCGATGGACTGCCGGTAAGGCCAGGCCGCGGTGGGCTCGGGGTTCAGCCAGGCGGCCTTGGGCCAGGCCTCCAGCAGGCGCTGCATCCATACCGCGCCGGCTTCCTTGTTCATGTGTTCGACGGAGCCGCCCGGCTGCAGGATTTCGTAGGGGCTCATCGTGGCGTCGCCGACGATGATCAGCCGCCAGTCCGCGTTGTACTTGCGCAGCACGTCCCAGGTGTCGAAACTGTCGCTCTGGCGGCGCCGGTTGCTTTGCCACAGCCGCTCGTACGGGCAGTTGTGGAAGTAGAAGACGTCCAGGTGGCGGAATTCGCTGCGCGCCGCGGAAAACAATTCCTCGACCCGCGCGATGTGGTCGTCCATGCTGCCGCCCACATCGAGCAGCATCAGCACTTTCACGGTATTGCGCCGTTCCGGCACCAGCCGCAGATCCAGGTGGCCGGCGTTGCGGGCGGTGCTGGCGATGGTGTCGTCCAGGTCCAGCTCCAGGTCGGCGCCCTGGCGCGCGAAGCGGCGCAGCCGCCGCAGCGCCACCTTGAAGTTGCGCGTGCCGAGCTCCAGCGTGTCGTCGTAGTCGCGGAACTGGCGCATATCCCACACCTTGACCGCGCTGCGATTGCCGGCGGAGTCCCCGCCCACGCGTATGCCTTCCGGGTGATAGCCGCCATTGCCGAACGGCGACGTGCCGCCGGTGCCTATCCACTTGCTGCCGCCGGCATGGCGTTCGTTCTGTTCCTGCAGCCTTTGCTTGAACAGCTCCATGAGCTTGTCCCAGCCATGGGCCTGGATGGCGGCTTTTTCTTCCGGCGTCAGCGTGCGCTCGAATTGCTTGATCAGCCAGTCCAGCGGGATTTCCTTGTCCGGCGGCAGGCTGGCGGCGATCCCGCGGTAATACGCCGCGAAAGCCTGGTCGTAGCGGTCGAACAGGGTTTCGTCCTTGACCAGCGTCATGCGCGACAAGTGATAGAACTCGTCCAGCGTCGGCGCCATCAGCGGCTGGCGCAGGGCTTCCAGCAGGGTCAGGTATTCCTGCACCGAAACGGGAAGCCGGTGCGCGCGCAGATGGTAGAAGAAGTCGATCAGCATGGCGGTGCCCGACTTGGCTGGAATCCTAGCGGCGCTGGCCGGTGCGCGTCATCGCGGCCAGGCGTTCCAGCAGCTGCATGTCCTGCTCGTTCTTCAGCAGGGCGCCGGCCATCAAAGGCACCGCGGTGGCGGCATGGGCTTCGATCTGCCCGGCGGGGATGTCCTCGGCCAGCAGCAGGCGCAGCCAGTCCAGCAGTTCCGACGTCGAGGGCTTTTTCTTGAGTCCGGGCGCGTCGCGCAAGGCGAAGAAAGTATCCAGCGCGGCGCGCAGCACGTCGGCGCGCAGTTCCGGAAAATGCACGCCGACGATATCGCGCATGGTCTCGCGATCCGGAAAGCGGATGTAGTGGAAAAAGCAGCGGCGCAGGAAAGCGTCCGGCAGGTCTTTTTCATTGTTGGACGTGATGATGACCAGCGGCCGGTGACGCGCGGCGATGGTCTGGCGCGTTTCGTACACGTGGAATTCCATGCGGTCCAGCTCGCGCAGCAGATCGTTGGGGAATTCGATATCGGCCTTGTCGATTTCATCGATCAGCAGCACGACCGGCTCGGGGGCTTCGAATGCCTGCCAGAGCACGCCCTGCACGATGTAGTTGCGGATGTCGCGCACCTTTTCATCGCCCAGCTGCGAATCGCGCAGGCGCGACACGGCATCGTATTCGTACAGGCCCTGATGGGCCTTGGTGGTCGACTTGATGTGCCACTGCAGCAGCGGCCGTCCCAATGCGCGCGCGACTTCTTCGGCCAGCATGGTCTTGCCGGTGCCGGGCTCGCCCTTGATCAACAAGGGGCGCTGCAAGGTCAGGGCGGCGTTCACCGCGAGTTTCAGGTCTTCGGTGGCGACATAGCGATCCGTGCCTTCGAAGCGCGGCGCGGCGGGGGAAGAAGCTGCGGGCATGCGGGGTGCGACCTCGTGTGGCGCGGGAAGTACCGTGCGAGTACCGGTCCCGCCGTTGGCGATGGGCTAATTATCGTACAATCGTGCGGTTTGCGGCCCGGGGGAGGCCGGTCCGCAAGCTTCAGCAAGGCAGTTCCAGAAGTTCCAGCAACCAAAGTCGCCATATCAAGAGCCAATTCATGAAGTTGCGAACCACTGTATTGCGTAAGGCGGGCCTGCTTGCCGTTTGGCTGTCCTGTGCGGGCGCCGGCGCGGCGTACGCCGCGGATGCCGCCCAGGGCGGCAATGCCCAGGCCGGCCGTGACAAGGTGTCCATGTGCATAGGCTGCCACGGCATCGCGGACTACAAGACCGCGTTTCCCGAGGTCTACCGGGTGCCGATGATCGCCGGCCAGAATGCCAAGTACATCGAAAACGCGCTGAACGCATACAAGAAGGGCGAGCGCAGCCATCCCACCATGGACGCCGTCGCGGGCAGCCTGTCCGATCAGGACATCGCTGACATCGCCGCGTACTACGCCAATCTCAAATGACGGGGGCATCCATGAAACGCATTATCGTGACCCTCGCAGGGGTGTTGCTGGGTATGGCCGCGACCGCGTCGCGGGCGGACGATCTGGCCGCCGGCAAGGCGGTGTTCGATAAATTCAATTGCGCGTCGTGCCACGGTGCCGACGCGAAGACGCCGACGGATCCTCAGTACCCGATCCTGGCCGGTCAGCACGAGGACTACCTGGCGCATGCGCTCAAGGCGTATCGCCGCGGGCAGTCGGGCGCGCCGTCCACGGCCAACATCCGCAAGAACCCCATCATGGGGGCTTTCGCGGCGCAGCTCAGCGACGCGGACATCAGCAATGTGTCGGCGTGGCTGGCCAGCTTGCCCAGCGATCTCGGAACACGCAAGTAAGAGGCCCCGGCCTGGGGCTCCTTTTGCCGCCGGGCCGCCCCAAGGCAAAAGCGCCCCCTCGGGGGGCAGCAAGCCGAAGGCGTGGCGTGGGGGCTCCTTTTGCCGCCGGGCCGCCCCAAGGCAAAAGCGCCCCCTCGGGGGGCAGCAAGCCGAAGGCGCGGCGTGGGGGCTCCTACCTACCTTTCCGCGCGCTGCCGGATCAGTTCGATGTATGCGTCGCTGTCCATCGGCGTGCCCAGCCGCTGGGCTTCCCACACCACCTGGCCCAGGCATTCCATGATCTCGTGCACGGCATGGTGCGCGTCGCTGCGCGCCACCAGCCGCTGATACGCCGCCCGTATGCCGGGCGGATGGTCGATCGACAATTGCTCGGCGATCGCCAGATGCATGGATAGATGCAGGAACGGATTGGTGCGGCCTTTCTCCACGGAATACTCGGCCGTCATCGCTTCCGGGCTTTCCAGGTCCTGGTGATATTCGGGGTGCTGGGTCATCCAGTCGACCGCCATCGATTCCAGCGGGGTGACGAGCTCGCCCGCCTTGTGCTTGCGCCAGGCTTCGATGAAGAATTCGCGAACCTGGTCGCGGGACGGATTGAACATGGCGGACTCGGACAACGACTCGGGGCGACTCGGAACAACATCTCGGCGCGGCAATGGCCGCGCGACCCGCTATTTTACCCACTCGTGGAATTGTCATTGCCGCGCATGCCGCTCCGCGGATATAGAATGACGGGCACGTGCCAGCAGGCTTCGGAGCATCCATGTCGTACCAGCATATCCAGGCTCCCCAAGGGGGGCAGAAAATCACGGTCAATGCGGATTTCACGCTGAACGTGCCGGATCAGCCCATCATCCCCTATATCCAGGGCGATGGCGTCGGCGTCGACATTACGCCGGTGATGATGTCGGTGGTGGACGCGGCGGTGGAGAAATCCTACGGCGAACGCCGGCGTATTCACTGGATGGAAGTCTACGCGGGCGAAAAGGCCACGCGCCTCTACGGCGCGGACGCCTGGCTGCCGGAGGAAACCCTGCAGGCGGTGCGCGACTATGTCGTATCGATCAAGGGACCGTTGGCGGCGGCCAGGATCGATGGTGGCGTGCGTTCGCTGAATGTCGCGCTGCGGCAGGAATTGGACCTGTACCTCTGCCTGCGTCCCGCGCGCTATTTCCGCGGCGTGCCGGCGCCCCTGCGCGAGCCGGAAAAGACCGATATGGTCATCTTTCGCGAGAATTCCGAGGATATCTACGCGGGCATCGAATTCCCCGCGGGTTCACCGCAGGCGCGCGAACTGGTGGACTTCCTGCAGAACCACGTGCATTCCCGCCACTTGCGTTTCCCCGACAGTTCGGCGATCGGCATCAAGCCGGTGTCCCGCGAAGGCACGCGGCGTCTGGTGCGCAAGGCCGCGCAATATGCCATCGATCATGACCGCGCGACCCTGACGCTGGTGCACAAGGGCAACATCATGATGTATACCGAAGGCGGCTTCCGCGACTGGGGCTACGAGCTGCTGCGCGATGAATTCGGCGCGGTGCAGATCGACGGCGGCCCATGGTGCCGCTTCAAGAATCCGAAATCCGGGCGTGAGATCGTCGCCAAGGACATCATGGCGGACGCCTTTCTGCAGCAGTCCATGCTGCGCCCGGGCGAATTCGACGTCATCGCCACGCTGAACCTGAACGGCGACTATATCTCCGCGGCGGTGGCGGCGCAGGTGGGCGGCATCGGCATTACGCCGGGCGCCAATATGTCGGATTCGGTTGCGATGTTCGAAGCCACGCATGGCACCGCGCCCAAATATGCCGGCAAGGACTACGTCAATCCGGGATCGGAAATCCTGGCCGCCGCGATGATGTTGCGGCATCTGGGCTGGGTCGAGGCCGCGGACCTGATCATCGCCAGTATGGAAAAGGCGATCCTGGCCAAGACGGTCACTTACGATTTCGCCCGTCTGATGAAGGGCGCGGAGCAGGTGTCCTGTTCCGGTTTTGGCCGCGTGATGATCGAGAATATGTGACGGCATCGGCCAGTTCGGTCGATGCGGGCGCGGCGGGCAATTCCGGCACCGCCATCCCGTCCGCGGTGCCGTCGACACCGCCAGTCAGGGCCGTCGCGGCCTTTTCCGCGCCGGCCAGTTCACGGACGTAGGCCAGCGCCTTTTCCTTATGCTCGGCGGACAGCGTGTGATAGGCGACCAGCAGTTCCGCCAGGTCGTCGTCGCGCGTGTAGAACCAGGGTGCCGGCAGATTCAAGGCCTGGGCCAGGCGCTCGATCAGGAAGAAGCCGGGCGTATGCTTGCCGCGCTCGTATTGATTCATGCGCGAGCTTGCCGACATCTCGTCCAGTCCCGCAAGCGTACCCAGCCTTTCCTGGGAAAGGCCCGCGCGCAGTCGTGCCTCTTTTAGCCTGCTGGTTAGCATGGATTGGAACGTCCTATCTGATCCGGCGATGGTCTTCGATTTTCAGTCTAGGCTCCCTAAGAGTTTCATAGTGCCACAAAGTCAAGAGCTTTGTAATAATGTATCTGTGTGATACATAACGTCTCGGGGAATAAAATGTCCCCGGAATAGTCCAGACCTCCCCGCTGGGGTAGGGCTGCACGTTCAGGTAAGAACCCATTGTGACTTCCCTTTCCATTCCCAAACGTGAGCTGCAAGCCACGTTGATCCAGCTTGAGGCCGACTTGCGCAGGCTGACGTCCACCGTCCAGGAACTGTCCGCGTGGCTATCCCATGCCGGCGACCTGGAGAACGCCGCGCGCGCAACTCCCGCTCCCCGTTCGGCTTCGCCCGGGACCGCCGCCGCGGCCGACGCCGCGGCGCGGGGCTGGCGGCTGCGCGAAGGCGGCTGGACGCTGCTGTCGCCGCAGGGCCAGCGCCTGGCGTTGACCACGCTGGAAAGGCTGTTCATGCTGGCCTTGTTCAACGCCCCCAACCATAGCCTGGCGCGTAATGAGCTCGGTACGCTGGCGGCCGGGCGCGCCGACGCGGGCGACAAGTCCGCGACCTCGCCGCGCGGGGTGGACGTCATGGTCAGCCGCCTGCGGCGCAAGGCGCAGGCGATGGGAATGCCGCTGCCGCTGCGATCCGTGCGGCGCTGGGGCTATATGTTCACGGAAGACGCGGCCGCGGAATAGCCGGCCGCGCGTGGCTGCTCGCAGGCGGCGGTGTCCGCCGGGGCCGGCAGGCGGGCGATGACCTTCCGCAGGCGCGCCGCCAGCGCGCGGCTGGCCGGTGTCAGCGGCATGCGCAGTTCATCGTCGATCATGCCTTGCAGGGCCAGCGCCTTCTTGACCGGCGCCGGATTGGGTTCGGCGAACAGCAGGCGGACCAGGGGCGACAAGGCGTCGTGGAGTTCGCGCGCCGCCTCGGCTTGGCCGGTCTGCGCCAGCCGCATCATGCGAACGAAAAGATCCGGCCGGACATGGGCGGAGGCCGGGATGGCGCCCAAGCCGCCATCGCTGAAATGCGCCAGCAGCGCCTTGTCCTCCCCGCATAGCGCCGTGATCCGCCCGCGCCGGCGCAGGGTCTGGAGCACCGCGGGATGGCATTCCTTGACGGCGACGATGGTCGGGCACGTCGCGAGCGCTTCCATGGTCTCGACCGTCATCTGCACGCCGGTGCGTTTGGGAATGTTGTAAAGCACCAGCGGCCGATCGGTCGCCCAGGCGATCCGGCGATAGTGCCAGATGATGCCGGCCTGCGATGGGCAGAGATAGTATGGGGGCGGTACCAGATAGCCCGCCGGATGCGTCGCGTCCAGGCGGCGGATCGCCGCGGCGACCCCGCCCGTATCGACGCCGCCGGCGCCCAGCATGATGGGCAGCGCGGGCGTATCGTCGCGGATCGCCTGGATCATTTCGATCTTCTCGGTCAGCGTCAGCAGATTGCCTTCGCCGGTCGAGCCGAACAGGACCAGGCCCGACACGCCGGCATCGCGGTAGTGCCGGGCCAGGCGCTGCGCCGCCGGGAAATCCACGCGTGCCTGCCGCAGGGGCGTGACCATGGGTAGCCAAAGGCCGTCGAAGCGCGTGGCGGCCGGGCGAGCTGTTGCGGACATATCGGTGCCCCGCTTTTCCAGGTGTCAATGCACGGCCGCCAGGACGGCGGGCTGGATGGGGCCGAACTCGGCGTCCGCCACGCGCATCATGATCCGATGCAGCATGGGGTCGAGCGCTTCGCGCGGCGCCTGCAGCGCCAGCGTGACGACGCCTCGATGACGGCTGACCGTCATGATGCGCAGGCCCGGCATGTCGCCGAGCAGTTTTTCCAGCCGCGCGCGCGCCTGGGCGCCGTCGTCGCCGCGCACGCGCAGCGTCAGGCTGAGGGTGGCGTCGGCGACAGGGCCGGCATGATAGGCGTCGCGGCCCCGATGTCGGGGGCGGCTGGTGTATACACGGGCAGGGCGTTCGGGCATGGCCGGTCCTTAGAAGGTTTTGGCGATGGAAGCGACCACGGTGCCGCGGCCCATGAAGCGATCCTGCGGGTTGGTGTAAACCTCGCGGTGCGCGTTGGTATCGATATAGGCGACCGATACGCCCAGGCCCTGGCCCAGGTCCTTGGTCAATCCCAGCTTCCAGTCGTAATAAGACGCGTGGTCGACGTTGCGGACGTATTGATAGCCGGCGTGGGTGTTCAAGGTGAGGCCCCAAACGCCCAGATCGTAGTTGCCGCTCAGGTCGAAGTACTGGCTGCCCTTGCTCCTGGCGAAGCCGAACAGGTTGGATACCGCGTATGAATACTTGAAGGTGGTGGTGCGGTAGCCGAGGCTCCCATACAGTTCCGTGGTATCCGGATTGGTATAGCCGCTGGGATAGTCGCCCGGGTAGTAGTATTTCAGGACTCCGAAATCGAAGGGCACGTCCTGCGCGAACGTGCCGCGATAACCGCCGTAGAAGTCCATTTCCACAGGCGCGGAGACATCGGGATTGCTGTCCGAAAGCCAGCTGATGTTCGAATTCCAGTTGCCGATGTAGAAACCGCTCTCATGGCTGAAGTCGAAGCCGCCCTGGATGGCGGGCTTGTTGTCGGTTTGCATCAGGCCGCGATAGCGGTATTGCGAGGCCAGCGTCACGTTGGCCGTGAGGCTGTAGGGCGCGGCGGCCTGCTCGGCGGCGGCGCTTTGCGCGTATGCGGCGGTGCACGTCCCTGCGGTGCCGACGGCAAGGGCCGTCGCGGCGAATATCGTCTGACCGGCGGATCGAGGACTGGCGTAGCGCATGCGGTTTCTCCTGTACGGCGCGTTGTGATGATTCACAACGATAGGGAGAAACGCGTAAATGGCGGCTCAAAAGACGGCATGGCGGCGTAAGCGCCATATAAAGCCGGCCTGGCGAGTGCCGCCGCCGGCCGCGGCAGGTCAGCCCGCGAAGCGATAGCCCACGCCGACTTCCGTCAGCAGGAACACCGGCTGGGCCGGATCGGCCTCCAGCTTTTGCCGCAGATGACCCATGTAGATGCGCAGGTAGTGATTGCTCTCGACATGCGACGGCCCCCACACTTCGCGCAGCAGTTCGCGATGCGTCATGACCTTGCCGCGATGCGCGATCAGGGCGGCCAGCAGCCGATACTCCATGCCGGTCAAATGCACGTGCTGGCCGTTGCGTTGCACGACGCGCCGGGAAAAATCGACGTGCACGTCGCCGAAGGCGATTTCAGCGGCATTGCCGGCGCCGCCGCGGCCATGCCGGCGCAGCAGGACGCGCAGCCGCGCCAGCAGTTCCCCCACTCCGAAGGGCTTGACCAAATAGTCGTCGGCGCCCGCATCGAGGGCGGCGATCTTGTCGGTTTCGGCGGTGCGCGCGGACAGCACCAGCACCGGCACTTCGGTCCAGGCGCGCAGTTCGCGCATCAGCGTCATGCCGTCGCCGTCGGGCAGGCCCAGGTCGAGGATGACGACGTCGGGCTGCCGGGTGCCGGCTTCGATCAGGCCGCGCTGCACGGTCTCGGCCTCGAACACGGCGCAGCCCTCGTCCTGCAGGGCCGCGCGGACGAAGCGGCGGATGTTGGCGTCGTCTTCGATAAGCAATACGGTGGGGTGGAAGTCGAACATTGTCCGTCTGTCATTCCATGTGGATGGAGGCCGCCGGCGGTTCCGGTGCAACGGCCGGCGCGCGCGTCAGCGGCAATTCAACCACGAAGCGCGCGCCGGCGTAGGGAGGGTCGCCGGGCTCCACCCGGATGCGGCCGTGATGCGCCTGCACGATCGCCTGGCAGACCGCCAGCCCCAGGCCCGCGCCCGGGGTGGCCGATTCGCGCTCGCCACGCACGAATTTGTCGAAGATGGCTGTCTCCTGGCCCGGCGGCACGCCCGGTCCGTCGTCGGCCACGCGTATCAGGATCTCGCTTTCGCGGGCGACGGCGTCGATGCGCACGTGGCTGCCGGGCGGCGTGTACTTGGCGGCGTTCTCCAGCAGGTTGCACAGGACACGCTGTATCAGCACGCCATCGCATTCCACCAGGGGCAGATCCGACAGGGACGCCACCGAGACGCCATGCTGGCGCAGGGGCTCGCGCATTTCGGCAATGGCGGCGCCTACGAGTTCTTCCACCGACTGCCATTCTTTGCGCAGCGTCACCTCGCGGTTCTGCAGCCGGGCCATGTCCAGCAGGTTGACGACCATGGCGTGCATGCGGCGGGCCTGTTCGCGCATGGCCAGGGCGATCTCGCGCTGCGCGGGGCTGAGCGCGGCGGGATCGCGCATCAGCGTGTCCGTCATGCCGACCAGACTGGTCAGGGGCGTGCGCAGGTCATGCGAGATGGCCGACAGCAGTGAGCTGCGCAGCTGCTCGGACGCCATGCTGACCAGCGCTTGCTGGGCGACCTCCACGTAATGCACGCGTTCGATGGCGATGGCGATCAGCGTCGCGTAGGCATCCAGTTGCGGGCGGTCGGGCGAGGTCATGAAAGCCGCGCCGCCCGGCGGTTCCAGCACCAGGACGCCGCGCGTGCGCATCGGCGCCTTCAGCGGCAGGTATAGCAGCGGGCTGCCGGACAATGTGTTGGTGCCGCAGCCGGCGGGCTGACCGTGGTCGAACACCCATTGCGCCAGGGCGGTTTCGAGCGGCAGCGGCGTGTCGCGGCTGACCAGCGCCAGGCGATCGTCCTGGCCCAGCAGCAGCAGGGCGCAGGGCGCGCCGAATGCGGCATTGAGGTAAGAGGATGCCGAGGCCACGATCTGTTCCGGCAGCAGCGCCGACGATAGGTCGCGCGCGAACTCGTACAGGCCGCGCGCGACGCTTTCGCGCCGGGCTGAAGACAGCGCCAGCAGGCGCAGGCCCGCGGTCAACTGGCCGATCAGCAGGCCCGCGGTGAGCATCACCAGGAAAGTCACCAGATATTGGACGTCCGATACCGCGAAGGAGCGCGTGGGCTGCACGAAAAAGAAATCGAAGGCCGCCACGCTGATCACCGATGCCAGCGCGGCCGGGCCGCGGCCATGGCGCAGCGCTACCGCCATCACCGCCAGCAGATAGAACATGGCGATGTTGGTCTGATGCAGGTCGGGAAAGGCCGCCAGCGAGATCGCGGTGGCGATCGCGCAATAGAGGCAGGACCAGGCATAGTGGCCGAACCGCGCAGCCGGCGGGGTCGGCGCGGTCGGCGCACCCGCGACGGCGGACGCACCCGGTGCGGCCGATGTCCCAGGCGCGCCCGATGCGGCCGGCACACTCGGTGCGCCCGATGTCCCCGATGTCCCCGATGCGGCAAACGCACCCGCGGCGTCCAGCGCCGCCGATGCACGCGGCCCGCCCGCCGCGGGCGTCGATCCCAGGCGCATCGACGCGGTACGCAGCGTGGCGGGCTGGGTGGGCGCGGCCAGGCGGATCACGTCCAGTTCCGGGCAGCCCGCGGCCAGCAGATCGGCGAAGCTGCGGCGCCGCCACAGGGCCGCCGGCGATAGCAGCGTGGCCAGCCACGCGCCCCAGCGCCGGCCCAATCCGCGCCCCGCCCGCGTGCGTCCGATGACGGCCTTGGTGATGTTGTGCCGGCGCACGTATCCCACCAGCGCGCGCACCATATCGGCCCCGCCCAGCGTTTCGACACGCGCGTCCAGATCGCGCGCCGTGGCCAGGGCGGCTTGCAGCGCCAGCCGCTGCGCCGCGGAAGGCGCGACCAGGCTGGGCGTTTCCACCGTGACCACATGCAGCTCGCCATCCAGCTGCTGGGCCAGCCGATGGGCGGCCCGCACCACATGTTCGGCTTCCTCGTCCGGCGCCAGGCAGGCCACGACGGCCTCGCGCGTACGCCATACGGTCTCCACGGCGCGGTCGCGCCGGTAGGCCTGGACATCGTCGTCGACCCGTTCGGCCATGCGCCGCAGCGCCAGCTCGCGCAGGGCGATCAGATTGCCCTTGCGGAAAAAATTGCGCGCGGCATGGCGGGCCTGTTCCGGCATGTAGACCTTGCCGTCGCGCAGGCGTCGCAGCAGCTCGTCCGGCGGCAGGTCGACCAGCACGACCTCATCGGCGGCATCGAACAGCCGGTCCGGCACGGTTTCCCAGACCGGGATGCCGGTGATGGTGCCCACCGCCTGGTTCAGGCTTTCCAGATGCTGCGCGTTGAGCGTGCTCCAGACGTCGATGCCGGCCGCCAGCAGTTCTTCCACGTCCTGCCAGCGCTTGGCGTGGCGCGCGCCCGGCGCGTTCGAATGCGCCAGTTCGTCGACCAGTATCAGCGCGGGGCGCCGCGCCAGCGCGCCGTCCAGGTCGAATTCCGCCAGCGCGTGCCCGCGATACGCGTAGTCGACGCGCGGCAGCACGGGGATACCGTCCAGTAGTTCAGCGGTTTCCCGCCGGCCATGGGTTTCCACGATACCGGCCAGCACGTCGACGCCGGCCGCGCGCTGGGCCGCCGCCGCGGCCAGCATGGCGTAGGTCTTGCCGACGCCGGCGGATGCGCCGAAGTACAGGCGCAGGCGGCCACGCGCGGCGCGCCGCGCCGCCCCGTCGATGTCCCGCAGCAGTGCGTCGGGATCGGGGCGTTCAGGTTGCGAGCTTGCCATGGTGCGGCGACGTTCGGTTGTGTTGGAGAGTGTCAGCCACTATACGCCGCCGGCGTTCGTCGAATGCGCGCATGCGCAAGGCTCGGGCGCCGCGCCGGCCGATGCGGCCCGCGTCGAAAGCGAATCCGGCAACGCCAGCCGCCAGGGGCGGCGCGACGTCGCGGAAGCGGCCGCCGCGCGGCGGCTACCGACGCCCTCATCGCGTCGCCTTCAGGCCATCCAGGTCCAGATTCAGCGCCAGCACATTGACCACGGGCTCGCCCAGCAGGCCGAAGAAAGGCCGCCGGGTGTGCGCTTCGACCCGCCTGGCGACTTCCAGGGTCGTCATATCGCGGGCCTTGGCCACGCGGTCGATCTGGTAATCGGCCGCCGCAACGCTGATGTCCGGATCCAGGCCGCTGCCGGAGGCGCTGACCAGGTCCACCGGTATGGGTTTGGTGTTGCCGGGATCGGCGGCGTGCAGGGCCTCTACGCGCGCCTTGGCGGCATCGGCCAGGGCCTGGTTGCGCGGCCCCAGGTTCGATCCGCCGGACGCCGAGGCGTTGTAAGGCAGGGGCGCGGTGGCGGACAGGCGGCCCCAGAAGTACTTGGGCGCCGAGAACTGCTGGCCGATCAGCGACGAACCCACCACCTGGCCGTTCCGTTCCATCATCGACCCGTTCGCTTCGCGCGGAAACAGCAGCTGCGCAATGCCCGTGGTGGCGTAGGGATACGCCAGGCCGGTGACCAGCGTCAGGATGGCGAAGACCACCAGCGCGGCGCGCAGCAGGCCGGCGCCGCCTTGCGGGGCCGCTTTCTTTTGCATGTTCATATCCGTATTCATGGCGATTTCCTCGGTTGCGGCGGCGGTTCAGGCCCAGCCCAGTGCCGCCAGTACCATGTCGACCAGCTTGATGCCGGCAAAGGGCACCAGCAGGCCGCCCAGGCCGTAGATGATCAGGTTCCGCCGCAACAGCACGCCCGCGCCCAGCGGGCGGTACCTGACGCCCTTCAACGCCAGCGGAATCAGCACGACGATGATCAATGCGTTGAAGATGACGGCCGACAGGATGGACGATTCCGGCGTGGTCAGGCGCATCACGTTCAGCACGCCCAGCTGCGGATAGACCGTGGCGAAGGCGGCTGGAATGATCGCGAAGTACTTGGCCACGTCGTTGGCCACGCTGAAGGTGGTCAGCGCGCCGCGCGTCATCAGCATCTGCTTGCCGATCTCGACGATTTCGATCAGCTTGGTGGGGTTGGAGTCCAGGTCGACCATGTTGCCGGCTTCCTTGGCGGCCTGCGTGCCGGAATTCATCGCCACCGCGACGTCGGCCTGCGCCAGGGCCGGCGCATCGTTGGTGCCGTCGCCGGTCATGGCGACCAGCCGGCCTTCGCCCTGATAGGCGCGGATCAGTTTGAGCTTGGCTTCGGGCGTGGCTTCCGCCAGATAGTCGTCGACGCCCGCTTCGGCCGCGATCGAGGCGGCGGTCAGCTTGTTGTCGCCGGTGATCATGACCGTCTTGATGCCCATGCGCCGCAGCTCGGCGAAGCGTTCCTTGATGGCGGGCTTGACGATGTCCTTCAGCTCCACCACGCCCAGGACGCGGCCGCCGTCCGCGACGGCCAGCGGCGTGCTGCCGCGGCGCGCGATGTCATCGGCGGCGCGGATCACGGCGGCGTCCATGGCCACGCCCTGGTCCGCCAGCCACTGGCGGATCGCATCCACGGCGCCCTTGCGCACCTGCCGCGCGCCCTGGTTGACGCCGCTCATGCGGGTATGGGCGCTGAAGGGCACGAACTCCAGATCGGCCGTCGGCCGCGCCGGCGCATGCAAGGCCTTATCGGCCAGCAGCACGATGCTGCGGCCTTCCGGCGTTTCATCCGCCAGCGAGGCCAGGCGGGCGGCTTCCGCCAGTTCACGCGGCGTGACGCCGGGGGCCGGCATCAAGGCCGAGGCCTGGCGGTTGCCGAAAGTGATGGTGCCCGTCTTGTCCAGCAGCAGCACGTCGACGTCGCCGGCTGCTTCCACCGCGCGGCCCGACATCGCCAGTACGTTGGCCTGCATCATGCGGCTCATGCCGGCCACGCCGATGGCCGACAGCAGGCCGCCGATGGTAGTGGGGATCAGGCAGACCAGCAGGGCGACCAGCGCCGTCACGGTCACCACCTGCCCCGCCTTCGCTATCTCGACGGAGAACAGCGAGAACGGCAGCAACGTAACGGTGACCAGCAGGAAAACCACGGTAAGTCCCACCAGCAGGATGGTCAGCGCCAGTTCGTTGGGCGTCTTTTGCCGCTTGGCGCCTTCCACCATCGAGATCATGCGGTCCAGGAAGCTTTCGCCCGGGTTGGCGGCGATGCGCACGAACAGCCAATCGGAAAGCACGCGCGTGCCGCCGGTCACCGACGAGAAATCGCCGCCCGACTCGCGGATCACCGGCGCCGATTCGCCGGTGATGGCGCTTTCGTCCACGGACGCCACGCCCGCGATGATCAAGCCATCGCCGGGAATGACCTCGCCGGCTTCCACCAGTACCACGTCGCCCTTGCGCAAATCGCCGGAATTGCGCGACACGCCGCGGCCGCGATAGGCGTCCGGGTGCGCGCCGGCCACCTCGGCATCCTTGAAATCGCGCAATACGCGCGCGGTGACGGTGGTGCGCAGGCCGCGCAGCGCGGCGGCCTGCTGCTTGCCGCGGCCCTCGGCCAATGCCTCGGCGAAATTGGCGAACAGTACGGTGAACCACAGCCAGACGGCGACGCCGAAGATGAATCCCGCGGGCGCTTCCGCCTGGCCGCGCAGCGCCATGATCCACAAGAAGGTGGTCAGGATGCTGCCCACGTAGACCACGAACATCACGGGGTTCTTCAGTTGCGCCGACGGCGCCAGCTTGCGCAGGCTGTCGACCAGTGCCGGTCCCACCAGCGCCCGCGAGAAGAATTGGAAAGTGCGTGGCGGCGGCAAGCCCGTCGCGTCCTGCGGCAGGGTTTGCGGGGCGACGGCCGCCAGGGCGTCGCTATTGGATTGCTTGGCCATGTTGAGTGTCAGCCCGATCAAGGTTGCAGATGTTCCGCCACGGGGCCCAGGGCCAGCGCGGGGACATAGGTAAGCGCGCCGACCAGCAGGACGGAACCGATAAGCAGGATTACGAATAAGGCGCCGGTGGTGGGCATCGTGCCGGGGCCGGCCGGGACCCGGTGTTTCTTCGCCAGCGAACCCGCCAGCGCCAGGATGGGAATAATCACGGCGAAGCGGCCGAACCACATGGCGATGCCCAGCAGGCTGTTGTAGTACGGCGTATTGGCCGACAGCCCGGCAAAGGCGCTGCCGTTGTTGTTGGCGGCCGACGTCAGTGCGTAGAGAATCTCGGAATAGCCGTGCGTGCCGGGGTTGAGCACGCCCGCCTTGCCGGCCGCCATCGACACCGCCAGCGCGGTACCCGCCAGCACCAGCAGCGGCGCGGCCAGGATGACGATGGACGTCATCTTCATTTCATAGGCTTCGATCTTCTTGCCCAGGTATTCCGGTGTGCGGCCTATCATCAGCCCGGCGATGAAAACCCCCAGGATGGCGAAGGCGAGCATGCTGTACAGGCCCGCGCCGACGCCGCCGAAGACCACTTCGCTCAGCTGCATCAGCAGCATCGGCGAAAAGCCGCCCATGGGCGTGAACGAGTCGTGCATGCCGTCCACGGCGCCGCACGATGCCGCGGTGGTGGCGGTGGCGAACAGCGCCGTCGGGCCGATGCCGAAGCGCGCCTCCTTGCCCTCCATGTTGCCGCCCGCCGCCAGCGCGGTGGTACGACTGTCGACGCCGGCCTGCGCCAGCATGGGATTGGCCTGGAATTCGTAGTAGCCGGTGACCAGCGCGAAGGCGATGAACAGCACCACCATGGACGCCAGCACCGCGACGCCTTGACGCCGGTCTCCCACCATGCGGCCGAAGGTGAAGCACAGCGACGCCGGAATCAGCAGCATCGCCAAGGTCTGCAGGAAGTTCGACAGGGGGGTGGGGTTTTCGTATGGATGCGCCGAATTGGCGTTGAAGAAACCGCCGCCGTTGGTCCCCAGTATCTTGATGGCTTCCTGCGACGCCACCGGCCCCAGCGCGATGGTCTGCGTGGTGGCCGTCCGCGATTCCGTGATGGGTTGTCCCTTGGCGTCCAGCACCGGCTGACCGCCGGCATCCAGCTTCGGCGCGGAGTACGTCACGGGCTCCAGCAGATGGGCTTCCTGATAGGGGCTGAAGGTCTGGATCACGCCCTGGCCGACCAGTACGACGGCCAGTATTAGCGACATGGGTAGCAGCACGTACAGACAGCTGCGCACCATGTCCACCCAGAAGTTGCCGACGGTTTGCGCGCTATGCCGCGCGAAGCCGCGGATCAAGGCCAGCAGCACCGCGATGCCGGTGGCGGCCGACAGGAAGTTCTGCACCGTCAGCGCCAGCATCTGCGTCAGATAGCTCATCGTGCCTTCGCCGGCATAGCCTTGCCAGTTCGTGTTGGTGACGAAGCTGATGGCCGTATTGAGGGCGGAGTCGGCGGACACCGCGCCCATGCCGGCCGGGTTCAGCGGCAACAGGGCTTGCGCGCGCTGGATGACGTAGGCGGCGACGAAGCCCAGGATGCTGAATACCAGGACGGCCACGGCATAGTGCTTCCATCCCATCTCGGCCGCGGGATCCACGCCGGCGGCCTTGTAGACCAGCCGTTCGAATGGCCGTCCCCACGCCGACCAGCGCGACCGGCCGTTATCCATGACTTCATGGATATAGCGCCCGACCCAGGGGGCGAGCAGCAAAAGGACCGCCAGGAAAAAAGCCAGCAGTCCCAGGTAGTGCGCGTTCATCAGAATTTCTCCGGCTTGAACAGGGCGATGAGCAGATAAACGAACAGGAATAGCGCGAGGGCGCCGCTGATCAGGTAGAGCCAGCTCATGATGGGTCTCCCTTCCGCAGGGCATCGCAGAACTCGACCAGCGCCAGCGTGAGCGCGGCCATGACGACGAAAGAGGCGAGGAAAATGGTGTCCATGTCTACTCCTGGGTAAGGTCCCGGATCGCGGGAGCGGGCCCGGCGCGAAGTGGCGGGGCCAGCGGACACCGGCAGGTTAGGGAGGGCGCCGTAAAAACGGGATAAAGCTTGGGGGGAGGTGAGTAAACGGGATATAAAAACCGGCATATGCACCAATATGGTGCCTCGTCTTCCCAGGCTTATGCGCCGTCCTAGGGCATACCCCTAGTGTTTCAATCCCGGAGATGGTGCAGAATTCCGTTCCATGCAGGTGAGGAGACAAAAGCCCCATTGAGGGCTAAACCGGGCGGCACCGGTACATAAAAGAAGCTGTATCTAGAAAAGCAAACGCACAACGGCTGGCACCAGGCAGTGCCAGCCGTTGTCGCATTCAGGGTCCGGTTTTCGCGCCCTAGGCGCGGCCGGCGTTCACGTAGGCCCTGCCATGGCGCATACGCCGACTTCGCGAAACGCTGAATCCGTCGACGAACTCCTCCGCAACCGGGCGCGCGCCCCAGGATGGGGACGCAACGTCACGCTCATCCTTCTATTGCTGGCCTTGTGGGCCGTCCTGAGCTTCGTGCCGGCATGGTTCGCGCGCACGCTGCTGTTTCCCGTCGCCGGCTGGCCCTTCGCCTATTGGATGGCCGCCTACGGCGCTCCCTTGGCGTACCTGATCATCGTCGTCGCCTATGCGCGGATCATGAATGGCGCGGATGAGGATGAATGAGGTCGCCGCGCGCGTCTATGTGCTTTACGCCGCCGGCTTTGCGCTGCTGATCCTGGTATTGGGCCTGCTGGAAGTGCTGGGCATGCCGCGCAACTGGATAGGCTATGTCTTCCTGCTGGTGACCTTCAGCCTGTATGCGGGGATAGGCATCGTCTGCCGCACCTCGGACCCCGTCGAATACTACGTCGCGGGCCGCCGGGTGCCGGCCTTCTACAACGGCATGGCGACGGCCGCCGACTGGATGTCGGTGGCGTCTTTCATCGGCGTCGCCGGCACGCTTTACGTCAGCGGCTATGCGGGACTGGCCTATGTGATGGGGTGGACCGGCGGCTATGTGCTGGTCGCGTTGCTGCTGGCACCTTATCTGCGTAAGTTCGGCCAGTACACCTTGCCGGACTTCCTGGGCGCGCGCTATGGCGGGAACCTGCCGCGCCTGGTGGGGGTGGCCTGCGCGGTGCTGTGTTCTTTTACCTACCTGGTCGCGCAGATCTACGGCGTGGGCATCATCACGACGCGCATGACGGGGATTTCCTTCGAGCTGGGGATTTTCCTGGCGCTGGGCGGCATGCTGGTGTGTTCCTTCCTGGGCGGCATGCGGGCGGTGACGTGGACCCAGGTGGGGCAATTCATCATCCTGATCATCGCCTACGTGGTGCCGGTCGTGTGGCTGGCGATCAAGTTCACCGGCATGACGTTGCCGCCCATGGCGGCGGGCGTGGCGCTGGAGCAGGTGGTGCGGCAGGAAAGCCGCCTGCTGGACGACGATGCCGAGCGCGCCGTGCGGCGGGAGTGGCAGGCGCGCGCCGACCGCGTGGATGAATTGCTGCGGACCCTGCCGGGCTCGTGGGTCAGCGAAAAAGCCCGCTTGCGCGACCGGCTGGCGCAGCTGAATGCGGCGGATGCGCCCATGCTGGAAATACGCTCGGTGCAGCGCGAACTGGATGCGTATCCGGTCACGGTGGAAGAAGCGCGCACGCGCTGGTACCGCGACCGCCAGGAATTCCGGGCCCGGGCGCGGCCACCGGTGCCGGCGGTGCAGCCTTATCCCGTCGAGGGCGCCGGCGGCGGCGCCGCAAGCGCGGGGCGTGACGCGGCCGTGGCCGGCTCCGCGCGGGAGGCGGCCAGGTCCGGCGCGCCGGGCGACGCGGACGGGTCGGCCGTCCCGCGCGACGGCCCCGGCACGACTCCCGCGAGCGACGCGGCGCAGGACCCGCTCGCCGGCGGGCCGGCGGCGCGGGATGCGGGCGCGCCGGGCGGATGGGAATCGCAGCGCGCCAACTTCATCGCGTTGGCCTTGTGCCTGATGCTGGGCACGGCGGGACTGCCGCACATCCTGATGCGCTCCTACACCACGCCATCGGTGGGCGCCGCGCGGCGCTCGGTCTGCTGGACCTTGCTGTTCATCCTGTTGCTATACCTGCTCGCGCCGGCCCTGGCCATTCTGGTGAAGTACGTGGTCTACACGCATCTGGTCGGCGCGCGCTACAGCGCGCTGCCCGATTGGGTGGCCGCATGGAGCGCCATCAGCCCGGCGCTGGTGAATGTGGTGGACGTCAATGGCGACGGCGTGGTCCAGCTGGGCGAAATCCACATGGGCGCGGACGTAGTGGTGCTGGCCCTGCCGGAGATCGGCGGGTTGCCCTACGTGGTATCCGGCCTGGTGGCGGCCGGCGGATTGGCGGCGGCGCTGTCGACGGCGGACGGCTTGCTGCTGACGCTGTCCAATGCGCTCTCGCACGACATGCTGTATCGGGTCATCTCGCCCAGGATGTCGGCGGCGCGCCGCGTGATGGTGTCGAAGTTCCTGCTGCTGGTGGTGGCCTTCGCCGCGGCATGGGTGGCGGCGCGGCGGCCGGCCGATATCCTGATCATGGTGTCGGCGGCGTTTTCGGTGGCGGCTTCTTCTTTCTTCCCCGCCCTGGTGATGGGGATCTTCTGGAAGCGCGCCAACAAGTGGGGCGCGACGGCCGGCATGGCGGTCGGGCTGGCGGTGACCTTCAGCTACATGGCGCACAGCCATCCGTGGCTGCGCGAACTGGTGTTCGGCATTCCGCCGACCCAGCCGCTGGAATTGTGGTGGGGCATACAGCCCGTGGCCGCGGGCATATTCGGCGCGCCAGCCGCCTTCCTGACGATCGTCATCGTGTCGCTGCTGACGCCGCGTCCGGATCCCGCGACCGAGGCCTTGGTGGACTACGTCCGCGATCCACGCAGGGCGCCGCCGGGCGAAGCGCGCGGCGCCGGCGGCGCTTGAGCTGGTCCGCGCCGCCAGCTCCGGCACGCCACCCGCGCGCCATCCCCATCGCTTATTCGGCGTGCACGTTCGCTTTGCGCACGACGTCTCCCCAGCGCTTTTCTTCGGACACGATGAATGCCGCGAACGCGTCGGGACCGGCGCCGGATATCTCGCTGGAATCCTGTTCCAGCCGTTGGCGCACCGGCTCCGACGCCAGCGCGGCGTGGCCGGCCTTGTTCAGCCGCGCGATGACCGGCGCCGGCGTGCCGGCGGGCGCCAGCAGGCCGAACCATTGCGAACTCTCGAAGCCGGGATAGCCCGACTCCGCGACGGTGGGCACGTCCGGGATCGCGTCCAGGCGCCGTGCCGAACCCACCGCGATGAGCTTCACCCGGCCGCTCTGGGCCTGCGGCAGCAATCCCGGCAGCCCCGCCGAGGCCGCATCGATATTGCCAGCCAGCAGATCCTGCAACTGCGCGCCCGTGCCCTTGTAGGGAACGTGTACCACGTCGATGCCGGTGGCGGTCTTCAGCATCTCGAAGGCCAGATGCCCCGCGCTGCCGTTGCCGGCCGAGCCGTAATTCAGCGTGCCGGGCTTCGCCTTGGCCAAGGCCACGAAGGACCGCAGATCGTCGGCCGGCACGCGCGCGTTCAAGGCGAACACCATGGGGAGTTTGGCCAGCAGGATGATGGGCGCGAAATCCTTGGTCGGGTTATAGGGCAGGTTGCGCATCATCGCCGGATTTACCGCCAGGGTACCGACGTGGCCCAGGATCAAGGTGTAGCCATCGGGGCGGGCACGAGCGGCTTCCATCGTGGCTATGCTGCCCTGGCCGCCGCCCTTGTTCTCCACCACGACTTGCTGGCCCAGGTCACGCGACATCTCGACGGCCACGGCCCGCGCGATGACGTCCGAACTGCCGCCCGGCCCGTAGGGCACCAGCAAGCGGATAGGGCGGGTGGGATTCCAGTCTTCGGCGCTCGCGGGGCGCATGCCCAACGCAGTGAACATCATGGCGGCCAGAACGAGCAGGCGAACGCCATGCCTGCCGCCGAAAAGGGCGGTATGCAACATATATCTGTCTCCTCTTTGGGATGCGGTCGGTGCCGCCGTCGCCAGCGGCCCGCGCATGATGCGGGGCGGCGGCGGTGCCGTAAAGCGCAAATATTCGGATGACTATTGCGTACCGCGCATCAATCCGCGCAAGGCGGGGCAACGGAATCGGGTTGGTCCCGATTCATCGCCTGGCGTCTTCCAGTTGCCGCAGCAATACCAGCAGCGCGCCCGAGCCGCCTTCGCGCGGCGGGGCTTCGGAAAAGGCGATGACTTCCGGCCTTTGCGCCAGCCAGGTTCGCGCCTTGTCCTTGAGGACGGGGCTCAGGCCTTCGGAACCGTAGCCTTTGCCATGCACGACGCGCACGCAGCGTATGCCGTGTTCCAGGCATTCGTCGATGAAGGACAGCACCGCATGGCGCGCTTGCTCGACGCGCAAGCCGTGCAGGTCGAGTTCGGCGCCGGCCTGCCATTCGCCGCGGCGCAGCTTGCGCGCGGTGTCGGGAGCGGCGTCCGCGCGGACGTAGGCGGTGCCGTTTTCGGACAGCAGATGCGCGACCCCGCCATCGGAAACGCCGGCGTCGGCGCGCCGGGCCGTTTCGCCCAACGCGGCGGCGCGGCGCTGGACGGGGATGTCGGTCGGGTCGGGGCGATGGGTGTGGATGACGCGCGCTTCGGCGCGCAGCGGGGTGACGGTGCCCATTGCCTTCTGGAAGGCGCGCAGGTCGTCGGCCGGATCGGATGGCGGCGCGGCAGTACGCTGCGGCGGAAAGTCCGCGTCGTCGTCGAGGCGATTGCCGCGCGGAAGGGTCGCTTTGCCCCGAGCCTGGTCGTGCGTGGCGCCGGCCGCCGCCTTGCCCTGCTCGCGGGCCTGCTGCGCGGTCCCCCCGGCGGCGGCGCGGCGCGCGGCGGCGGCTTCTTCTTCCTGGCGCCCCAGGGCCTGGGCCTGCTCGCGCAGGCGCTTCAGGTCGCCGAATCCCGCTTTACTGCCCCGCATTCTCCAGCCACCGCTGTGCGTCCAGGGCCGCCATGCAGCCGGTGGCCGCGCTGGTGATCGCCTGGCGATAGACATGATCCTGCACGTCGCCCGCGGCGAACACGCCCGGCACGGAGGTCATCGTCGCCATCCCGGACAAGCCGCTCTTGGTGACGATATAGCCATCTTTCATGTCCAGCTTGCCCTGGAAAATATCGGTGTTCGGATGATGGCCGATGGCGATGAAGGCGCCCGTCGCGGCCAGGTCTTCCGTCTGGCCGGTCTTGTTGTCGCGGATGCGCACGCCGGTGACGCCGCTGTCGTCGCCCAGCACTTCTTCCAGCTCGGAAAACAGCTTCAGCTTCATATTGCCGTTTTCCACCTTGTCCATCAGGCGGTCCACCAGGATGGGCTCGGCGCGGAATTTGTCGCGGCGGTGGATCATGGTGACCGTGCGGCAGATGTTCGACAGGTACAGCGCCTCTTCGACGGCGGTGTTGCCGCCGCCCACCACGACCACGTCCTGGTTCTTGTAGAAGAATCCGTCGCAGGTGGCGCAACCCGATACGCCGCGGCCCATGAAGGACTGCTCGCTGGGCAGGCCCAGGTATTTGGCGGACGCGCCGGTGGCGATGATCAGGGAATCGCAGGTGTAGACGTTGCCCGTGTCGCCGGTCAGGGTGAACGGCCGTTGCGTCAAATCCACGCTCGCGATGTGGTCGAACACGATTTCAGTGTTAAAACGTTCGGCGTGCTGCTGGAACCGCTGCATCAATTCCGGGCCCTGCACTCCTTGCGCGTCGGCGGGCCAATTGTCGACTTCGGTGGTCGTCATCAGCTGGCCGCCCTGCGCCAGGCCGGTGACCAGAACGGGCTTCAGGTTCGCGCGCGCGGCGTAGACCGCCGCGGTATAGCCGGCCGGACCGGAGCCGAGAATCAGCAGTTGGGCATGTTTGGAAGTAGTCATCGGGCACGCTAGGCAAAGTTGATGCCCAATTATAATGAGGCCTATGCCGCGTATTTCAACCGCTTCTCCGCGCGCTTCGCGCAACACGCGCAATGGCCCGTCGCCGTTGCAGATCCGGATTTCCTCTCTACTGCGCGAGGCCAGGTGGATTCTTTTCGCCGCCATGGCGGCCTGGCTGACGCTGGTGCTGGCCACCTGGAGCTCGGCCGACCCGGGCTGGTCGCATTCCGTCCCCGCCGGCATGGTGCACAACAAGGGCGGCACGCTGGGCGCCTACCTGGCTGACATTCTGCTTTATCTGTTCGGTTTTTCCGCGTGGTGGTGGGTGGTGTTGCTGCTGCACCGCGTGCGCGCGGGCTACCGCCGGCTGGCCGGCCATCTGCGCGCGCCAGGCGGCAACGCCGAGCCGCTCCCGCGCGTGCGCTGGGAGCAGGGCGTGGGTTTCGGCATGCTGCTGATCGGCTCCATGGGGCTGGAAGCGTTGCGCCTGTACACGCTGGGGACGCATCTGCCCGGCAGCGCGGACGGCGGCAGCGGCGCCGGCGGCGTGATCGGGCATACGCTGGCGGAACAGCTGTCCAGCGCGATCGGCTTTACGGGCGGCACGCTGGTTTTCCTGGTGCTGGTCGCCATTGGCCTGAGCCTGTTCTTTTCCTTTTCCTGGCTGCTCATCGCCGAACGCCTGGGCGGTTTCATCGAAGGCCTGCTGCGGCGCGCCCGCGCTTCCGTCGACGCGCGCCAGGACCGCAAGCTGGGCGAAGTCGCCCAGGCCGAGCGCACCGAACAGGTCGTGGCCAAGCAGGAAAAGCTGGTCCACGAACAACCGGTACGCATCGAGCCCGCCATTACCGTGGTGCCCAAGTCCGACCGGGTCCAGCGCGAAAAGCAGCAGACGCTGTTCGCGCCGCCGGAAGGCGAAGGCGACCTGCCGACGATCAGCCTGCTGGATCCGCCGCCCGTCATGCAGGAAACCGTGTCAGCCGAGACCATCGAATTCACCTCGCGCCTGATCGAGAAGAAGCTGGCCGATTTCGGCGTCAGCGTGGTCGTCGTGGCCGCGCAGGCGGGCCCCGTCATCACCCGCTACGAAATCGAACCCGCGACCGGCGTCAAGGGCAGCCAGGTGGTGAACCTGGCCAAGGACCTGGCGCGCGCGCTCAGCCTGGTCAGCATCCGTGTGGTGGAAACCATACCGGGCAAGAATTTGATGGGCCTGGAGCTGCCCAATCCGCGCCGGCAAATGGTCAAGCTGTCGGAAATCCTGGGCTCGCAAACCTATCACGCCAGCGCGTCCACCGTGACGATGGCGCTGGGCAAGGATATCGCCGGCAATCCGGTGGTCGCCGACCTGGCCAAGATGCCGCACCTGCTGGTGGCCGGTACCACCGGTTCGGGCAAGTCGGTGGGTATCAATGCCATGATCCTGTCGCTGCTGTACAAGGCCGATGCGGTCCACACCAGGCTGATCCTGATCGATCCGAAGATGCTGGAAATGAGCGTCTACGAGGGCATTCCGCACCTGCTGGCCCCCGTCGTGACCGACATGCGCCAGGCGGCGAACGCGCTGAACTGGTGCGTGGCCGAAATGGAAAAGCGCTATCGCCTGATGAGCAAGATGGGCGTGCGTAACCTGGCCGGCTTCAACACCAAGATACGCGACGCCATCAAGCGCGAAGAACCGATACCGAATCCGTTCTCGCTGACGCCCGACCAGCCCGAGCCCCTTCAGCCGCTGCCCACCATCGTGGTGGTGATCGACGAGCTCGCCGACCTGATGATGGTGGTGGGCAAGAAGATCGAAGAGCTGATCGCGCGTCTGGCGCAAAAGGCGCGCGCCGCCGGCATCCATCTGATCCTGGCGACGCAGCGTCCCAGCGTGGACGTCATCACCGGCCTGATCAAGGCCAACATCCCCACGCGTATCGCCTTCCAGGTGTCGTCCAAGATCGACTCGCGCACCATCCTCGACCAGATGGGCGCGGAAACGCTGCTGGGCCAGGGCGACATGCTCTATATGCCGCCGGGCACGGGGCTGCCGGTGCGCGTGCACGGCGCCTTCGTATCCGACGATGAAGTGCATCGCGTGGTCGAACATTTGAAGGCGCAGGGCGAGCCCAACTACATCGAAGGCCTGCTGGAAGGCGGCGTCGAGGGCGAGACCGGCGACGGCGTGGGCAGCGTGACCGGCTTCACCGACAGCGAGTCCGACCCGATGTACGACCAGGCCTGCGAAGTGGTGCTGAAGCATCGCCGCGCGTCGATCTCGCTGGTGCAGCGGCATTTGCGCATCGGCTACAACCGCGCGGCGCGCCTGCTTGAGCAAATGGAGCAGGCCGGCATGGTGTCCGCCATGCAGTCCAACGGCAACCGCGAAATCCTGGTCCCCGCCGCGGCGCGGGAGGAAGCTTGATCATGCGACTACCACGCAGCCTGGCCGTGCTGGCCTCGACGGCGGCTATTTCCCTGGCGGCCCTGCTGCCCGCGCGGGCGTTCGCCGCCACGGCGCAGGAACAGCTGCATGCCTTTGTCTCGGCCGTGACGGCCGCCACCGGCTCCTTCACCCAAGCCACGTCGGGCGGGCAGCAGTCGCAGCCGCGTCCCGCCCAAAGCGGTACGTTTTCCTTCCAGCGGCCCGGCAAGTTCAAGTGGGCGGTGCAAAAGCCCTACGAACAATTGATCGTGTCCGACGGCAAGCAGGTCTATCAATACGACCCGGACCTGGCGCAGGTCACGGTGCGCAAGGTGGACCAGGCCATCGGTACCTCGCCCGCCGCCATCCTGTTCGGTTCCGGTTCGCTGGAGCAGTCTTTCGACGTGTCGGCGCTGCCGGCCAAGGACGGGCTGGAATGGCTGCGCGCCAAGCCGCGCACCACCGATGCCGGGTTCTCGCGCGTGGACATCGGCTTCAAGGACAACCGGCCGGCGCGCATCGAGCTGCTCGACGCCTTCGGGCAGACCACTCGCGTCGACCTGTCGAACATCGTGCCCAACCCGGCGATCAATGCGCAGGACTTCACTTTCACGCCGCCCAAAGGGGTGGACGTGGTGAACATGTAGGCAGCATTCTTGCTTGGCAATACGCGGGCACCCTTCCCGGGCGGTCCTGATCGCGAGGTGACCATGAATCTCCGGAACAAGCTCTTTTACCTGGCCGCGGCCTGCGTGCTGGGCGCGCTGTTGGGCGGTTGCGCCAACGACGGGCGCTTCGACCATCCCGGCCCGCCGCATCCGGGCGCGGTCAATCCCTGGGCCAGCGACCGAGGCTGGGGCCCGGGACCTAACTATCCGGCCACGGGCCCATAGGGCAAGGCCCGACCTGGCAGGCTCAATCGCTGTCGAAATCCGTGCCCGGCGTCAGCGGCGCGTGGCGGTAGCTGGCCGGCGTGCGGCTCAGCTTGACCGGCGCGCCCAGGCCGCGGTAGTCCGGGCCGATATGCACGACCATTTCCCGATGAGCGGTATGGGGATGGTCGAGCGCGGCGTCCATGTCCAGCACCGGCGCGGCCGGTACGTTGGCCGCCATCAGGCGTTCCACCAGGCTGGCGGCGTCGAAGCCAGCCAGCGCCTCTTCCAGCCGCTCTTTCAGCGCCACCCGATGCGTCGAACGCGCACCCGGCGTGGCGAAGCGCGCGTCCGCGGGCAGGTCCGGGCAGCCCAGGATCTCGCATAGCGTGGCGAACTGCCGGTCGTTGCCGATGGCCAGGAACAGCGGGTCCGTGCCGGTGCGGAAGGTGTCGTAGGGATAGATGTTCGGATGCGCATTGCCGGTGCGGCGGGGCGTGCGTCCGTCCATAAACCAGTTGGCCGCGTGCGGATGCAGCAGCGATAGGCCGCTGTCGTACAGCGCGGCTTCGACGAACTGTCCGCGGCCGCTGCGATGGCGTTCCTGCAGGGCCAGCAGGATGCCGATCACCGCGTTCAGGCCGGTGACCATGTCCACCACCGGCAAGCCCACGCGCAGCGGTTCGCCGCCGGCTTCGCCGTTGACGCTCATGATGCCGCTCATGGCCTGTACCGCGGCGTCGTAGCCGGCCAGCCCGCCCAGCGGTCCGTCGGCGCCGAAGCCCGACACGCGGCACCAGACCAGGCGGGGAAAGCGCCGCGACAGGGCCTCATACCCCATGCCCCAGCGTTCCATCGTGCCGATCTTGAAGTTCTCCACCAGCACGTCGGTGTTTTCCAGCAGTTCCAGCAGGCGTTCGCGTCCGGCGGGCTGGGACAGGTCCAGGTGCTGGACGCGCTTGTTGCGGTTCAAGCCCATGTAGTACGAAGCCACGCCGTCCTTGAACGGCGGGCCCCAGGTGCGAGTGTCGTCGCCTTGCGGCGGCTCTATCTTCAGCACGTCGGCGCCGTGGTCGCCCAGTATCTGTCCGCAATAGGGACCGCCCAGGATACGGGAAATATCCAGGACGCGGATACCGGCCAGCGCGCCGGCGGTGGAAGTGGAAGTCATGCGGGCTGCTCCGGGGCAAGGCCGATTTTCAGGGTTCAATTCAAGGGGATGCCCGACGACTGGATCACCTTGGCCCACTTGGCTTTTTCCTGGGCGATGAAGGCGCCCAGGGCTTGCGGGGAGTGATCGGGCGCGGCTTCCAGCCCTTGCGAGGCGAACAAGGCCTTGACCTTGTCGGAGTTCAGCGCCTGCACGAAGGCCTTGTTCAGGATGGCGATGCGGTCCGCCGGCGTGTTGGCCGGCGCGACGATGCCGAAGAACACGCTGACGTCGTAGCCCGGATAGCCTTGTTCCGCCACCGTCGGCACATCGGGCAGGGCGCGCGAACGCCTGGCCGTGGTGACGCCCAGCGCGCGCAGCTTGCCGGACTCCACGAAAGGCTTGGCCGTCAGCACGTCGGTGAAGCTCATGGCGACGTGATCGCCCAGCAGGTCGTTCAGCGCGGGCCCGGTGCCCTTGTAGGGAATGTGCAGGAAATCCGTGCCGGCCAGCGAGTTGAACATCACACCGGCCAGATGCGACGACGCGCCGGTGCCCGACGACGCGAAAGCCAGCTTGCCCGGGCGGGTCTTGGAATAGGCCACCAGTTCCGGCACGGTCTTGGCGGGAATGCTGGGATTCACCACCAGGATGTTGGGCAGGTAGCCGACGTAGATGACCGGCGCATAGCTCTTGACCGGATCGTAGTTGATCTGGCTGTACAGGCTGGAATTGATCGCCAGCGGTCCGGACGTGCCGAACATCAGCGTGTAGCCGTCCGGCTGGGCGCGCGCCACGAACTCGGCGCCGATATTGCCGTTGGCGCCGGCGCGGTTCTCCACGATCATCGGCTGCGGCAGGTAATGCGAGATTTCCGTGGCCAGGGTGCGGCCCATGGCGTCGGTGGGGCCGCCGGGCGGGTAGGGGATGACCAGGGTCAATGGCTTGGATGGGAAGGTGTCGGCGGCCCGGGCGGGCGCGGCGGTCAGCGTTGCAAGGGTGGCGCAGGCGGCGGCCAGCAGGGTCAGGAAAGCGCGTTTCTTCACGTGTTGTCTCCGTATCGTTGTAGTGGTGCTTTTATTTGGTTCAACGCCACGATGCCGGCGTCTCATCCGGCATCAAGGGGTCCCGGGGCAGCACGCGATGCCGCAGGGCCAGCTGTGCCCAGCGCAGGCGGTCCGCGGAACCTGTGGCGGATGCCTCCCAGCTCATCGCGATCGCGCTGGTGCAGTGGTACAGGGCCGACGCCGCCTGGCGCGCCAGTACGTCGCCGCCTTCGCGCGCGGCGGTTTCGGCCAGCGCGCAGGCGCCGTCCAGCGCCTGCCGCAGCGCCTGCGCATAGGCGGGCGCCAGGTCTGCCTTCTCCAGCAGCGCCTGGTTATGGGCTTTCAATACAGGCAGGGAGTTTTCCCGCTTGACCGCGCGTATCACGTCCAGCGCGACGATGTTGCTGGTGCCTTCCCATATCGATCCCAGGTGCGCGTCGCGCAGCAAACGGGGATCGCTCCATTCCTCGATATAGCCGCAGCCGCCGCGCACTTCCATCGCATCGCCCGTTACCTTGCGGGCGTCGCGGCAGGCGCGGAACTTGATCAATGGCGTCAGGATCCGCAGGAGCGCGTAGGCCCCGGTTTCGCCGGCATCCGACCGGGCCAGCGCCCGGGCGGTCTGGAACACCATGGTGCGCGCCTGCTCGGCCGGCACGCGCAGTTTGTCCAGCTGGCGCCGCATCAGCGGCATCTCGTTCAGGGCGCGGCCGAAAGCGCGCCGTTCGCGGGCGACGAACTCCGCTTCGGCCACGGCGCGGCGCATCAGGCCGGCGGCGCGTACGCCATTGGACAGGCGCGAATTGTTCACCATATCGGCCATCTGTACGAAGCCGCGGCCGGGCTCGCCGACCAGATAGGCGACGGCGCCTTCCAGCCGGATCTCGCCGCTGGCCATGGAGCGCGTGCCCAGCTTGTCCTTCAGGCGGATGATGCGATAGTGGTTGGCGCTGCCGTCGTCCAGCACGCGCGGCAGCAGGAACAGGGAGACGCCTTTGAGGCCGTCCTGCGCGCCTTCCGAGCGCGCCAGCACCATCGCCAGGTCGGCGTCGGGATTGGAGCAGAACCACTTGTCGCCATACAGGCGCCATTGCCCCTGGCCGTCGCGGCGCGCCTCCGTGGCGGTGGCCGCGATATCGGAGCCGGCGCCCTGTTCGGTCATGAACATGGCGCCCTGCGCCAGCTCGTCGAAATCCAGCGAGGTCAGGCGCGGCAGATAGCGCTCGACCAGCGCCGGGTCGCCGAACTTGCGCAGCGTGCGCGTGAGCGAATCCGTCATGGACACCGGACAGCACAGGCCGAACTCGGATTGCACGAACAGATAGGTCAGCACGTACTTGACGATGGGCGGCATGGCGCCTTGCCAGCCCAGGGTCTCGGTGCGGTGCGACATCGCGCCCAGGCCGAATTCGCTGAGCGCCAGCCTTTCCATTTCCACGTAGGCGGGGTGCTTGATGATCCGCTGCTCGTCCAGCCCGCTGCGGCTGCGCAGCTGCAAGGTGGGCGGGTTGTGGTCGGCGATGCCCGCCAGTTCGTCCAGCCGCCCGCCGGCCAGCTCGCCCAGGCGATGGAAGTGCGGCGTCATGTGCCGCAGCAGGTCTGGCGGGAGATACAGCGGCAGCAGCGTGCGCAGTTCTTCGTCGCTGGCGTAGAAGTTGTCGCCCCGGCGGTCCGGCACGGGATGTTGGGCGGCTGGCTGCATGCCGGTGTCTCCTTTTATACGTCTGTGGCGAGGATTCTAGGTGGGCTATCGATAGGTATCCAATATTGCTTATGTCTTGTACGATTCGAAATAAATATCGTCAGCACCATTCGATGGAACTGCGCCATCTCCGCTATTTCTCCGTACTGGCCGAAGAACTGCACTTTGGCCGCGCCGCCGCGCGGCTGGCGATTTCGCAGCCGCCCCTGTCCGTGGCGATACGCCAGTTGGAGGACAGCATCGGCGCGCGCCTGTTCGAGCGCAACAACAAAGAGGTACGGCTGACCGCGGCCGGCGTCGCCATGCGCCTGTCGGCGCGCAAGATCCTGGCGCAGGCCGAAGAAGCGGCGCTGGAAGCGCGCGACGCCGCCGCGGGACTCATCGGCAACCTGCGTATCGGTTTCGTCGGCGCGATGCTGTATCGGGGCCTGCCGCAGGCGCTGCGCGGCTTCCAGTCGCGTTATCCGGGTGTGCGGATCAAGCTGACCGAAATGAACTCCGGCGAGCAGATTACCGAATTGATGCACAACGGCATGGACCTGGGCTTTGTCCACACCAGCCGCATGCCGGAAGCCTTGGAAAGCCGGTTGCTGGTGACGGAGCCTTTCGTGTGCTGCCTGCCGGTGCGGCATCCGCTGGCGCGCAAGCCCGCCGTGCGACCCGCCGAACTGCGCGACCAGCCTTTCGTGCTGTTCGGCCAGGGCGTCTCGCCTGATTATCATGACCGCATTCTGTCGATCTGCGCGCAGGCGGGCTTCCGGCCGCAGGTGCGGCATGAAGCCCGCCACTGGCTGGCGGTCGTTTCGATGGTGTCGCAGGGATTGGGTGTGGCGCTGGTGCCGCAGGCGTTAAGGCATTCCGCCTTGCGCGGCGCGGTGTTCAGACCGCTGGCCGGCGCGAGCGCGCGGTCCGACGCCTACGGCGTCTGGCGGCGCGACGCGCGCAATCCCTTGATCGAGCGCTTGCTGGACGAGTTCGGCGAAACCCCCGGCCAGACTTGATCGGCTTTGCGACGCCGATGCCATCGTTCCCTATCCGCCTTCTATCACGCCCTAAGGGCTTGGATGGCAGGATGCTGCCAGACCCGGGACGCCGAGGATCCGGCTCCGCCGGTCCTCAGGCGTCGCCCCCTTGAGTTCCTTATCCGCCTTCCATCATGCCCTAAGGGCCTGGATGGCAGGAATCGGTGCTGCCAGACCCGGGACGCCGAGGATCCGGCTCCGCCGGTCCTCAGGCGTCGCCCCTTGAGTTCCTTATCCGCCTGCCATCACGCCCTAAGGGCCTGGATCGCAGGAATCGGTGCTGCCAGACCCGGGACGCCGAGGATCCGGCTCCGCCGGTCCTCAGGCGTCGCCCCCTTGAGGGGGAAGCGCGGAGCGCTTCGGGGGTGGGCCTTTATACGCCACGCAATCGATCTCGACCTTGGCGTCCACTACCAGGCGCGTTTCCACGCAGGCGCGCGCCGGCGGGTTTTCGCCGAAGTACGACTTGAACACCTTGTTGAACGAGGCGAAATCGCGCGCGTCCGCCAGCCAGACGCCGCAGCGCACGATGTGTTCGGGGCCGTAGCCCGCTTCGGCCAGAATGGCCAGCAGTTGCTGGATGGCCTTGTGCGATTGCGGCACGATGCCGCCTTCGGTCACTTCGCCGTCGTCCATGGGCACCTGGCCGGAAACGTAAAGCCAGCCGTCGGCCGCCACCGCGCGCGAGAACGGCATATGGCTGCCGCCGCCGCCGGTGCCGCCGGCGGCCCCGTAGCGCGTGATGCCGTTGGCGTCTGGTTTGGGAGTGTCGCTCATGGTGTGCTCCTTGATTTCAGGTGCGGGCGCTATATCGGCGCCCGGCTATCGGAGGGAAGGCGCGGACGCGGGGCCGCCGGCGCCCGCGGCATCAGGCATTCAACAGCGCGAATCCGCCGCGCAGGTCGCCCTGGCGCGGCAGCCAGCGCCCGGCGCGGTCGCCCGTCGCCGCGCCCTGCCAGTAGGAAAGGTCGCCGTTCACCCACACGCCGTCGATGCCCGCCGAGGTCTGCAGCGGCGCGTCGAAGGTGGCGCGGTCGATGACGGTATCCGGGTCGAACAGCACCAGGTCGGCCCAATTGCCTTCGCGTATCAGCCCGCGATCGCGCAGGCCGAAGCGCGCGGCCGACAGGCCCGTCATCTTGTGCACCGCCACGGCCAGCGGGAACAGGCCGACGTCGCGGCTGTAGTGGCCCAATACGCGCGGAAAGGCGCCCCACAGGCGCGGGTGCGGATGCGGGTCGTTGGGCAGGCCGTCGGAACCGATCATGGTCAGCTTGTGAGCCAGCACGCGCCGCACGTCGTCCTCGCGCATGCCGTGATAGACGGCCCCGGCCGGCTGCAGGCGCCGCGCGGCGTCCATCAGCGGCATGTCCCAGTCGCGCGCGATGTCGGCCAGCTTGCGCCCGGCCTGTTCGGGGTGCGGCGTGGACCAGGTGATGTCGATATCGAAATCGTCGGTGACCTGCTTCAGGTCCAGCGTCGAGGAACTGGCGGAATAGGGGTAGCAGTCGCAGCCCACGTGCTGCATGCGGCCGGCGCTTTCCAGGCTGGCCAGCACCTCGGTCGTGCGGCCCCAGTTGCCGGCGCCGGCGCATTTCAGGTGCGAGATCACCACCGGTACGCGGGCATGGCGCGCTACCGCATAGGCTTCCTGCATGGCGTCCAGGATCTCGGCGAATTCGGAACGCAGATGCGTGGTGTACAGGGCGCCGAACTCGTCCAGCACCTGCGCCAGCGCCTGGACTTCTTCCGTGCTGGCGTTGTAGGCGGACGCGTAGGCCAGGCCGGTGCTCAGGCCGATGGCGCCGTGGGCCAGCGCATCGCGCAGCTGACCACGCATTGCTTCGATTTCGGCGGCGGTGGCGACGCGGTCCAGCCGGTCCATGTGGTTGTTGCGCAGCGCCGTGTGGCCGATCAGCGCGGCGACGTTGACCGAGGGCCGCGCGCGATCGACCGCCGCGGTGTAGTCGGCGAACGTCGGATACTGGAAGTCCGCCTCCTGGCCCAGCAGATTCATGGGATCGGGCACCTCGCCGCGCAGGCGCACCGGCGCCGCGCTGATGCCGCAATTGCCCACCACCACGGTGGTCACGCCCTGCGACAGCTTGGGCAGCATGTCCGGCGTGCGGATGACGTTGGTGTCGTCATGCGTGTGTACGTCGATGAAGCCGGGCGCCAGTACGCGCGGGCGGCCATCGGCGCCACGGCCATCGATACGGGCGCGCGCCGGTGCATCGTCGGCCACGCCGATCGCCGCGATGCGGCCGTCGCGCAATGCCACATTGGCCTGGAATTCGGCGGCGCCGCTGCCATCCAGCACGCGGACGGGGCCGATCAGGGTGTCGTACATCGTGTCAATCTCCAAGCGGCAGGCGATTGGGCCCGCCGCGGTATTCGTCCAGCGCCAGCTTGATGCGGCGCAGGCGGTCGCGGGTCTCGTCCTGCCGCGCCATGGCAAGCTCGGTGGCCAGCAGGTCGATGGCCAGCATCATCGCGTAGCGCGATGCCGATGGCTTGTAGATAAAGTCAGTTTCGTCCGTGCGCACCGGGATCACCACGTCAGCCAGTTCGGCCAGCGGCGCGGTGGCGTCCGTCAGGGCGACGATGCGGGCGCGGTATTGCTTGACGATGCGCGCGCCGGACAGTATTTCCGGCGTCAGGCCGGAAGCGGACAGCATGATCACCGCATCCCGCTCGTCCAGCGTGGCGGCCACCATGCGCAGCAGTACGGCGTCGCTGTAGGCCGCCACGGGATAGCCCAGGCGCACCAGGCGCGACTGCGTTTCCTGCGCCAGCACCGCCGACGCGCCGCCCATGCCGAAAACGTAGGTCATGCGCGCGCCGCGCACGATTTCCATGGCTTGTTCGAACAGCGTTTCGGTGTACAGGGGCAGATGCGCGCGCAGCGTGCTTTCGATATCGGCGTAGATGCGGGCGTAGAAGGTGCTTTCTTCCGCGGGCGTGTTGCGGTCCAGGAAGCGCGTACCGACCGCGCTGGCCTGGGCCAGCTTCATTTTCAGGTCGCGCGTATCGTCGCAGCCCACCGAACGCGCGAAGCGCGAGATGGTGGCGATGCTGACGCCGGCCTTGCCCGCCAGCTGGTCCACCGTGGCGCCGGCCGCCATCGCGATGTCGTCCAGGATGGCGTCCGCCACCTTGCGTTCGGTCGCGCTGAGCGTGTCGCGGCAACTGCGGATCTGGTAGACGATGTCGCGGATCTGGGTCATGGCGGATTCTGCTGACGGTGGATGCTGGGTTGTGCGCGCGGCTGCGGCGTATTGTCCTCAGGCCAGCTCGGCGGCCCGCAGGCAGGCCACCATCTGGTCGTCGCCCATGGGCTGCGGCGCCGGCACGGTCTGCGCGCAGGCCTCGATCGCGTGCGGGCAGCGCGTGCGAAAGACACAGCCCGAAGGCGGATCCATGGGGCTGGGAATATCGCCCTTCAACAGGATGCGCTTGCGCGGCGCGCGCGGGTCCGGCACCGGGGCGGCGGACAGCAGGGCGCGCGTATACGGGTGGCGCGGGGCGGCATAGACGCGCCGCGTCGGCCCGCTTTCCATGACCCGGCCCAGGTACATCACCACGACTTCATCGCACAGGTAGTTCACTACGGCCAGGTCGTGGGCCACGAACAGCATGGCCAGGCCCAGGTCGCGCTGCAGGTCCTGCAGCAGGTTCAGCACTTGCGCCTGCACGGAAACGTCCAGGGCCGATACCGGTTCGTCGGCGACGATGAAATCGGGCTCGACCGCCAGGGCGCGCGCGATGCCGATGCGCTGGCGCTGGCCGCCGGAGAACTCGTGCGGATAGCGGCGGGCGTGGTCGGCGTTCAGGCCGACGCGCGTCAGCAGTTCCGCGATGCGGTCGTGGCGGCGATCGCGCGCCAGCTTGTGCGTGTCCAGGGCTTCGCCCAGGATTTCCGCCACCGTCATGCGCGGGTTCAGGCTGGCGTACGGGTCCTGGAAGACGATCTGCATGCGGCGGCGCCAGGGCAGCATCGCGCTTTCGTCCAGGCGGCTCAGGTCGGTGCCGTCGAACAGCACTTTGCCGCCGGTGGCCGGCACCAGGCGCAACAGCGCGCGGCCGGTGGTCGTCTTGCCAGATCCCGATTCGCCGACCAGGCCGACGATGGAATTGCGCCGCACGTCGAAGCTGACGCCGTCGACCGCCTTGACGACGGGCGCGCCGCGGCGCGAGGACGTCGGAAAATGCACGCGCAGGTCCTGCACGCTGAGCAGGGGGCTGGCGTCGCGCGCCGGCGCGGCATTGCCGGCGGCGGCCAGGGGCGGGGCGTCGGTCATGGCGTCCATCATGCGGGAGTCACTTTGATGCAGCGCGCGCGGTGGCCGCCGCGCACGTTGGTCAGTTCGGGCACCGCGCGGGTGCAGGCCTCGCTGGCCAGCTCGCAGCGCGGCGCATAGGTACAGCCGGCGGGCAACGCCAGCACGCTCGGCACGTTGCCGGGAATCGCGCGCAGGCGCTCGCCGCTGGCCAGCAGCGCGTCGGTGGGTATGCAGGACAGCAACCCGCGCGTGTAGGGGTGGCTGGGCCGCTCGAACAGGTCATAGACATCCGCGTCTTCGACGACGCGTCCGGCATACATCACCGCGACGCGATGGGCGATCTCGGCGACCACGCCCAGGTTGTGGGTGATGAACAGAATGCTCATGCCCAGTTCTTCCTGCAGGCGCCGCAGCAGATCCAGGATCTGGGCCTGCACCGTCACGTCCAGCGCCGTGGTGGGCTCGTCGGCGATCAGCACCGACGGGTTGCAGGCCAGCGCCAACGCGATCATCACGCGCTGCCGCATGCCGCCCGACATCTGGTGCGGATACTCGTTGATGCGCCGCTCGGCGGCGGGAATTTCCACGCGTTCGAGCATTTCGCGCGCGCGCCGCAGGGCCGCGGCGCGCGACCCGCCCTCATGCTGCAGCACCGCTTCGGCGATCTGGTCGCCCACGGTGTATAGCGGGTTCAGGCTGGTCATCGGCTCCTGGAAGATCATGGCGATCTCCTTGCCGCGAATATCCTGCATGCGCGCCGCCGATGCGGTCGCCAGGTCGTGCTCCACGCCGGCGCGGTCGCGGAAGCGGATGTGGCCGGCCTCGATGCGCCCGGCCGGCTTGGGCAGCAGGCCCATGATGGACAGGCTGGTCACCGACTTGCCGGATCCCGATTCGCCGACGATGGCCAGGGTCTCGCCGCGCGCCAGGTCGAAGGTCACGCCGTCCACCGATTTGGCGATGCCGTCGCGGCTATGAAACCAGGTCTTGAGTCCTTCCACCGAAAGAACGACGTCGCGTGTGCTTGCCGTCATCGCTCATAACTCCTTGCGCAGGCGCGGGTCCAGCACATCGCGCAGACCGTCGCCCACCAATTGCAGGGACAGCACCGACAGCACGATGGCGATGCCCGGGAAAATCATGATCCAGTCGGCCGAGCCCATATATTGCTGGCCGGCATTGATCATCGTGCCCCAGGTGGGGATGTCGGGCGACACGCCCACGCCCAGGAAAGACAGGCCGGCCTCGGCCAGGATGGCGTAGGCGAAGATGAAAGTGCCCTGCACCAGGATGGGCGACACCAGATTGCGCAGCACGTGCACGGCGACGATGCGCCGTGTCGGCACGCCCAGGGCACGCGCGGCCTCGACGAAAGGAAGCTCGCGGATGACCAGCGTCGATGCCCGCACGATGCGCGCGAGGCGCGGCGTGTAGACGATGCCCAGCGCGATCACCACATTGATGACCGACGGACCCAGCGCCGCCACCAGCGAAATCGCCAGCAGGATGTCTGGAAAAGCCATCATGGCGTCGATCAGCCGCGACACGAACTTGTCGGCGCCGCGGAAGAAACCGGCGATCAGGCCGAGGGCGATGCCCAGCACGCTGGACAGGATCACCACCGCGAAGCCCACGGTCAGCGACAGCCGCCCGCCATAGACCACGCGGCTGAAGACGTCGCGGCCGAAATCGTCGGTGCCGAACCAGTGCGCCGCGCTGGGCGGTTTAAGCCGGTTGATGATAGAGAGCTTGAAGGGATCGTAGGGGCTGATCACCGGCGCCAGCAGCGCCGCGCCGACCAGCACGATGAGCACGATCAGGCTCAGCAGCACGGTCTTGCGCGCGACCAGCAGCCGCAGGACCTGCCAGCGTTCGCCGCCGGCATGCGAGGAAAGAACCATGGCCATCAGTAGCGCACCCGCGGGTCGACCGCCAGATAGAGCAGGTCGATAAGAAGATTGATCAGCACGTAGATCGCGGCGACCACCAGCAAGGCGCCCTGGATCACCGGATAGTCGCGGCGCAATACCGCCGACACCACCAGGCTGCCGACGCCGGGCAGGCCGAAGACTGTTTCAGTGACGACCGCGCCGCTGACCAGCAGCGCCGTGGTCAGGCCCAGCACCGTCAGGATCGGAATCAGGGCGTTGCGCACGGCGTGCTTGATGATGACCTTGCGTTCCGGCAGGCCCTTGGCCCGGGCGGTGCGCACATAGTCATCGCGCAGCACGTCCAGCATGCTGGCGCGGATGAAACGGGTGATCAGCGCCGAATTCACCAGGCCGAGCACCACGGCGGGCAGGACCAGATGGCTGAGCCGCGTGCCGAACGACGCATCCGGCCCGCCGTAGCCCGACACCGGCAGCCAGCCCAGCTTCACCGCGAACACCTGCATCAGCAGCAGGCCGAGCCAGAAGCTGGGGACGCTGGAGGTGAACATGGAAAAGCTCAACACCGACTGGTCCAGCGCGGTCCCCCGTTTGACGGCGGACAGTATGCCCACCGGCAAGGCTATGAGCGTCGCGATGATCAGCGACATCAGCGTCAGCCAGAACGTCGGCTCGGCGCGGTCGGCCAGCGCCGACAGCACCGGCTTGTTCAGGAAGATGGACTGGCCCAGATCGCCGCGCGCCAGCTGGCCCAGCCAGGTCACGTATTGCACCGGCAGCGGCCGGTCCAGGCCCAGCCGCGTGCGCAGCGCGGCGATATCCTGCTGGCTGGCTTCCGGGCCCAGCATCACCGCGGCCGGGTCGCCGGGCGTGATCCGGATGATCACGAAGACGATCGTGGCCACCAGGAACATCACGGCGACCAGGCCGAGCAGGCGGTTGAAAAGATAGGACAACACAGGCAATCCTCGATGCGTCGCTTACTTCGACGCCTTCCACGCATTCCAGAAGTAGGGCCACGGCGCCGGCGTCACGCCTTGCAGCGCGGGCGACTTGGCGGCCACCGCGTTGAAGTCACCCACCTTGATGAAGGGCACTTCATCGAAAATCGCCTGCTGCACGTCGCCCCACAGCTTGACGCGCTCTTGCTGCGACGTGGCGCGGTTGAAGGCGTCCAGCACCTGGTTGCGGCGCGGCGTGTCCCACCATCCCGGCGAGTTCTTCGACGGGAAGTCGATCAGCGCGGGCTCGGGCAGGAAGGGGCTGTGCGTAATGAAGATGTCCCACAGGGCCGGGTCCTGGCGGCGCTGCGTCAGCGTGGCCCAGTCGACGACTTGCATATCGACCTTGAAGCCGGCCTGCTTCAGGTATTCGGCCGCGACCAGGGCCATCTTGTAGTGGAACTCGTATTGCTGGCTGGTCAGGATGCGGATGGTGCGATCGGGAATGCCGGCGGCGGCGATCAGCTTCTTGGCGCCGTCCGCATCGCCCTTGTTGTAGGCCTGGGTGCCGCGATCGGTGTACCAGGGATAGCCCTTGGGATACATGGCGCCGTCGACGGTGTAGTAATCGGTGCTGCCGAAGGCGGCGGCCAGCATGTCTTCCTCGTTCAGCGCCATCTGCACGGCCTGGCGCATCTTCAGGTTGGACATGATGCCTTGCTTGGTATTCATCACCAGGCGCGGCCAGCCGAAGGGCTTGAGCAGTACGGCCTGAGATTGCCCGGACTTCAGCTTGCCGGCCGATTCCACCGCGATGGAGTCGACGTAGTCGTACTGGCCGGCCACGGCGCTTTCCAGGCGCGTATTGGCGTTGGGCACCGGGACGAAACGGATTTCGTCCAGGTTCTGCTCGCGCGCGCCGCCATAGCCGTCGGGCTGGCCGCCGCGCGACTTGTAGCCGGGAAAGCGCACCAGCTGCAGGTATTGATCGGGCACGCGCGCCTTCACCATATAGGGGCCGGTGCCGATGTACTCGGTGATCGTCGCGGCGATCTTGCTCTTGGGCATGATGGCGGCGGCGGCGTTGTTCATGGCCAGCAGGGCCGTCAGCGGGGCGTAGGGCTGGGTCAGCGTGATGCGCACCGTGTGATCGTCGGCGGCCTCGATGGCCTTGATCAGCGGCGCCGTCGCCTTGCCGCGCGATGCCGTCGTGGTCCAGCGTTGCAGCGAGGCGATCACGTCGTCCACCGTCATCTTGCTGCCGTCATGGAAGCTGACGTCGGTGCGGATGGGAATGGTCACGGTCAGGCCGTCGGCGCTGACGGTGGGCAGCGCCTGCGCCAGCAGCGGCGTCACGTTCCACTTGGCGTCGAAGGTGTACAGGGTTTCGTAGATGTGCTGGCTGATGATGCCGACCAGGTCCGCCGTGCTGGCCATGGGGTCCAGCGTAGGCGGCTCGCCTATGGTGGCGACGGAAATCGTGCCGCCCTTGACGGGCGCGGCGTGCAGGGGCGCGCCCAGGGCGGCCACGCCCAGCGCGGCGGCCAGCAACAAGGTTTTCAGCCCGTCGCGGCGACGGGAGACCAATGCGTTCATCGAGTGTGCTCCAGAAGTTCTAGGCGGAGGCGCCGCCGGACGGAAACTGCGTGTGGAATAAGGAAACTCGTTCGCGATGCCGGCGCGTTGCCGGTCAGAAGAAGGTCTGCGCGATATCGACGACCCGGTAGTCGTCGTCGACCAGCAGCACCTGCTTCCACTTGTCGAACGTCAGGCAGGGATGGGAAATATCGAAGCCGATCATGTCGCCCACCTGGATGTCGTCGCCGTCGGCGATGCGCATGAAGGCATGCTGGTCCATCATCGCGGTGACTTCCCAGCCGGGTGTGGCGACACCCGGCGCGGCCGCGCCCGGCCGGTAATGCCGCGCCGGCACCGGCAGGCCCGCATCGAAAGCCGCGTCGCGCTTGCCCATGCCGATAATCGCCCGGCCGGGTTCGGGCAGCGATTGCACGTAGGCCCAGACTTGCAAGGCCGGCATCAGGCCCGGCGCCATGCCGCGCGCCACATCGTTTTCCCGGCCGATCCGTTCGGCCGCGCCGCGATAGATCCCGACGTCATGGCTCAGATAGCAGCCGGGCCGCAGCACGATGTCCAGCGGACGGCCGATGTCCAGGCCGGAAAACTCCTGCGCCACCACGTCGAACCAGGCCGACCCCGCGCCGGTCAGGATGGCCGTGCCTTGCGGCGCCAGCTTGCCCGCCGCCTGCAGGCCGCGCAGCGTATCGACCGCGCGGCGCAGGAAGTCGCGGATCTTGCCTTCTTCGGACAGTACGCCTTCGTAAATCTCGACGCCGGCCAGCGCCAGCGACCGGGGCCAGCGTGCGACTTCGTCGGCCACGCGCCGCAGCGCCGCGTCGTCGCGCACGCCGGTGCGGCCGCCCGGCACGCCCAATTCGACCAGCACCCGCAGCACAACCCCCTGCCCGGCGAAGTACTCGCCCAGTTGCGCGATATTGGCCGGGTCATCGACCAGGCAGCAGAATTCGAAGCCGGGATCGCGCAGCAGTTGGGCGATCAGGGCCATATTGGCGCGTCCCACCAGCTGGTTGGCCATCAGGATGCGCCGCACGCCATAGCGGTAGGCGGCGTTCACCTGCGGGGCGGTGGCCAGCGTGATGCCCCAGGCGCCGCCTTGCAGCTGACGGTGGAATAGCGCGGGACTCATCGTCGTCTTGCCGTGCGGCGCCAGCTGGACCTGATAGGCCCGCATGAACGCCTGCATCCACGCCAGGTTGTGGCGGATGCGCGATTCGTAAAGCACCGCGGCCGGCAGGCTGACGTCCTCGGCCAGCAGATTCCAGCCCAGGCCGGCCGCCTGGGCCGGCGTACAGCCGGCGGGAAAGGCCCCAAGGCCTTTGCCGGCGGGGTCCAGGGGAGGGTAGGCGGGTGTGGAGTCCGACATGGCAGTATCAGTGGGCTGAAAACTTTTACCGGAAAATCCGGTTTTCAGGATTATCCTGAAAATTATTTACAGAGCGCCAGTCGGGGTTTTCCCGGGTGCCGGGCGGCACGCGCCCGCTTGCGCGGGCGAGCCCGTGCCCTCATATCTGGTGTAATACGTCTACGCTTTCGCCACTTTCCCCCATGAGCAACGATCTGTTCGCCGCCGACCCGGCGCTGCGGGCCCATATCCCGCTGGCCGAACGCCTGCGCCCGCGCACCCTGGACGACGTGGTCGGCCAGTCGCATCTGCTGGGCGAGGGCAAGCCGCTGCGCGTCGCCTTCCAGTCCGGCCGTCCGCATTCGATGATCTTCTGGGGGCCGCCCGGCGTGGGCAAGACCACGCTGGCGCGCCTGATGGCCGACGGCTTCGACGCGCATTTCATCGCGATTTCGGCGGTGCTGGGCGGCGTGAAGGACATACGCGACGCGGTGGCCTCGGCCCAGGTCGCGCAGGGGCAGGGCCGTCGCACCATCCTGTTCGTGGACGAGGTGCATCGCTTCAACAAGGCCCAGCAGGATGCCTTCCTGCCCTATGTCGAAAGCGGGCTGTTCACCTTCATCGGCGCCACCACGGAAAACCCCTCATTCGAGGTCAATTCCGCGCTGCTGTCGCGCGCCCGCGTCTACGTGCTGCAATCGCTGACCGCGGAAGAACTGATGCAGCTGATCGACCGCGCGTTGATAGAGCTGAACGCCGGCGTCCCGGAAGGCGAAGCCATGCGTTTCGACGACAGCGCCCGCGAACAATTGGCCGGCTGGGCCGACGGCGATGCGCGCCGGCTGATCAATGCCGTGGAAGTCGTGGCCGAATCGGCCCGTACCGCGCACCGCGACGTGGTCGACGCCGAATGGCTGGAGACCTCGCTATCGCAGAACCTGCGGCGCTTCGATAAAGGCGGCGACGCCTTCTACGACCAGATCAGCGCCCTGCATAAATCCGTGCGCGGCTCCGATCCGGACGCCGCGCTTTACTGGTTCGCGCGCATGATCGACGGCGGCGCGGACCCGCGCTATCTGTCGCGCCGCATCGTCCGCATGGCCATCGAGGACATCGGCCTGGCCGACCCGCGCGCCACGGAGCTGGCCTTGAACGGCGCCGACATCTACGAACGCCTGGGCTCGCCGGAAGGCGAACTCGCGCTGGCGCAGGCGGTCGTCTACCTGGCCTGCGCCGCCAAATCCAATGCCGTCTACAACGCCTACAACGCCGCCCGCCGCTACGCCGCCGAAAACGGCAGCGCGCCGGTGCCCATGCATCTGCGCAACGCGCCCACCAAGCTGATGAAGCAGCTGGGGCACGGCCATGCCTACCGCTACGCCCACGACGAGCCGCATGGCTATGCCGCCGCGGAGCATTATTTCCCCGACGGCCTGAATCCCACCTTCTACCAGCCGACCGATCGCGGCCTGGAAGCTAAAATCCAGCAGAAGCTGGCTTTCCTGCGCGATTTGGACGCGCAGGCCAAGTCCGGCAAACGCTAGGTCGCCTGCGGCCCGGCCCCGCAACCCCGTCTTCCAGAGAACCATGCTAGACCCCACCCTGCTGCGCAAAGACCTGCAAACCGTCGTCGACCGGCTCAAGACCCGTGGCGTGCAATTCGATATGGAGCGCTTCAATGCGCTGGAGTCGCGCCGCAAATCCGTGCAGACCGAAACGGAATCCCTGCAGGCGCGGCGCAATGCCCTGGCCAAGCAGATCGGCCAGCTCAAGGCCAAGGGGGAAGACGCCAGCGCCGTGATGGCGGAATCGCAGGCCCTGCCGGCGCGCCTGAAACAGCTGGAAGAAGAACTGGCCCAGGTGCAGGAACAACTGACCGACCTGCTGCGCGTGATCCCCAATCTGCCGCATCCCAGCGTGCCGGTGGGCGCGTCCAGCGACGAGAACGTCGAAGTGCGCCGCTGGCTGCCCGGCGCCGCTGGCGCGGACGGCAATCCCGCGCCGCTGGGTTTCGAGCCCAAGGACCACGTCGCCGTCGGCGAACCGCTGGGGCTGGATTTCGACACGGCCGCCAAGCTGTCGGGCGCGCGCTTTTCCTTCATGCGCGGCCCGGTCGCGCGCCTGCATCGGGCGCTGGCGCAGTTCATGCTGGATCTGCACACCGGCCAGCACGGCTACACCGAGTGCTATACGCCGTACATCGTCAACAGCTCGACGCTGTATGGCGTCGGCCAGTTGCCCAAGTTCAAGGACGATATGTTCTGGGTGACCAAGGGCGGCGCCGACGACGGCCCGCGCGAGGACGAGCACGGCAAGCCCTACGTGCGCGAGGACCAGTACCTGATCTCCACGTCGGAAGTCACGCTGACCAGCGTGGCCCGCGACGCCATCCTGGCCGAAGCCGACCTGCCCCTGAAGCTGACCGCGCATACGCCGTGCTTCCGGTCGGAAGCCGGCAGCGGCGGTCGCGATACCCGTGGCATGATCCGGCAGCATCAGTTCGACAAGGTTGAAATGGTGCAGATCGTGCAGCCTGACAGGTCCTACGAGGCGCTCGACGAGATGGTCGGCCATGCCGAGCGCGTGCTGCAGCTGCTGGGCTTGCCGTATCGCGTGATGCTGCTGTGCACCGGCGATATGGGCTTCAACTCGGCCAAGACCTTCGATCTGGAGGTCTGGCTGCCGGCGCAGAATACCTGGCGCGAGATTTCGTCCGTGTCGAACTGCGAGAACTTCCAGGCGCGCAGGATGCAGGGCCGCTTCCGCAATGCGCAGGGCAAGCCGGAATTCGTGCATACCCTGAACGGCTCCGGACTGGCGGTGGGCCGGGCGATGGTAGCCGTGCTGGAGAACTACCAGCAGGCGGATGGCAGCGTGGTGGTGCCGGAGGCGCTGCGGCCGTATATGGGCGGTGTGTCGGTGCTGCGGGCCTGAGCGGTCGCTCCCTGCCGGTCTTTTCAGCAGCCAAAAAGAAACCCGCCCAGGCGGGTTTCTTTTTGGCCGGCTTCACCGGAGGCGACGTCCGCCTCCGCCTGGGCAATCAACGATGATGACCGTGCCCATGGCCGCGGCCATTGTTCCAGCTTTCACGGTAGTAGTGAGGGCCGCCGTGATAGTAGGGACGGGGGTAGTAGTAGGGACGCGGCGCGACGTAGACCGGGCGCGGTGCGACCACGACGGGCGGCGGGGCGACGTAGACAGGCGCGGGCGCCGCGTACACCGGCGGCGGCGGCGCGACATAGACCGGCGCCGGCGCGGCGTAGACCGGGGCTCCGACGATCACCGGCGGGACGCCAATCGAAATACCCACATCCACGCGAGCCAGCGCGACGCCAGAGGCCAGCAAGGCGGCGGCGCCAAGGCCAGAGACTATCCAACGTTTGAACATGATGTACCTGCGCTTTGCTGCCGTGGCAGCGGGATCAATGACGACTCCATTCTCATGGAAAAGTCGGATTTATGCCTTCGGTTGGTCTTATAAAAAGGCGACAAACCGCTACACCTCGCCAGCGGCTATGTGTTTTTATGGGGATTTGGGGAAATTTATGTGTGATCGCCAAGGGGCTGGCGTGCTTCCCGAAATTGGATGAAACACCTGTGCTCAACGATTGGCCGCCAGGTCGCCTAACACGCGCTTACAAACGCCACGAGCCGCCCTGCGGTCGAGAACCGATTTCCTGGCGTCGGCCCGGTTCGCACTCAGAAAATCTTTATCGCTTTTCGTTTCTTTGTCGCAATAAAGGCTTCCTGGTCCGCACGGCAAAATGCCGCACAAATGGATGCCATCCCGGCGTCTCGATCCAGTCAAGGGAGTTCACATGGAAACTCGTACGGTCAATGGCTTTCGGGTGCGATGCGCGGTGGCCGCCGACGGAGAGCGCAAGTATCGCGTGCAGGTGTGGACTCGCAAGATCGGCGTGAACGCGCCGGAAAAATGCTGGCCCATGGCTGGCGGTCCCATCTACACCTCGCAGGACGAAGCCGAACGCAACTGCCGCCAGCTGTTCCAGGGCATCCGCGGCGTACGCTACAACGGCGAACCGGAGTATTCGCGCAACTGAGTGAATGCCCGCTACACTGCCGCTTTCCGACCGAAGGCGACGGTGCGATGGGGTATGAAAACCTGTTCTGGGGAATGGCCACGGTAGTGGCCATTGCCATTTTGGGCGGCGCGTTCTGCGCGCGCGCCGGTCGCCTGGGCGCGACCCTGGCCGGATGCGCGACCCTGGCGGTCGTGAATGGCGCCGCGGCCTTGTTCTTCACGCTCACCAGCGATTTCGCCGATCAGGCGCCCATCCTGGCCGTCGCCACCATCATGTTCACCCTGGTAATCAGCGCGGCCGCCGCGCTGGCCATGCGCAGGCTCCTGCACAAATAGCAGCCGGACTGCTCCGCCTTGGAACCGTCTACCTGAACGGATTGAGCACCTTTGCCCCGGTAGGCCTGAAATCGTCGACATTGCGCGTTACTACCGTCATATCGTGGATAAGCGCGACCGCCGCGATCTGTTTGTCGATAGGATGGTGAGGGCAAGGAACCATGAGCGTGCCCCATAGCTGGGCGCATTCCACATCGAAAACGATCAGGCGGTCCTGAAAGCTATCGACCATATCGTCCAGCCACTCTTCAAGCAGCCTTGCCTGGATCTTGTCGCCACGCGTTCGTACATTGTGGACGCCTCTGCGTAGCTCTCCGATAACTTGCACAGGCAAATAGAGCGCTCCATCGGCCTCGTCTTCCAGGAACCTACGCACCCCCGGATTTGCGCGCGGCCCTTTGCGTAGCTCGCTGACGAAGTTGGTGTCGAGCAGGTACATCAGCCATTCCGGAAGTTGAAGTCCTCGTCCGTCCCGACGTCAGGCATATTGGCCAGCACTTCCTTGAAAGACCGCCGTGCTGGCCGTTTCAGCGCGGCACGCAGGATTTCCCGGTGTTCCGCTTCGGCGCTTCGGCCGTGCGATGCGGCGGCCTGTTTCAAGGCACGGACGACGTCCGGCTCAATGTTCCGTACGATAAGGTTCGCGGCCATGGCGCTCGCTCTCGTTGATTGCACTGATAGCATTTTAGGGTGTTGATCGCTATCAATGCAATCAATCGGTCTGGCGCCCGTGCTTCACCGCGTGGGGCCGTTGCGCGCGCTGAAGCAGGCTCAGACGACGAAGCCGGCCTCTTTTCGCAGGGTCGACGATTCAGCGCCGCCCAGCGCCTCCACAAATTCCCTGGCTCGCGCCGGGTCGGCGGCCTTGGTGCAGCAGGCGGCGGTGTAGACGGTGCTCAGGCCGTATTCCCTGGGCAGTTCCCCGACCAGCGTCACGCCCGGCGTGTAGAGAATTTCGGTGACCTGCGTGCAGCCCACCATGCCGTCGCCGGTCGTCTTGGCCAGCTCGCCCATGGCCACGGCGCCGTTGGGGTATTCATGGATGCGGTCGGCCAGGGCCTGGTCCAGGCCCAGCCTGCGCAGCACGTCGGCGATATGCTGGCCGGCGGTGGATTGCTTCAGGTGCGGGACGTACAGGCCGCGCGCGGCGGCCAGCGTCGCTTTCAGCGCGGCGCCGTCGGCCACGGCGACCGGCGGCGTGCCGGTGCGTACGGCCACGCCCGTTTCGACGCGGCCCAGCGGACGCGCGCTGCCGGCGACAACGTGGCCCTGCTTTTCCAGGTCCTTGATCAGCGCATCGGAAAGAATGATCACGTCGCACGGCTCGCCGGCCAGCAGCTTGTCGCGCATGGTGCCGACGGCGCCGAAGCTGGCGGCCAGGGCGCCGCCATGGCGCTGCTCGAATGCCGCCTGCAGGCCGGTGACGACGGCTTTCGCGGCGCCGCCGCTGAAGAGGTTCAGTTTCATCTATGTCCTTCGTTGGCTGGATAGGGTGTGTACGCAATAGTCGGCGTATCGGATTGCACGGGCGATTGCACGCGCGGTCAACGAGCCGGATCTTCCATGGCGGCGACGATGCGATCGAAGGTCAGCGGCAGGTCGCGCACCCGCACGCCCAACGCATCGAACACGGCATTGCCGATGGCCGCCGCCGTAGGTCCCAGCGATCCTTCGCCGGCGCCCACGGGATCGTCGCCGGGGTGCTGGACGATGGCGATTTCCACCTCGGGTACCTGGGAAAAACGCAGCATGGGGTAATCCTGCCAGTTCTCGCCCAGTAAACGCGTGCGGTCGAAACGCGCGGCCTCCATCAGCGTCCAGCTGACCGCCTGCAAGGCGCCGCCTTCTATCTGCTGCCGTACGCCGTCCGGATTGATCACCAGGCCGACGTCCACGGCGATCCACAGGCGTTGCACGCGGACCTGCTCCTGTACCTCGACGTCGGCGATCACGGCGCAATACGCGCCCGTATTCTTGTAGCGCGCGAAGCCCAGGCCGCGGCCATTGCCTTCGCCGCGCGGGTCCACGCGCGCTTCCCATCCGGCCATTTCGGCGACGCGCCGCAGTACGGCCACGCCGCGCGGGTCGTCCAGATGTGCCAGGCGGTAGTCCAGTGGGTCGGTGCGCGCCGCGCGGGCCAGTTCGTCCATGAACGATTCGATGGCGAAGACGTTGCCGTAGGCGCCCAGGGCCCGCAGGGACGAGGTGCGCAACGGCACGTCCAGCACGCGGTGGCACAGTACCTCGGTGTCCGGGAACCGATAGATAGGATCGGCATTGCGGTCGGCGCCGCCGCCGGCGGCGCGCGGCGCGTCGACGGAATGCAGCCTTTCGAACGGTTGCTCCAGGTACCACGAGCCCAGCAGCGTCGGCGTGGCCGAACGGCCCGGCCGCAAGCCGTGGCCGGGGCTCCACAGTTCATGGCGCCAGGCGGCGATGCGGCCGTCCTGGCCGACGTCGGCCGTCAGTTCGATCGCCATCGCCGGGCCGTGCGCCGACCAGTTCAGTTCATCCGTGCGCGACCACTGCACGCGGACCGGCCGTCCCGGGCATAGCCGGGCCAGCCAGGCGGCATCGTAGGCGACGTCATCCGCGCCATTGTGGCCATAGCAGCCGGCGCCTTGCACGTGGCGGACGACGATGGCGGCTTCCGGCAGTCCGAAGGCCAGGCTCAGGTCCTTGCGCAGGTTGAAGATGCCTTGCGTGTGGCTCCAGACTTCCAGGCTGCCGCCGGTGGACAGGGCCAGCGCGCAGGATGGGCCGATGGAACCGTGCTTGATGAAGGGTTTGGTATAGGTGGCGCGAAAGGTGTTCGGCGCGCCCGCGGAATGCGCGGGCGCATCGGGACCCGCAGCCGCACCCGTAGCTGCATCGCCATCGGCACCGGCGCCACCATCGACGCGTGGCGCGTCGCCCAGCCGCAGGTCGACGCAGCGCAGCGTCTTCAGCCATGCCGGCAAATCGTCCACGTCCGGCAGCGTGGCGTGCTCGCGCCAGCGCGCGGATCCGGCCAGCGCGGCGGCGGCGCGTTCGGCCAGCGCTTCGGTTTCCGCCATGACGCCGGCCAGCGATCCGTCCCGCGCCACGGCGATCACGCCGGGCCAGCGCGACACCGTGTCCGCGTCCCATTCCAGGAATTCAGCGTCGGGCGACGGCGGCCTCACCATGCGGCCATGCGCCATCCCGGGCAGCACCAGATCGTGTATGAAGCGAAACTCGCCAAAGACCTTCTGTGCGATGTCCGCGCGCGCCTGGGACGTGCCCACTACCCGGTAGCTATCGCGTCCCTTAGGCACGGCGCCGGGCTGCGCCGCGCAGTCCAGCAGGCCGTCGCCGGCCAGCTCCCAATAGCTGGCCAGGCCGCGTCCATCGTGCTGGATGACGCCATCGGCCACCGCCAGGGCCGCGGGCGGGAGCCCTTCCCGTTGCGCGACCTTGGCGATCATCAGCGCCCGCGCCTGCGCGCACGCATGTCGCAGCGCGGATCCCGAGTGCTGTATGGACAAGCTGCCGGACGTCACCGCTTCGTCCGGACTGAGCGCCGTGTCGGCCGCCACCATGCGGATGCGTTCGAGCGCTACGTCCAGCTCTTCCGCGGCGATCTGCGCCAGGGCGGTCAGTATGCCCTGGCCGATCTCCACTTTGCCGGATCGCACCTCGACGTAGCCGCTCGCATCGATGCGCAGCCACGTCGACAGGCGCGCGTTGGCTTGCAGGCTCGGGGGCAGGGCGGACGCCGCCGTCATCGCTCGTCGCCTTGGTGGCCGCGCGGCATGTCGTCGGCGGCGCGCCGTATCGCCTTGATTACGCGCAATTGCGTGCCGCAGCGGCAGAGATTACGTTCCATGCCCTCGCGGATCTGCGCATCGGAAGGCCGCGGGCAGCGATGGAGCAAGGCCGCGCCCGCGATCAGCATGCCGGAGGTGCAGTAGCCGCATTGCGCCGCCTGCTCCGCGATAAAGGCCATCTGCAAGGGATGCGGATCGCGCGGCGTACCCAGGCCTTCGGAGGTCACCACATGCTTGCCCGCCACCGCCCACATCGGCGTGTCGCAAGCGGGCACCGCATGCTCGTCCAGCAGTACGAAACAGGCGCCGCATTCGCCGGCGCCGCAGCCGTAATGGCTGCTTTTCAGGTCGAGATCGTTGCGCAGCACATCCAGCAGCCGCCGATCGCCGTCCACGCGCAGCGTCGTGGCGCGGCCGTTCAGCGTAAAAGCGATGGCGGCGTGATCCACGCTTGCGTCGGGCATGACGATCAATCCACCTTGATGTTCGCCGATTTGACGATCTTGCCCCACTTGTCGATGTCGCCCTTCAGGAACTCGGTGAATTGCTCCGGCGACATCTTCATCGGCGTTACGCCGCTCTTGGCCCATACCGCCGTGATCTGCGGATCGCTGACGATTTTTGCAATTTTGGCATTCAGGAAATCCACCACGTCCTTGGGCGTGTTCCTGGGAGCCAGCAGGCCCAGCCAGATGGTGGCGGTATAGCCCGGCACGCCGGCCTCCGCCATGGTCGGCACGTCGGGCAGCACGCTGGAGCGCTCATTGCCCGTGGTGGCCAGCGCGCGCACCTTTTTGGTCTGGATCAGATCCGTCATCGTGCTGACCGCATCGAACATCATGTCGACCTGTCCACCCAGCACGTCCGTGCGAGCGCCGCCGCTGCTCTTGTAGGGGATATGCACGATGTTCACGCCGGCCAGGCTTTTGAACAGCTCGCCGGCCATGTGATACGGCGTACCGGTGCCGGACGATGCGTAGTTCAGTTGCCCCGGCTTGGCCTTGGCGGCCTTGATCAGTTCCTGCACGCTCTGGATCGGCAGGCCATCGCGCACCACCAGCACCAGCGGCGCCTCGTTCACCGGCGCCACCGCCGTGAAGTCGCGCATCAGGTCGTACGGCTTGTTGTTCAGCAGCGTTTCGTTGACCGTCTGCGTATTGGACATCATCAACAGCGTGTAGCCGTCCGGAGCGGACTTGGCCACGAACTGCGTGCCGATGACCGCGCCCGCGCCGGGACGGTTTTCGACGACGAAGGATTGCCCCGTCTCCTGGCCCAGGTGCTGCGCCAGCACGCGCGCATAGACGTCGGCCGACCCGCCGGCGCCGAACGGCACGATGATGGTGACCGGGTGATTGGGGTAGGGCGCCGCCACCGCGGGGGTGTACGCACCCAGCGCCGCGCAGGCGAACAGGCCGGCGGCCGCCAGGCCGCGCAGGAAGGTTTTCATTGTTGTCTCCTCGAAGAGTAGCGTCTTGCCCGCGTCAGGCGACGGCGTTTTCCAATACGCCTATGCCCTGGATTTCCATCCGCATCACGTCGCCCGATTTGACGAACTTAGGCGGGTTGAAGCCTATGCCCACGCCGGCCGGGGTGCCCGTGGCGATGACATCGCCCGGCTGCAATTCAATGCCCGCCGAAATCGTTTCGATCAAGGTGGGAATGTCGAAAATCAACAGTGAGGTATTCGAGTTCTGGCGCAGTTCGCCATTGACCCAGCACTTGACGTCCAGGTTGGTGGCATCCACCGCGTCGTTGGTCACCACGTACGGCCCCATCGGGCAGAAGCCGTCCAGCGATTTGCCCAGGAACCATTGGCGGTGCAGCTTCTGCAGATCGCGGGCGGTGAAATCGTTGACGATGGTGTAGCCGAAGATATGCTTGAAGGCATCGGCCTTCTTGATGCCGCGCCCCGGCTTGCCGATCACGATGGCCAGCTCGACCTCGTAATCCAACTGCTTCGCGACTTCCGCATGGGGCGGGATCTTGTCGCCGGGGCCGATAACGGTGCTGGCCGGCTTGGTGAAGACGACCGGCGCTTCCGGTGCGTGTTCGCCTTCCTTCGCGCTGCTGTCGAAGCCCGACTTGCTGAACTCGGCGGCGTGCTCGTGATAGTTCTTGCCGACGCAGAAAATGTTGCGGCGGGGCTGATCGATGGGAGCCAGCACCTTGGCCTGGTCCAGGGGCTTGCCGGCCCCCGTCGGGGTGAGCTTGGATTTCAGCTGCTCATATTGCTGTACCAATTGGACCATGTCACCGGCAAAGCCCGGCGCGAGCTCCGAGACGGGCCAGAACTGGCCTTTGTCGGTATCCACAACCGCGATCGTACGCTGGCCCTGATAGGAAAGCTGGGCGAATTTCATGACGACTCCATAGTCCAATTGGTAAAAACAGGCCGTAATGTAGAACCAATATGGATCGAATGCAAGGCGGTTTTAGCGGAAATATTTGACCAATTGGTCCTCTTTCTTTAAGCTCCGCGCATGGATACGAAGACCACCGCCCACGCCGCCGAACCGGAAACGTCGCTACGCTCGCCAGGGGCCAAGGCGCTGGCGCGCCACCTGCGCGACGAGATCCTGGGCGGCCGTCTCAGGGCCGGCGTCAAGCTGCCGCCGGAACGCGAGCTCAGTACCCGTTTCGGCGCCTCGCGCGGTTCGGTGCGGCGCGTACTGGCGGAGCTGCGCGAGCGTGGTTTGATCACGCAGTCGGTGGGCAGCGGTACTTTCGTGTCTGAACAGGCCGAAGCCATGGCGCGCGAGCATGCCCTGCCGCACCTCGATGGCAATGTCAGCCCGGCTGAGTTGATGGAGGCGCGCCGCCTGATCGAACCGCTGCTGCCAGGCATGATCGCGCGCAATGCCACCGCCTCGGACTTCGCCGTGATGGCCGAATGCCTGGAGCAATCCGAAGCCGCGTCGACGATAGAAGATTTTGAATATTGGGACGGCGCCCTGCACAAGGCTTTCGCGGTGGCGACGCACAATGCCTTTTTCATGCGGATCCTGGACTTGATGAACCAGGTGCGCGAACAGGGCGAATGGGGCCGGCTCAAGCGCAATTCGCTGACCCCGGCACGGCGCGCGCAGTACGAGCGGCAGCATCGCGCGATGGTGAATGCATTGCGCGACCGCGATGCGGGGCAGGCCGCCGCCTTGATGATCGAACACCTGGATCAGATCCAGCGCAATTTGTTTGGGGAATAGCCGCGGCCGCCGGCGCCGCCGCGGAATGATTCGCCGCCAGCCCCGCGATCAACGGCGCGGGCACCCGCGCCGCGGCCTTCATGCTTTCTAGCGCCGCGCCGGCTTCGCTCCCGCGGCGCCAAGCCCGCCCAGGGTACGGTCACGCAGGCCGCGCATCATGCGGCCGTAGACTTGCGGATCATTCAGCGCCCGTGCCAGGACCAGGCCGCCCTGGATGCCGCCGACGATTTCTTCCGCCAGCGCGCGCGCCCCGGCGTGGGCCAGCCCGCCTTTTTGCAACGCCGCGGCCAGCGCGTCGGTCCAATCGCGAAAGTACGACGACACCGCCTGCGCGAAGCGGTCGCGCTCATTGCCCAATGCGAACACGCCCACCAGGCAGACTTTGCGGCCCGACAGGAAATAGCGCGAGACTTCATCGAACATCGCCGTGACGCCGTCGCGGACGGATTGCGCTTGGCGCAGCGGCGCGTAGACGTTGCGCTGGAACCAGTCATCGATATGCGCGAGCACGGCCGCCGCCATTTCTTCCTTGCCGCCGGGAAAGAAGTGATACAGGCTGCCTTTGCCCAGGCCGGTGCCCGCGGTAATGCGGGCCAGGCTGGCCCCTTCATATCCATAGTGGCGGAATACTTCGGCCAGGGCGGGGATGACGTCCTGGCGCTCCGCAACGGTTTTTGGCATGGATGCTCGCGATCGGGGTGCCTTGCGTTGGCGCCCCAGTGTGTTGATTAAAGTCCCAGGTCGCTCAACCCAGGGTGGTCGGCTGGGCGCGCGCCCAGCGGCCAATGGAATTTCCGTTCCGATTCCTGAATGGGCAGATCGTTGATGCAGGCATGACGGAAGCGCATCAGCCCCGCGTCATCGAATTCCCAGTTTTCATTGCCATAAGAACGATACCAATTGCCGGAATCGTCATGCCATTCATAGGCATAGCGCACCGCGATGCGGTTGCCGTCATGCGCCCACAATTCCTTGATCAGGCGGTAGTCCAGTTCCTTGCGCCATTTGCGGGTCAGAAATTCGACCACCTGCGCTCGCCCGTTGACGAATTCGGCGCGGTTGCGCCAAACCGTGTCTTCCGTGTAGGCCAGCGATACCTTTTCTGGATTGCGGCTATTCCAGCCGTCTTCGGCGAGCCGGACCTTTTGAATAGCGGATTCATGGGAAAACGGCGGAAGCGGGGGACGTGTGGTCATGGGGGCACCTGAAAAGGAATATGCCGAAGCGGCGAAAACGGCACGCGCGGCCGCATGCCCGACCGGGGCTCGGAACGACGAAAGCCGATTGCTTGTACCGATCGGTATTGACTGTACTGCATGGTACAGGGCGACGCAAGCGTAATCTTGCGCGACGTCGCACGCGGGCAGGCTCATGGCGGCGCGGGGGAAATGGCATGACCGCTCAAATAAAATAGCCTGGTCTCACGGCCGAGCGCGCGCAGCGCGCGCGGCGCGTGTGCCGCGGGGCGGCTGTACCGCCACCGCGAAATAAACTGGAAATGTCGACAATCCGAATGCTTGGCGCATCTGCCCGCGGTAACGCGCGATTTCCATTCGAGCACGAACTTGGGCTTGGCTTTGTGCGGCGCGTCGAGTATTTTTGCGGCATTGTGTTGGACCGATCGTTATAAAGCTAATACAAATGTCGACGCATACTTTATCGGCCGGCGTGCCGATTTATCACCAGATCGCACAGGTGTTACGCCGCAGGATCGAAGCAGGGGATTGGGGCCAGGGCAACCATCTGGCGACCGAGCAGGCGCTGTGCCGCGAGTTCGGCGTCAGCCGTACGACGGTGCGCCATGCGCTCAGCCAGCTCAAGCGCGAAGGCTTGTTGAGCAGCCAGCGCGGCGTGGGTACGCGTCGCGTCGGCGAACCGACTCGCACCAAATACGTCAGCAATCTATCGGACCCCCTGCACGCAAGCCTGGACAGCGATCCGCGCGTGGTGTCCACCGAAATGACGGCCGCGCGCGGCGCGATCGCCGCTTTTCTCGGGCTTGGCGAAGGCGATCCCATCCTCAAGCTGATCCGTGTCCACTATCTGGATAGCGAACCGCTTTCCGTCGTGGAAAGCTATTTGCCCGCCATCATGCAGGGGGCGATGGACCAGTTCCCGCATCGCAGTCTGCATGACATTATGTGGAATGACTTCGATCTGAAGGTCGCGAAGAGCGTACACACCATCTCGGTGGCGCGCGCGGAAACCCATGTGGCCAACCTGCTGCATATCGGCCTGGGCGATCCGGTTATGCACGTCCAGGCGTCCACCTATCTGCAGGACGGGCGTCCCATACGCTGGACCGACAACTTCTTCCGGGAAGACAGGTACCAGTACACCGCCGAGTTTTTTTGGGAACCTCCGCAGCGCTCGGACGCGGGATCTTCCGCCACCTGACAGGAGAAGTCATGAAAGTGCGTCGTCTAATCGCCTGGCTATGCCTGGCGGCATGCAGCAGTGTGGCCAACGCCTATCCGGAACGCCCGATCAGGATTGTGCTGGGCTTTCCGGCGGGCGGTGGCGCGGATGTCGTTTTGCGCACCGTGACGCCAGGCCTGGCGGAAGAACTGGGCCAGCCCGTCATCGTCGACAACCGGCCCGGCGCCGGCGGCAACCTGGGCATGGACATGGTGGCGAAGTCCCCGCCAGACGGCTATACGCTGCTGATGGCCGCGCCTGGCCTGGCGACCAACGCCAGCCTGTATGAAAACCTGCCCTTCGATCCGGCCAAGGATTTCACCGCCGTCGGAATGGTCAGTAGCGTACCCAATGTGCTGGTGGTGAATCCGGCCCTGCCCGTCCATACCGTGGCGCAGTTGATCGACTACGCGAAAGAACATCCGGGCGAATTGAACTATGCCTCTTCGGGCATCGGCACTTCGCTGCATCTGGCCGGCGCGCTGTTCGAACGCGATGCGGGCGTAAAGCTGACGCACGTGCCCTACCGCGGCGGCCCCGCGGCCACCAACGATCTGATCAGCGGGCAGGTGCAATTGATGTTCAATGTCCTGCCCCTGGCGGTGCCCCAGGTCAAGGCCGGCAAGCTGCGCGCGCTGGCGGTCACGGGCCCGACGCGCTCGCCCGCCTTGCCCGACGTGCCGACGATGATGGAAGCCGGCGTGAAAGGCTATACCGCCATTACCTGGAACGGCATCGTGGCGCCCGCCGGCACCCCCGCGCCCATCGTCAACCGGCTGAACGCCGCCTTGCAAAAGGTGCTGGACCGTCCGGACGTGCAGAAGACGTTCGCCGGCATGGGCCAGGATGTCGTCAAGGATACGCCGCAAGAGTTCGACGCCATGCTGAAGGCCGAGACCGCCAAATGGCGGCAGGTTATCGAGGCCGCCGGAATCAAGGCCGAATAGCCAAGGGCGCATAATCAAGGTCGAGCAATTGAAGGCCCCATCGCCAGGGCCGGCCATCGACAACGTCAAGGACAGTACATGCAGCCCCGCCGTTATGGCCCTTTCCCCTATATTCCCATGCCGGCCCGCCCCCGGTTCGCCTTGCCCGGCGGTGCGCGCGTCGCATTGTGGGTGAATCCCAATGTCGAGTTCTTCGGTCTGGATGACGTCATGCCCGGCCGCCTGAACGAGCGGGTGCCGCGCGATACCGCCAAGGTGCCCAATGTGCGGAACTGGTCGCTGCGCGATTACGGCAACCGGGTCGGCATCTGGCGTCTGATGGATACCCTGAGCCGCTACGGCATACGCGCCAGCGCGGCCCTGAACAGCGAAGTGTGCGACCAGCATCCCGAGATCATCGCCGAGGCCGTGCGTCGCGGCTGGGAATTCCTGGGGCACGGCATGACCAACACCGTGCGCCTGGACGAAATGCCTGCCGAGCAGGAGCGGCAGGCGATCTTCGACATGATCGACCGCATCGAAAAAGCGTCCGGCACGCGTCCCGTCGGCTGGCTGGCGCCCGCCCTGTCGGAAACCTGGCGGTCGCTGGAATATCTGTCCGAGGCGGGAATACGCTACGTCTGCGATTGGGTCAACGATGATCAGCCCTACACCATGGAAGTCGGTTCGCCGCGCATGGTGTCCATCCCGTACAGCGTGCAGACCAACGATGTGCCGGCCTACTACGACATGAAGGTGTCGGTGCCGGAATTCGAAGCCATGATCAAGCGGCAGTTCGACGTGCTGTATCGCGAAGGGGAGACGTCGGGCCGCGTCATGGCGATCGCGGTTCATCCCTTCGTGACCGGCCTGCCGCACCGGATCGGCGCCCTGGATGGGGCGTTGGAGTACATCTGCCGCCATGAGGGCGTATGGCTGGCCACCGGCCGCGAAATCCTGGAGCACTACGTCCAGAGCGATTTCGCCAAGGCCATGGCGCCGGCCTGAGGCCGGCCCCGTACCCGACTGGCCCCGCACGCCGATTGGCCTCGTACGCCGGCCGGCCGCGCGGCCTGGTGCGGTGTCAGGCCCGGTGCGGCGAGGCCCGGTGCGGCATCGGTGCAGCGCCAGGCCTAGTGCGGCGTCAGGCCGGCCGCGCGCATCGTCCAGCGCACGAGCAGCGCGACGCCGCCCAGGACCGCCACGCTGGCGGCCCAGATGACGATCAACCAGGCAAGTCGTTTCCACATACGCATGGGCCGCGCGGCGAGCCGCCTCAATGATAGCCTTCGCCGCGCCGCACCTTGCCGCGGAACACGTAATAGCCCCAGGCGGTGTACATCAGGATGATGGGCACGATCAGCAGCGCGCCCACCAGCGCGAATCCCATGCTTTGCGGCGGCGCCGCCGCGTCCCAGATCGACACGCCCGGCGGTATGACGTTCGGCCACACGCTGATGCCCAGCCCCGTATAGCCCAGGAATACCAGCCCCAGCGCGCAGATGAAAGGCGCAGCGTGGGCATCGCGCCGCACGGTCCTGATCAGCAGGTATACGCACAGCAACACCAGCAGGGGCACCGGGGCGAAGTAGAACAGGTTGGGCAGGCTGAACCAGCGCTCGGCGATACCGGGATCCAGCAGCGGCGTCCATACGCTGATCACCACGATGGCCGCCAGGACCGCCCAGACAGAGCCCCTCGCCACGCCGCGGGCGCGTGACAGCAGCGTATCCTCGGTCTTCATGACCAGCCAGGTGCTGCCCAGCAGGGCATAGGCGGCCAGCAGCGCGATCCCGGTGAACACGCTGAACGGCGTCAGCCAATCGAAGGCGCCGCCGGCGTACGCGCCGTTGGCCACGCGGATGCCGCCGATGTACGCGCCCAGCGTTACGCCCTGGAAAAACGTCGCCAGCACCGAACCGCAGATGAAGGCCTTGTCCCACCAGTGTCGATGTTCATCGCTGGCCTTGAAGCGGAACTCGAAGGCGACGCCGCGGAATACCAGCCCCACCAGCATCAGGATGATGGGCAGGTAGAGCGCGCTCAACACCACGCTGTACGCGAGCGGGAAGGCGGCCAGCAGGCCGGCGCCGCCCAGGACCAGCCAGGTCTCGTTGCCGTCCCACACCGGCGCCACCGTGTTCATCATGGTGTCGCGGTCTTCCTTGGCGGGGAAGAAGGGAAACAGTATGCCTATGCCCAGGTCGAAGCCGTCCATGATGACGTACATCATGACGCCGAACAGGATGATGACGGCCCAGATCAGCGGAAGATCGATACCCATGCTCAGCTCCCCGACATCGGCGCGGCCGCCGGCAAGCGCGCATCGTCCGGCGCCGCCGACAGCGGCCGCATGGCATGGTGCGCCTCGCCGGGCCCGCCATCGGGCGGCACGTTGCCGACGTGGTCGCCCTGCGGTCCCTTGCGTATCAGCTTCAGCATATAGGCCACGCCGGCACCGAACACCACGAAATACACGACCACGAAAAGCGCGAGCGTGAACCCCAGTTGGCCCGCCCCATGCGGCGATACGGCATCGGCCGTGCGCATCAGGCCATAGACGACCCAGGGCTGGCGGCCGATTTCCGTGGTCATCCAGCCGGCCAGGATGGCGGCCAGGCCCGCCGGCCCCATATACAGGGCGAAGCGCAGGAAGCCGCGATGCATGTACAGCCGCTGGCCGCGACGCAGCCACAGTCCCCACAAGCCCAGCAGAATCATCAGCACGCCCAGCCCGACCATGACGCGGAAGGTCCAGAACACGACGGTGGCGTTGGGCCGGTCGGCCGGCGCGAACTCGTTCAGGCTGGGCACTTTGCCGTCCCAGGTGTGCGTCAGGATCAGGCTGCCCAGGCGCGGCACCTCCAGCTTGTAGCGGGTCTCCTGTTCGGCCATGTCGGGAATGCCGAACAGCAGCAGCGGGGCGCCCGCGCCGGGCGCGGGCTGTTCCCAGTGGCCCTCGATGGCGGCGATCTTCGCGGGCTGGTGCTGCAGCGTGTTGAGGCCATGCATGTCGCCGATCAAGGCCTGCACGGGCGCCACCAGCAGCGCCATCCACAAGGCCATGGACAGCATCTTGCGCACCGCCGGCGAGTCCTGGCCGCGCAGTAGATGCCAGGCGGCGCCGGCGCCGACCAGCAGCGCGGTGCTCAGATAGGCCGCCACCACCATGTGCGCCAGGCGATAGGGGAAAGACGGGTTGAAGATGACCTGCAGCCAATCCACCGGCACCGCGCGGCCGTCGATGATCTCGTAGCCCTGCGGGGTCTGCATCCAGCTGTTGGAAGCCAGTATCCACGTGGCGGAGATCAGGGTGCCGATCGCCACCATCACGGTGGACAGCATGTGCAGGCCCGGGCCGACGCGGTTCCAGCCGAACAGCATGACGCCCAGGAAGCCCGCTTCCAGGAAGAAGGCGGTCAGCACCTCGTACGCCAGCAAGGGGCCGGTAATGCCGCCCGCGAATGTGGAAAAGTAGCTCCAGTTGGTGCCGAACTGGTAAGCCATGACCAGGCCGGACACCACGCCCATGCCGAAGTTCACGGCAAAGATCTTCAGCCAGTAGTGATACAGGTCGCGGTACAGCGCCTTGCGCGTGGCCAGCCACAGTCCTTCCAGCACGGCCAGATAGCTCGCCAGGCCTATCGTGATCGCCGGAAAGATGATGTGGAAGGAAATCGTGAACCCGAACTGTATCCGGGCCAGGGTCAATGCATCCAGGCCGAACATGTTTGCTTTCCCCGGGGCGTCCGCGAGCCCGCTGTTGTGGTGGCGACCAGCATACCGCCGCCGCGGGGCGCCGGTACAGGCGCAGTACCCCCTTTCGGCATACGGTGCAGTTGCCCGCCCGTCCGCGATGGCCCGCGCCATCCGCCGGCGGTCATCCGGTTCGGGACATCAGGTCGCGGCAATGGCGCGCCATCTGCCGCTCTTCTTCCGTGGGGACGATCATGACGGCCGGACCGGGCACGGCCGGCCCGATGCCGAGAAAGCCCAGCGGCGCCACGATGCGCCGACGTATCTCCGCGCTATGCTCGCCGATGCCGCCGGTGAACACCAGCAGATCGATGCCCCCCATCAGGGCCGCGTAGGCGCCGATCTGCTTGCCGACTGACGTCGTGAAAACGTCCACCGCCAGCGCCGCGTGCGGGTCGCCGCGCGCGCAGCGCGCCAGCAGCGCCTGCATATCGCTTTCGCCATCGGCCATGCCGGCCAGCCCGCTTTCGCGGTTGATCAGCGTTTCCAGGCTGTCCGCGTCCAGGGCGTCCGTTCGCATCAGGTACAGGATGACGCCGGGATCCAGGTCGCCGCTGCGCGAGCCCATGGGAATGCCGCCGGCGGGGGTCATGCCCATCGACGTGTCGATGGACTTGCCGTCCAGCACCGCGCACAGGCTGGCGCCATTACCCAGGTGCGCGAACACGGCCCTGGACGGCAGGTCGCTGCCCAGGCGGCGCACCAGCGATTCGTACGACAGCCCGTGAAAGCCATAGCGCGCCACCCCGGCATCGGCGTAGCGGGCGGGCAAGGGCAGCCGCGCCGCGCGCGCGGGCATGGTCTGGTGGAAGGCCGTGTCCAGGCAGGCGTACTGTCCTGCCTGCGGCCACAGCGCGCGGGCGCGCTCGGCCAGCTTCAGGGCCACCGGGATATGCAGCGGCGCGAAATGCACGGCCTGGCGCAGTTGCGCCATGACCTCGGGCGTCAGCGCCTGATGGTCGCGCAGATGGGGGCCGCCATGCACGATGCGATGCCCGACGGCGGCGGGCGGTCCGAGCCCTACGTCGGCCAGCGTGCGCGCCAGGATGTCCAGCGCATGCGCCTGCGTGGGCATGTCATGATCCTGTTCGACCAATGTCTTGCCGTTCGCATCGCGTATGCGCAGGTGTCCGTCGCCGCGCCCTACGTGATCGGCGGCGCCCTCCGCCATGGCCGTTTCGTCGCCGCCGTCACGCCGGAACAAGGCGAATTTCAGCGAGGATGACCCGCTGTTGAGCACCAGGATGGACGGTTGGGGTCTGCTCACGCCGGCCACCTCCAGTTGCGGATGTCGTCGCGGTCTATGCCTTCGGTATGCGCGTGGTCCATGTGGACGATGATCTGGTCGCGCAGCCATTCCTTGACGTGCGCGCCGCGCGTCCGCAGCGCCGGTACGCGGTCGATGGCATCGATGGCCAGGTGGAAGCGGTCTATCTGGTTCACCATGGCCAGCTCGAAAGGCGTGTTGATGCTGCCTTTCTCCTGATAGCCATGCACGTGGATGTTCTCGTGATTGCGCCGGCGGTAGGTCAGCTTGTGCACCAGCGTCGCATAGGAATGGAAGTTGAAGATCACCGGTTTGTCCGTGGTGAACAGCGAATCGAAGTCGCGGTCCGACAGGCCATGCGGGTGATCGGTATCCGGCATCAGGCGGAACAGGTCCACCACATTGACGAAGCGGATCTTCAAGCCCTCGCACTTCTCCTTTAGGATCTGTACGGCGGCCAGCGCTTCCATGGTGGCCACGTCCCCCGCGCAGGCGATCACCACGTCGGGCTCGCTGCCCTGGTCCGTGCACGCCCATTCCCAGATGCCGATGCCCTTGGTGCAATGCTTGATCGCCGCATCGCGGTCCAGGTACTGCAGATGCGGCTGCTTGTCGGCGACGATCACGTTCACGTAGTCGCGCGTGCGCAGGCAGTGGTCGGCCACGCTGAGCAGGCAGTTGGCGTCGGGCGGCAGATAGACCCGCACGACTTCCGGGCTCTTGTTGCAGACGACGTCCAGGAAACCGGGGTCCTGGTGCGTGAATCCATTGTGATCCTGGCGCCAGACCAGGGACGTGATCAGCAGGTTGAGCGACGGAATCGGCGCGCGCCAGCTCAGTTCTAGCTTGGCTTTCTCCAGCCATTTGGCATGCTGGTTGAACATGGAGTCGATGACGTGGACGAAGGCCTCGTAGGTGGCGAAGAAGCCGTGGCGGCCGGTCAGCACATAGCCTTCCAGCCAGCCTTCCAGCGTATGCTCGCTGAGCATTTCCATGACGCGCCCGTCCTGCGCCAGTTCGCCGCCGTCCTCGTCCACCGGCAGCGTTTCCGCCATCCATGTCTTGGGCGACACCTCGTAGACCGCCGTCAGCTTGTTGCTGGCGGTCTCGTCGGGACCGAACAGGCGGAAGTTGGTCATATTGCGCGCCATGACGTCGCGCAGGAACTTGCCCAGGACTTCCGTCGGCGATAGATAGCTGGCGGCCGGCGCCGCGACCGGCACCGCGTAGTCGCGGAAGTCGGGCATGTCGAGCGCTTTGCACAGCAGGCCGCCGTTGGCGTGCGGATTGGCGCTGATGCGGCGGTCGCCTTCAGGGGCGAGCGCCCGCAGGAAGGGCATGGGCGCGCCGTTTTCGTCGAACAGTTCCTCCGGCCGATAGCCGCGCAGCCAGTCCTCGACCACCTTCAGGTTTTCCGGATTGCTGGCGGGATCGGCCACCGGCACCTGATGCGCGCGCCAATAGCCCTCCACGCGATGGCCGTCGACCATGCGCGGCCCCGTCCAGCCCTTGGGGCTGCGCAATACGATCATGGGCCAGCGTGGCCGCTCCAGGTCGCCTTCTTCGCGAGCGCGGCGCTGGATGGCCTGGATCTCGTCGAAGCAGCGATCCACCGTGGCCGCCATGGCGCGATGCATGGCCTGCGGCTCGTCGCCTTCGACGAAATAAGGGTGATGGCCGTAGCCTGTCAGCAGGGCTTCCAGTTCCTGCCGCGGGATGCGGGCCAGGATGGTGGGATTGGCGATCTTGTAGCCGTTCAGGTGCAGGATGGGCAGCACCGCGCCATCGCGCACCGGATTCAGGAATTTGTTGGAATGCCAGGACGTGGCCAGCGGGCCGGTCTCGGCCTCGCCATCGCCGATCATGACGGCGGCGACCAGGTCCGGGTTGTCGAAGACCGCGCCATAGCCATGCGACAGGCTGTAGCCCAGCTCGCCGCCTTCATGGATGGATCCCGGCGTTTCGGGCGTGCAATGCGAACCGATGCCGCCGGGAAAGGAAAACAGCTGGAAGAAGCGCTGCATGCCCGCTTCGTCCTGGCTGCGGTCCGGGTAGATTTCGCTGTAGCGGCCTTCCAGATAGGCGTGCGCCAGCGTGGCGGGGGCGCCGTGTCCGGGGCCGGAAATGAACATGACGTTCGCATCGCGCTGGCGGATGACCCGGTTCAAGTGCACCAGGGTGAAGGACTGCCCGGGGTCCGACCCCCAGTGCCCCAGCAGGCGGCGTTTGAAATGATCCGCCTGCAGAGGCTCGCGCAGCAGCGGATTGGCCCGCAGGTAGATCATGCCCGCCGCAAGATAATTGCAAGCCCGCCAATAAGCATGCATGGCTTGCAATTCCTGCTCGCTGAGCGACTGGTCTTGCGCGGCTTGCAGAGGGGGTTGGGAGAGCGTCATCGTACCGGCTCCTTGCCGGGCGTCGCGCCCGGCGCAAGCAAACCATCCGGCCGCGGGGCATGCCGACCGGATCGATTCGAGGTGAGATCCAGGGCCGCGGCGGCGTGGCGGGGCCAGGGGCGCGACGCGGCAAGACTTATGCCGTGCGCGGCGCTTTTACGCGCGGCGCGCACGGCGGTAACATCGTGCCGCCGCCGCGCGGTCCTGGCAAGCCCTGTTACCGCGCGTCTTCCGGCCATCGGCATGGCAGCTTCGATTGGAATGGGCATGAATACGGCAGGCAAACAGATAGAGATCCCCGCGTTATACATGCGTGGCGGCACCAGCAAGGGCGTGTTCTTCCTGCCGGAGCATCTGCCCGCCGATCCCGCGCGGCGCGACGCGGTGCTGCTGCGCGTGGCAGGCAGCCCCGATCCCTACGGCAAACAGATCGACGGCATGGGCGGCGCGACCTCAAGCACCAGTAAAGTCGTGATCGTGGGCAGAAGCGCGCGGCCCGACTGCGACGTGGATTACTGGTTCGGCCAGGTTGCCATCGGACAGCCGCTGGTCGACTGGAGCGGCAACTGCGGCAATCTGACCTCCGCGGTCGGGCCCTTCGCGATACATCGCGGCCTGGTGCAGGCGCCCTCCGACGGGATAGCCACCGTACGCATCTGGCAGGCGAACATTCAGCGGCGCATCATTGCCCAGGTGCCGATGCGGGATGGCCAGGTCCAGGAACTCGGCGATTTCGAGCTGGATGGGGTCACTTTTCCGGCGGCGGAAATTCCATTGACCTTCCTGGATCCAGGAGCCGGCGGCGATGCCGAGGGCGGCGGCATGTTTCCCACCGGACGCAGCATCGATGAAATAGTCGTGCCGGGGGTCGGCGCCATCGAAGCCACGCTGATCGATGCGGGGAATCCGGCGGTACTGGTCGATGCGGCGGCATTGGGCCTGACCGGCACGGAAACGCAGGCTCGCATCAATGGCGATGCGGCGCTGCTCGCGCGCATGGAGCTGGTGCGCGCGCACGCCGCCGTGGCGATGGGCGCGGCGCGCACGGCGGCCGAAGCGACGGCGACGCGGCAGCATACGCCGAAACTGGCTTTCTTCGGCCCGCCCACCAGCTACGTCGCGTCCAGCGGCGCGCCGGTGGATGCGGCGACGATCGACATCGCGGCGCGCATCATGTCGATGGGGCAATTGCATCACGCGATGACCGGCACCGGCGCGGTCGCCATCGCGGCCGCCGCGGCGGTGCCCGGCACCATCGTCAGCCGTATCCTGGGCGGCGCGCGCGATACGCTGTGCTTCGGTCATGCGTCCGGCCGCCTGCGCGTCGGCGCCGAGGCACGGCAGCAGGAAGGCCGTTGGGAAGTCACCAAGGTCACCTTGAGCCGCAGCGCGCGGCGCCTGATGGCCGGCAGCGTGTTCGTGCCGGCCTCGGCCTGGGGCGATCAGGCCTGAAGGCAATGCCTGCCGCATCACCGCGGTCACGCTGCTAGTCCGTAAGTGCCTGGCGGGCAGGCTGCTGGACCGCTCACGGCCCGCCCTCGGTCCAGGCGCGCACCGACCGCGTCAATAGCGACAGCTCTTCCTGCGCGATCCGGCAGGCGTCGGCCGCGGCCGCCACCCCGTCGCGCGCCAATGCCTGCTGTGCCGCGACACAAGTGTCCGCCAGCACCGTGGCGCCTATCATGCGCGCAACGCCCGTCAGCGCATGCAGCACATCGCCGGCGGCCGTGGGATCCCGGCGGTCCAATGCCTGGCGCAACGCCGCGGCATCCTGCTCGCTGGTTTCGCGTAACGCCGCCAGGAAGCGGTCGGCAATCGCGCTATCGCCCGCCGCCAGCGTTTCGATCGCCCCAGGATCGAAACGCAGTCCTTGCCGCCACGCGTCGTGCAGGTTCGCATGCGTGCGCGGCGTGGCCGACAGCCGCCGCTGTAATTCGGGCAGGCTCACAGGCTTGAACAGGCAGGCATCCATGCCGGCATCCGTACAGCGCGCCATCTCGTCCTGCTCCGTGCCGGCGGTATAGGCCCATATGCTGCAAGGCGCCACGCCCAGCGTAGATTCGGCCCCGCGTATCCGGCGCGCCAGATCGTAGCCGCTACCCTCGGCCATATTGCAGTCGGTAATAACCAAATGATATGCGCCGGGTCGCCACAGCCGCCACGCGGCGCGGCCGCTGCAGGCCTGCACGACCTGGTGACCCAGATATTCCAATTGCTTGCGCAGCAGGAGGCGGCTGGGCGGGTTGTCGTCCGCCACCAGTATCTGCAGCGGCAGCGCGTCATCGCCACCCCGCTGGGACGCCGTGTGCATCTCGGGCCGGGTAGCAACGATGTCCGCCTGGAAATCGAAGCGCGCCGTGCAACCGCGGCCCGGCACGCTATCCAGACGCAGCGTGCCGTCCATCAAGGCGGCGAGCCGCCTGGCGATATTCAGGCCCAGCCCGCTGCCGCCGTGGACGCGCGCGCCGTCGGAAGTCTGGGTATAGGGCGCGAACAGTTTGCGCTGGTCGGCCGCGCTGATGCCGATGCCGGTATCCATCACCTGTAGGGATACCGCCAAACGCATGGTGTCCGTACGCCGCGCGCGCAGCCGCACCGTGACGTGTCCGGCACGGGTGAATTTCACCGCATTGCTGATCAGATTCGAAAGAATCTGCCTGACACGCATGGGATCGACGAGCACATCGGCATCGACCTCGTCGTCGGCCTCGAAGCGCAGCGGCAGACCTTTGTCGCGCGCCATGCCCTGGAAGACCTGCACCACCGATTGCGTCAGCGCGCGCAGATTGGTCCGCTGCGGCAGCAATTCGAGCTTGCCGCAATCCATTTTCTCCAGATCGAGGATGTCGCGTATCAGATCGAGCAGCCCCTGCGCCGCGCCGTGCGCGACGCGCAGGTGGTCCTGCACATCCTGTCCCGCGGCGGCTTCCTTCAAGCCCAGCTCCAGCATGCCGGCCACGGCATGGAGCGGCGTGCGGATCTCGTGGCTGGCGACCGCCAGGAAATCGCTCTTGGCGCGGCAGGCCGATTCGGCCGATTGCGCGGCGGCCCGCAAGGCGCGCTCTTCCCGTACTCGCTTGGCGATCTGCCGCCGCAGATGGCTGTTCCATCCGGCCAGCATCGTGCCGGCAAGCATGCTGGCGCCGAGCACGGGGTCCAGCAGCATCAGTTGTTCTTCGAGCATCGCGCTTATCCACGCGGGGGCGCCGTCATCGTCGTACGGCGTGGGCGCCGCGTCGGCGCTGCAGGCCAGCAGCAGGAATGCCGAAATCCATGCCGCCCGGCTTAGCATGGCCCCCCTCATGCCGTCACACCAGGCCGTTGCGCCTGGCGATATCGGTAAGTTCGAGCAGCGTGGCGGCGTTCAGTTTTTCCTGCAGTCTGCTCTTGTACGTGCTGACCGTTTTTTCGCTGAGCATCAGCGTGGCGGCGATGGTCTTGTTCAATGCGCCGCGCGCCAGATGCTGCAGCACCACCAGTTCGCGATCGGACAGTTGCTCGATCAACGCTGCTTCGCTCATGGCGGTGCCGCGCTCGCCGCTGGGGTGCAGCGCCACCGTGGGAAAGTAGGTGTTGCCTTGCAGCACCGCCTTCGCGGCGCTGACCAGTTCCTGCAGCTCCTTGCCCTTGTACACGAACCCGGAGGCCCCCGCATGCAGGCAGCGCGCGGCCAGATGGTCGGGATTCTGCGCGGTCAGAACGACGATGCCCGGCTTGTGATCGCGGCCGTCGGCGCGCAGGCGGCTGATCACCATCAGTCCGTCCATTTTTGGAATGCCGATATCCAGCACGATCAGATCCGGACGATGTTCGCGCGCCGCGGTCAATGCGTCGACGCCGGTGGAGACTTCCGCCACGACGTCCCAGCCGTTCTGTTCCAGTATCGTTCTGACCGCGAAGCGGATCATGGGGTGATCATCGACGATCACGACGCTTCCTACTCTTTGCACTTGAACCTCATCTTCGATCGCGGTAATCCCGGGCTGCGCCAGCGTGTGTGGAGCAGCTCAATGGCGGGCGCCGAATGGCGCCGCCCGTCCCGCAGGGGGCGCATGGTATGTAGCTTTGGGGCGACGCCGCGCGGGCGCATAGGGCGGCTCGGACGCCGGCCGGCCATGGCACGGTGGGATCATTGCCTCCAGCGCGGGTGCCGGGGTAAAGCGCGGCAAAGTATAAGTAGGTGGGCGTGGTCGTGGCACGCAAGCCGCGGCAGGGTCGTTGCAGAACGGCTACTTATTGCGACTAGTTGCAAAACGATGGCGCGACACAAACGAAAAAGCCACGGCCGAAGCCGTGGCAAAACAAGCACGTGTGGTCGTCTGACTTACCAGGGGCAAAGCTGATAAATCGCGACGACGCGTAACGCTACCACTCTTCGGTCGCGGCGAGCGCGGAGGATTGTTTCGAAAGAAAACGAAAAATCAGCATCCTGCGTTGCCATATTGCGCTGGTGATCGCTTGACAACAACACATCGGAGATGGACGCTAGCGCACGCGAATTAAACGCTGGGATACGAGCACCCGTTGTGCGGCCAAGTCAATAGGGAAGTTTCGCGGGTTCCGGCCGTGGTCGCGCGCATGCTATAGAAATGCATTGCGAAAAGGGGAGAACATGGAACTGTATATGACGATAGGCGAGGGATATCGCCTGACGCTGGACGTGGATGAGTCCGCCTCGGGGTATGGCTGGTATATCTATCTCGCGCTATCGAAGGAACAGGGGAAAGGCACGCTGGTCGCGAGCGATGAAGCGTGCGAATCCGCGTCCGAGGCCGCGGCCGCCGGGATGCAGGCGCTGGAGCGGTACAAGACTGAACAGCGGATCTCCGTGGTGACTCCGCCCGCGGTCGCGGTGTATTGAAACCACCGTTGAAACCGGCGCATGGCGGCCACGCCGCCATCATGGCGGCGCGCTTCACTCGATCCCCTCGAACCCGATGTCGTTAAGCCGGGGGCTTTCAGTCCAGGGTGCCTTGCTCGATCAGATGGCGGCGTACGCCGCCCTGCCGTTCGAGCATCCAGCCCGGATACTCCGGCGGCAGCGCGCTGACCTCGGCCAACGTCGCCAACTCATCGCTACTGAGTTTGATCGCGACAGCGCCGATATTGTCATGCAACTGCTCGATACGCTTGGCTCCCACGATTACCGTCGTTACCGCGGGTTGATGCAGCAGCCATGCCAGGGCAATCTGCGCCACTGACGCGTTGTGCGCCTCGGCGATGGCGCGCATCGCATCGACGCAATCGAAGGCGCGATCGCGGTTTACCGGGGGAAAATCGAAAGTGGTGCGGCGGCCGCCTTCTTCGCCTTGTTTGTCGCGGGCATACTTGCCGCTCAACAGGCCGCCCGCCAGCGGACTCCAGACCATCAGGCCGACGCCTTCGCTGCGCAGCAGGGGCACGATCTCCCGTTCCAGATCGCGGCCGGCGATCGTGTAGTACGCCTGCAGCGATTCGAAGCGCGCCAGTCCCAGCCGCTCCGAAATGCCCAGCGCTTTCATGATCTGCCATGCGGCCCAGTTGGACACGCCGATATAGCGGACGTGGCCATGTTGCACCAGGGTGTCCAGCGCGCGCAGCGTTTCTTCGATAGGCGTGGCCGGGTCGAAGCCGTGCACCTGGTACAGGTCCAGATGGTCCAGTTGCATGCGCTTGAGCGACGCCTTGACGCTTTCGATAATGTGATAGCGCGACAGCCCGCGGGAATTGACGCCGCGCGTGCCGGTTTCGCCCATGACCTTGGAGGCGACCACCACGTTTTCGCGAGGCACCTTCAAATTGCGCAGCGCCTGACCGGTCAGGATTTCGGAACGTCCGCCGGAGTACACATTCGCGGTGTCGATGAAATTCATGCCGGCGTCCAGCGCGGCGCCGACCAGCTTGTCGACTTCATTCTGCTCCAGGCTGCCGATTTGTCCCCACATGGTGCCGTCTTCGCCGCCGAAGGTCATGGTGCCCAGGCACAGTTCGGACACGAATAAGCCGGTGCTGCCGAGTTTCTTGTAACGCATGGGATGCTCCTGATTCTGGAAAACGCAAGGCGCGCGACGTCCAGTCCGCTGGACATGCGCCGGTCACTGCGTGGATGGACCGGGGCAGTATGCGCGCGCGGGAGGGGACCCAGGTGCTCGATCCTGTTGGATTGCTGCCTAATCCTCCAGGGATCCACGACGGCAGTGTGGTTGACGCGCTCCTGACAGGAAACTGGCGCTATTCTTCCATTGCACAAAATTCCGCGCGTCCGCATGGACGGTCGGCGCGGACCTCTATCCGCTTCGGTGAACCATGGGACTGAACGAGATACCTGATTCCTCACTGCAATCGGCGCCGGCGATGGACGAGCCGGACGCGTCCTTCGACGCCCCCCGGCGTGAACTCCTGTATCGGTTGATCCGGCTGACCGGCACGCTGGAAGGCTCGATGACTACCGCGGTGCCGGGCCTGTATCTGCATCGGCTGACGAGCGAGCGCGGCCATCAGCATGCGTTGCAGCTGCCGGTCTTTGCCTTGATCGCGCAGGGCTCCAAGCGGCTGCTGGTGGGCGACGAAGTCTACGACTACGACCCCTTGCATTACCTGGTGTCGTCGGTGGACCTGCCGGTGATCGGCAAGGTGACGGTGGGCAGCCCGACCGAACCTTACCTGGGCCTGCGCCTGGATCTGGACGTCGAAGCGATAGACGCGTTGATCCGCGATGTGAATGCGCCGCCGGCGTCAGCGCCGGAAGCCACGCGCGGCCTGTATGTGAACCGGCTGGGGGACACCTTGCTCGACGGCGTGCTGCGCCTGTTGCGGCTGCTGGACGAACCCGTGGATATTCCGGTGCTGGCGCCCATGATCAAGCGGGAAATCTTCTACCGCCTGCTGATGAACGGGCAGGGCGCGGTGCTGCGCCAGCTGGTGCAGAAGGACAGCCATACGCAGCGCATCGCGCGAGCCATACGCTTGCTCCGCGAACACTACGTGCGTCCTTTGCGGGTCGAGGAACTGGCGCGCCACGCGCATATGAGCGCGTCATCCTTTCATCATCATTTCAAGGCCGTCACGGCCATGAGCCCGTTGCAGTTCCAGAAACAGCTGCGCTTGCAGGAAGCCCGGCGGCTGATGTTCACCGGCGACGCCGACGTCGCGGTGGTGGCGCATCAGGTGGGCTACGAAAGCCCCTCGCAATTCAGCCGCGAGTACAGCCGCCTGTTCGGGTCCGCCCCGCTGCGGGACAAGCGACGCTGGCTGGGGGACGGAATGACGCACTGATCCGCGCCTGGCGCCGCGGAGCCATCCCCCCGCTTACTTCACCCGCTGTTTCTCCAGCTTGCGCGCCAGGGTGCGCCTGTGCATCCCCAGGCGCCGCGCCGTCTCCGAGATATTGAAGCCGGTCGCCGCCAGGGTTTCGTGTATCCGCTCCCATTCCAGCGTCTTGATGGACGTGGGGCGGTCGCTCAATTCGGTTTCGATATCGCCGGCGTCGCGTCCGAAAGCCTGTTCGATGTCGTCCGTGTTCGATGGCTTGGCCAGATAGTGCCGCGCGCCCAGCTTGATCGCCTCGACCGCCGTGGCGATGCTGGCATAGCCGGTCAATACGACGATGATGGTTTGCGGGTGATGTTCATGCAACGCCTGCACGCAGGCCAGCCCGGAGGCCTCGCCCTTCAGCTTCAGGTCGATGACCGCATAGTCGGGACGATGGTCGGGCAGCAGCGCCTGCAGCCCCTCCAGCCCGGTCGCATGCAGCACGCGGTAGCCGCGCCGCTCGAACGACCGGCCCAGCGTCCGCGCGAAGGTCTCGTCGTCTTCGACGATGACCAGCAGCCGTTCCGCGGCCGGTGCATCCGCGTTTGCCGCGTCCTGCCCGGAGGCCGCGCCGGCGTCGTCGTTGGCATCTTCAGGCAGCGGGTGCGGGGTCATCCTGTTCGTCCAAGGTAATCGCCGAAAGCGGCAGCCGCAGCGTCACGCGGGCCCCGCCTTCGGCGCGGTTCTCGGCGGTCACCGTGCCGCCCAGGGTGCGCGCGACATTGACCACCAGGAACAGTCCCAGCCCGCCGCCTGGCCGGCCCTTGCTGGACTGGTACGGCTTGCCGAAGCTGGCCAGCATCGGCGGCGCGAATCCGGGGCCGTCGTCGGTCACCTCCAGCACCAGCGCGTCGTCCTCGCGGCTGACGTGCAGGGCGATGCCGCGGCGCGCCGCTTCCAGCGCATTGTCCAGCACATTGCAGATCATCTGCTTCAACGCCGAATCCGAAACGATGCGCAGATCCGGGCCGAAGCCGTTTTCGTAGCGCAGCTGTTCGTCGAAGCCGCGCGTCGCGCGCCATTCCGTCACGAGGTCATCCAGGAAAGTATGGACGGTGGTCTCGGCGGGCGAATCGCCGCGCGCTTCGCCGGCGGACAGCAGGATGCCGCCCACGATGGACTTGCAGCGCGCCACGGACGCCTGCATGTCGCCGATCTCCTGCAGCAATTGCGGATCGTCCTTGAAAGGCCTCATATGGCGCCAGTCCCCCAGGATGACCGCCATGGTCGCCAGCGGCGTGCCCAGTTCGTGCGCCGCGCCGGAGGCCAGCAGGCCCATGCGGACGATATGTTCTTCTTCGGCGGCGCGCTGGCGCAGATCCGCCAGGTGGGCGTCGCGCGCCCGCAGATTGCCATTGATCCGGGTGATGAACACCACCAGCAGCGATGCGTTCAGGGCGAAGCAGATCAGCATGCCTTGCACGTACAGGCTGGCCAGGCCGTTGCCGTGGTCCAGCGGCAGCGTCAATGGCCGGCCCGCGGCGGCCAGCAGCATGAAGCAGAGCGTCGTGACGATGACCAGCATCCACGTGCTCCACGGCTTGAGCAGCACGGCGCCCAGCGTCACCTGTACCAGGTACAGGAAAACGAAAGGGTTGGTGGCGCCCCCGCTCAGGTAGAGCTGGGCGGTGAGCGCCACCAGGTCCACCAGCATCGCTACCAGCAATTCGGTATTGCTGACTACCGGCGCCAGCTGCAGGCGCAGCATGCCGACGATATTGAAGGCGATGAGCCCGCCCAGGACGGGCACCATGTAGTTCAGCGGCAGTGGCACGCCGAAGCCCATTACGACGACGTAGATGGTGGCGATCTGTCCCAGTACGGCGATCCAGCGCAGCGTGATCAGCTGCTGCATGTTCTTGTGGCCGGTGGTGTCGTACCGGCGCCGGCCGGCCGTGATCATGGGCGCCGCGTCCGCTGCTGGCGGCGCTCTTCGCGCACGGTGTAGAAGGCGGCGCCGGCGACCATCAGGGCCAGCGCGTACCAGGTGACCGCGTAGACCAGGTGGCTGTTGTGGAAGGCGATGACGGTCATGCCGGCCCGGGGCCAGGCGCCGGGCTCCGCGCCGGGCGCGGCCTGGGCATCGACGAAATAGGGCGCGGTATCGGCCAGCCCGCGCGCCGCGGCTATCGCCTGGACGTCGCGCGAATACCACCGGTTGCCGGCGGGATCGTTATGGCGCAGGAAACCCCCGCCAGGCTCGCTGATGCGCAGCAGCCCCGTGACGGTGACGCCGTCGCGCGCGGCGGCTTCGGGATGGGCGATATCGCCGCGCTGGTCGCCCGGCACGAAGCCGCGGTTGACCAACACGGTGGTGCCGTCGTCCCGCAGCAGCGGCGTAATCACCCAGTAGCCGCTGCCCAGCTCGGTGCTGGCCTGGGTAAGCGTTTCCTTGCCGTAGTCGTAGCGGCCGCGCAGGAAGACATGGCGGTATTCATCGCTGTCGGCGGTGACGGCGGGCCAGCGTTGCGGCCCTGGCGCGGGCTGGGCCGGCGCATGCACGCGCTGCTCCACGCGCGCGATCAGGTCCAGTTTCCACGCGCGACGGTGCACCTGCCAGGTGCCCAGCGCGCAGAAGCCCGCAAAAAGCAACACCGCCACGACCGCCATGCAGATCAGGACTGCCGGGCGGCGCCCGCCGCCGGTGTCGGCGTCGGGCAGGGCGGTGTTCGACGGACCGTGGGCCATCCTTACGGCATGTTCTTCATGTCGGTCATGGACGGCATCATGTTCACGTTCAGGTGATACATGACCCACAAGGAGCCCGCCAGCGTGATGACGACGATGACCACGGTGAAGATCAGCGCCAGCATGGTCCAGCCGCCTTCGGAGCGGGCATTCATGTGCAGGAAGTAGATCATATGCACCACGATCTGCACCGCCGCCAGGCCCAGGATGACCATGGCGGTCGTGCTGGACTGGTCGAATACCTTGTCCATGACCACCCAGAACGGGATGGCCGTCAGGATGACCGACAGGATGAAACCCGTCATGTAGCCCTTGAAGGTGCCGTGCGCGGCGCCGTCGTCGTGATCGTCGTGATGATCGTGGCCGTGGTCGTGATCGCCATGGGCCAGCGTACCGTTATGCGTGCTCATGGCAGCACTCCCATCAGATAGACAAAGGTGAATACGCCGATCCAGACGACGTCCAGGAAGTGCCAGAACATCGACAGGCACATCAGGCGGCGCTTGTTGGCGGACGTCAGGCCATGGCGGCCGACCTGCACCATCAGCGTGATCAGCCAGATGATGCCGCTGGTGACGTGCAGCCCGTGCGTGCCCACCAGGGTGAAGAAGGACGACAGGAAAGCGCTGCGGCCCGGGCCGTTGCCTTCGTGGATCAGGTGCGCGAATTCGTACAGTTCCAGGCCGATGAACGCAGCGCCGAACAGGCCGGTGATCAGCAGCCACATCTGCGTGGCGCCCACGCGGTTGCGGTTCATCTCCAGCATGGCGAAGCCATAGGTGATGGACGACAGCAGCAGCATGGAGGTGTTCAGCGCCACCAGCGGCAGGTCGAACAGATCGGCGCCGGACGGGCCGGCCGCGTAGCTGCGGCCCAGGACGCCGTACACCGCGAACAGGCTGGCGAAGATGAGGCAATCGCTCATCAGGTAGATCCAGAAGCCCAGCAGGGTGCCGTTCTTCGGATGGTGCTCCTCCGTCAGGTAGAAACGGAGGTCTTCCGGCGCCGCCGCGGCGCCGGGTTGGGTCAGGACGGTGGCTTTAGACATGGTTCGCTAGCAGACGGGTACGCTCGGCCTCGGTGCGAACGACTTCGTCCGCGGGAATGTAGTAATCACGCTTGTAGTTGAAGCTGTGGATGATCGCCGCGGCGATGGCGCCGACGAAAGAGACGATCACCAGCAGCCACATGTGCCAGATCATGCCGAAACCGAATGCCGTGCACAGTCCGGCGATGATGATGCCGGCGGCCGTGTTCTTCGGCATATGGATGGGAATGAATCCTTGCGTCGGCCGCTGGGCGCCGCGCTGCTTCATCTGCCACCAGGCATCGCCCTCGTGGATCTGCGGGGTGAAGGCGAAGTTGTAGGCGGGCGGGGGCGAGGAGGTCGACCATTCCAGCGTACGGCCGTTCCAGGGATCGCCCGTCACGTCGCGCAGTTGCTCGCGGCGGCGGAAGCTGACGTAGATCTGGATCAGGAAGCAGGCGATACCGATGGCGATCAGGCCGGCGCCGATGGCGGCGATCACGAACCAGATCTGCAGCGAGGGATCGTCGAAGTGGTTCATGCGGCGGGTCACGCCCATCAGGCCCAGCACGTACAGCGGCGCGAAGGCCACCCAGAAGCCCACCAGCCAGAACCAGAACGAGCACTTGCCCCAGAACTCGTCCAGCTTGAAGCCGAAGGCCTTGGGGAACCAGTAGTTGATGCCCGCGAACATGCCGAACAGCACGCCGCCGATGATCACGTTGTGGAAGTGAGCGATCAGGAACAGGCTGTTGTGCAGCACGAAGTCGGCCGGGGGGACGGCCAGCATCACGCCGGTCATGCCGCCGATGACGAAGGTCACCATGAAGCCCACCGTCCACAGCATCGGCACGTCGAAACGGATGCGGCCGCGGTACATGGTGAACAGCCAGTTGAAAATCTTCGCCCCGGTCGGGATGGAGATGATCATCGTGGTGATGCCGAAGAACGAGTTGACGCTCGCCCCCGAACCCATGGTGAAGAAGTGATGCAGCCACACCAGATAGGACAGCACCGTGATCACGACCGTGGCGTACACCATCGACGCGTAGCCGAACAGGCGCTTGCCGCTATAGGTGGACACGACTTCCGAGAACACGCCGAAGGCCGGCAGGATCAGGATGTACACCTCCGGATGGCCCCAGATCCAGATGAGGTTGATGTACATCATCGGGTTGCCGCCGAAGTCGTTCGTGAAGAAGTTCGTGCCGGCGTAGCGGTCCAGCGCCAGCAGCGCGAGCACCGCCGTCAGGATGGGGAAGGCGGCCACGATCAGCACGTTGGTGCACAGCGACGTCCAGGTGAAGATGGGCATCTTCATCAGGCCCATGCCGGGCGCGCGCATCTTGATGATGGTCACCATCAAATTGATGCCCGATAGCAATGTCCCGAGGCCCGCCACCTGCAATCCCCAGATGTAGTAGTCCACCCCTACGTCCGGACTCTGCAGGATGCCGGACAGCGGCGGATAGGCCAGCCAGCCGGTGCGCGCGAACTCGCCGATGAACAGCGAGGTCATCACCAGCACCGCGCCGCCCACCGTCATCCAGAAGCTGAAGTTGTTCAGGAAGGGGAAGGACACGTCGCGCGCGCCGATCTGCAGCGGCACGATGTAGTTCATCAGGCCCGTGACCAGCGGCATGGCCACGAAGAAGATCATGATGACCCCGTGCGCCGTGAAAATCTGGTCGTAGTGGTGCGGCGGCAGGTAGCCTGTCGAGTCGCCGAAGGCGACGGCCTGCTGCAGCCGCATCATGATGGCGTCGGCGAAGCCGCGCAGCAGCATGATGATCGCCAGCACGATATACATGATGCCGATCTTCTTGTGGTCGATGCTGGTGAACCACTCGCGCCACAGGTAGCCCCAGACGCGGAAGTAGGTCAGCGCGCCCAGCAGCGCAAGGCCGCCGATGGCCACGAAGATGAACGTCACCACCAGGATCGGTTCATGGTAGGGGATCGCCTCCAGGGATAGGCGGCCAAGTAATAGCTTTTGCAGGTCTAGGTTTTCAAACATCTCGATTCCCGTGGCGGGAGGCGCAAGGCGAAAAGAAGGGCGGGCGGCTTACTCGGATACGCATCAGAGCGGTACGCGGTCGTCCAGGACGGCGGCGCCGGTCGGATTGGCGGGCGTGCAGACGGCGCCGACATAGTTCCGCGCGGACGTGTCGGCCAGGCCGAGGCGGACGCGGGTCGAGCCGTTGTTGGCGACGTTATAGGTGCCGGACGTACCCAGGCCGCCTTTCTCGTCGATCGCCATCATGTCCTTGATGCACATGCGGTTGGACTCGACGCAGCGGTTGACGATGGCGTCGTACAGATCGGGCGCGACCTTGGCATAGCGGCGCACCGGGTCTTTTTCGCTGGGCTGTTCCAGTTTGAGATAGACCGGGCGGGTCAGTTCCCCTCCGCCGTCGCGCGTCTGCTGGACCCAGTTGTCGAAGTCGGCATTGGTCATGCCGTAGAACTTGAAGCGCATGTCCGAGAAACCGGCGCCGCTGTAGTTGGCCGAGAAGCCTTCATAGACGCCGGCCTTGTTGATCACGGCGTGCAGCTTGGTTTCCATGCCGGGCATGGCATAGACCTGGCCCGCCAGCGCCGGGATGAAGAACGAGTTCATCATCGTCGACGACGTGATCTTGAAGGTGATGGGCCGGTTGACCGGCGCCACCAGCTCGTTGACCGTGGCCACGCCTTCCTCGGGATAGATGAACAGCCACTTCCAATCCAGGGCCACGACTTCCACCGTCAGCGGTTTGACGTTGGTCGGCAGTTCGTGGCCTTCGGCGATGCGGTCCAGCGGGCGATAGGGGTCCAGCCGGTGCGTCGTCACCCAGGTGATGGCGCCCAGGGCGATGATGATCAGCAGCGGCGCCGACCACACCACCAGTTCGACCACCGTCGAGTGGTGCCATTCCGGATCATAGGTCGCGCTGGTGTTGGACGCGCGGTAGCGCCAGGCGAAGACCAGGGTCAGGATGATGACCGGGATGATGATGATCAGCATCAACACCGTGGAGATGATGATGAGATCGCGTTGTTGCACTGCAATGTCGCCGGACGGCGACATGACCACGCCCTGGCAGCCGCCCAGCAGGGCGAACAGGGCAAGCAGCGGAAGCAGGAGAAGTCGGCGGGAGAACGTGGAGGATGACATGCCGGGCGACGAAGCCTAAACAGGAACTGGGGCGGAATGCTGACGGGGAGCTGTAAGCACCGCGTAAGCTTGCGAGAAAAAATCACGCGAAATGTACAATTTTTGACGCACTGCGGAAAGTGGACATTTTGTCCTACCTATGGCGGCAAGCTGAAAGTCGTGCCATGCTAAGGCACGCCGGGCCTGTTGAAGGGCAATTTTCGGTAAGCAGCAGGCCTGCGCGACGGTAGGGAGCCGTCTTCGGGTACGAAGACTGCTATGGCCGGGCAACCGGTCGCAATGATCGCGAGGAGATAAGATGTCCACGACTGCAGCATTCCCAGATGCGTCCTCGACTACGCTCGAGCGTGACGCAAGGTTGACCACCGCCGACCACTCCAAGGTCGCGCCCGGAGAAATCGCCATTGGCGTCGTCATAGGACGCGCCTCCGAATATTTCGACTTCTTCGTGTACGGGATCGCCTCGGTACTCGTCTTCCCGCAGGTGTTTTTCCCGTTTTTGACGCGGCTCGAAGGCATACTTGCCGCCTTCGTCATATTTTCCTTCGCCTTCATCGCCCGGCCCTTCGGCACCGCCTTGTTCATGGCGGTGCAAAGGCGTTGGGGCCGCGCGACGAAGCTGACCATCGCACTATTCGTGCTGGGCACGGCCACTGCCGGTATCGCGTTCCTGCCCAGCTATGCCACCCTGGGCGAACGCGCCATTATATTGCTTGCGGTCTTTCGCTGCCTGCAGGGCCTGGCCACGGGGGGCGCCTGGGACGGCCTGCCTTCCCTGCTGGCCCTGAACGCGCCGCCCGAGCGGCGCGGCTGGTACGCGATGCTGGGGCAGTTGGGCGCGCCCATCGGCTTCCTGCTGGCGGGCGGCCTGTTCCTGTACCTGCACACCAACCTCAACGCGGACGACTTTTCCGAATGGGGCTGGCGCTACCCCTTCTACGTCGCCTTCGCCATCAACGTAGTCGCCCTATTCGCCCGCCTGCGCCTGGTGGTCACCCACGAATACACCCGGCTGCTGGAAGAAGGCGAGCTGGAGCCCATTCCCGCCCATACGCTGATGCGCGAGCAGGGCTACAACATTTTCCTGGGCGCCTTCGCGGCGCTGGCCAGCTACGCGCTGTTCCACCTGGTGACCATCTTTCCGCTGTCCTGGCTGGCGCTGCAGTCCACGCAATCCATAGACGCCATCCTGAGCGTGCAGGTCATCGGCGCTCTCCTGGGCATCCTGGGCACCATGGCTTCCGGCTGGCTCGCGGACCACATCGGCCGCCGCAATACGCTGGGCACGCTGGCCTGCCTGATCGGGGTGTTCAGCCTTTGCACGCCGTGGCTGCTGGACGGCGGTACGGTCGCGCAGGACGCCTTCATCCTGATCGGCTTCGTGCTGCTGGGCTTGTCCTATGGCCAGGCGTCGGGCACCGTGACTTCCAACTTCGCGCGGCGCTTCCGCTATACGGGCGCGGCATTCACCGCGGATTTCGCCTGGCTGTTCGGCGCGGCCTTCGCGCCCGTGGTGGCCTTGAGTCTGTCCACGCGCTTCGGCCTGGGCGCTGTCAGCGTGTACTTGCTATCCGGCGTGGCCTGCACGCTGCTCGCGCTGCGGATCAATCGGTCACTGGAGCTGCAGACGCGTGATTGAGTGATGAAAATGCGGCGCCGTCGCAAGGCGGCGCCCGCCACCGGCCTGTATGGCCAACATTTGCTCGGAGCCGGCTAACGCCGGCTTTTTTGCGGCCTGATGGCGTGCGTCGCGTGCGCCCGACACAGATTGCACGAAATTGGTGTCGATTCGTTGAATGCGTTACATTAGCGCGGCCCACGGGGGACGAATGGGGTAGGGGCATGGTTTGCGTTTCGCCATCTGTGCCGCCGGACGCCCACCTGTCTTTCGTGCCCGCATCATTCAAGACGGCATCGTTCCATGCCGATGGCGAGAGGATTCCATGCATTTTGCGCCTCGATTTATACCAAAGCGCGTAGCAGCACCCCTGGTCACCATCACCGCCGCGGCGGCGCTCCTGGCGGGGTGCGGCGAGCGGCCGCAACTGAATCCCGGACCGCCCCAGGTCAGCGTCATCACCGTCCAGCCCGAGCGTGCGCCCAGCGTGGCCGATCTGCCCGGCCGCGTGGACGCGGTGCGCGACGCGCAGATACGCGCACGCGTCACCGGCATCGTGCAGAAGATCGTTTTCCAGCAGGGCGGCGACGTCAAGGAAAACGACCTGCTCTTCAAGATCGATCCGGCGCCGTACAAGGCCGCATACGACCAGGCCGCCGCGCAATTGAAGCAGTCGCAGGCGGATCTGTTCAGCGCCAAGGCGCTGGCCGACCGCTATGCGCCGCTGGTCAAGGCCAATGCCGTCAGTAAGCAGGAATACGACAACGCGGTGGCCAGCTACCGGCAGGCCGACGCGGCTGTCGCGGCGGCCAAGGCCAATCTGCAGAATGCTTCCATCAACCTCGGCTATACCAATGTGACGTCGCCCATCACCGGCCGCATCGGCAAGCCGCTGGTGACCGAAGGCGCGCTGGTGGAAGGCTCGTCCGCTACGCAGATGGCGCTGGTGCAGCAACTCGATCCCGTCTACGTCGACTTCACGCAATCCACCACCGACCTGGCGGCGCTGCGCAAGGCCTTCGCCGCCGGCCAGCTGCAGAAGGTGGGCGAGAACGCCGCCCTGGCCGAGGTCGTGCTGGAAGACGGCTCGACGTATGCGCACAAGGGCAAGCTGCTATTCACCGGCATTACCGTCGATCCGTCGACGGGGCAGGTGAACCTGCGCGCGGAATTCCCCAATACGGAGACCGTCCTCCTGCCCGGTATGTACGTGCGCGTGCGGCTGACGCAGGGCGTGGACGACAAGGCCTTGCTGGTGCCGCAGCAGGCGCTGCAGCGCACGCCCGACGGCCTGCAAAGCCTGATGCTGGTCAGGGACGGCAAGGTCAACCAGGTCAATGTGACCACCGGCAATGCGCTGAATGGGCGCTGGGTGGTGACCAGCGGGCTGAAGGCCGGGGACGTCGTCGTCGTGGAAGGCTTCCAGAAGATTCGCCCTGGCGCGCCGGTCAAGGTTTCCCAATGGACCCCGGAGCAACAGAGCGGGCCCGCCGCGGGCGGCGCGCAGCAAGCGCCAGCCGGCGCCCAGCCGCAGGCGCCAGCCGGTGGACAGCCGTCCGCGCCGCCAACCCAGCCGGGCAAACAACCCGCGCCGCAACAGCCGGCGTCTCCCACGCCGCCTGCCGAGCAGAAGTCGTAATCGGGCGCGGCGCCGTGCCAGGGCGCCGTTTCCCCGCATCATGAGTATCGTCTTCGGGGTCTACCCTCATGCCGCAATTTTTTATCGATAGACCGATCTTTGCCTGGGTGGTCGCGCTGTTCATCCTGCTCGCGGGGCTACTGGCGATCCCCAACATGCCGGTTTCGCAGTATCCCAACGTCGCGCCGCCGGCCATCGAGATCACCGCCACCTATCCCGGCGCATCGGCCAAGGAAGTGGCCGACTCGGTGACCAGCCTGATCGAGGATCAACTGAACGGCGCCAAGGGTCTGCTGTATTACGAGTCGGTCAGCGACTCGAACGGCCAGTCGACCATTACCGCCACTTTCGCGCCGGGCCGCGATCCGGACCTGGCCCAGGTGGACGTGCAGAACCGCGTGGCCAACGTGACGGCGCAGTTGCCGGCCGCGGTGGCGCAGCAGGGCGTGCAGTTCCAGCAGACCAGTACCGGCTTCCTGATGATCGTGACGGTGTCGTCCACCGATGGCACGATGGACCAGACCGCGCTGGCCGATTACGTCACGCGCAACGTCAAGAACCCCGTGTCGCGCGTGCCGGGCGTGGGCCAGTTCCAGCTGTTCGCGGCGCCGCGCGCCATGCGCATCTGGGTCGATCCGCAAAAGCTGGTCGGCTACAACCTGAGCATGTCGGACGTGAACCAGGTGATCGCGCAGCAGAACGTGCTGATCTCCGGCGGCAATATGGGCGGCCCGCCCAACCCGGCGGACCAGCGCACGACCGCCACGGTGATCGCCAATGGCCAGCTCTCCACGGTGGAGGGCTTCGGCAATCTGGTCCTGCGCGCCAATACGGATGGTTCGGTGGTGCGCATCCGCGACGTCGCGCGCGTCGAGATCGGCGCCGATAACTATTTCTTCGGCGCGCGCCTCAACGGCAAGCCGACGGCTGCCTTCGCCATCATCCTGTCGCCCGACGCCAACGCCCTGGCCACCGCCAAGGGCGTGCGCCAGCAGATGGAGCAGTTGTCCAAGTACTTCCCGGCCAATATCAAGTACGACATCCCGTACGACACCGCGCCCTACGTCCAGACGTCGATCTCCGACGTGGTCAAGACGCTGCTGGAAGCCATGGTGCTGGTGTTCCTGGTGATGTTCCTGTTCCTGCAGAACGTGCGCTACACCATCATTCCGGCCCTGGTGGTGCCGGTGGCGATGATGGGCGCCTTCGCGGTGATGCTGGCGCTGGGCTTCTCGATCAACGTGCTGACCATGTTCGCCATGGTGCTGGCCATCGGGATCCTGGTGGACGACGCCATCGTGGTGGTGGAAAACGTCGAGCGGATCATGGCCAGCGAAGGCCTGTCGCCCAAGGAGGCGACCTCGCGCGCGATGCCGCAGATTACCGGCGCCATTACCGGCATCACCCTGGTGCTGGTCAGCGTGTTCCTGCCGCTGGCCTTCATGGGCGGTTCGGTGGGGGTCATCTATCGCCAGTTCGCCGTGGCCATGGCGGTGTCGATCTTCTTCTCCGCCTTCCTGGCGCTGAGCTTCACGCCGGCCCTGTGCGCGACCATCCTCAAGCCCGTGCCGCATGACCGGCATGAGGAAAAGCGCGGGTTCTTCGGCTGGTTCAATCGCCGCTTCGACAGCGGTACGCACGCCTACCAGAACTGGGTATCGCGCATCCTGCACAAGGGCGGCCGGATGATGGTGATCTACCTGGTGCTGGTGCTGCTGCTGGGTTGGCTGTACTACCGCATGCCGTCGTCTTTCCTGCCCGAGGAAGACCAGGGCTACGTGATCAGCAATATCGAACTGCCGTCCGGGTCCAGCGCCAACCGCGCGGTGGACGTGCTGCAGCAGGTGGAGAAGTACTTCCTGGCGCAGCCGCAGGTGCAGAACATCATCGCGGTGCAGGGCTTCAGCTTCAACGGCAACGGCTTGAACGCCGCTATCGCGTTCACGACCTTGAAGGACTTCGACGAGCGCAAGGGCCGCGCGAATTCCGCGGAGGCGGTGTCGTTCCGCGCTTTGAACAACCTGCTGATGGGGATACACGACGCCATGGTGTTCACCGTGGTGCCGCCGGCCATCTCCACGCTGGGCAATGCCACCGGCTTCGATTTCCGCCTGCAGGACCGCGCCGGGGCCGGTACGGACGCGCTGGCGGCCGCCACGGGCCAGTTGATGGGCATGGCGATGAAGAGCCCCGTGCTTTCGCAGGTGCGCATATCCGGCCTGGGACCGAGCGCGCAGCTTAGCCTGACCATCGATCGCCAGAAGGCGGCGGCGCTGGGCGTCAACTTCGACGAAGCCGCGTCGCTGATTTCGACCGCGGTGGGCAGCGCGCTGATCAACAAGTTTCCCAACTTCGGCCGCATGCAGAACGTCTGGGTGCAGGCCGATGCGCCGTATCGCATGCAGGTGGAAGACATCCTGAACCTGAATGCGCGCAACACCAGCGGCGGCATGGTGCCCTTGTCCAGCTTCGTCACCGCCAAGTGGGGGCAGGGGCCGGTACAGATCGTCCGCTATAACAGCTACGAGTCGATCCGTATTTCGGGCGATGCGGGGCCGGGCTATACCAGCGGCCAGGCCATGCTGGAAATGGAACACCTGATGACGCAGCTGCCGCAGGGCTTCGGCTACGAGTGGAACGGGCTGTCCTACCAGGAACGGGAGGCCGGCAATCAGGCGCCCATCCTGATGGGGCTCTCGCTGCTGGTGGTGTTCCTGGTGCTGGCGGCCCTGTATGAAAGCTGGGCGATCCCGTTCTCGGTGATGCTGGTGGTGCCGCTGGGCATGCTGGGCGCCGTCGGCCTGGTCGGCCTGCTGGGCATGTCCAACGACGTGTACTTCCAGGTGGGCATGGTGACCGTGATCGGCCTGGCGGCGAAGAACGCCATCCTGATCGTCGAATTCGCCAAGGACCAGTACGCGCGCGGCTACGGGCTGTATGAATCCGCGGTGGAAGCCGCGCGGTTGCGGTTCCGGCCGATCCTGATGACCTCGCTGGCCTTCATCCTGGGCGTGATTCCGCTGGCCATCGCCAGCGGCGCCGGCGCGGCCAGCCAGCGCGCGGTCGGCCTGGGCGTGCTGGGCGGGATGCTGGCGGCGACGCCGTTCGCGGTGATTTTCGTGCCGACCTTTTTCGTGGTCGTGCTGGGTCTCTTCAAGACCAAGCCCCGGCTGCTGGGCGCGGAAGCGCGCCGTTTCGAGGAAGAACAGGCGGCCAAGCGGGCGCAGGACGGCACCCCGCCCGCTCCCGCCACCGAAGGGAAGGGCGAATGATGCGTGCGCCATTCATGTTGAAGCAAACCTCCCTGGCCATGGCGATCGTGGCCGCCGTCAGCGGATGCACGCTGGCGCCCAAGTACGAACGGCCCGCCGCGCCCATCCAGGCGGACTGGCCGGACCAGCCCAAGCTGGTGTACAGCGGCTACGACAAGGCGACGACGGCCGGCACCCAGCCCGCTTCGGCGCTTTTGCCCGCGGGCGATGTGGCCGCGGCCGATCTCGGCTGGCGCGAGTTTTTCCGCGATCCCCGCCTGCAGGCGCTGATCGCGCTGTCGCTGCAGAACAACCGCGATTTGCGCGTGGCCGTGCAGCGGGTCGAGGAAGCGCGCGCGCAGTGGGGCGTGCAGCGTGGGCAGATCTATCCCACCATCGGCGCCGGCGTCCAGGGCACGCGGCAGCGCCTGCCGCCCAGCCTGCGTCCGGGCGGACCGGATTCGCCTTCGATCAGCAGCCAGTATCAGGCCGGGCTCGGGTTGACCACCTTCGAGATCGACCTGTTCGGCCGCCTGCGCAGCCTGTCGGAAGCGGCGTACCAGCAGTTCCTGTCCACGGAACAGGCGCGGCGCAGCGTGCAGATATCTCTGGTCGGCGAAGTAGCGCAGGCCTATCTGAACCTGCGCGCGGCCGACGTGCAGCTGGATCTGACGCGCAAAACGCTGGATTCGCGCCAGGCATCGTATGACCTGGTTAAGCGCCGCTTCGATGGCGGGGTGTCTTCGGAGCTGGATCTGAACCAGGCCAAGTCGCTGCTGGATTCCGCCTCCGCCAATCTGGCCGAGCTGGCGCGCACCCAGGCGCAGGCGGTGAATGCGCTGGTGCTGTTGACGGGCGCGCCGCTGCCGGCGGACCTGCCGCCGCCGGCGCCGTTCGATAACGCCCAGGTGCTGGCCGCCATTCCGGCGGGCCTGCCCTCGGATCTGCTGGAGCGCCGTCCCGATATCCTGTCGGCGGAAAACAATCTGCGGTCGGCCAATGCCAATATCGGCGCCGCCCGCGCGGCCTTCTTCCCGACGATATCGCTCACCGGCCTGCTCGGCTCGGCCAGTCCTTCGCTGGACGATCTGTTCAAGGGCGGCCACGGGTTCTGGAGTTTTTCGCCGTCCATCACGACGCCGATCTTCGCCGGCGGCGCCATCCGGGCCAATCTGGATCTGGCCAAGGCGCGCGACAACATCGCCGTGGCACAGTACGAAAAATCCATCCAGCAGGCGTTCCAGGAAGTCTCGGATGCCCTGGCCGGCGTGGCGACCTATGGCACGCAGGTGCAGGCGCTGCGCGCGCTGGAAGCGTCTTCGGCGCGGTCCGTCGAATTGTCCACCATGCGCTATAACGGTGGCGTCGACAGCTATCTGCAGGTGCAGAACGCTCAGGTAACCTACTACGATGCCCAGCTGCAGCTGGTGCAGGCCGGACTGGGCGCCCTGTTGAACCGCGTGGCGCTGTACAAGGCGCTGGGCGGGGGCTGGGAAGAGACCACCAAAAAGCCGGAGCAGACGGCCGACGCCGCGGCTCCCGCGAATTAGGGGTGGATCGAGGCAGGGCGGGGGCGGCGCGCAAGCCGCCCCGCGGCCATTTCCGGAACACGATTTGCTGATGCACAAACCTTGGTCGGCGGCTGAACGGCCGCCGCGTCTTTCGCGCCGCCCGGACCGGGCGGCCGCTGCGTCAAGGTGTCCCTATGCCTCAAAACCCCGTACTGCTGCGCGAGCACGCGCAGTCCGAGCAAGCAGGAGCAGGCAATACCGAAGTCCCCGCGCGTGAGCAGGCCAAACTCCCGCACCGCGTCGTCATCGTCGGCGGCGGCGCCGGCGGCCTGGAGCTGGCGACGGAGCTGGGCCGCAAGCATGGCCGGCAGCACGTCACTCTCATCGACAGCCATATGCTGCACATCTGGAAGCCCACGCTGCACGAAGCGGCCGCGGGTACGGTCGATGTGCAGCAGGAAGGGCTGTCGTACCTGATGCTGGCCAACCTGTCACATTTCAATTTCGTGCTCGGGCCGATGCTGGGCGTGGACCGGGCGCGTCGCGTCGTGCGGGTCGGGGCCATTCCCGGTCCCAGCGGTGAATCGCTGCTGCCGGAGCGCGAGATTCCCTACGACACCCTGGTCATCGCGGTGGGCAGCACCTCGAATTTCTTCGGCACGCCGGGCGCCCGCGAGCACGCGATTACCCTGGACACGCCGGAGTCGGCCGAACAGTTCCGCCTGACCATGCTGCAGGCCATGGTCAAGGTCGACCAGGCCAAGGCGCACAATCCGCAGGCCAGGCTGCATATCGCCATCGTCGGCGGCGGCGCCACGGGCGTGGAGCTGGCGGCCGAACTGCAGGAGGCCAGCCGGCTGGTCGCGGCCTACGGCTTGTCCAATTTCGATCCGCGCAAGGATCTTGCCATCCGCATCATCGAAGGCGCGCCGCGCATCCTCGCCGCGCTGCCCGAAAAACTATCGCGTGCCGCCCAACGCCGCCTGGAAAGCCTCGGCATCGCCATCGAAAGCGGGTGCCTGGTCTCGGAGGTCACGGCCGATACCGTGCACACCCGGGACGGCCGCGCCCTTCCCGCCGATCTATGCATGTGGGCCGCGGGCATCAAGGGGCCTGATGTGCTCGGCACGCTGGACCTGCCGCGCAACCGGGTGGGGCAGTTGGAAGTCACTGCCCGCCTGCAGACCGAGGATCCGAACATCCTGGCGTTCGGGGATTGCGCGGCCGCTCCGCGGGCGGACGGCAGGATCGTGCCGGCGCGAGCCCAGGCGGCCCATCAGGAAGCCAGCTATCTGCGACGCCGTCTGAGCGCACGCATCGCCGGCAAGCCCGAGCCGGCCGGCGATTTCGTCTACAAGGACCGCGGTTCGCTGGTCGCCCTGGGGCGCGAGCGCGGGGTAGGCAGCCTGATGGGGGCGCTGCTGGGACGCGGCTTCTTCGTCAGCGGCATGATCGCCCGGTGGATGTACGCCAGCCTGCACCTGCTGCATCACCGCACCGTGCTCGGGTTTTCCCGCACCGTATCGCTGGCGCTGGCGCGCCTGCTTACGCGGCGCACGCATCCGCGTGTGAAGCTGCACTAGCCCGGATCGGTGCAGGAGCCGCACAAAAAAGAGGCCACAGCGTACGCGGTGGCCTCAAAGCTCGTGTGCGGGTCCACGACGTACCAGCTGCACAAAACAGCCCGTCGACCCGCCGAAAAAGTAGCATCGCACTGCTGCATCGCACATCCACTCCCGTCACAGAGTGTAACGGAGCTGCCACGGTTATAACGTGCGGATTTTGCTTTATGTCCTGAAATCAGGATGTTTACAGGTGAAAACTAGCGTGCAGGTACCGCACCGAAATACATATTAAGTAACTATCCCGCGCAAAAATGCGCCTCTTGCGTAGGAGCGCTCGGTCCGCCGGTCGTTCGGCGTCGCCCTTTGCCTGGGTTCGCGTCGCGCGCTGCCCGACCGTGCCGTAAGCGCTACAACGGCGGTAAGCGGTGCCGATCCTTAAGAAGATTCAAGCGGACATGACAGTATGCTCCCCACGTAACCCGAGGGAGCCGGCGTCGTCGAGCCCCCTGGGCACGCGTGTTGCCAGTATTCGCGCTACTCACCTAGGGGGGCGCATGATGACTGACGAACGTAAAGCAGGACGCAAACCACGGGGTTTCGCGGCCATGGACCCGGAGCTGCTGCGAGGGATCGCGGCACAGGGGGGCCGCGCTGCTCACGCCATGGGCAAGGCCCATCGTTTCGACTCGCAGGAAGCCAAGCAGGCGGCCGCCAAGCGGCACGCCGGCAAATCCGTGAAACCGGAAGCCGGGCAGGGCGGTACGGCCGAACAGACCGATGACGAAGCGCAAGGCGCCGCGGTAGCCGCGGAAGAAAACAAGGCGTGAAAGGCCTTGCGGGGGTGGAACGCCAGCCGGTGCGAATACACGCATGCCGGCATTCCCACCAACCCCCCCGGACAGTACTTCATGGCGACAACATCGCGACTGGCATCGACGCAGTACCCGCATGGAGCCGGTGCACCCGCCCGATTCGACGACGATGACGCTCCCGTCGCCGGACCCGCCGGCGCCTCAGTCCACGTCTTCGCGGCGTATGAGCCGGAACCGGCCGCCCACGGCGGCCCGCGGCCATGCATGACCACTGGACATCCCGCCTCCTGGCAATCGGGCGTCGCGCGGTCGCGGCGGGCAGCCGCGGCCGATGTCGGCGGCTGGGTCGGCAAGGCCGTCCGTATGGTGCTGAGCCTATCCACGGCAGGCGGCGCGGATCTGGTTGTCCATGCGAATCAGGACACGATGGCCAACGCCATGGCAGCCACGCCGCCGGTACCGCTCGCGCCGTCCATGTCTCCCGACGTGGATTGCACGGTTGCCGCCATCCCGTCCGAATGCCAGCGCAGGGCGCGCGGCGAATCCGCGGTTATCGGCAGGAAGATGGTGCTTTGGACGCTGGTGGACGGCGAGCGCGCCGCCGCGCGGGATGTGTAATCAATGCGCCACGCGCCGAAAGCCGACGTAGCCGCCGTCGGCATCGAACAGATAGTCGAACACGTTCAGCGCGTGCACGCTGGTGTTGACGAACGTGGGGCGATTCGCGCCTTCCACCAGAATGATGCGTGACGGCGCCGCCGGCTCGCGCGCGTCGCCGGCGGCGAAGGCGTAGCGGGGCGACCGCGGGGTGGCGTCCGTGCCGAAACTGATCGTCACCCGCGTGCCGGGCAACAGCGTGCGGCCGTCCGTTCCGCCCAGATGTCCGGCCTGGCGCTCCGGCGGCACCGTCAGGTACATCGCCGATACCCCGGTATCGATCAGCGCGGTGCCGCAGGCCGGCGTGTCGCGGTCCAGGGCGATGCAGGCGCCCAAAGGCGCCCAGTCGCGTCCATCGGCTCGCTTCGCCAGTTTGATGTAACGGTACTCGCCACGCGTATTGGCCGGCGTCAGGCCGACGTGCACGCCCTCGCGCGTCACGACATAGCCGCGCCGCACGCGGCCCTGCCGTTCGGCATCACCCATCCCGGGCAGGTTCAGAAAGGGGTTCTTGTCGGGCGTGCTCTGCGACTGGTGATCCGCTTCGCGCGAGTAGCCTATGCCTATCATCGCGACGTGGCGCGGATGCTCCTCCGGCTGGCAGTCCCGCGCATCGCGGAAGCAATCGATGCGGTCTATCGCCAGCACGGGCAGCGGCCGCGTCGTGACGCTGGCGCCGTTGGCGCCGCGGATGGTCGCGGTGGCCACTACCCAGCGCCCGCGCATGATGCGGCCGGAGCTGGAATAGCTCAGCGTGCCGGCGCCCAGCGTCTGCAACTGATCCACATTGGGAATCGTGGAGGCAGCCACCACGATACCCGTCGATCCCGTGTCCATGACCGCCTGCACGGACGCTCCGCCGAACGACAGGCCCAGCGTGGGTGGCACGGACCGTGGCTGGCCGCCTTCGGGCGCGTTCAGGAAGCGCAGATAGGTTCCCTCGCGATAGCCGTCGTACGCGGGATCGGCGTGGACGGCGGGCGCGGCCAGGAAACAGGCGGCAATGAGGGCGGCTCGGGCCGCGGCGGCGGGACGGTCGAATAGGCTCATGGCGACCGATCTTAACCGTTTTGGCTTGCGCCGGAAGCAGTAGAGCAAGCCGTGTCCCGCCAACGGGCTAGGACAAGCGACGCTCTATCTTCGATGGGCGGCGGCCCGGAAACTTGCGCCATCGAACCCGTCCGTGGGGCGGGCGTTATCCAGGGAGCGCGCAATGAGCCAGGCAACAGCAATCCGCACCAATGGCGACCATCACGAAGCTGATTTCCCATGGCCGTGCCAGAGCGGCCAGGTGTCCAGGACGGACCTGGGCAGTCTGCCGATATCCATTCATTCCCAAGTCGTCACCTTCCTGCTGGGCGACCTGATCGGGCGCAAGCTGAGGGTGGCGGCGGGTCCGGTGCCCGTCGATCGCGACCCGGGTAGGGTAACCATCCTGATGGACGCCGCCGGTCGCATCACCGATATGTGGGTGGATCCGGACGAAGAAGTCGACTGAGGCGCCGGCGGCGATTACGCCGGCCTGTCGATCGTTGAAGTAGAGGGGGCCACACGCGTGAGCCCGGGCTGCGCGGGCGCTGCGTTTTCGACGCGTCGGCGCAGCGTGTCGAAGGCACGTAACGTCCTGCCGACGGTGGTGGCCTCGCGCCAGTAAGCGCGGCGCATGCTGCGCAGGGGCAGCCACCACGGACGCACGATCAGCCCCGGCGCCCACATCGGCCGCCAGCGGTCCATATTCCGCGGACGATCGACGATGGTTACCGTCGGAATGCCGCAGGCCGACGCCAGATGGCCGATGCCTGAGTCGGTGCCGATGAACCAGCCGGATTCATGGATGGCCCTGGCCGTGTGGGCCAGGTCAGGCGCGTCCAGGATGGCCAGCCCGTGCGGCGCAAGCAGGGCCTGCCATGCCGGGCGTTCCCGCGGCGCGAGTACGAACACGGGATCGAAGCCGCGTTGGCGCAGCGCCGTCGCCAAGGCGACATACTGGTCCGGCCGCCAGCAGCGCTCGGGTTCGCTGGATGTCGGATGGAGGATGACGCGGCGCCCGTGCAGCCGGTGCCGCAGCCCGGCGGGCGCGCGCAGGCCGTTGTCGTGCGTCCAGTCGTCCAGGCCGAATAGCGTCCGCGTGAAATGCCGGAACGTGGCCATGATGCCGTTGCATGGGCCGCCCGGATTGTCCGATCCCTCGTCCGCCGTCTGCTGCGGCAGGGATTTGATGACCAGGAAGTTGGCCCGGCGTTCCGCCAGGCCGGTCATGGGTTCGTCGAGCGACATCTGGATGATGGCGCCGTAATCGTCCAGCGCCGCCGGTTCTTTCGCTGCCGCCAATGGCCGGATGTCGAAGCCGGGAAACCACTCCGCCAGTGCGCCGCCATGGTCGCCGTACACGACCACACGCCTGCGCGATCGTCGCAAATTGTGGGCAATCGTCATCATGAACAATGAATCGCCCAGGCGGGTTGAAAGTATCAGCGCGATCGGCGCTTGCGAGTCGGTCGTAGCCATTTCCCTGATTTCCGGCCTTCGCGGCGTTGCGGACGCGCCGCCGCTGACCCGCGCTGACGCGGTTCGCCCGTAAGGCTATCCGCCAGCGCGTTGAAAAAAGGTGAAATTGCTGAACTCGCAGGGCCGATCGGCGAAGCTACTTCTGAAAATCGATCACGATGCGGCCCTGTATGTCGCCATGATGCATACGCGAAAAGATTCCGTTGATGTTTTCCAGCGAGTCGGTGGCGATCGTGGCCTTGACCTTGCCTTCGCCGGCGAAATTCAGCGCTTCCTGCAGATCGAGCCGCGTGCCGACGATGGACCCCCGCACGGTGATCCCGTTGAGCACGGTATCGAAGATCGACAAGGGGAAGTTGCCGGGGGGCAGGCCGTTCAACGACACGGTGCCGCCGCGGCCCACCATGCCCAGGCTTTGCTCGAAAGCCTTCGGCGATACGGCGGTCACCAGCACGCCTTGCGCGCCGCCGATTTCGCGCTTCACGAACGCCACCGGGTCCGTGCTCCGCGCATTGACGGTGAGCGCGGCGCCCAGGTCCTTGGCCAGGTCCAACTTGGCATCGTCGATATCGACGGCCAGCACGTTCAGCCCCATGGCCTTGGCATATTGCACCGCCAGATGCCCCAGGCCGCCTATGCCGGAAATCACGACCCAGTCGTCCGGCTTGGTGTCGGTGACTTTCAGGCCCTTATAGACGGTCACGCCGGCGCAGAGAATAGGCGCAATGTCCACGAACGACACATTGTCCGGCAGATGGCCGACGTAGTTGGGATCGGCCACCACATACTCGGCGAAGCTGCCGTTCACCGAATAGCCGGTGTTCTGCTGCTGGTCGCACAGCGTTTCCCAGCCGCCCAGGCAGTGCTTGCAATGGCCGCAGGCGGTGTACAGCCACGGTACGCCGACGCGGTCGCCTTCCTTGATATGGGTAACGCCGGCACCGACGCCGACGACGTGGCCGACACCTTCATGGCCCGGAATGAAGGGCGGCTTCGGCTTGACCGGCCAGTCGCCTTCGGCGGCGTGCAGGTCGGTATGGCACACGCCGGTCGCGGCGATCTTGACAAGTATCTGGCCGGGGCCCGGCGTGGGCACCGCGACTTCCTCGATTACGAGCGGTTTGCCGAATTCGCGGACGACCGCGGCTTTCATGGTCTTGGTCATGGAAAACTCCCGTCAGAAGCGAGCGTCGATATCGACGACATCGATCAATTTGTGGTTGACGAACTCCTTGAGCCCCAGGCCCAGCAGTTCGCGGCCGTAGCCGGAGCGCCGGATACCGCCGAATGGCAGATCGGCCTCGACCTTGGTCGGATGGTTGACGAACACCATGCCGGTGGAAATCTGGCGGGCGACTTCGGCGCCGCGCCGGGTGTCGGCCGTGAATACCGAACCGCCCAGGCCGAAAGGCGAGTCATTGGCGATGCGCACCGCATCGGCCTCGTCCTTGGCCCGGAACAGCATGGATACGGGACCGAAGAATTCCCAGTAGCGCGCGGGGTTGTCCGGGCCGATTTCGGTCAGGATGGTCGGCTGCACGAAGGCGCCGCGCGTCGGCACCGGTGGGCCCACCTGTTCCGCCTTGGCGCCATGGGCCATGGCCTGGCGGATTTTTTCCTTGAGGTCATCGGCCGCGGCCTGCGAGGACAGCGGCGCCAGCGTGGTGGCGGCGTTGAAGGGATCGCCCGCATTCAACGCGGCGACGCCTGCGCGGTAGCGGCGCAGGAATTCGTCGTAGACCTCGTCCACGATGATCATGCGCTTGGAGGATACGCAGACCTGGCCGCCGTTCCAATGGCGGCCGAATACCGCCCATTTGACGGTTTTCTCCATATCGGCATCGGCCAGCACGACGAAGGCATCGGCGCCGCCCAGCTCCATGGTGGACTTCTTCAAGGCCTTGCCGGCCTGGGCCGCGACGATGGCGCCGGCGTCCTCGGAGCCCGTCAATGCCACGCCATGCACGCGCGGATCGTTGATGATCATCTCCACCTGCGTACGCGTGGCATATAGATTGGTAAAGGCGCCGTCGGGCAGGCCCGCCTCGCGCATCAGCGTCTCGAACGCCGCCGCGCTTTGCGGCACGTTGGAGGCATGCTTCAGCAGCATGGTGTTGCCCGCCGATAATTGCGGCGCGATGATGCGGGCGATCTGGTAGTAGGGGAAGTTCCAGGGCTCGATGGCCAGCAATACGCCCAGCGGCTCGTGGACCAGGATGGCCTGGCCTTCCGCCGGATCGGCCACCGGCAGCTTTTCCGGCTGCAGCAGCCGTTCGGCATTGTCGGCGTAGTATTCGAAGATCTTGGCCGAGAGTTCGACTTCGGCCTTGGCTTCGCCATACAGCTTGCCCATTTCCAGCGTCAAGAGCTTGGCGTAGGCATTGCACTCCTTGCGCAGGATGCCGGCCGCCTTGCGCATGATGGCGGCGCGGGTGCTGTACGGGGTCTCGCGCCAGCCCAGGAAGGCGGCGTGCGCCTTATCGATGGCGGTCGCGACCTGTTCGTCGGTGGCGTTGGGAAAGGTCTTGACGACTTCTCCGGTGTAGGGGTTGGTGGTGGCGTATGTCATGTCCGTATTCCTCGTATAAGCGGTGGCACCGGCCCAGGGCCCGGGCCGCGCCGGTGATCGAGCTTGCTGTCCCGGCGCGGCGGGGACTGCCCGGAAAAAAAAACGGCCGCGCGCCGCGCTCAGGCGGGCGCCAGCTCCTTCACCGACTGGACCATTTGCGTGAGCACGGCCTGGGCATCGCCATAGACCATGTTGCAGTTGTCGGCGTAAAACAGCAGGTTCTCGACGCCTGCGTAACCTTTGCCCTGGCCGCGCTTGATGACGTAGACCTGATGCGCGTGGTCGACGTCCAGGATAGGCATGCCATAGATGGGCGAAGACTTGTCGGTGCGCGCGGCGGGATTGACCACGTCATTCGCGCCGATCACCAGCGCCACGTCCGTCGATGCGAACGCGTCGTTGATGTCTTCCATATCGAAAATGATGTCGTACGGCACGCCGGCCTCGGCCAGCAGCACGTTCATGTGGCCGGGCATGCGGCCGGCGACCGGGTGCATGGCGAACTTCACGTCCACGCCGGCGGCCTGCAGCTGCTTGACGAACTCGTAGAGTTTCTGCTGCGCCTGGGCCACGGCCAGGCCGTAGCCCGGCACGATGATGACGCTGCCGGCATAGCGCATGGCGGTGGCCGCGTCGCTGGCATCGACCGGCTTGAGGCGGCCGGCAACCTGGCTGTCGGTCGCCACGGCCACGTCGCCGAAGTTGCTGAAAAGCACGTTGGTCAGCGAGCGGTTCATGGCCTTGGCCATCAGTACCGTCAGCAACGTGCCGGCCGATCCGACCACCATGCCGGCGATCATCAGCGCCGGGTTGCCCAGCGCATAGCCTTCCAGCGCCACCGCCAGGCCCGTGAAGGCGTTGTACAGCGAGATCACCACGGGCATGTCGGCGCCGCCTATCGGCAACGTCATCAACACGCCGAAGGCCAGCGCGACGATGAAGAACCCGCCCGCCACCATGGTTGCCTGGCTGCCGTCGGCGTAGAACGCCGTCACGCCGCCTAAGGCCAGGGCCGCGACGAACACCGCCGCGTTGACGTACTGTTGCCCCGCGAAGCGCCAGGGCTTGTTGATCTTGCCGTCGAGCTTGGCCCAGGCGATGACCGAGCCGGTCAGCGAGACGGAGCCTATCAAGGCGCCGGCCAGCGTCACGCCGGCCAGCAGCGCATCGTGCATGGCGCCGCGGAAGATCTCCGCGGCGGCGATCGCGGCCGCCGCGCCGCCGCCCATGCCGTTGTAGAGGGCGACCATCTGCGGCATGCCGGTCATGGCGACCTCGCGGCCGCTCCACAGCGCCCAGCCGCCGCCCAGCGCCAGGGCAACGATCGCCAGGGCAAGGTTCGCCGGCAGCCGCGATTCCGCCATCGGCGGCATGCGCGCCAATACCAGGAAAGCGGCGGCCACCGCGATCAGCATCCCGGCGCCGGCGATCTTGATGCCGGATAGCGCGGTGACGGGCGAGGACATGCGCTTCAGGCCGAAGATGAACAAGCCGGCGGCCAACAGTCCGCTCAGTCCTTCCAGATAGGCGAGCAGCATGGTCAGTCCTTTTTCGGGCCGCTCGCGCGGAACATCGCCAGCATGCGGTCGGTGACGACGTAGCCGCCGGCGGCATTGGCGGCGCCCAGCAGAACACCGATGAAGCCGATCGCCTGGGTGGCCGGCGAGGTCGCGGTCAGCAGCGCGTGCAGCGCGCCGACCACCACGATGCCATGGATGAAGTTGGATCCCGACATCAGGGGCGTATGCAGGATCGAGGGGACACGGCTGATCACCTCATAGCCGGTGAAGGCCGCCAGCATGAAGATGTAGAGCGCGATCAGGACAGTAAGCGTGGTATCGGAGGTCATACGGCCATCTCCCTGGATTCGTCCTTGGCCAGCGCGGCCTGGACGGCGGCGTCGCGTACGGTGCCGTCATGCGTCAGCACGGTCGCGGCGACGACCTCGTCATCGAAATCGAGGTGTATGGCGCCGTCCGCGGTGATCAGCTCGACCAGGTTCAACAGGTTCTTGGCGTAGAGCTCGCTCGCGTGCTGCGCCAGCATGGATGGCACGTTCAGCGGGGCGAGGACGGTGGCGGGCCCGATGACGGTCGTTTCGCCCGGTCGCGTACCCTCGCAATTGCCGCCGCCTTCCGCGCCCAGGTCGACGATGACGGCGCCCGGCTTCATCGCGGCGATCTGCGCGGCGGAAATCAGCCTGGGCGCCGCTTTGCCGGGGACCGAGGCGGTCGTGATGATCAGGTCGGCATCGGCGATATGCCGGTCCAGCGCGGCTTGTACCTTGGCTTGCTCTTCGGCGGTCAGTTCGCGGGCGTAGCCGCCCGCGCCGCGCGCGTCCACGCCGGTGTCGACGAATTTCGCGCCCAGTGACTGCGCCTGTTCCTTCGTTTCAGGCCGGACGTCGTAGCCCTCGGTGATCGCGCCCAATCTGTGCGCGGTGGCCAAGGCCTGCAGTCCCGCCACGCCCAAGCCCATCACCAGCACCTTCGCCGCCCGTAGCGAGCCCACCGCGGTGGTCATCATGGGCAGGATGCGCGGCATATGCACGGCGCCGAGCAGGGGCGCGTAGTAACCGGCCAGCGCCGCCTGGCTGGAGAGCGCGTCCATGGCCTGCGCGCGGCTGATGCGCGGGATGCGTTCCATGGCGAAGCAGGTGATGCGGCCGTCGCGCAATGCGCGCACCAGGTCCGGGGATGTCGCGGCGTAGACGAAGGACATCAGGATGGCGCCCGGCTTCATCGCGGCGATGGTCGCCAGCGAGGGCGGTTGTACCGCGAGGACTATGTCTGCTTCGCCAGACAAACGGTCGCGGTCCGGCTCGATGCGCGCATCCCCATAAGCCTTGTCCGGAAACGCGGCAGCCTGCCCGGCGCCCGCTTCGATACGGACGTCGGCGCCGAGACGCTTCAGGCGCGTGGCGACGGCGGGAATGACCGCCACGCGCTTTTCGCCTGACCGCGTCTCCTTCAAGACAGAAAGCACATAAGCCATGATCGTCCCTCGACAGGATGCGACGCGATCATTCGTCGCGATCTCAATGGATGGAGCTTAGGCTTCGGCCTGGATGGGGGCTGTGATTTGGATCAATTCGGGTGATACTTGTACGTCCGCGCGGAAAGCGCCGCGCGCGGCCTGCCACACGCATCGCCGGGCAGGAATGTATGTTCAGCAGTTTGAAGGTTTTCAAGAGTCAAATCCCGCTGTGGGGCGGAACGCGCGCCCCGGGTAGAGAGCATCCTTGCCCGGACGGGTCGGAAGACAAGGAAACACCATGGAACTTCAAATCAACGGCAAGGCCCATCAGGTCGAGTCCGATGCGGATACCCCTTTGCTTTGGGTCATACGCGACGAGCTGGGCATGACGGGCACCAAATACGGTTGCGGTTTGGCGCAATGCGGCGCCTGTACGGTGATGGTCGACGGCGTGGCCATGCGGTCCTGTGTCACACCCATCGACGGCATGGCGGGCAAGCAGATCACCACGATAGAGGCGATCGAAAACGATAGCGTGGGGCAACGCGTCGTCGCGGCCTGGATCAAGCACCAGGTTCCCCAGTGCGGCTACTGTCAGTCGGGACAGGTGATGGCGGCGACGGCGCTGCTGAAGCAGGTCGAGCATCCCACCGATGAAGAAATCGCGGCGGCGATGATCAATCTATGCCGCTGCGGCACGTACAACGCCATCAATGCGGCTGTCCACGAACTCGCCGGCGCCGCGCCCGGCGCCGCGAACGTGAAGGGGGCATGATGGATAACCTGTCCACTTCCGCCGCGTCGCAGGATGCTTTCGCCACCGAGCAGCCCACGAATATTTCGCGTCGCCGTTTCCTGCTGGCTTCCGCCGGCACGGCGGCGGGCGCTTTCGTGCTGGGGTTCGGGTTCCCCGCAGGGGAAGCACGCGCGCAGGCGGCCGCCGCGGCGCCGGCCCGCGCGACCAAGGTCCCCGCCTTCCTGGAAATCCGTCCCGACAACACCATACGCCTGCAAAGTCCGTTCATCGAAGGCGGGCAGGGCATCTTCACCGCCATGGCGCAGATCGTCGGCGAGGAGCTCGATGCCGATCCCGCTACCTTTATCGTCGAAAACGCGCCGCCGGGCAGCGAGTACATCGCCATGGATAGCGGCCGCCGCATTACCGGCGGCAGTTCTTCGGTGCGCTTCGGCTATGCGAATATGCGCCGCCTGGGCGCATTGGCGCGCGCCATGCTGCTGCAGGCCGCCGCGAACCGGCTCGATATTCCTGCCAGCGAACTGGACACGCAGCCTGGCCTGGTGGTCCACAAGGCCTCGGGCCGCTCGATTCCCTATGGCCAGCTGGCCACCGATGCGATGGACCTGCCCGTGCCCGATCCGGGCAGCGTGAAGCTCCGGGACCCGGCCAGCTTCCGCTGGATAGGCAAGCCCGTCGACCGGCTCGACGTCCGCGATAAATCGACCGGCAAGGCCGTCTACACCATCGATACCCATGTGGATGGCATGCTGCACGCGGCGGTCCAGCACGCCCCCCGCCTGGGCATGACGGTCGGCGCCTTGCGCAACGAAGACCAGGTCAAGGCGATGAAGGGCGTGCACTCCGTGCATCGCCTGCCGGGCGCGGTCGCGGTGGTCGCCGAGCGCTGGTGGAATGCCAAGCGGGCGGCCGAGGCTGTGCAGGTGGATTGGCAGGAAGCGGCGGCGGATTCGACGCTGCGTGTCATGCCGGCCGACTTTTCCACGGCGGCGTTCCAGGAGCGGCTCGCCAGCGCACCGGGCGATGGCGTCGAGGCGGAAAGCAAGGGCAATGTGGCCGATGCGTTCAAGAACGCCAAGACCATGGTCAGCGCGACCTACCACAGCCAGTATGTACGCCATGCGCAGCTGGAGCCGCCTTCCGCTTTGGCGCGTTTCAACCCCGACGGCACGCTGGAAGTCTGGCTCCCCAACCAGGCGCCCGATATATTCCTGGCCGACATCGCCAAGCAGACGGGTCTCGATCCCAAGCGGATCACGCTCCATTCGCCCCTGCTGGGCGGATTCTTCGGCCGCCACTTTCTGTACAACTCGGCGAGTCCCTATCCCCAGGCGATACAGCTGGCGAAGGAAACGGGACGTCCGATCAAGCTTATCTGGAGCCGCGAGGAAGAATTCCTGCGCGACGTCGCGCGGCCGATGGCCGCGGTACGCTTTCGCGGCGGCCTGGACGCCAACGGGATGCCTGTCGCCCTGGAAGCCATCAGCGCCACCGAAGGTCCCACGGAAGCCATCGCCAATAAGCGGGCCGACAAACACGATCCCGCCGCGGTCGAAGGCCTGGCGGGGAAATCCTATGCGATTCCCAACCGCCGGATCGCCCAGCTTTATGTGAAGACGCCGATGATGCTGGGCTACTGGCGGTCGGTCGGCAACTCCATGAATGATTTCTTCTATGAAACCTTCCTGGATGAATTGGCCGACAAGGGCGGCCAGGATCCCTATGCGATGCGCCTGCATTTGCTGCAGGGAAATGCCCGCCTGACCAAGCTGTTGCAGGCGGTCGGCGAAATGTCCGGTGGGTGGAAACGCGGGCCATTCACGGCGGAAGACGGTACCCGTCGCGCGCGCGGCGTGGCAATGGCTTCGCCGTTCGGATCACAGGCCGCGGCGATCGCCGAGGTCTCCCTCAAGGATGGCCAGGTGGTGGTGCACGACATCTGGGAAGCGATCGACCCGGGCAACATCGTGAACCCCGCCATCGTCAACGCCCAGGTCAGCGGCGCGGTCGCGCTGGGACTGTCGGAAGTGCTGCTCGAGGAGATGGTGTACGAGCACGGCCAGCCGGTCGCGCGCAACTACGACCTGTATCCCATCCTGCCGCCGGGCCGCATGGCCCGCGTGCATGTGCGGATCATCGAAAGCGGAGAAAAAATGGGCGGCATCGGCGAACCGCCATTGCCGGCGATCCCCCCGGCCGTGGCCAACGCGGTATCGACCCTGACCGGCCAGCGTGTACGTAGCATGCCGCTATCGAAGTACACCTTCAAGGTTTAACCGAGCAGGCTGACCACAGGATCGTGCGACAGATGAAGAGAAGCAGGGTAGGGCGCTTTCTGGCCGGCATCGTGCTGGCCTGTCTGGTCGTGGCGGCGGCGCTTGCGTGGTTCGTGACACGCAAGCCGTCGTCCGCCTTCGATGGCGTGGCGGATGCGGATACCGCCTCGCCCCAACTGATACAGCGGGGCGAATATGTTGCCCGGCTAAGCGATTGCGTGGCCTGTCATAGCACCGCCAACGGCGCGCCTTTCGCCGGCGGGCTGGAGATGGCGACGCCGCTGGGTTCGATCTACGCGACGAATATCACGCCCGATAAGGATACGGGCATAGGCGCGTACAGCCTGGCGGATTTCGACCGGGCGCTGCGCCATGGGGTGGCCTTGGACGGTCATCGCCTCTATCCGGCCATGCCGTATCCCTCGTATGCCAAGCTGAACGACGATGATGTGCGGGCGCTCTACGCGTACTTCATGCACGGCGTCCGTCCGGCGCATCAGGAGAACAAGCCCAGCGCCATCCCCAGTCCCATGAATATGCGATGGCCGCTGGCCTTGTGGAACGCGGTGTTCACCGAGCCGGGCACCTACCAGTCCAAGCCGGTGGCCGGCGCGGCCGACAACGGTACCCTGTGGAATCGCGGCGCCTATCTGGTGCCGGGCGCTGGCCATTGCGGAAGCTGCCATACTGCCCGCGGCTTCGCGTTCAACGAGAAGGCCCTGGAAGAGAGCGGCTCCACCTATCTTGCCGGCGCGCTGCTGGATGGATGGTATGCCCCCAGCCTGCGCGGCGACGCCGGCACCGGCCTGGGCCGCTGGAGCGAGGACGACGTCTTCCGCTTCCTGAAGCAAGGCCGGAACAGGCACGCGGTCGTATTCGGCTCGATGACGGATGTGATCAACAATTCCACGCAGTTCATGACCGACGATGACTTGAAGGCGGTCGCCCACTATCTGAAGTCTTTGCCGGCGGCACCCGGACAGGATGGTCCGCCCTGGCAGTACGACGCGTCATCGAACAAGGCACTGGCCGTGGGCCAACGCCTGCGTGTTCCGGGCGCACAGACCTTCATGGCGCGCTGCAGTGCCTGCCATGGCGCCGATGGCCGCGGGCAGGGCGAATGGATACCGCCGCTGGCGGGCTCGGCGGCCTCCATGGCCAAGGAAGATGCCTCCAGCATCAACGCAACCTTGAACGGCTCCGGCCGCATCGTCGCCAACGGCGTCCCGGATGCCTACCGCATGCCGCCTTTCCGCAACCAGCTCAACGACCAGGAAATCGCCGATGTGCTGACCTTCGTACGCACGTCCTGGGGCAACAAGGGTGGTCCGATCAAGCCGGACGCGGTCAAGGACCTGCGCGACCGCACCAACCCGGCCAGCAGCAATGTGATTGTGTTGCAGATGCGGTGAGCGTTGCGATCCGCGGAGACGCGGATCTTTTCCATCCAGCGCCTGCTGAAGTGCTTGCCTATAAGTAAGCCGGCAGCCTACCGGCCGCTATCGGCGGCCTCAACCGGCGCAGCCGCTGGTTCGAGGCCGGCGGCGGGGCGCAGGGAAAGCAGGGCGCCGAAGGCGATCAGGCTCAGCGCGGTGGAAACCCAAAGCGCGCCGGCGCCCCATTGGTCCAGGCATAGACCGAACAGCCAGGGCGCCAGGGCCTGCGTTATCCGCGCGGGAACCATTAGCATGCCCTGCCGCGCGCCATAGCCATGTGATCCGAACAGCACGAGCGGCAGCGTACCCTTGGCGATGGTCAGGATGCCGTTGCCGGCGCCGTGCAGGATGACGAATATGGACGCCAGCGGCGCCCCGAAAGCCAGCATCAGTACGGCGCCGATAGGGTGCGCCATCGTCGCCAGCCGGGCGGAGAGCAGCGGATGCACGCGCCGCAACAGTCCGAACTCCAATAAGCGGGCGCCAACCTGGGCCGGTCCCATCAAGGATCCGGCGGCGACCGCGACGGCAAGGGTGGCGCCTCCAGCCATGAGCAGGCGTGGCAGGTGTGCGGCCAGTGCCGTGCTGATGAACCAGGTGATGGCGAACACCGCGGCCAGTACGACGGATGCCCAGGTCGTCTTCGTCGCCGTCGTGGTATCGGCGCCAGTGCGGCCAGGCATTGCGGCTGGGGCAGAGGCGGGGGACGGCAACAGATAGTTCAGCGGCAGTCCCAACGCCAGGTGAAGCACTGCCCAGACATAGCAGGCTTCGCGCCAGCCGAACTCGATCTGCAGGTAGCTGCTCACCGGCCAGCCCACCGTGCTGGCGAAGCCGGCGATCAGCGTGATGCCGGAGATCGCGCCTCGCGACTCCCGTCCATACAGGCGCACCAGCGAGGAAAACGCGGCTTCATACAGGCCGCTGCCGATGCCTATGCCGAGTATCGTCCATGCCGCGAAAAGGCCCGCGACGGTATGGATGCTGCCCAACCACGCCAGGCCCAGGGCGAAGATCACATTGGTCGCCATCAGCACCGGCCGCCCGCCCCAGTGATCGATGGCCCGCCCGGAGTAAGGCCCCAGCAAGGCCGAAATCAGCAGCGCGAACGAGAATGCCGCGAAGATGGTCGGAACTTCGACGCCCAGGTCGCGAGCCATGGGCGCGCTGAGCATGGCCGGCAAGTAGTACGACGAAGCCCAGGCCAGGGTCTGCGTGGTGCCGAGTGCCGCGACGACGCTGGTACGGTTGGTCAGGCGCATGATGCTCAAATGGATCGCTGGTTGACGCGCCGTGACAGTTGCTCGGCGCTTTCCTTTCTTTCGCTGTAGCGATCCACAAGATAAGCGCTGACGTCGCGCGTCAGCAAGGTGAACTTCATCAGTTCTTCCATGACGTCGACCACCCGGTCGTAATAGCTCGATGGTTTCATGCGACCCGCGTCGTCGAATTCCAGGAATGCCTTGGGCACCGACGACTGATTGGGGATGGTGAGCATGCGCATCCATCGTCCCAGCACCCGTAGCTGGTTCACCGCGTTGAAGGATTGCGATCCACCGGATACCTCCATGACGGCGAGCGTCTTGCCCTGCGTCGGGCGGATGGCCCCCATCGCCAGGGGGATCCAGTCGATCTGCGCCTTCATGATTCCCGTCATCGCGCCATGGCGCTCCGGCGTGGTCCAGACCATGCCTTCCGCCCATTGCACCAGGGTTCGCAGTTCCTGCACTTTGGGATGGGTGTCGGGGGCATCGTCCGGCAGCGGCACGCCGGAAGGATCGAATATCTTCGTCTCGCCGCCCATCTCCCGCAGCAGCCGTGCCGCCTCCAGAGTCAGCAGCCTGCTGTACGCGCGTTCGCGTACCGAACCATAAAGCAGCAGGAAGCGAGGTGGATGGGTGGCGCGACTTTTCGGCGCCCACAGCCGTTGCGGATCCGGAACATCGAAAAGCGCCGGCACGACATTGGGAATAGGGCTGTGTTCAGCCACGGCGCTCTTCCGCGCCGTTCACCACCTGTCCATCTTCCTTGGTGAAGGGGCCTTGTAGCGGATTGGGCAGGATCTCCAGCACCACCTCCGACGGCCTGCACAAGCGCGTGCCCAGCGGAGTAACGACGATGGGGCGATTCATCAGGATCGGGTGCTGCTCGATGAAGTCCAGCAACTGCGCGTCCGACCACTTGGGATCTCCCAGGTTCAGTTCTTCGTAGGGCGTGCCTTTGACCCGCAGCACGTCGCGCACGCTTAGCCCGGCATCGGCGATCAGCTTGGTCAGGGTCGCGCGGTCGGGCGGCGTTTTCAGATACTCGATGATGGCCGGTTCCTCGCCGCTATTGCGGATCATGGCCAGCGTATTGCGCGAGGTACCGCAATCGGGGTTGTGATAGATAGTGATATGGCTCATGGAATGTCCCGTGTAGGTCGTCAGGCGGCTTCGTACCAGTCCCGGCTGCGGTTTACGATACGCACGACCAGCAGCATTACCGGTACCTCGATCAGTACGCCGACCACCGTGGCGAGCGCCGCGCCCGATTCGAAGCCGAAGAGGCTGATAGCCGCGGCCACCGCCAGCTCGAAGAAGTTGCTTGCTCCGATCAATGCGGACGGGCAGGCGACATCGTGGCTTTCGCCCACCTGGCGATTCAGCAGATAGGCAAGCCCCGAATTGAATAACACCTGGATCAGGATGGGCACGGCCAGCATGGCGATCACCAGCGGCTGCTTCAATATGGCCTGGCCTTGGAAGGCAAACAGCAGAACCAGCGTCAAGAGCAATGCCGCGATGGACACTGGCCCGATCCTGGCCAGCGCGGCATCCAGGGCTGCCGCGCCACGACGCAGCAGGCGCCGGCGCCAGGCTTGGGCGATAAGGACCGGAACAACGATATAAAGGGCGACCGATGTGAGCAGCGTGTCCCATGGCACGGTGATGGAAGACAGTCCCAGCAGAAGCCCGACGACGGGTGCGAAGGCAAACACCATGATCGTGTCGTTCAACGCCACCTGCGAGAGCGTGAACACGGGATCGCCCCCGGTCAGGCGGCTCCAGACGAACACCATCGCGGTACACGGCGCGGCCGCGAGCAGTATCAGGCCGGCGATATAGCTGTCCAGTTGTTCGGCGGGAAGCCATGGCGCGAACACTTGCCGGACGAACAGCCAGGCGAGCAATGCCATCGAGAATGGTTTGACGGCCCAGTTAACCAGCAGCGTCACCCCTATGCCGCGCCAGTGACGCCGCACCCCGCCCAGCGCGCCGAAGTCGACCCTCATCAGCATGGGGATGACCATCAGCCAGATCAGAATGCCGACCGGCAGATTGACGCGCGCGATTTCCCATTCACCGATGGCTTGGAACAAGCGCGGCGCCCATAGTCCGCATCCTATGCCGGCGACGATGCAAAGGAGAACCCACAGCGTCAGGTAGCGCTCGAAAACGCTCATCGAGGCCTGGGGTTTCAGGGCGGAAGTCTGCGCTGACATGTCGCGCTACGCCTTGCCTATGCCGTGCAGCTCGCGCTGCAGGGCAATCGCGTCCAGGCGGGCCATGGGCAGCGCCAGCAATAGTTCAATTCTGCGTTTCAGCGTGATCGCCGCGTCATGAAACGCTTTGCGCCTGGCCTCTTCGGTCCCTTCCACCGCCGCCGGGTCCGGTACGCCCCAATGCGCGGTCATGGGCTTGCCGGGCCAGACCGGGCAGACTTCGCCGGCGGCATTGTCGCAAACGGTGAAAATGAAATCGAAGCGCGGCGCGTCCGGGCCGGCGAATTCATCCCAGCTCTTGCTGCGATAGCCGCTGGCGGGCATGTCCAGGCGCTCCAAGGTAGCAAGGGCCAGGGGATGAACCTGGCCCTTGGGTTGGCTGCCAGCCGAATAAGCGCGGAAGCGGCCTTGGCCCAGTCCATTGAGCAGGCCTTCGGCCAGGATGGAGCGCGCGGAATTTCCCGTGCAGATGAACAGTACGTTATAGATCTTGGTCATGGATTTCCCTGTGCGGGCTTTAGGGGGATGAAAGCCTTGCGTCTCGATCAACAGTCCGCGCAGGCGGCTCCATTGGCGTCGACCTCGCAGGTGCTGCCCTGGCAGCAGTGTTCGGTCAGGTAGCCCATCAGCGCATTCATATTCGCGTAGTCGGCGCGGTAGATAAGGTGGCGGCCTTGCTGTTCCACCGTCACCAGGCCCGCATGCGCCAGCTCTTTCAGATGAAACGACAGCGCATTTCGCGCGACGTCCAGCCGTTCCGCCAGAACGCTGGGCGTCAGCCCTTCGAATCCCGCCACGACCAGCGAACGGAAGACGCGCAGCCGCTGCGCATGCGCCAGCGCGGCCAGGGAGGAAACAGCTTGATCTTCAGTCATAAGAGCGGCTGATGATTGAGTTCAATGATTCAACGATTGTTGAATCATAATATCGGCCGGCGCTGATTTCAATACCCCGGCGGTCGCCGGGGCACGTCTCCGCGTTAAGCCGGCCCCACCAACCGACCCGTCAGCCCGGCGGGCATGCGAACTTCCAGCATCAGCAACAGGTACGAGAGCGTCTTGCCGTGCGTATCCAGGTTCAGCGCGTCATTTACGCCCCCATCCAGCACGCCATCGAGTACAAAGTTCATCGCATGCAGCCGCGGCAGCAGATAGCGCTGCACCGCGGTGGGCTTGCGATGCGCGAAATGCGCCCGCACCAGCTCCGGCGTCACTTGCGCGACCAGCAGCTCGTAGAAGGCCGGATCCCAGGCGATCAGGCTGATGTTCGACCGATCGCCCTTGTCGCCAGTCCGTGCATGAGCCACCCGATACAGCGGCACGGTCAGTTCATCGCCGATCACCGTTTTCCCATCATTCATCGCCATTCACCATTTCGAAGCGGGCCGGCACGGCGTCGCGAGGCAGCAGGCAGGACACCGTGTTCAACCGGGGCGTCAAGGCGGTCCGCACGCCACCGCCGCCGGCCGGGCCGCAGCAGTAGAGGGCGGTGACTTCGCGCGTCAGTTGTTGCGCTTCCGCCAAGGTCGCCCCATGCGCCGCGACGCGCAAGCGTATGTCTTGGCTATGGCCGAGTCCGGTTTCGGCCAGCAGCGCGCCGCCGTCGTCGCCGAACACACTCAGCCGGCCTATGAGGTCCACGCGTATCCGCAGACCGGGCAGGCGCTTGCGCAGCACATCGGCGGCCAGCCGTGCCCTTGCCTCGGCCCGGGGGCCTGCGTATGAAATCTCGCCTTCAGCCAGCCAGCCTCCTTCCAGGCAGACATTGACCTTGTAGTCGGCAGGGCGTGGATGGCCCTTGACGCCACGCAGTTGCACCCGGTCCTTGCCGACCACACGGATCTCGGCCTCGCTGATGTCCGCGACCACGTCCGGAGTCAGATAGCCTTGCGGATCGTGGACTTCGTACAGCAGCTGCTCCTTGACGGTATGCTCGTCCACGTAGCCACCCGTACCATCGGCCTTGCCGATGACGCAATCGCCGCCTGCGTCGATCTCCGCGATCGGAAAACCGACATTCTCCAGGCCCGGAACATCCTTGTATCCGGGATCGGCGTAATACCCGCCGCTGACCTGCGAGCCGCATTCCAGCAGATGTCCCGCCATGGTCGCCTTGCCGAGCTTGTCCCACTCATCCGCCTGCCAGCCGAAATACGACATGGCAGGCCCGACGGTCAGCGAGGGATCCGCGACGCGGCCGCACACCACGATCTGCGCGCCGGCGTCCAGCGCCGCGCGGATCTGCCCGGCGCCCAGGTAAGCGTTCGCGCTTGCCACACGGCTGGCGTCGTAGCTCGAGCCCAGTCGTTCGGCCAGCAGCGCGGCATGTCCCGCATCCGACACGTCGTCGCCCACGACCATCGCGATGCGCGGCGCCGGAACGCCCAGTTCGGCCGCCATGCGAGCGATATGGCGTGCCGCCCCACGCGGATTGGCCGCGCCGAAGTTGCTGACTATCCGTATGCCGTATTGCAGGCAACGCGCCAGCACCGGTCGCAGCATGTCATCCAATAGCGGTTCGTAGCCGGTCTCGGGATTGGCGCGCTTGCGCAACTGGGCCAGCGCCAGCGTGCGCTCCGCCAGCGTCTCGAAAATCAGGAACGCACGTCCCTCGGCCGGCCGCCCACCCAGTCTCGCGATAAGGGTGTCGACAACGGGGCCGGCGGCATCGGTGCGATCGCCGGAAAAGCCGGCCGCGCAGCCTACCAATAGGGGCGGGGAAGCTTGCATCACAACGCTCTCAATCCAGTGTCCGGTCCAGTATAGGAAGCGGTCTACAATAAGCGAAATTGAAATTACGGATCGATTGATCTGCGGTTCATATTAATAAAATGCGCACGCCCGACCTCTCTTCCCGCCAACTGCGGGCCTTCCTGATGCTGGCGGACCTGTGCCATTTCACCAGGGCCGCGCAGGCCTGCCACCTGTCCCAGCCGGCCTTCAGCGCGCTGATCCGCGCCCTGGAAGAGTCCATGGGCGCACGCCTGTTCGACCGCAGCACCCGCCGGGTGACGTTGACGCCGGAAGGCCAGGCGTTCGAGCCCCTCGCGCGCCAATTGCTGGCGGACATCGGCAAGGCCATGGCGCAAGTCTCCGACCGCGTCCAGCTCCGCAGCGGCCGCGTCCACATCGCGGCCCTGCCATCGCTGGCCGCGGGCTGGCTGCCTTCCATCCTGAGCGAGTTTCATGCGCAGCATCCCAATGTCGAACTGCAGCTCTCTGACGTCCTGTCCGATCCCTGTATAGAGTTGGTACGCGGCGGCCAGGCCGACTTCGCCCTAGCATCGCGCGGCACCCGCCCGACTGATCCAGCGGAATTGCACGCCCAGGCGCTGTGCAGCGATACCTTCCACCTCGTGTGCCGCGAAGACCACCCGCTGGCCAAAGAGCCGCGCTTGACCTTGAAGAAGCTGGTGCCTTGGCCCTTCATCCACCTCGTCCGCAACAGCAGCGTGCGACAAAGCATCGAGGCGGTCTTGTATCCGCAGTCGGTCAAGACCTTGCTGGAGGTCGAGCAGCTTGCAACCGTGACCGGAATGATCGAAGCCGGCCTGGGCATCAGCGTCGTGCCTACGTTGACCCTGTACCAGTTCCAGAGGCCAGGCCTGGTAATTCGCCCGATTGCCGTCCCGGGCCTGGAGCGACAGATCTATATCGTCCGCAGGCAGGAAAGCCCGTTATCGATCGCGGCTCAGACGTTATATGACTTGGTTGTAGAGCGATTGGGAGAAGTGGGGCAGGGGTATATGGGCGGCCAGGCCTTCAACAGTTGAAGTCAGCTGGCGTGCCCGACGAGTTCTAACGCACCGGGCCGTCTTAGCCGCGCTTTGCAAGCCAAACCGTGCGGCCGCCGCCAGTACTCCAATCGTCAGCCACATGGGCGACGACCTTGAACCCGATGTCGTGAAGTAGCGCTCTATATTCGTCAGCGCTCAGGCTCGCGTGATAGAGCGGGTCGCCCCGATACTCTCCCACCGCTTCGCCTTCCGCCGGTCCGCTGTTGAACATCAGCACAGCCGACGGTGCCGCATGTTGATCAAATACCGTGAACATGTGCCGCTGATCATCCGGCGCGAGGTGAAAGAAGCTGTCCCATGCGAGGACGCCATCAAATCGACCGGCGAGCTGAAGTGAGCGCATATCCTGCACCATCCATTCCTGATCGGGCAGGCGTTGGCGACAGAGCGAAATGAGTGTCGGCGATGAATCAACCCCCACGACGCGCAAGCCGTTCTCGACCATATATTGGGCGACAGGAGAGCCTGAACCGCAACCTACATCAAGAATCGTGGCAGCAGTCGGCAGCGCGGCTATGAAGCGGTCGTGCCATGGTTTGTCGCTCCAGTCAGCCACGCGCCGGTCGGCGTCCCATGCGTTGGCGTGACGCTCGTAATGATCGATGATACGGTTCGCTAATTCGTGCATATTCGGAATTTACTCCGAAGCGCTTTCATTTCATGGACGAACCGAGGCCCCCCTGTGATTGCAAGGACTTGAGCCGATTTAGTGAGGCGCCAGATACGTATGAGAGCAGGCTGATGGGCATCATCGAGGCAGACCCTCATCGCCGATCCGCACTGCAAGTCGTCCGGGATTTGCGGCTGCCCGACTGCTGGATCGGCGCCGGATTTGTTCGTACGGCGGTTTGGGATAGTCTGCTTGGTCGTCCCGCAGACTGCCGTGGCGACATCGATGTCATCTGGTTTGACAGCCAAAGGGCGTGTCCTCTTCGTGACGTCGCCTTGCAAGCGCAATTGTCGCGAGCTGTTCCCCAGTTGGGCTGGTCAGTAAAAAATCAAAGTCGCATGCACGAGCGCAATGGCGATGGTCCCTATACGAGCAGTTTCGATGCGATCAAAAGATGGCCCGAGACAGCCACCGCCGTTGCAGTCCGTTTGAACGATAACGCGGGCATCGAAGTGTTGGCGCCATTCGGACTGCAGGACCTATTCGAGGGAATCATTAGGCCCACCCCTCGCTTTGCATGCGAAAAGCAACATATCTTCGACCAGCGGTACGTCGAAAAGGGCTGGCTGCACAGGTGGCCATTTCTGCGCGTCATTGCGCTTACAGGATCATGAACAATGCAGCGCGCTGCCGTTTTCGCAGCGAAGGCGGTCTGCGCGCAGTCTTAATCGTACGCGACAGGATTAATCAGCCGTCATGGGACTAGCAAGGCGTCCGTCGTGACAACGGTGCAGTACTCGCGGTCCATGTTCGCGAGCGACATGGCATGTACGTCTTCCGCACTTCGCACTTGCCCATTCCAATCTGCCCGTGCGAATGTGAAGCAGCCGTCCGCGACTACGAAGGTTTGGAAGCCCAGGTTTCCCGCCATGCGAACCGTCGCTTCAACTGAATTATTGGTTATGACGCCTGCAACCACGAGGGTATCGTGACCATTGGCACGTAGACGTTCTTCCAGGGCAGTGCCGATGAAGGCATTGTTAGTCCGTTTTGCGATCACTGGCTCACCAGCCATGGGTGCGGTCTCTGGTTTGAATTCATGCCCCGGTTGGCCTGGCCGGTAGTGGGATTTCACTTCTATGGAATCGTGTCGAATATGCCATACGGGCCAGCATTGGCGGCGCCATCGATCGAGTAACTGGCGAATCTTCTTCTCGGCTCCGGGGTTGTTGCGCTCCCCCCAGCTCGGATGGTCGATCGCCTTCTGGAGGTCAATCAGCAGGAGGACGGCGCCGGCGGGCGGCAGCAGTGGTGGCATGTCTGCTAGTGGAATGGAAGGTTATCGGGAAGTCCCATATTATGTCCGCGTCTGCCCTGCCGCTACTTCCAGAACTGAAGTGGCGCGGTGCCGCGAACTCGACTGTTTCGAGCACTGTTTCGCCGCGGGCATCCATTAGGCTTGAATGAGTGCGTCGGTGAAACCTACCTCTGGAGGAAAAAGTGATGAAACGGGCAACGACTGCCTGGGCAGCGCCGCTGTTTTTCTTATCTCTTTGCGGCGGCGTGCTGGCATCCCCGCCACAAGCCATAGCCACGGCCGGTGGCGCTCAAGGCCACCAAGCCCAGTCCGATGACGAAAGTAACGTTATCAATGGCGTCGGCATCATGCCCGGCGTAGAGCGGCTCTCCTACATATCTCCGCGCTATTACGGCATCAGGCCGAGCTATGACGCGTGCATCAAAGCCACGCAGGGCCAGGTCGCGCTTCAGGGGGACTGCGCCGATAGCGAGTTTACCTATCAGGATGAGCGCCTGAACAAAGCGTATAAAGCGCTCGTTGCTACCATCACTACATTGGAAGGCAAGGATGCTCTGAAGGAGATACAGGCAGCACAGCGTGCCTGGCTCGCGTTCTATGAAAAGGACTGCGCAGTAAGGGCTGATCGATTTGGGTCTACAGCAGGGCCAAGCACGTTGTCGACGTGTCGGATGGAGAGAACGGCCATTCGTGCTCAGGAACTGGAAGACTGGCGCATCAGCTATACAGCAACGCATCGACCCTGATAAAAAAAAGCCCCGGTCAAGGCCGGGGCTCAAGTGCGCTACGTCCGCTACGGTTACTGCGTTTCCGTAGCGACGTTGGGTGCCACCCTATCAAAGCGCGACGAGATATCCGATGAGAGTCGCCGTACGTGTGTAACCAGGCGCACGACTAAACGAAGGCGCGCCTGCCGTGATGGGCGAGACCTCAAGAATCCGGATACATCGTTGCGGAACATTGCCTTCAGGCACACGGCGAAGGACTCACTCACTTTGCGCGCCAGGAGCCGTCAGGATTGGTTTTGAATCTTGGTCTGTTTACGATTCGTTTCGCAGTGATTTAGCCGACCGGAAACCAAATGATATATTGCGGGCCCACCGCGACCTCCTGTCCTTTTGCATCTGCGAGAAATCATGAAGTGCTTCAGAACCATGGTCCGAATCGTCCCTGCGATCGTATTTTCGGTAATGCTGTCGGCTTGCATGGGACTATCGCCGTGGTCGCCGACTCGGAACAAGCTGGATGCTCAGGTCGGGAAAAACATCAAGGAACTGTTGCCCAGATGGCCCGAGCCGAACGGTGCAACGCCGTTCGTGAAGCAGGACGACGCCCAGACCAAGTCGTACACCTACATTTACGGTTACCAGGCAGCGCACTACGAGAACAAGGGTTATCAGGTGATGACCGCACCGGGCATCATCCAAAACGGACGATACGATGAATATGTTCCCGAATCGACCGACTGCTGGGTCATCTTCTATACCAATAACGAGGGCACCATCCTTCGCTACAAGATGATTACCAACGGCAAGATCAACTACAACTCCTGCGGTCGATACATCAGCGGCTACGGTTTCTGATCGTCGCTGCGCGAGCGCAATAAAGATGACGCGATTCGCATCAGCGTGGAGACTGGTTTGCGTCGCGCTTGCCATGTGTTTTTGCACGTTGGCGGTCGTTTGAAGCCTTTAGGTATGCTGAGCGATTTCAACCGCACCCGGCCGCCCTGACCAAAGGCCTCAAGGCACAAGACAAGCTGGCATCCGTCGAGCATCAACTTTCATGCCGGATCATGTATCGGCGCGGCCCCGCACGATCCGGTGTGCAGGAGATAGCTCACACGCTTTTCCACCACGATGCGTTGTTGTTCAGCGGCAGCACCGTCTTCCGAAGCGATGCTCGTCCCGATCGACGAGCCTACCACCGGCGTGTAATGGTGGGCGATCGTGAGTTCGCGCCCGGCGGGAAACGTTACCGAGAAGGAATACGTACCGCGCACTGTCCATCCTGGGACGATGCCGGTTTTCCCGTCCTCTTCCACTTCGTCCGCGAGGCCGAGCTTGACGAACTTCTGTTGTAGCGTGGGAGACAGCCTGGAGAGTCCTTCATATGACGCGTCCGGTAGATCGGGATATGCAGGCTGTTCAGTAGCGCGGTCTGGTCCGCACCGTTGCCATAGGCCTTCAATTCCACTTTATCCACGGCTGGCTTGCCATCGACCGTGGTGGAGAAGCCAAGGTAGTTATCCGTGCCGGGAAAAGGCACGTCGGTCACGCCGTTGATGAAGTCCAGCCGTACACCCGGCATCGGGAATGCCACAGCGAGGGTTTGATCGTTCGTGGCTTGATTCAAGAAGTGATCGGTGACGGCAATTTTCTTGGTTGAGACGAGAAGATCCTCGGCACGCAAGGTGATGCCGGTGGTGCGCGGCAGAACTAAACCGCCAGCGGCCAACTGAGCCACGCATCGCTCGAAGCCGTATCCCCAAGAAGCAAGAGCGAAGCGGCGAGTCCCGCAATTACGAGGCGCTTTTGTTTCATGATCGTCATGTTTCGGCAGAGACCGGCAGGAATTGGATGCACCGAGCCAGGGCTGTAGCGGTGATGAGAGTATTACTCGGCGAGGTAAACTTCGTCGCTGGACGTGTGCGCACTTTGAGTTTCAGCAAAATGAAATCAAAAATGATCAGAGGCGGATTACTCGGCCTTGTGCTCGTTCTTGCCGGGCTGGTGCCCCAGGCCCCGACCCAAGCCCGCGCCATCGCGGACCACGAACCTCGGCTTAATCCCTCGCCGCAGCTGCACTACACCGTGCAAGCCGTCGTTCATGCGGCGCCGGGGCCGTTCGAGCGCGTCGAAGGCCATGTGAACTATAGCGTCGTCACGCCTGCCTGCGTGCCATTGACACCCGTGACCGGCGCAACGGTGGTTCCCGAAAAACGAGTGCCGGTGGCCTTCATCCCCGCGGGCGACAACGCGTATAAGGCTGACGTCGTGCTTGACCGTTTCCTGGACGAGGACTATTTCGGGCAGGGGGTATGCCGGTGGTCGATCGTGGGCATTACGGTTGAACTTCATCATTCCAAGGTGATGTTCAGCCCCGCGCTCTACGACGAAGATTTCCTTGCCGGGAAGAAGGTCACGCGATTCTTTTCAGTAAGATCATACGGCCATGCCGAGAACGCGCGCATTGACATCGGCGCCACGAACGCCAGCGCATTCGACAATCCTGATGCGACATTTTCGATCAGCATGCAGGCTGATCGAGCTGTGCCGAATTAGGGCGCGGCACCCTGGGTATTCCATCTAAGCGCTTTTCGTATTACGCGAAACTAATCACATGACACGAAAGACAATGAAGCAGCTCCGGCGAGTATGTCTACTGACGGGCCTGATCCTTGCCTCGCCTGCCATGGCGGCAGCGGGCTTTCAGGGCGATTGGGTATACCAGCAAACATGTGGCTGGCGGCATGCGGCTGGCGTCAGTCTGAAGGTCCGCGATGGGAAGGTGACCGGTACCTGGAGCGACGGATCCGGCCGTGGTATCGGCGAGCAAGGATCCTTGCAGGGCGATATTCGCGACGGCAAGCTGTACGCACATTTCTGCACGGACAGCCCCGAGGAGATGGCCTCGGACGCCGCATGCACGAACTTCGATACGACACAGGCGGATTATTTCGTGGTGCGGGGCGACCAGTTGGATTGGTATCGGCCGTCCGGGCAGGAAAATGTGAAGTACCTGACGCTGCACCGGAGAATCGCAGGTAAGAGAACGCCCACCGATAATCACTGCGAAGACGAGCAGTAGGACCGCGATTGCGGGCGTTATTGATCAGCCGGGCCCAGCGCCTGAGCCCAGTTCTTTCGCATCGCCGCCAGACGTGCGACGTAGACGGACTCCAGGCACGCCGCGTCTTTACAGCGGTCCCGTACCGTGGTGCGCCAGCGAGCCTGCTCTTCGCCAGCCGGATCGATCAGCTTCCCGGTTTCGCCATCGTGGCCGGCGGTCTCGTCTTCGATCTTCTCGAATAACACTTTCATCTGATCGTCGAGCTTGGACAGCTTGGGAACCGAGCAGATCAGGTGCTCGACATGGGTTTTGGCAAACTTGCAGTCGAAACCGGCTGCGCGAGCCATGCCCGGTGCCAACATCGCGGCCAACACGATCGCTCCGCTCGTGCCCAGGCACGCCATTAAGCGGATCGCGGCTCCGCACCTGTATTGCGCTGGTGTGGCTTCATCGCCGGAGCGCCGCGCGAGCCGTGGCCGCGTCTGTTCAAATTCGTTGGCTGTCATCGAAACCTTTACCATCCATCACTCCGCCTGGTGGCGTATCCCACAGGGTCAGGGCGCCCACGATCAGGTCATTGCACTCGGACGGCATCGCTGCAGGCGCTGTAGACGACGGCGCAGCGCGCCTTGCCCCCACACCTCTCCACGGATTTGAATTCGGCCCGGCTCTTGTCCGGTCCGGTAAAGGTCACGACGTCCCCACCGCCTTTTTCCTGGGCGACGGCGACGCACTGGTTGTGGTACGTGGTCTTGATCTCGCATTGGGTACCGCCTGCGCTCTTGCACCGGGCCAGCGCGACCGAGATAGCGGAATCCTTGCTCATTTCGGTATCCGACATGCCCGCCCGGCCGACGCCCATGTCTATGGCGATAGCGCCCCAGGTTTCGTGCCAGACAGGAGGCGGTGGCGACGGGGTATCCATGCCCTGGTTGTAGGGCGAGTTCTGCATCGTGGGCGGAATACATCCCGGATTGCCCGCACCCGGGATGCCGGGCGCGCACTGTGCATGAACGGTCAAGGGAGCGGCAAGCAAAATCCAAAACCCGAAGGCGATAAATTTCATCAGGCGGTTTCCTCAAAACGAAGGGCAGGGCCTTTGGGGCGCTGCCCATGGGTGCTCGGTTACGGCGCTGGTAGACCAGCGCATATTATCTGTCGGCAACCCCAAAGAACAACATTGGCCAACGCCAAAAGACGGGGGGCAATTTCCTTGTCCGGCGGGTCTGCCTTGGCCAGTGCCTCGCGCAATATCAAGAGCCATCCGATTCTTCTCCTGGTGAAACTCGGGTACGACGGCGGCATCGCGGGCTTGAACAGATATTGGTTCTAGCCATTTACCGACGCCAATTACTGGCTCTAAAGGTTCGTTGGGGATAGGGAAACGAAAAAAGCCCCTGACTCGCGTCAGGGGCTTTTCATATCTTGGCGGAGAGGGTGGGATTCGAACCCACGGTACGGGGAAACCGTACGCCTGATTTCGAGTCAGGTACATTCGACCACTCTGCCACCTCTCCTGGTGCGTTCCTCGCGGCGGCTCCCTGGTCTTGCCTGATCAGCGCGTCCCGATGCAGGTACATCGGAAACGAGCCAGGCAATGACGGGGTGGTCAACAGACGCCGTAGGGCTGCTCTTCGAACCTAAAACGACTACAGCCCAGGTCCGGTGAGCAGCAAAGCCCGCTATTCTACCAGCAATTTCGTTTCCTGTATTCCTTCCCTAAGCCGGGCACCGGACACCGTAATTTCTTGTCAGAATATGTGTTCTGTCCGGCAAGGTGGCCATGGAACTTATCGTTGTCCTGTTGTTGTCCGCGGTCATTTGCGTGCCGCTTACCCAGGTGCTGGGCCTGGGGACCATTCCAGGGTATCTGCTCGCTGGCATCATCATCGGCCCTTCCGGGCTGAAGCTGGTCACCGACGTTCCCGCCATCGTCGATATCTCGCAGTGGGGCGTGGTGATGATGCTGTTCGTCATCGGCCTGGAGCTGGCGCCGTCCCGCCTGTGGGGCATGCGGCGGGAGGTCTTCGGCGTGGGCATCTTCCAGATGGTGGCCTGCGCCGGGGTGCTGTCGTTGCTGATGGGGCTGGTTCTGGGCCATCTGATCGATATGCCCTGGACCGGCGCCATTGTTTGCGGCTGCGCGTTGGCGCTGTCGTCTACCGCCGTGGCGATGCGCCTGCTGGACGAGCGGGAGCTTAGCCGCACGCCCATGGGCCGCACGGCGCTGGGCGTGCTGCTGCTGCAGGACATGGCCGCCATTCCCATGCTGATCGCGCTGGGCATCATAGGCGGCGGCGGTACGCGGGCGCCGTCCTTCGTGTCGGCGCTGGTGGCGGTGGCCGTCGTGCTGACCTGCTATCGCCTGCGGGTCATCAGCTGGGCCGAGCGGGCGCAACTACGGGAATTGTTCACCGCCGCGACCTTGCTGGTGGTGATCGGCTCGGCCCAGCTGTTCGATTATGCGGGGCTGTCCGCCGGCCTGGGCGGTTTCCTGGTGGGCGTGCTATTGGCGAAATCCAAGTACCGCGAGTTGATGGAGACGTCCATCGAGCCGTTCAAGGGGCTGCTGCTGGGTCTGTTTTTTCTCGGCATCGGCATGTCGATCAACCTGGACGTCGTGCGCGAGCATTGGCGCTTTATCCTGTTCAGCGTGGCGGCCTTGCTGATGGTCAAAGGCGTGATCCTGTATGGAATCGCCCGGATGTCTGGCTTGCCTACCTACCACCGGTTGCCGTTTGCCATCGCCTTGGCGCAGGGCGGGGAGTTCGGCTTCGCGCTTTTCAATGAAGCCTGGGACAACGGCCTGCTCTCCGCTCCTCACCGCGACCTGATTTCGGTGGTGGTCGCGGTATCGATGGCGGTGGTGCCCGTCCTGATCAAACTGGTCGACCGTATGCAGCCCAAGCGCGTGGAAGGCTACACTTCCGGGGCACCCTGACCGGGTGCCCCGCGCAGGCTGGCCGGCCATCCGCCACCCGTCATCCCGCCTATCCTCGATCCTTGCCGGAAAGGAGCTTCGTCATGCTGAAAGGTAAAGTCGCCGTCGTTACTGGATCCACCAGCGGTATCGGCCTGGGTATTGCCACCGCGCTTGCCGCGCAGGGGGCGGACATCGTGTTGAACGGTTTTGGCGATGCGGCGGAAATCGAGAAGACGCGGGCTGGCCTGGCCTTGGCGCACGGCGTCAAGGCCACCTATGACGGCGCGGACCTGAGCAAGGGCGTCGCGGTGCGCCAACTGGTGGAAAACGCCGTGTCGGCGTTTGGCCGCATCGATATCCTGGTGAACAACGCCGGGATCCAGCATACGGATTTGATCGAGAATTTCCCGCCGGAGAAGTGGGATGCCATCATCGCGCTGAACCTGTCGGCGGTGTTCCACGGCTCGGCGGCCGCGCTGCCCCATATGAAAAAGCAGAAATGGGGTCGGATCATCAATATCGCGTCGGCGCATGGCTTGGTGGGCTCGGCCAGCAAGTCCGCCTATGTGGCGGCCAAGCATGGGGTGATCGGCCTGACCAAGGTGACAGCGCTGGAAACCGCCGGTCTGGGTGTCACGGCCAATGCGATTTGCCCCGGCTGGGTGCGTACCGCCCTGGTCGAGAAGCAGATCACGGCCATCGCGGCCAAGGACGGCGTCGACCAGGAAACCGCCGCGCGCGAGCTGCTGGGCGAGAAGCAGCCGTCGCTGCAGTTCGTGACGCCGGAGCAGTTGGGTGGCACCGCGGTGTATCTGTGCTCGCCGGCGGCGGACCAGGTCACCGGCGCGTCGATATCGGTCGATGGCGGGTGGACGGCGCGGTAACTCACACTTTTCAACCATCAAGGACATCTTCGAACATGCTGTTTTTGCTGTCTCCCGCCAAGAAGCTGGACTACGACACGCCGCTGGGCGTGGATCTGCATACCCAGCCGCTTTTCGTCGACCAGGCGGCCGCGCTGATCAAGGTGCTGAAGAAGAAAAGCGCCGAGGACATCGCCGGGTTGATGGATCTAAGCCCGGCGCTGTCCGAGCTGAACGCGAAGCGCTACGCGGCGTGGAAACCTACGTTCACGCAGCAGAACGCCCGGCCGGCGATTCTTGCTTTCAACGGCGACGTCTATGAAGGCCTGCAAGCCCCCACGCTCAGCGCGGCGCAGCTGGAATGGGCGCAGGAGCACGTAGCGATCCTCAGCGGCCTGTACGGTGTGCTGCGTCCGCTGGACCTGATGCAGCCTTACCGCCTCGAAATGGGCACCCGCCTGGAAACGCCGCGCGGCAAGGACCTGTATGAGTTCTGGGGTACCGAGATCGCCGAGTATCTGAACGAGCGCCTGGAAGGCAGCAAGAAGCCCGTCGTGATCAACCTGGCATCCGAGGAATACTTCAAATCGGTGGACTTGAAGACCTTGAAAGCCCGCGTGGTCCAGTGCGTGTTCCAGGATTGGAAGAACGGCGCCTATAAGATCATCAGCTTCAACGCCAAGCGGGCGCGCGGGTTGATGGCGCGCTACGCCATCCAGCACAAGGCCGCCACGCCGGAGCGCCTGCAGGGCTTCGACGCCGAGGGCTATGCCTACGACCCGTCGGTGTCGACGCCGGACAAGCTGGTGTTTCGCCGGAAGTTGGCCTGAGGCGGCGCGGCGCCGCCGCGGGGCTTCCAGTGCCGCGCCGGCTGAAGCCGCCGGCGCGCGGCCGCTTCAACCATCCAGCGCAGCGCTCTCCTGCCGGATCATCTGCCCGGCGCGCACCATCAGCTTCAGCGGATAGGCCAGCGATGCCAGCTCGCCCTGCGTGTCCAACTGTTCCGGCAGCGGCGGCACGGGGGGGCGAGCGGGGTCCAGCATGACGATTATCGCTTCCAGCGTTGCATTCACCGACGATGGCGGTTCCTGGCTCAGCGTCGCCAGCGTCGGCACCGCCGCCGTGGTCTGCGAGGCCAGAATGTGGTTCTGGATAAGCAGATTGTTCATCTCCGGCACGAACTGCTGCCGAGACTGCGGTTCGCTCATCATGCGGTAGAAGGCCTCGGCGAAGTTGCTGAAGGCGATATGCACATTCTTGCGCGCCAGCCGCCAGTTCAGGTCTGCGTCCACCTCGGCTTGCGTGGGGGCCGGCTCGGGCACGGGACCCTGGGCCTGGTCGGGCGTTTCGCGGCGGGCCTGTTTTTCCCGCATCACGCCGGCATATTGCAGTCCCGCGCGCAGGTATTCCCGGTTGGCCTTGATCGCCGCGCGCGCCAGCGGCGGCAGGAAGCGCGCCTCCCACCAGGGAAAGGCATAGCTGCAGGCCAGCGACAAGGCGCAGCCGATCAGGGTATCGATCGCACGTTCGCCGATCACGTTCATCGACACCGTGCCCGGCGACACGAAGTGGAACACCAGCACCACGAACAGGGTATTGAAGATGGCGCTGGCCATGTAGTTCAGCTGCACCAGGCTGTTGCCCATGATGCAGGCGGCCAGCAGGGCGACGAACAGGATCTCCGGACTGCTCGTCACGTTCAACAGGATCAGGGCCATTACGCAGCCGATCAGCGTGCCCGTCAGCCGCCAGCCGTTGCGTTGCCGTGTCAGCGCAAAGCCCGGCTTCATGATGATGACGATGGTCAGCATGATCCAGTAATTGTGCGCGGAGAACGTCTCCGACACCCATAGCTCGCTGATCGTCATGGCCAGGGCGGCCGCCAGCGTCACCCGCAGCGCGTAGCGGAAGTTCGGCGAATCCAGGCGCAGATTGCTGGTGATCATGCCGAAGCGGAATTCCTGCCGCGTCATGAAGCGCGTCAGCGACTTGTCGATGCGCAGGGCGCTGGTGGGCTTGGCGTCCGGGCGGCCCAGGGTATGGTCGGCCAGCCGCTCGATAATGCGCGAGGCGTTGCGCAGGCGGCGCTGGATCTGGATGACCAGGGCGTAGATATCGGGTTCGCGCTCGGCCAGGCCCTGCTGCTTGAGCTGGTCGATCTCGTATTCGATGGCGCGCAATTCGGCCTTGATGCTGGTGCGCCGCTGCACCGGACGGCCCTGGGAGATGCTCAGGGCGATGCGCTCCAGGTTCAGCGACATCTTCAGCAGCGAGTCGCGCATGAAGATCAGCACATCGTTGCCCGTCAGTGCGCGGCGCAGCGTGGCATAGTCGGTGTGGGTGGCGAACAGCGTGTCGACCAGCTGGAGCATGTCGACGAACATATTGAAGATCATGACACGGCGGGAGTCGCCCCAGCCCTTGCCGCGCGGCAGCGCGCGCAGCACCACGTCGCGGGCGGCCTGGTGCTTTTCCGTCATGTTGGACTGGCGCTGGATCAGCGTGCGGTAGGAGTCCTCCAAATCGTCGGCCTCGTCGTAGAACGAGGCGCGCGCGGCCACGTAGTCGGCGGTGGCGAACAGGGCGACCGACATGGCCTGCTGTTCCTCGCGCAGCCAGAACAGGCGGCTGAAACCCAGGCTGAACGCCAGGTAGAAGAGGGCGCCCGCGAGGGTGCCGGCGGCGTGCAGCAGCACCTGGTTGGCCGGCAGCGGCGAATGCATGGTCAGGGCCATGACCAGCAGGCCGGCAAAGCCGATCAGGCCGCCGCGCTTGCCGAAGACCGTGAACAGGGAATAGAAGAAGCACTGCGCGATAACCGCCAGCCACAGGGCCAGGCGGTCGGTGGAGGCGAAACCGGTGATGCAGACCGTCAGCGTGGCCAGGACCGCCCCGCCCAGCATCTCGTTGGTCCTATGCTGCTGCGGCCCGCCCGGCTGGTCGATGATGGCCACGCACTGCGCGCCGAAGGTGGCCACCAGCCCCAGGGTGTATTCGCCGAACAGCACCCCCAGGATCAGGACGGGCAGCAGCATGCCCACCCCCTGACGCACGCCCCCAAAGAAGTAATGGCTGTAGATGAAGCGGCGGAGATTCGCGATGCGCAAGTCCATGGATGGCGGCTTGGGGACGAATGGGGATGGGATAGATGGCAAGTATAGAGAGTCCCCGATTATTTGCCGGGCCGCGCAGGCCGGCCGGGGCGGGGGCCTCCGGCGTCGTGGGCGATCGGCAAGCCCGTTCGCGCGACGGCCGCGCGCCGGGCGAGGCGGTGAGCGTGATGCCGGGCCGAGGCGCGCACTGGCGCCTGCCCGGCACCGACCTGGACCGGCCCCAGGGCCGCCCGCTGTGGCATGAAACCCACGCGTTGAATTCCCCTTGCTTCCGTAAACTTGTCTGATTTGCTAGTAAACCCTTAAACACGGTAAATTCACCGATTCCCGCCGTCCCGTCATCCAGGGCCGGGGGGAATGGTTTGCCAGTTTTCCGGTCTACCGACCGGTTCGATGCGCCAGCAGTACCCTGCCGTTTGGCCGTGCCACAAGCGCGTAGTCAAGGGCTTCCATTTCGATCTCCGGCGCCCATGGGGGCGCTATGCACTGCGTACTGGAAGGACGCGTGCCGGGTCGGCAAGGCATCCGGGTGGAGCGATTCCGTGAATCGCGAAGCGCCGGGTCGTGTTGTCGGGGCCGGTATCGGGTTCAGCAGCCGACTATCCCTGGATATGACGGCGCCGCACTCCTGAAACGCAGGGCCGGAACACTGAAAGGAACGACAATATGGAACTCAATGGCGCCGACATCGTCGTGCGCTGCCTGGCCGATGAGGGCGTGGAACACGTCTTTGGCTATCCTGGCGGCGCGGTGCTCTACATCTACGACGCAATCTTCAAGCAGGACAAGTTCCAGCACATCCTGGTACGCCACGAGCAGGCCGCCGTGCATGCCGCCGATGCCTATTCGCGTTCGTCGAACAAGGTGGGCGTGTGCATCGTCACCAGCGGCCCCGGCGTCACCAATGCCGTGACCGGCATCGCCACCGCCTACATGGACTCCATCCCGCTGGTCATCATCAGCGGGCAGGTGCCGACCGCCGCCATCGGCGAGGACGCCTTCCAGGAGTGCGACACGGTCGGCATTACCCGGCCCTGCGTCAAGCACAACTTCCTGGTGCGCGACGTCAAGGACCTGGCCGACACGATGCGGCGCGCCTTCTACATCGCGCGCACCGGCCGTCCCGGTCCCGTGCTGGTGGATATACCCAAGGACATCACGCTGGCCCCGTGCAAATACGTGCCGCCCAAGGGCGAGATCACGATGCGCTCGTACGCCCCCGTCAACAAGGGGCACCAGGGCCAGATCAAGAAAGCCGTGCAGATGCTGCTGGCGGCCGAGCGCCCCATGATCTATACGGGCGGCGGCGTCATCCTGTCGGACGCCGCGGCCGAGCTGCGCGCGGTGGTCGACCTGCTGGGCGCGCCCTGCACGAATACCCTGATGGGCCTGGGCTCGCTGCCCGCCGACCATCAGGCTTTCCTGGGCATGCCGGGCATGCACGGCACCTACGAAGCCAATATGGCGATGCAGCACTGCGACGTGCTGCTGGCCATCGGCGCGCGTTTCGACGATCGCGTCATCGGCAATCCCAAGCATTTCGCGCAGAACCCGCGCAAGATCATCCACGTCGATATCGATCCGTCGTCGATCTCCAAGCGCGTGCGCGTGGACGTGCCCATCGTCGGCAACGTCAAGGACGTGCTGATCGAAATGCTGGCGCAGCTGCGCGTGGCCGACGTCAAGCCGCCTTCGCTGGAAAAGTGGTGGCAGCAGGTGCAGGAATGGCGCGGCAAGGAATGCCTGAAATTCGCCAATTCCACCAGCGTCATCAAGCCGCAATTCGTGGTGGAGAAGCTGTGGGAAGTGACCGGCGGCAATGCCTTCGTCACTTCCGACGTGGGCCAGCACCAGATGTGGGCCGCGCAGTACTACCGTTTCGGCCAGCCGCGCCGCTGGATCAATTCCGGGGGGCTGGGCACCATGGGCGTGGGCCTGCCGTACGCCATGGGCGTGCAGATGGCCAATCCTGGACAAGACGTGGCGGTGATCACCGGCGAAGCGTCCATCCAGATGAACATCCAGGAACTGTCCACCTGCCATCAATACCATCTGACGCCCAAGATCATCTGCCTGAACAACCGCTTCCTGGGCATGGTGCGGCAATGGCAGCAGATCGACTACGGCTCGCGCTATTCCGAGTCGTACATGGATTCGCTGCCTGATTTCGTCAAGGTGGCGGAAGCCTATGGCCACGTGGGACTGCGCATCGAAAGCCCGTCCGACGTCGAACCCGCGCTGCGCGAGGCATTCAAAAAGCACAAGGATCGCCTGGTGTTCCTGGACTTCATTACGGACCGTACGGAAAACGTGTGGCCGATGGTCAAGGCCGGCCGTGGCCTGACCGAAATGCTGCTGGGTTCCGAGGATCTGTAAGGGGGCGACATGAAACACGTGATTTCGGTTTTGCTGGAAAACGAACCCGGCGCGCTGTCGCGCGTGGTGGGCCTGTTTTCCGCCCGCGGCTACAACATTGAAACGCTGACCGTGGCGCCTACGGAAGACGCCACGCTGTCGCGCATGACCATCGTCACCACCGGGTCCGATGAAGTCATCGAACAGATCACCAAGCACTTGAACCGTCTGGTCGACGTGGTCAAGGTGGTGGACCTGACCGAAGGGGCGCACATCGAACGCGAGCTGATGCTGGTGAAGGTGCGCGCGGTAGGGAAGGAACGCGAGGAAATGAAGCGCATGGCGGATATCTTCCGCGGGCGCATCATCGACGTAACCGACAAGTCGTACACCATCGAACTGACCGGTGTGCAGGAGAAGATCTCGGCCTTTATCGAGGCGCTGGATCGCAGTGCGATCCTGGAAACCGTACGTACCGGGGTTTCCGGGATTGGTCGCGGGGAACGCGTGCTGAAGCTATGACCGGCCTCGGCCGATCGATCATTATCTGTTCATTCATTACTGAAGAAAGAATTCTGGAGCTACCCAAATGAAAGTTTTCTACGACAAGGACTGCGACCTCTCCCTGATCAAGGGCCGTACGGTCGCCATCATCGGCTATGGCTCGCAAGGCCATGCGCACGCGCTGAACCTGCATGAATCCGGCGTCAAGGTCGTGGTCGGCCTGCGCAAGGGCGGCGCGTCGTGGAACAAGGCCGCCAATGCCGGCCTGAAGGTCCAGGAAGTGGCCGAAGCCGTCAAGGGCGCCGACGTCGTCATGATGCTGCTGCCCGACGAGAACATCGCCAAGGTCTACCGCGACGAAGTCCACGCCAACATCAAGGCCGGCGCCGCCCTGGCGTTCGCCCACGGCTTCAACGTCCACTACGGCCAGGTCGTGCCGCGCGACGACATCGACGTCATCATGGTCGCCCCCAAGGCCCCCGGCCACACCGTGCGCTCCACCTACACCCAAGGCGGCGGCGTGCCGCACCTGGTCGCCGTGTACCAGGACAAGTCGGGCGCCGCGCGCGACGTCGCGCTGTCCTACGCCAGCGCCAACGGCGGCGGCCGTGCCGGCATCATCGAAACCAACTTCCGCGAAGAAACCGAAACCGACCTGTTCGGCGAACAGGCCGTGCTGTGCGGCGGCACCGTCGAACTGATCAAGGCGGGCTTCGACACCCTGGTGGAAGCCGGTTACGCGCCCGAAATGGCGTATTTCGAGTGCCTGCACGAGCTCAAGCTGATCGTCGATCTGATCTATGAAGGCGGCATCGCCAACATGAACTACTCGATCTCGAACAACGCCGAATTCGGCGAGTACGAGACCGGGCCCAAGATCGTCACCGCGCAGACCCGCGAAGCCATGCGCCAGGCCCTGGCCGACATCCAGAACGGCGAATACGCCAAGCGCTTCATCCTGGAAAACGCCGCCGGCGCACCGACCCTGACCTCGCGCCGCCGCATCAACGCGGAATCGCAGATCGAACAGGTCGGCAGCAAGCTGCGCGCGATGATGCCCTGGATCGCCGCCAACAAGCTGGTGGACAAGTCCAAGAACTGATCGCGCCGCCCGGCCAGCCCGGGTATGCGGATTGCTCGAGCGGCATGCCCAGGCATGCCGCTTTTTTGTTTTGTTTGCGGTTGCGTCGGCCGAAGCCACGGGCAGCGTGCGTGGAATGCCGTTTTTGTCGCATACTCGCAGCGATCGGCGCCGCCGCCCGGGCACTAACGGGGCCATATCGGTTAACCTTCGCCTACGATGAATAAACCCCCTTATCCCCATCCCATCATCGCCCGAGAGGGCTGGCCGTTCCTCGCCGGATCGGTGGTCCTGGCGATACTCGTCACCCTATGGTCGCCCGCGGTGTCCATCATTTTCTGGATCATCGCGCTGTTCGTACTGCAGTTTTTCCGCGATCCGCCGCGGATGGCGCCGGATTCCCCGGCCGCCGTGCTGTCGCCCGCCGACGGCCGCGTGGTCGCGGTGGAGACGGTGCGCGATCCCTATGCGGACCGCGACGCGCTGAAAATCAGCGTCTTCATGAACGTGTTCAACGTCCATTCCAACCGCGCGCCCGTCAATGGCCAGGTCATGGACGTCCAGTACTTTCCTGGCAAATTCTTCAATGCGGCGCTGGACAAGGCGTCGCTGGAAAACGAACGCAACGCCATGGTGCTGCGCACACCCGCCGGGCACGTCGTCACCGCGGTCCAGGTGGCCGGCCTGGTGGCCAAGCGCATACTTTGCTACGCCAAGAAAAACGACACGCTGGTGCGCGGCCAGCGCTACGGGTTCATCCGTTTCGGGTCGCGTGTCGACGTTTACCTGCCGCCGGCCGCCCGGCCGCGGGTCGCGCTGGGGGATAAGGTCAGCGCGACCAGCTCCGTGCTGGCGGATCTTCCTGCAACCGACGAAACCACCCATGCCTAGAATGTCGATGCGCGACTCCGAGAACCGCCACCGCAGCATTTACCTGCTGCCCAACGCGTTCACGACGGCGGCCCTGTTTGCCGGTTTCTACGCCGTGGTACAGGCCATGAACAATCAGTTCGAGGCCGCCGCGATCGCGATTTTCGCGGCCATGGTGCTGGACGGCATGGACGGCCGGGTCGCGCGGCTGACAAACACGCAGTCGGCTTTCGGCGAGCAATACGACTCGCTGTCCGACATGACGTCCTTCGGCGTGGCGCCCGCGCTGGTGATGTACGAATGGATGCTCAATGAACTGGGCCGCTGGGGGTGGCTGGCCGCCTTCGTCTATGTGGCGGGCGCGGCGCTGCGGCTCGCGCGGTTCAACACGAATATCGGCGTGGTCGACAAGCGCTTCTTCCAGGGGCTGCCCAGCCCGTCGGCTGCCGCCCTGGTGGCCGGTTATGTCTGGCTGGCGGTGGACAACAAGTTGCCCATCCATGACTCGTTCATGGCCTGGACGGCGTTCTGCGTGACCATGTATGCCGGCATCGCCATGGTTACCAACGCGCCTTTCTACAGCGGCAAGAGCTTCGCCCTGGGCCGCAGCGTGCCGTTCTGGGTGATCCTGCTGGTCGTCGCGGCCTTTGTCTTCGTGTCCAGCGACCCTCCAGTGGTGCTGTTCGGCCTGTTCGTGATCTACGGGATTTCGGGCTGGTTCATCCTGGCCTGGCGCTGGAACCGCGCACGCCGCTGGCAGCGCAACCGGGGGCGGGCGGGCTCGGAATAGGCCGGCGCGCGCGCCGGGCGCCCGTCGTCACCTGACGCCCTCCGCGGTGTCCGCCGCCATCCACCGGCCGGGCTCAGCGGGCGAAGTCCCACTCCTGGTCATACATCGGATCGGGGCCCGGATGGTGGCGGGTGACCCGGTCGCCGTTGCGCCCCATATAGACGTACATCAGCGAGTTCCAGGAATCGTTCTCGCGATAGCGATACGACCACACGACCTGGCGCACGCTGGGCAGGCCCACCTGATCGACGATCGCCGGCGGACCGAATTCGCACAATACGCGGTTGGCCGGCCAGTCGCCCTCGGAGAGCAGGGCGAAATGCTGGTCCGTAAGCAGGCGGTCCACCCGGTCCAGCACTCCGTTCCGGCTTACATTGCCGCCCCAGGCATACTGACCCAGCGGCTGCTGCGTCCAGATGACGCGCTGGCCGCCGTCGGGCAGGGGGCAGGTGAAATTGGGATTGCCGTACTGCGCCACGACCTGGCTGAGCGGGGTGTTCGGCGGCGTGCGCGCCGCCATGTCCGCGCAGCCCGCGAGCACCGCCAGCACGGGCGCCAGGAGCAGGGCGATACGCCCAGGCCGGCGCGGCGCGCGGGCGGGGCCGGCCGGTTTCGCGGCGCCGGGGGAGGGCAAGGGGATGTGCTCAGCCATATGGCCTCCTGTGACAGCGGGGGTAGGGCGTGGTC
>NZ_CBCSCA010000014.1:0-158476 GCF_965137885.1 Bordetella sputigena
CGATACATTACTCACCCGTTCGCCACTCGCCGCCAGACCGAAGTCCGCGCTGCCGTTCGACTTGCATGTGTAAGGCATCCCGCCAGCGTTCAATCTGAGCCAGGATCAAACTCTTCAGTTCAATCTCTGTTTCGTACAACTCAAGACCCTGATAAATCAGGACCCGAGCCGTCTTTCGCTTAGCGCTCTCAAAGGAAGTGATAGAACCCAGACGATCTTTCAATCATCTGATTCCTGACACTTACTTCTGTGAGCACTTGATTTCTTCGGCCCTGGCTATCCAGACACCCGAACTTACGCTCGCGCATCGGACCGCTCAGGTGCGCCTACATCCATCAAGCGCCCACACTTATCGGTTGTTTCGTTGTTAAAGAGCAGCCCTGCTTTTTCGCCTTCACCACCGTCGCGTCGCGCGGCTTTTGCCTTGCTTCGCGTCGTTGCTGTGTCAGCAGCAGAGAAACGAGATTATGAAGACTTTTTTTGGGGCTGTCAAATCAGCGTCGCATCTATTTGCTTGCCGGCTCGGCCCCCGCCTTGCCTCTCNCCTTCGCCTCGACAGCGAAGGGGCGCGACTATAGCACATCGTTTCGCGGCACGCTGGCGGTGCGGGGAATCCGCCCGCCGCGCTGCTTTATGGATAGACTTCGGCTGATGTGCAGAGGAGTCCGGCATCCGGGCGGCCTCCGCGCCTTGCGTTCAAACACATGATGAAGCCAGCCATGTCCGCCACCCATCCCGACGTATACGAAGACATCCTTATCAACGTCACGCCGTTCGAGACCCGCGTGGCGGTGGTCGCCCAGGGGGCGGTCCAGGAGCTGCACGTCGAGCGCAGCATCCAACGGGGACATGTGGGCAATATCTATCTGGGCCGCGTGGTGCGCGTGCTGCCCGGAATGCAGAGCGCCTTCGTGGATATCGGCCTGGAGCGGGCGGCCTTTATCCATATCGCCGATTTGCGGGAGAACCGCGCGGAGCGCAGCCAGGGGTTGAACCCCACGCCGATCGAAAAGCTGCTGTTCGAGGGCCAGACCTTGATGGTGCAGGTCATCAAGGACCCGCTGGGCACGAAAGGCGCGCGGCTGTCGACCCAGATCAGCATGGCCGGGCGCATGCTGGTCTATCTGCCGCACGATCCGCACATAGGGATTTCGCAGAAGATCGATTCGGAAAGCGAACGGATGCAGTTGCGGGAACGCTTGAGCGCGCTGATGCCGGAAGACGAAAAAGGTGGATTCATCGTGCGCACGCAGGCCGAAGGATCGACGGACGAGGAGCTGCGCGCCGACCTGGATTACCTGCGCAAGCTCTGGAGCAGCGTGCAGGCGGCGGCCCGCAGCAATCCGCCGCCAACGGTACTGCACCAGGATCTGACGCTGGCTCAGCGTGTGCTGCGCGATATGGTGGGCCCGCATACCGGGACGATACGCGTCGATTCGCGCACCACCACGGCCGACCTGCTGGAATGGGCGCGCGTGTATACGCCTTCGGTGGTGGACCGCATCCATCACTACAGCGGGGAGCGCCCTCTGTTCGATATGGCCAATGTGGACGACGAGATCCAGCGTGCGCTGTCTCGCAGGGTGGACCTGAAGTCCGGCGGCTATCTGATCATCGACCAGACAGAGGCCCTGACCACGGTGGACGTAAATACCGGCGGCTTCGTGGGCGGCCGCAACTTCGACGACACCATCTTCAAGACCAACCTGGAAGCGGCGCAGGCGATCGCGCGGCAACTGCGGCTGCGCAATCTGGGCGGTATCGTGATCCTGGATTTCATCGATATGGAAGACGCGGAGCACCGGGAAACCGTGCTGGCCGAACTTCGCAAGGCCCTGGCGCGCGACCGTACCCGCATGACAGTGAACGGCTTTACGCAGCTGGGCCTGGTCGAGATGACGCGCAAGCGCACGCGGGACTCGCTGGCGCACCAACTGTGCGAAGCGTGTCCGACTTGCCAATCGCGTGGGCATGTGCGCACCGCGCGCACCATCTGCTACGAGATCCTGCGCGAGATCCTGCGCGAGGCGCGGCAGTTCAATCCCAAGGAATTCCGCATTCTGGCTTCGCAGCAGGTGGTGGACCTGTTCCTGGAAGAAGAAAGCCAGCACCTGGCGATGCTCGGAGACTTCGTGGGCAAGACGGTGTCGCTGGAGGTCGAGGCTGCCTATACGCAGGAACAGTACGACCTGATCCTGATCTGACGCATGCCCGCGGAAGTATCGTCGCCGGAAGTGCTTTGCCTGAAGACGCCATGACGCGGGGGCGCCTTGGAAGGTCGGCACAAGAACAACGCTACCCGGCGAATCCGCCCTGCTTCAGGAACGCCAGCTCCTGCGCCGTTGAAGTGCGCCCAAGCACCGCGTTGCGATGCGGGAAGCGGCCGAAACGCGCGATGATGTCGCGATGCAGGACGGCGAAGTCCCTGCTGCGGGGATCCAGGCGTTGCGCCAACGCCACCGAGAGCGCCTGGTCGGCGGGGTCTTCCGAATGTTCGAAAGGCAGATAGAAGAAGACCAGCATATCCGGCTCCGCCTGCCCGTCCAGCCCCTGTTCCACCGCCTGCCTGGCGAAGAGGCGCGCCAGCGGATCGGTGGCATACATATGCGCCGTGCCGCGAAAGGCGTTGCGGGGATATTGGTCCAGCAGGATCAGCAGGGCCAGCACGCCCGGCGCGGTCCCTGCCCAATGATCCAGTTCGCGTCGCGCGGCCGCCAGATGCAGGGCCGCGAAGCGCGCGGAGAATTCGGCATCGAATGCCGGGTCCTTGGCGAACCATTTGCGCGGGCCCGCATTCCTCCAGAACTGCAGGACGGGGGCAGCCTCAGCCGGCGCGTCCTGTTGCGTGATCGACATGAAGATGGCTCCTTACCGCGATACGGCGAATTATCGGCGATGCGGCGTCCAGTCGGCGGGTTTCAGCGGGCCGCCGGGCGGGTCGCCTCGATATGGCCCTGCCCCTCCAGCGAAATCCCGTCCTGCTCCGGGACCTCACCCTGGACGCTGATGCGCCATTCGCCGGAAATGACCAGGGGCACATCATCGACTACCCATGTTCCCGCGGCATCGCCGTCCACCGGACGGGCAGGCCGGACGATGCCCTCGATGCCCGCTTGCGGCATGGAGAATGTGGCGGACAATTCCTCGGCGGGCAGCGGATTGCCGTCCTTGCCTGTGAGCGCGATGGTCACCCGTGCATGGCCATCCGCGTTGGCAACGATGCGGGCTTCGCCGGCATAGCGCGTGCCGCGCAGTGGCACGGTAACGTGCCGGGCCGCCAAGGTCACTGCTCGTGGCGCCACGAATGGCGGCGTGAAACGCCACAAGGCGACCACGAAGAGGATGGCCGCGGCCAGCGCGATTTCCCAGCGGATGTTGCGGACCAGGCTGCGCAAGGCGTCCATATTGCCGCCCAGGGTCGCGGCGGTCCATCGCCACCGGTTGGCCGCGCCCAGCGCAAGCAGCGCCACCACGAGCGCGAGTTTGGCCAGGAGCACCCTGCCGAAGTATGTCCGCCACAGGTCCCCCGGCTCGCGCAATTGCCACCACGACAGCAGCAGGCCGGTGGCCACGAGCACGGCCACGATCGCCAGCGCGGCCTTGGAAAAACGACGCAGCGGCGTTTCGCCATATCCCGCCAGCAGCAGGACTGGCAGGCAGGCCAGCGCCCCGAGCCAGGCGGCGACGGCCAGGACGTGCAGGAACACGACGATACGCGCGCCGTTCCCCTCGGTCGCGGTGGCCGCGTGTCCGCTGGACGCCAGCGACAGCCCCAGCAACAGTACAGCCAGCAGCGCCAGCCCGCGGCGCCAGCGCTCGGAGGCGACGACGCTGGCGAAGAGCCCCATCAGGGCGGCGGCTTCGGCGATCCAGACCAGCACGCCGTAGGAGGTGCTCATCGCCGCGCTCCAGCAGGCCCGCGTGATGATGGCCGACCAGGGCGCGGCGAGCGCGTCCAGGCCCTGCAGGCCCAGCGATACGGGCGCCGCGACGACAGCCAGCAGCAGCGCGGGCAGGTGCTTGCGGCAGCCACCTGCCTCGTACTGCGCCGCCCAGGCATTGAAGGCCACGCCGCCGATGCCGAACAACAGGCCGGCCAGTAAAGCGAAGGAGACCGCGATGATGGCCGGGTATAGCATGGGCGCGCGGTACGGCGGCGCCGCGGCGCGGGCCTGGCGGTCCGGCGTGCCAACGACAAAGTTCAGGGTGCCGCCCACCGGATGGCCGTCGGCCGACGCCACGCGCCAGCTGAAAAGATAGCTGCCCAGCGGCGCCTGCGGCGGCACCGCGACCGAAAGTCTGGTGTCATGGACTTCGGGCGGGCCCAATTGCACCTGCCGGCCGCCGGGACCCAGCAATCGCAGTACCAGCGGCGTGACCGGCTCGCTGAAGGTCAGGATGATGTCGCGCGGCGGCGCGGCCAGGACCGCGCCGTCCGCCGGCACGATTTCCATCAGCTGGGAGTGCGCATGCACCTTTGCCGACAGCACGAACAGGCAGGCGAAAAACAAAGCCGCCGCGATTCTTCTCATGACGCCGTTCCTGACTCGGTTGGGCCGGCAGGTTCCGCTTGGCCGCGGCCGGATGCGCGGATGGCGAACCTGTCGTCGGCCGTCATTCTATCCACCGGGCGATGAGCTTGTCGCATTCCTGATGAACACCGAGCCGGGAACTCTATACCTGGCCGCCCTACAAAGGCGGGCCGCAAAGTTCGCGGTTCAATATGGAGTACATCATGCAAGTTTCCCAGCCGTCCGTGCCCAGCATGGACGTGGCCATCGATCTCTCAAACGTGACGTCCAGGGATCATGGCGGCCAGGTATCCAGATATCCCGAGGGCGTAGAAGAAGCCACCGCGCGGATAGTCGAGGAGATGGCCAACTGGACGCCCGCCCGGAGGGCGGCCGAGGAGGTGGCGCAGATAGCCGCCAATCTCAAATTCCTGTCGGAACATGGAGCGATAAAAGCCTGATCGCCCGGCGGCCTCCCTGGATTATTCCGAGTCGCGGAATTGCATGCGGTACAGCGACGCGTACAGGCCGTTGGCCGCCAGCAGTTCTTCGTGACGGCCCTGCTCCACGACCTTGCCGGCGTCCAGGACCACGATACGGTCGGCGTTCTGCACGGTCGAGAGCCGGTGGGCGATCACCAACGTGGTGCGGCCCTTCATGAGCCGTTCCAGCGAGGCCTGCACCTGGCGTTCCGACTCGTTATCCAGGGCGGACGTGGCTTCGTCCAGGATCAGGATGGGCGCGTTCTTGATCAGCGCCCGCGCAATGGCCAGACGCTGGCGCTGGCCGCCGGACAGGCGCGCGGCGTTTTCACCCACCGACGTATGGATGCCCTTGGGCAGGCTGTTGACGAAGTCGCGCAGATTGGCGGCTTCCAGCGCATCCAGCACCTGCTGGTCGCTGGCCTGGCCCAAGGCGCCGTAACCGACGTTCACCGCGATGGTGTCGTCGAAAAGCACCACGTCCTGGCTGACCAGCGACAGATGTGAACGCAGGCTGCCGAAAGTCAGATCCTGGATATCGACACCGTCTATCGATATCCGGCCCGCCGTCGGACTGACGAAGCGCGGCAGCATATTCACCAGCGTCGTCTTGCCGCTGCCGGATCTGCCGACCAGCGCCACGGTTTCGCCCGGATTCACCGTGAACGATACATCGCTGACCGTATCGCGATCGGCATCCGGGAACCGGTGGGATACGCCGCTGAATTCGACCTGGCCGCGGATAGGCTCGGGCAGCGAGCGCGTGCCGGTTTCCCGTTCCGGGACTTCGTCGATCAAGGTAAAGACGCTCTCAGCCGAAACCAGCATGCGCTGCATGCGGCCGGCCAGGTTGGTCAGGCGCTTGATCGGGTCGAACAGCTGCGCCAGCGAAGCCATGAAGGCGGCGAAGCTGCCGGCGGTAAGCGTGCCGGCATTGGCCTGGCCCAAGGCCACGGCGATGATGCCGGCGACCGACAGCGCGATGCAGACCTGCGTCAAGGGCGTCATCGCGGCGTCGGCGATGGCGCTGCGCATGGCGAAGCGGCGCAGGCGCGAGTTGACGTAGCCGAAACGGCTGCGTTCGTATTCATAGCCGTCGAACAGCTTGATGACGCGCTGGCCGTCGATGCCCTCGCCCACCACGCGCGTCAGCTCCGCGTTCATATTGACCGTATCGCGGTTGATCTTGCGCAGCCGGCGGATGAAGATGCGTGCGATCATCACGGATATCGGCAGCATGACCAGGATAATCAGCGTCAGCAGCCAGGACATGTACAGCAGCACGCAAATCAGGGCCACCACGACCAGGCTTTCGCGTACCAGGACGGTGATGACATCGGTGGCGTAGCCCGTGACATTGCCGGCATCGATGGTGAACCGGTTCAGCAGGCGGCCGGTGTCGCCCCGCTTGAATTGTTCGTCGGGCAGTCCCAGCAGCCGGTCGAACATTTCCTGGCGGATGCCGCGCAGTACATTATTGGCGACCCAGGCGAGCAGATAGTCGCTGAAGAAGTTGCAGATGCCGCGCAGGACGATGAGGCCGACGACCGCCAGGGGTATGGCCCAGACATAATAGGGCTTGGCGCCGCTGAATCCGTCGTCCAGCAGGGGCTTCATGATGACCGCCAGCGTCGGCTGGGTGCCGGCGGCGCCGGCCATCAGAAGGACCGCGAGCAGCAGGGCCTTCCAGTGGGTGCCGACGCGCGAATAAATACGTTTCCAGAGCACGGCCTTGACCGGATGCGATCCGGAAGGGCGGGTGCGATTGGCAGAATCCAAGAATCTCTCGCTTTTATACAATCCGTACGGGGCATTGTACCGTCGGCCGCGTGACCGCCCGGGCCAGACTGTGGCATGCCTTACCGTGTTGAACGTCTCTCCGGAATCCCTTTGCGCCGGCCGCCGGCGCCCCTGCTTTTATGCCATCCATAACGCGTCTGTACGTGCGGCTGCCCAACTGGGTAGGCGATGTCTGCATGAGCCTGCCCACCTTGCGGCTGTTGCGCGACGCCGGCCTGCCGCTGGTCCTTTGCGCCCGCCCCTGGGCGCGCGATCTGCTCGCCGGCGTGGCCGGCCAGGATGACTTCATCGCCATGCGAGGCGGGTTCTGGCAGGACCGCGGCGCGGTGCGCCAGCACGTCCGCCGGGCCGGTCCCGGCGGGGTCGCCCTGGCGCTGCCGGATTCCCTGTCCAGCGCCGCCGTCTTCCGGCTGGGAGGGCTGCCGGTAGCCGGCTACCGCGATGATGGCCGCAGCCTGCTGCTGCGCTGGCCGGTGAACAAACCCGCGACGCCGACGCACGCCGTGGAGTCCTGGTATTACCTTGCGCGCCAGGCCCTGCTGCGCTGGGGCCTGCCCGCGGGCGAGGCCGCTCCCGGCGCCGAACTGGGCCTGGCCCTGACCGCGACGCATCATGCACAGGCGCAGGCCTGCCTGGAGCAGGCGGGCCTGGAGGCAGCACGCTTCGTGCTGATCGGCCCGACGGCGACCGGTCTGCATCGGGGGCGCAACAAGGTATGGCCGGGCTTTGCCGCGCTGACGCGCGAGCTGCGAGCCCGCGGAGTGCAAGTGGCCATGTGCCCGCCGCCGGCCGAAGTGGATGCCGCCCGGGCCAATGCGCCCGAGGCCCTGCTGTTGCCCGCCCTGGGCCTGGGCGCCTTCGCCGCGCTGACGACCCGCGCCGCCCTGGTGATATGCAACGATTCCGGGGTCTCGCACGTGGCGGCCGCCGCGGGTGCGCGCCAGATCACGCTGTTCGGCGTCACGCAGCGCGATCGCACCGGCCCGTGGTCCGCCAAGGCGCATTGCCTGGGGTCGGACCAGGGCTGGCCGGACGTGGCGGAGGTCCTGCGCGACGCGGAAGCGTTGTTGAATGGGGATACGGGCAGCCGGGCGCCGCGTGAATTGACAGGCGTGGCGCCGGCCTGAACAATCGTGGCGGTATGTCTATCGTTAGTCTTCTCGCATATCTCATCATCCCGCTCTATCTGGGACTGACCCTGGCGGGCCTGGGCGCGCTGCTGGCCCTGTTCCGCTGGCGCAAGACCGGTCTGGCGCTGGCGCTGATCGGGGCGGCCTGGGCCTACGCCTGGTCCCTGCCCGCCACCACGCTATGGCTGGGCGGCATCCTCGAAAGCGAATATCCCTACCGCTCGCCGGCGGAATTGCCGACCGCCGATGCCATCGTGGTATTGGGCGGCAATATCGCCAACGACCGCCAGAACTGGTTCCTGCCCTATGAACGCGAAACCGCGATCCGGCGTTTCCAGACCGCCGAACAGCTATACGACGCGGGACGGGCGCCCAAGATCGTTCTGTCGGGCGGCGCCTTGACCGGCGACGTCAGCGAGGCTGAAGGCATGGCCCATGCACTGCGACTGTCCGGAGTTCCGCGCAGCGCGATGATCCTGGAGAACGACAGCCGCACGACCTACGAAAACGCCATCCTGACGGAAAGCCAGTTGAAGGAACACAACATCCGGACCGTGCTGCTGGTGACGTCGGCCCTGCATATGCCGCGCGCCATGGCGGCATTCCGCAAGCAGGGCGTAACGGCGATTCCCGCGCCGTCGCAGCCGCAGATCGTGCTGCCGTCGGCGCCGCGGATTTCGCCTTGGCTGCCGGACGAGCGCACCTTCGATGCCAGCCGCTCCATCATCAAGGAGTACACCGGCTTGTTCCTGTATTGGGTGCGCGGGTGGATTTGAAGAGCGCCGCTCCCCTCTCCTGCCGGCCGGGCTGCGGCGCCTGTTGTATCGCGCCGTCCATTACCCGTCCGCTGCCCGGCATGCCGGCGGGCAAGCCGGCCGGCGTACGCTGCGCGCAACTGACCGACGACATGCGCTGCGCGGTGTTCGGGAAACCGGAGCGGCCGGATTTCTGCGGCGGGCTGAAGCCGGCGGCGGATATGTGCGGCGCGGACCGCGAGCATGCCATCGCCTGGCTGACCCGGCTGGAGCACGCTACCGCGCCTTGAGCCGGCGGGCCGGGCGCCGAACCTACCAGCGGCGGCGCTTGCGGTCTTCGTACGTGGTCAGGGTTTTGCGCAGGAAACTGAACAGGCCGGTCGAACCGGCGACCAGTACGCGCGGCAGGCCCATGGGGTCATCCTGGGCGTTCGCCACGCCACGCCTCGTCAGCGTGGCGTTGTCATAGCCGGCGTCGCGCGCCATCGCCATCAGCGCTTCGTTGTATTCGCCGTAGGGATAGCAAAAGGCCGTGACCGGCGCGCCCAGCGCCTCTTCCAGTTCGCGGCGCGATTCGGCGATCTGGCGACGGGCTTCATCGGGACCCAGCTGCGGCAAATGGACATGATCCAGGGTGTGGGAGCCGACTTCGTTGCCGGCCGCCGCCCATTCGCGCATTTCTTCCACGGTCATCAGCGGTGATGGCGGCACCCCTTGCGCATGATCCCAGACGTTGCTGCCGCCGAATTGGCGGGCGACGAAATAGTTGGTGGCGGTGAAGCCCAGCTGCGCCAGCACGGGCATCGCGTTGCGATGCACGTTGCGATAGCCGTCGTCGAAGGTGATGCCGAATACCTTGCCGTTGCGTTCCCCGCGCAGATAGGGCATCAGGTCGCGCATCGACAGGCCGCGATAGCCGAAGCGGCGCATCCAGGACATCTGCCGCTTGAAGCCGGCGGTGTCCACGGTCAGGCCGCGGTAGGGCGTGCCGCGTGGCGGCAGCGGGCCGACCTGGTGATACATGAGGATGGGGATAGCCATGGCGGCGATTATAGGGAGCGCCGTTCAGCCGCCGGCGAGCGCGGCCTGGTATACCGCGAACGTCGCTTCGACGAACGCGGCCAGGTTGAATTCGCGCAGGCTTTTTTCGCGTGCCGCGGCGCCCATGGCCAGCACGCGCGACGGATCGGCCAGCATGCCGCGCAGCACCTCGGCTATGGCCCGCGGATCGCGCACCGGCACGATCCAGCCGTCGCGGCCGTCGACGACGTTTTCCGGCAGGCCGCCGGCGTTGGACACCAGGGCCGGCAGGCCCAGCGACATGACCTCACGGCAGGCGAAGGACAAGGCTTCGCGGTACGACAGCACGAAGCCGACGTCGCAGGCGGCCAGCACGGGCCGCACGTCGTCCAGCAAGCCGGGGAATACCACCTGGTCCTGCACGCCCAGTTCACGGACGCGCGCCATTTTTTCCTCGTTGGGTGGATCGCCCGCGACCAGGACGCGAAAGCGCTGGCGCTCGTCCGGCGCCAGTTGCGCCAGACCGGCCAGCAGGTCCAGCCAGCCTTTGTCGTAATCCGTGCCGCCGGAACTGCCCAACAGGATTTTGCCTGGCGCCGTCGGACCGAAGTACTTTTCGCGCAGGGCGGGACGCAGCGCGTCCGACGGCGGCGCGAAGTAGTCCGTATCGATCCCGTGACGGATGGTCGTGATGGGCAGCCGGCCATACGGCGATGCGCGCAGCAGACCGGCGACGAAATCGCTGACCGCGATGACGCGATCGGTGCCGAACCGCGCGCGCAGGCGATGGCCCACGGTGCCCAGCGGCAGGTCGTTGTGCTTGGTGAACACGATGGGCGGCCGCCGCATGCCCAGGGTGGCGATCATCGCCAGCCGGTGGTCGGTGGAACCGTTCACATGGATGACGTCGTAACGCTCCTGCCGGATCAGGCGGCGCAGCGCCGCCGACTCGCTGAACAAGGCGGCCGCGCGCGAGCGAAAACGCATATCCACCGCCCGCACGCCGGGCAGCTCGCCCGCATAGCGGTACAAGCGGCTGGTGCCCGGCGTGGCGACGGTAATCTCATGCGCGTGCCGCAGGCCGCGCGCCAGGTTCATGATGTAGGTGACGTGCCCCCCGCCGTTGCGCGGATGGAAGTTCGTATAGAGGATTTTCAAGGACGGGGAGCGCCGTCGCGGCGCGCGTTTTCGGATAGGAACATCAGCTTGGCGTAGCGGAAGAAACTGCCGGCCGCCGCGGTCACCGCGAGCACCAATCCATGGCGGCCGTCGAGAAAGCCGCGCCGGATCAGGTAGATGCGGATGAAAGTCCAGAAGCCATGGCCCAGCGCGCCGAAGATGCCGGTACGTTTGCCACGCGCGTGCATCATGGCGGCCGCGTCGGATGAATAACGATTGACCTTGTTGACCAGCGCATCCAGGTGCGGATACGGGTAGTGCAGGAAATGTCCCTGCAGCCGGCCGATGCCGCTGCCCTGCGCGGGCACCACTTTTTCATGCACCGCCGCGTCGCTGAAGCGCGCGGTGCCGCGACGGAACAGGCGCAGCACGTAGTCGGGCCACCAGCCGCTGTGGCGGATGAAGCGTCCGCAGAAATCCGACAGCCGGGCGATTTCGTAGGCATCGTAGCGGGGCGCCGCGATGGCCTCCTGTATGGCCTTGGCGAGCTCCGGCGTCACCCGCTCATCGGCATCGATGGACAGCACCCATTCGCCTTCCGCCAGATTCAGCGCGCGATTCTTTTGCGGGCCGAAGCCCGGCCAGTCGTGGGTCTGTTCGACCGTCGCGCCCATGGAGCGCGCGAGTTCGACGGTGTTGTCGGTGCTGCCGGAGTCGACCACGATGAACTCGTCGGCGAAGGCCACGGAGTCCAGGCATGCGACGATGTTGGCTGCTTCGTTCTTCGTGATGACGATGACCGAAAGCTTCATGCGCGTCCCCTCAGCCGGCGTTTCCAGGCCTTCCAGGCGTGGTAGCGCGGTCCCCAGAAGGGATGTCCGCCCAGCCACAGCCGCCGCGCCAGCCAGCGGCCCGGTTGATCGCGCACGGCGAAGCGGTAGATATGTTCCGGATCGCCGCCGGCCGTGTTCTGGCCCAAGGCGTCGGTGGTATAGAAGTAGCGGAAACCGGCCTGGCGGCCGGCATCCAGATAATCGGCGTCGAAATAGCCCTGCGGCCAGCACAGATGCGGGCTTTGTTCGCCCAGCCGCTGGCCGAGGATCTCGCGGGAATGCCGCAGTTCCTCGGCAACGTGCTCGCGTTTCGCGGCGGTGTCCGCACCGCAGACCTTGTCCCAACGGGTATGGGTGTGCGTGTGGCTATGAAATTCGAACGTACCCGCCGCGCGCATGGCTTCGATCTCGCTCCAGCGCGCCATGACCTGGTCGGCCCGCCCATCCGCGATGGCTGCCTTGCAGGCGGCGTGATCGGGCGCAACGGGCGCCCCCGCCTGCCCCGCGACGGGCCGGGCCGGGCCCTCGCCTATCCAGCCGGTGACGATGAACATGACGGCATGCATGCCGTAGCGATGCAGGATGGGATGGGCATGCACCCAGTTGTCCAGATAGCCGTCATCGAAGGTAATCAGCACGGACTTCTCGGGCGCCGGCTCGCCGGCGAGGTGGGCGGCGAACCGATCGGCCGTCAACGCGGTATAGCCGGAACGCGCCAGGCGTTCGATCTGGCTTTCGAAATGCGCGGGCGTGGCGGCGATCATGCCACCCGCCGGGGTGACGTGGTGGTACATCAGCACCGGCACATTGTGCGCGCGCCGCAGCGCCTGTTGCTTCATCGCCGCCGCTCCGCCAGCCATTTGCGATAGATGATTTCGGTGCGCTCGGCCAGCCGCTGCGGCGAGAAGATGCCTTCTTCGCGGATCATGCGGCGGCCGGCGTCGCCCATCTGGCGGCGCAGGGCCGGATCGTCGATCAGGCGGCGCAGCGCGTCGGTCAGGGCGGCCTGGTCCTTGGACGGCACCAGAAAGCCGCTGACGCCATCGCGGAACATTTCGGACACGCCGCCCACGTTGGTGCCCACCACCGGCAGGCCGCTGGCCTGCGCTTCGACGTAGACGGTGCCGGAGGCTTCCTGTTCGGTGGCCAGCGCGAACAGGTCGAAACCCGCCAGCAGATTGGGCACGTCGCGCCGCGTACCCATCAGATGAATGCGCGACTCCAGGCCCAGTTCGGCGATGTAGGCCTGCACGCGTTCGAAAGTGGGCGAACCGCTGCCCACGAAGACCAGGTGCAGATTGGGACGCGTGGCCATCAAGGGCCGCATGGCGTCGATCAGGGCGATATGGCCCTTGGCCGGCCGCATCACGGCGACGCAGCCGACGACGATATCGGTGTCGGCCAGGTTCAGTTCATCGCGCAGCGTGGACCTTTCGATGGGCGGCGGCGGCACGATGGGCGAATACAGCGTGGCAACGCGTTCGCGCGGCACGCCGCGCGTGATCAGGTACTCCCGCACATGATCGCTGACGGTGGTAACCCGATGCGGCAGTATCGTGTACGACCACATCGACCCGACCTTGCTGGCCAGATGCCGCGTACGCACGATCAGCGGCGTGCCGGCCATGCGCGCCGCCGGCGCCGCGATCACGGTATCGCGGCGGCTGTGGGTATTCAGCACGTCGAAGCGGCCTTCGCGCAGGATGCGGCGGATGGCGGCGATGCCCTTGAAGTAATTGGGCACGCCGTCCATGTCGACCTGATGGACCTTGAAGCCCTCGTCGCCCAGCCGCTTGACCAGCTGCGCGCGCGACTGGCAGATGGCTTCCATGTGATGGCCACGCTCGCGCATGGCGATCATTTCCTTGAAGATCCGGTGCTCCTGTCCGCCGAAAGCCACCGCGGCCTCGGAATGGACGATGCGTAAAGGTGTCATGAGTAGGAAATCTCCACGCCTTCCGGGCGGGTCCATTCATTCAGCCGGTCCAGCAGCGCATCGGCCATGCGCACGCGCCAATCCTCGCCCAGCCGTACCGTGCACAGGAAATTGCCGCGCGCGTAGATCACCTCCACCGGCGTGCCGGGGATGCCGTTCTCCGGTTCGGCGCGGTAGGGATTGAGCAGCTTGCGCAGGTGTTCGGCGTCGGCATTGCCGTTCAGGCGGATGCGCAGCGACCGGGCGCGGGCCTCGCGCGCCAGCTGCAGGTCGAACAGCGATTCCGCGACGATGCGCATGCCGCCGGAATACTCGTCATTGCTGACCTTGCCATGCACGATCAGCAGTTGGTCTTCGCGCAGCCGGTTGCGGTGCTTTTCGTAAAGCTCGTTGAAGATGGAGATTTCCACCTGCGCGGTGCCGTCGTCCAGCACCGCGAACACCATCTTGCCGCGCCGCGTCATCATGGCGCGCACGCCCGACAGCACGCCGCACATCCATTGCGGTTCGCGCTGCGGCTCCAGGCGCGCCAGCGTCATGGGCACGATGCGGCGGACTTCATCGCGCCAGGCGTCGAACAAATGGCCGCTGAAGTAATAGCCCAGCGCCGATTTTTCTTCGGTCAGGCGTGTGTGCAGATTCCACGGCGGCACCCTGGCCAGCTCGCTGGCGACCACATCGCTGCCATCGTCATCGCCGAACAGCGACACCTGGTTGGCGCTGCGCGCGGCCTGCTCGGCGGCTTCCATGGCGGTGGGCACGGAGGCCAGCAGCGCGGCGCGGTTGGCATCGATGCCGTCGAAGGCGCCGGCCTTGATCAGGGCTTCGATGGTGCGGCGGTTCACCGAATGCTTGTCGACGCGGCGGCAGAAGTCGAACAGGTCGCGGAACGGGCCGCCTTCCTGGCGGGCGCGGATGATGTCTTCCACGGCGCTCTGGCCGGTGCCCTTCACGGCGCCCAGGCCATAGCGCATGGTGCGCGGCGGCAGGCCCTTGGCCGTGCGTTCGTCGGCCACGGGTTCGAAGCGATAGCCCGACGCGTTGACGTCGGGCGGCAGCACTTCCACGCCGTTGTCCTTGGCGTCGCGCCAGAAGGTCTGCACCTTGTCGGTGTCGTCCATATCGGACGACAAGGTGGCGGCCAGGAACTCCGTCGGATGGTAGGCCTTGAGCCAGGCAGTCTGGTACGCGATCAATGCGTAGGCGGCCGAGTGCGACTTGTTGAAGCCGTAGCCGGCGAATTTTTCCATCAGGTCGAACAGCTTGACCGCCAGGTTGGGATCGTGGCCCTTGGCTTCCGCCCCCTTCTGGAACAATTCGCGGTGCTTGGCCATTTCCTCGGGCTTTTTCTTGCCCATGGCGCGCCGCAACAGGTCGGCGCCGCCCAGCGAATAGCCGCCGATGATCTGCGAGATCAACATCACCTGTTCCTGGTAGACGATGACCCCGTAGGTGCTCTTGAGCGTGCCTTCCAGATCGGGATGGAAATAGTCGACCGGCGCGCGCCCGTGCTTGCGGTTGACGAAGTCGTCCACCATGCCCGATTCCAACGGACCGGGACGATACAGCGCCAGCATGGCGATGACGTCTTCGAAGGTGTTGGGCCGCAGCTTCTTCAGCAGCTCCTTCATGCCGCGCGATTCCAGCTGGAACACGGCGGTGGTGTTGGCGTCCGTCAAGACCTTGTAGGCCGCGGGATCGTCCAGCGGCACGGCCATGATGTCGAAGTCGCGCTTGCTCTCGTTGAACTGGCGCACATAGCGCACGGCCCAGTCCAGGATGGTCAGGTTGCGCAGGCCCAGGAAGTCGAACTTGACCAGGCCGGCGGCTTCGACGTCGTCCTTGTCGAACTGCGACACCGCGCTGTTTTCCTGGCCGGGCTGGCAATACAGCGGGCAGAAGTCGGTCAGCTTGCCGGGGGCGATCAGCACGCCGCCGGCGTGCATGCCGATGTTGCGGGTCAGGCCTTCCAGCGGCTGCGCCAGGTCGACCAGGCCGCGGACTTCCTCTTCCTGCTCATAGCGCTCCTTGAAGGCGGGCTCGTCCTTGAGCGCGCGCTCCAGGGTCCAGGGATCGGCCGGGTTGAAGGGGATCAGCTTGGACAGGCCATCGCAGAACAGGTACGGCATATCGAGCACGCGGCCGGCGTCTCGCACCACCGCCTTGGCGCCCAGCGTGCCGAAAGTCGCGATCTGGCTGACCGCGTCGCGGCCGTACTTTTCCTTGACGTAATCGATGACGCGTTCGCGGTTGTCCTGGCAGAAGTCGATATCGAAGTCGGGCATGGACACCCGCTCCGGGTTCAGGAAGCGCTCGAACAGCAGGTCATAGCGGATGGGATCCAGGTCGGTGATGCCCAGCGCGTACGCGACCAGCGAACCGGCGCCCGAGCCCCGGCCCGGCCCTACCGGCACGCCGTTGTTCTTGCCCCAGTTGATGAAGTCCTGCACGATCAGGAAGTAGCCCGGAAAGCCCATCTGGATGATGGTCTTGCATTCCCAGCGCAGGCGTTCGAAGTAGGCCTCGCGCTTGGCGTTGCGCTCTTCTTCGTTGGGGAAGAGGAACAGCAGGCGCTTTTCCAGGCCTTGTTCGGATAGTTGGACCAGATAGTCGTCCAGCGTCACGCCTTCCGGCGTCGGGAAATTCGGCAGGCGCGGCTTGCCCAGCACCAGCGTCAGATTGCAGCGACGGGCGATTTCCACGGTATTGGCCAGCGCCGATGGCACGTCGGCGAAGCGCCGCGCCATCTCGTCGCTGTCCAGCATGTACTGGTCGGGCGTAAAGCGGCGCACCCGGCGCGGATTGGCCAGGATTTCGCCTTCGGCGATGCAGACGCGGGCCTCATGGGCCTGGAATTCGTGCTTGTCCAGGAACTGGATGGGATGGGTGGCGACCACGGGCAGGTTGCAGACGCCGGCCAGGCGCAGCGCGGCCTGGACATAGGCCTCGTCGCCGTCCATGCCGGCACGCTGCAATTCGATGTAGTAGGCGTTCGGGAAAGCCGCCGCCCACTGGCGCGCCAGGACTTGCGCCTGTGCGGCATTGCCGGCTTCCAGCGCCTGGCCGACGTCGCCGGCCCGGCCGCCCGACAGCACGATCAGGCCGCTGGACTGCTGCAGCCATTCACGCCGGACTTCCGCGCGACCTTTGTGTTGATTGGTGAGATATGCGCGCGACAGCAGTTCGCACAGGTCCAGATAGCCCTGGCGGTCGCGCACCAGGACCAGTATCCGGTGCGGCTTGTCGCGATCCTCGTCGTTGGTCAGCCAGATATCGCAGCCCGCGACAGGCTTGATGCCGGCGCCGCGCGCCGCCTTGTAGAACTTGATCAGGCCGAACAGATTGGAAAGATCGGTCAGCGCGACGGCGGGCTGGCCCAGCTTGGCGGCGCGCTTGACCAGATCGGGGATACGAACAGTGCCGTCCACCACCGAAAATTCGGAGTGGACGCGCAGATGAACAAACGGGGACGGGGCGATGGCGGCTTCTTCTGACATGACCGCGATTGTACTCAGCGGACCGCTCGCCGGCCCCCTCCCGCCGCATCCCGGGTCCCATCCCGGCGCCGGCTGTGCAAGAATAGGCGGTTACCCCTTACTTTCCGCGTCTTTCGCTATGAAATGGCTGATCCCCGGCATCTGGCTGGCTTCCATCCTGTATGGACACTATCGCGGCCGCGTGCGCCTGCCCTGGTCCCGTGTGTTCCTGGACCATTCGGTGCTGCTGGCCCCGGTGAACGCCTTCATGGTGCTCGTCTCGCGGGTGCCCACCACGCCCTATGTGTCGACGCGCGAAATCCCGGAATTGCAGGTACTGCAGGACAACTGGGAAATCATCCGTGACGAAGCCCTGCAAATGGCCGAACTGCGCCGCATCAAGGCGGCGGAGCGCCATGACGACATCGGCTTCAATTCCTTTTTCAAGTACGGCTGGAAGCGCTTCTACCTGAAGTGGTACGACGCCCGCCATCCGTCGGCGGAAGCGCTGTGCCCGCGCACGGTCGCACTGCTCAAGACCCTGCCCAAGGTCAAGGCGGCGATGTTCGCCGAGCTGCCCGACGGAGGCAAACTGAACCCGCACCGCGATCCGTTTTCCGGATCGCTGCGCTATCACCTGGGGCTGGCCACGCCCAACGACGACCGCTGCTATATCGACGTGGACGGCGAACGCTACAGCTGGCGCGACGGCGAAGGCGTGGTGTTCGACGAAACCTACATCCACGAAGCGCACAACCAGTCCGGCCGGAACCGCATCATCCTGTTCTGCGACGTGGAACGGCCGCTGCGCTGGCGCTGGGCGGAAGCCTTCAACAGCTGGTTCGGCAAGGTGGTGATGTCGGCCGCCAGCTCGCCCAACGATGAAGGCGACAAGACCGGCGCCATCAACCGCCTGACACACGCGCACTGGCGTTTCGACCAGGCGCGCAAGCGCTTCAAGTCCTGGAACCGGCCCTTGTACAAGGCCGTGAAATGGGGCCTGGTCGTGCTGGTAGTGGGCGCCTTCGTCTGGATCTGAGCGACCGGCGCCGCGACGGGTAGGCCGAGATCACCGGGCGCAGTTGCCGCCCGCGCTCCATTTCCAGGAAGACCTCCGCCAGGCGGCGCGCGAACGGCCCGCCCTGCCGCCGCGTCGCGGCCCGGCGACAGGCGATCAGCGGCGCATCGACTCCCAGGACTTCTGCAAACGCTTGACCGATACCGGCATCGGCGTACGCAGCTCTTGCGCGAAGAGCGCGACCCGCAGCTCTTCCAGCAGCCAGCGGAATTCGTCCAGCCGCGGATCGGCCGCGCCCTTCAGCGCGGCACGGGCGCGCTGGTATTGCGTCAGCAGGGGCGCCATATCGGCCATCAGCCGCTGGTCGCGCGCCGGATCGGCCCGCAGTTTGTCGATGCGGGCGGCGGCGGCTTTCAGATACCGGGGGAAATGGGCCAGCTGCGCATAGGGTGAATCGCGCAGGAATGTGGCCGGCACCAGCGCGCCGATCTGCTGCTGCAAGTCGGCATAGGCGGCCGCATGGCCCCGGGCCTGCGGCATCTTGCGCTGCAGGGCCGACCATTCCGTCAGCACGGCGGCGGTCAGCCGCGCGACTTCCTGCGCCAGCAGGCCCAGGCGGCCCTTGCCTTCCAGGCGGCGCGCCTCGAACTCCTCCTGATTGACCGGCCACGGTTCGGCCAGGCAGGCCCGTTCCAGCGCGCAATCGATGATCTGGTCGCGCAGGCTTTCCTGGCTGCCCAGCGGCATGAACAGCATGCTCATGCGGGTCAGGTCCGGCAGGTTCTTTTCCAGGAATTTGATCTGCTCGCGCAGGCCGAGACGAAACAGCCGCAGCAGGCCGGCGCGATGGTGCCGGCGCGCCTCGTCCGGGTCGTCGTACACGTCCAGGTCGCAATGCGTGCCGCGATCCACCAGCGCCGGATAGCCGATCACCGACTGGCCCTTGCGCTTGATTTCCATGATCTCCGGCAGCTGGCCGAAAGACCATGTCGTCAGCCCATCCTGGGCCAGGGCCTGCGCCACCTGCGTGTCGCGCGCCGCCAGCTGCTGGAAGTCGGCCTGTGCCTGGCGGCCGAACTCCGCCTTCAGCGAGGCCAGATTGCGGCCGGCCGCGAGCATGCGCCCATGCTCGTCCACCACGCGGAAATTCATGAACAGGTGCGCCGGCAGGGTTTCCAGCTTGAAGTCGGCCGGCGCCGGCCGCACCTTCACCTGTTCCCACATGTCGGCGGCCAGGGCATCCAGCAGGCCCTGCTGCGGGTCCGCCAGACGGTCGAACCAGCGGTCGTAGAAACCGGCGGCATAGTCGGGCAAGGGCACGCAGTGGCGGCGGATCTTCTGCGGCAGGGACTTGAGCAGCAACTGCACTTTTTCCTTCAGCATGCCCGGCACCAGCCATTCGCAGCGCTGCGGATCGATCTGGTTCAGCGCGAACAGCGGTACGGACAGTGTCACGCCGTCGCGCGGCGAACCGGGCTCGAAGTGATAGTCCAGCGCCATGGTGACGCCCTGCCACTCCACCTTCTTCGGAAAGACTTCGGTGGTGATGCCGGCGGCCTCGTGGCGCATCAAGGCATCGCGAGTCAGCAGCAGCGCGTCGGCGGCCGGCTTGTCCAGGCCGGCGTACCATTTCTCCAGGGTTGCCGTCTGGCTCATCCCGGCGGGAATCTGGCGATCGTAGAAGGCCTCTATCAAGGCCTCGTCGACCAGGATATCGGGCCGGCGCGCGCGGTGTTCCAGCTTTTCGATCTCCGCGATCAGGCGGCGGTTCTGCGCGACGAAGGGTAGCCGGGTATCGATCTCGCCCGGTACCAGGGCTTCGCGGATGAAGAGCTCGCGCGCATGCTGGGGATTGATGCGGCCATAGTGCACGCGGCGTCCGGCATAGATGACCAGGCCGTACAGAGTGGCGCGCTCGTTGGCGACCACCTGCCCCGCTTTCTTTTCCCAGCGCGGGTCGGACCAGTTGCGGCGCAGCAGATGCGCGGCCGCCCGCTCTATCCACGCGGGTTCGATGCGCGCGACGCAACGCGCGTACAGGCGGGTGGTTTCCACCAGTTCGGCGGCGACGATCCAGCGCCCGGCCTTCTTGACCAGGCGCGAGCTGGGATGGATGTGGAAGCGGATATCGCGCGCGCCCTGGTAGTGCCCGCCTTCGTCGCTCTTGTAGCCGATGTTGCCCAGCAGGCCGCTCAGGAGCGCCATGTGGATCTGTTCGAAGGTGGCCTCGGCCTGGTTCAGGCGCCAGCCCTGTTCGCCCACCACCGAGGCAAGCTGGCTATGCACGTCATGCCATTCGCGCAGGCGCAGGGGCGACAGAAAATTCTGGCGCAACAGGGCCACGAGCTTGCGCTGGGACGCCTTGTGCTGCACCTGTTCGCCGTACCAGCGCCACAGCTTCAGGAAGGAAAGGAACTCCGATTTGTCGTCCGCGAATTTGGCATGGGCGTTTTCGGCCGCCTCTTTTTCCTGCATGGGGCGGTCGCGCGGGTCCTGGATGGACAGGGCCGACGCGATGATCAGCATTTCCGTCAGGCATTGCTGTTCGCGCGCGGCCAGGATCATGCGGCCGATGCGGGGGTCCAGCGGCAAACGGGCGAGCTCCTGGCCCGTGCGCGTCAGGACGAAGGCGGGGCCGGCCGCGGCGTCCTGTTCGTCGCGCTGCACGGCTTCGATCGCGCCCAGCTCCTGCAGCAGATGGTAGCCGTCGGCGATCGCTCGTCCCGGCGGCGCCTCGACGAAAGGAAAATCCTCGATGTCGTCCAGCTTGAGCGACTTCATGCGCAGGATCACGGACGCCAGCGAAGAACGCAGCACCTCCGGATCGGTGAACGGCGCGCGGGCGTTGAAGTCGGCCTCGTCGTACAGGCGAATGCAAACGCCCGGCCCCACGCGGCCGCAGCGGCCGGCGCGCTGGTTCGCCGATGCGCGGCTGATGGGTTCGATGCGCAGCTGTTCGACCTTGTTGCGCCAGGAGTAGCGCTTGACGCGCGCCAGGCCGCTGTCCACCACGAAGCGGATGCCCGGCACGGTCAGGGACGTTTCGGCCACGTTGGTGGCCAGGACGACCCGCCGGCCGCTGCCGCGCGGGCGGAATATCTGCTCCTGTTCCGCCTGGGACAGGCGGGCGTACAGCGCGAGGATTTCGGTAGCCGCCGGATGCCGCTTGCGCAAGGCTTCGGAAGCCTCGCGGATCTCGCGTTCGCCGGGCAAGAAAACCAGGATGTCGCCGGGGCCATGGCGCGCGCATTCGTCGACGGCGTCGACGATGGCGTCGACCAGGTCGCGCTCTTCGTCGCCGGCACGCTCGCGGGCGGAACGGACGGCGGCTTCTTCGTCGGTTTCTTCCTGGCGGACGGGGCGATAGCGGACTTCGACGGGGTAGAGGCGACCCGAGACCTCGATGACCGGCGCGGGCGTGCCGGCGGCCGGCGCCGAAACGGACGCGACGACGTCCGGCGCCGACGCGGGCGCGCCGATGCGCGGTTCCGGCTCGGCCGCAAAGTGGCGGGCGAAGCGTTCGGCATCGATGGTGGCCGAGGTGATGATGACCTTGAGGTCGGGCCGGCGCGGCAGCACGCGCTTCAGGTAGCCGAGCAGGAAATCGATGTTCAGGCTGCGCTCGTGCGCTTCATCGATGATCAGCGTGTCGTAGCGCTTGAGCAGGGGATCGCGCTGCGTTTCGGCCAGCAGGATGCCGTCGGTCATCAGCTTGACCGCGGCGTTGGGGCCGGTGCGGTCATTGAAACGTACCTGGTAGCCGACGACCTCGCCCAGGGGAGTTTCCAGCTCTTCCGCGATGCGCCGTGCCACCGAAGTCGCGGCCAGGCGCCGCGGCTGGGTATGGCCGATCATGCGCGTGCGGCCGCGGCCGATGTCCAGGCAGATCTTGGGCAGCTGCGTCGTCTTGCCGGAGCCGGTTTCGCCGCTGACGATAACGACCTGATGTTCCTGGATGGCGCGCGCGATTTCATCGCGGCGGGCGCTGACGGGCAGGTCTTCCGGGTAGCGGATGGGCGGGATGACGCGCGGCGCGGCGGCGGGCTTGGGCGGGGTTGCGGGCCTTGCGGGCGATGCCGGCGATGCGGTCGAGGAAGCGGCGGCCGCTCCGGGCGCGCCCCGGCCGCGCCGAGAGGGGGTTTGAGGCTTGACAGTCATTACCGCGATTATAGATTTCGCGGGAAGCGGCCGCGGCCTGCGTTCCAAGGCACGCGCGCTCGGCGCGCCAGGGCACGCCGCCGCTGTGCTCCAGCACGCCGGTCCGGGCAAACGCCGCGGCAGCGCTTCAGCGCGGCGGGCTGCCCAAGCCCCGGCGTTACCGGATGATCAGCTTGCCATCCGACAGCTTGGCCGTACCGGCCGGCAGGTCCTCGGTCACCGATTCATGCCGATTGACCACATGCAGTTCGACGCCGCCGTGGATCTTGCGCGATGCATGGATGACGGCGTCTTCGGCAACCGTGCTATCGGCCGACAGGCGCCGTTCACGGGCATCCACCCCGGCCAGATCCTTCATCAGCTTGGCATGGGTCTGCACCGCGCGCTCGCCGATGCCGTTGGCGGCCTTCTCGGGATTCTTGCGCAGGAAAATCAGCAACTGCTCCAGCTTGGCTTTTTCTTCCTGCAGACGCTTGCGGGTGCGCTGCAAGGCTTCTTTCTGCGCCTGCGCATGCGGGTTGACGCCGACCTGGATGATGGTCTTGACGCCGGCCATGGTGCCCAGCGTGGCCGCGCGGACGCCGCGCAGCGCGCGCACCTGTCCGCCGTTGATATTGCCCTGCGTGGATCCTTTCGCGCCCACGGTGACGGTATCCCCGGCATTCACCTCGCTCTGGCGGATCTCGCTTTCGACCTGGACGTCCTTGCCCGCGTTGATGGAGGCATTGCCGATGAAGCGCGCCTTGACGGAACCGCGCGCCGTGACCTGCGCCAGGCGGGTGGTGGGCTCGCCGGTGGTCGCGCCTTCAGCCGCCCCCAGTATGCCGCCCTTGACCACCACATTGCCGCCGGCATCGATGTGCGCGGCTTCCACGGTGCCGCTGACCAGCACGTCGCCACTGACCTTGACCGACATGCCGGTGGTAACGTCGCCACGCACCTGCAGCGTGCCTTCGAAGTTGATGTTGCCCGAGTTCAGGTTGACCGCGTCCACCTCGACCACGGGGTTGACCGAGACGCCGCAGGGCATCACCGACGGCGCACCGTCGATGGCGGCGACCAGCACCTCCGGATCGTTGGGATCGCGCACCACGCCCGTCAGATTGTCGTCGTAGGGCAGGTCTTCCGGTGCCGGCGCGGGGGCAGGATTGCCGTAGACATCGATGCCGTCGGCGCCCGCCGTGCCGGGGATCCGCCGCATCAAGGGCATGCCGCTCTTGACCAGGACCAGGTTGCCCATGGAGCGGTAATCCACCAGGGCGTTCTCGTCGACGTCGTCGGCGGCGTGGCGCGACAGCAGGCTTTCGAATCGCGTCGGCGCGCCTGCCTTGGGGGGAATGCCCGAAGCGATCAGCACGTCTTCCGCCACGCCCCCTTCCACCGTTTGCAGCAACAACTGTTCGTCCAGGCCATAAACGACGCCTTGCTGCGCCAACGCGGCGCGCACGTCGCCCAGCTGTATGCCGCGGCCGCCCCTGGCGGGATGCAAGGTGAGGTAGACCTGCAGCTTATCTTCGGTGACGGTCAGTTCGAAGGAGCCATCGACGACTTCGCCGATCACCGCTTCGACGACGCCGTCGTCACCATCCGCGGCGGCGGGAGCGGCGGCAGGCTCGGGGTTGTCCATCAGTTCCAGCACCGCGCCCAGCCGCGCGGCATTGGATTCGATCGCGGCCAGTTCACCGGACACTTCCTGGACGGCCGAGGACACTGCCGCCACGGCGGTGCCGGCCTGGCGCAGGGCTTCGGCGCTGAGGCGGGCCGCCGCTTCCTGGCAGCGCGCGAGGAAACCGGCCACCGCGGCGCTGTCGAGCGCATCGGGCGTCCAGCCGCGCGCCGCCAGCGCGGCTTGCAACATATCGCTGTCGGGCGGTGCCGCCGCGGCGGCAGCCCGAAACCCTGCACGCAGCTCACGGGTAGCAGGATCCAGGGTCAACCAATAGGATTGCGTCACTGCCGTGTATCCTCGAGAAATGACCGACGCATCGGACGACGGCGTGTCTCCATGTCGGCTTGGAATCATTGTTGGACCCGGAGGGGTTCCCGCTTGTCGTCATACTGCTCAGCGCGTATTTCAAAATATTAACGGGCAAACTTCAAGTTGCGACCCTTTTTTTCTAAAAATTAGGTAATTTTTCTTCCGCTTTTGCGGGGAACGCGCTGGCGAAAGCGCCACGACGTCAGCTTCCCGTCAGCCGTCCCGCCTGTTTAGCATCAGGAGACCGAACCATGGATCTGGGCATCGAAGGACGTACCGCGCTGGTCTGCGCATCCAGCAAGGGGCTGGGCCGCGCGTGCGCGCTGTCGCTGGCGCGCGAGGGCGCGCGGGTGGTGATGTCGGCGCGCGGCGCCGACGCGCTGGAGGAAGCGGCCGCGGCGATCCGCGCCGAAACCGGCGCCACGGTGACGGCGGTGGTCGCCGACGTCACGACCGCGGAGGGCCGTGCGCGCCTGCTGGCGGCCTGCCCGGAACCGGACATCCTGGTCAACAACGCGGGCGGCCCGAAGCCGGGCGATTTCCGCGAATGGTCGCGCGACGACTGGATCAAGGCGCTGGACGCCAACATGATCACCCCCATCGAACTGATCAAGGCCACCATCGACGGCATGATCCGGCGCCGCTTCGGCCGCATCGTCAATATCACTTCGGCGGCCGTGAAAATGCCCATCGACCATCTGGGCCTGTCCAATGGCGCGCGGGCCGGCCTGACCGGCTTCGTCGCGGGCCTGGCGCGCCAGGTCGCGGAGCACAATGTCACCATCAACAACCTGTTGCCCGGTCCTTTCGAGACGGACCGCCTGCGCGGCACGGCGATCGCGACGGCGCAGAAAACCGGCAAATCGGTCGAGGACATCCTGGAAGCGCGCCGCCGGACCGTACCGGCGCGGCGCCTGGGCGACCCGGCCGAGTTCGGCGACGCCTGCGCCTTCCTGTGCGGCGCCCGTGCCGGATTCATGACGGGCCAGAATCTGGTGCTGGACGGCGGCACCTATCCGGGCACGCTGTAGCGCCATCACTATAATTTCGCGATTCAACCCAGGTTACGCCTGGCCGCCCTACCCGTTTTCCGGCTCTTATACGCACCATGCCCGACCTGGATCAAGACACCGTTTCAGCCCTGGAAGCCCCCGAGTTCGCTCCCGCGCAGTTCGTGCGCTGGTTTCGTGAGGTCGCGCCGTATGTACATGCGTTCCGCGGCAAGACCTTCGTCGTGGCATTCGGCGGCGAGCTGATCCAGGCGGGCGCCTTGAACACCCTGGTGCAGGATCTTTCGCTGCTGTCGGCGCTGGGCATACGGCTGGTGCTGGTGCATGGTTCGCGGCCGCAGGTCAACGAACAGCTGCGGCTCAAGGGTTTCAGCCATCAGTTCGACCGCGGCCTGTCGCCCACCGACGCGGCGTCGCTGGAATGCGCCAAGGAGGCCGCCGGCGAAATCCGCCTGGACATCGAAGCCGCCTTCAGCCAGGGGCTGCCGAACACGCCGATGTCGCATTCGCAGATCCGCGTGATTTCGGGCAATTTCGTCACCGCCCGGCCCACCGGCGTGATCGACGGCGTGGACTACCGGCACACCGGGCACGTGCGCAAGATCGACGTCGACGCGATGCGCTTCGCCATGGAAAAAGGCTCGGTGATCCTGCTGTCGCCCTTGGGCTTCTCGCCTACGGGCGAAGCCTTCAACCTGGCCATGGAAGACCTGGCGACCAGCGTCGCCGTCGCCTTGCGGGCGGAAAAACTGATCTTCCTGTCCACCACCGAAGGCGTGCGCAACGAAGACGGCACCATCGACACCGAACTGGCGCGCGTGGATGCGGATGCGCTGCTGGCCAAGGGCGGCCTGGACGAGGACACGGCGCTGTTCGTCAAGTACAGCTCGCAGGCGGTCAAGCGCGGCGTGGCGCGCTCGCACGTCGTGCCCTTCAGCCTGGATGGCAGCGTGCTGCTGGAAATCTTCACGCACGACGGCGTCGGCACCATGGTGGTGGAAGACACGCTGGACGACCTGCGGGCGGCCACGCTGGATGACGTGGGCGCCATCCTCAGCCTGGTGGAACCGCTGGAAGCCGACGGCACGCTGGTGCCGCGCGGCCGCAGCACCATCGAACGCGACGTCGAGAACTTCACGGTGCTGGAGCACGATGGCGTGATCTACGGCTGCGCGGCGCTGCATCCCTATCTGGACGAGCAGATGGCGGAAATGGCCTGCCTGATCGTGCATCCGGAATGGCAGGGTTCCGGCGAAGGCGAACTGCTGCTGCGCCACATGGAATCGCGCGCGCGGGCGCTGGGCGCCAAGCGGCTGTTCGTGCTGACGACCCGCACATCGCACTGGTTCATGAAGCGCGGCTTCGTGCAGGGCGGCATCGCCGACCTGCCGCGCGACAAGCAGCAGAATTACAACCGGTCGCGCAACAGCCTGGTGTTCATCAAGCGGCTGTAGAGGATGGCCGCGCCTGGCCGGCCGCGCCTAGCCGGCCGCGCCTGGAGCCGGCCGCGCCTGGGCAAGCCGGCCACTGGCGCGGGTGTTTCGGTAAAATCGACGATCCAACTTTATCCGGCAGCAATACCCATGACCCGTACCGTTCATTGCGTCAAACTGAAGCGCGACGCCGAAGGGCTGGACTTCCCGCCCTACCCCGGCGAACTCGGCCAGCGCATCTGGCGAGAGGTTTCCAAAGAGGCGTGGGAAGAGTGGAAAGGCATACAGACCCGGCTGGTCAATGAGAACCGCCTGAACCTGGCCGATGCCCGCGCCCGCAAGTACCTGCAACAGCAGATGGAGCGTTTCCTGTTCGAGGACGGCAACGTCGAAGCCCAGGGTTTCGTTCCGCCGTCCGCCTGAGCATCAATAAGCAGTGAAAAGACCCCCGGTGGCTGCATCCAGCCGTCGGGGGTCTTTTCGTATCGCGCCGCGGGTCCGGGTGTCCGGCGCCGGCGGGCGCGACCGACGCGTCCTACTCCGTGGTTCCGGTGCTTTCTTCTTCGCCGCGGGCCTGACGCTCGGCGTTCTTGGCCCCGGTGTGGCGCACGTCCGCGCCGCGCACCATGTAGATCACCCGTTCCGACATGTTCTTGGCGTGGTCACCGATACGCTCCAGCGCGCGAGCGATGAAGATCAGGTCGATCGAGGGCGTGATGGTGCGCGGATCCTCGATCATGAATGAAATCAGCTGGCGCAGCGCCGCTTTCCACTCTTTGTCGACATCCTTGTCGTTGCGAACGACCTGGGCCGCCTGCACCGGATCGAGCCGGGCGAACGCGTCCAGCGACTGGCGCAGCATCGAGCCCACGCTATTGCCCATGTGACGCAGGTCCACCATCGGCAAGGAGCGGATTTCGCCGTCATGGATGCGGCGCGCGACGGTGGCGATCTTTTCGGCCTCGTCGCCCGAACGCTCCATATCGGTCAGCATCTTGGACACCGCCAGCAGCATCCGCAGATCGATGGCCGTGGGCTGGTGGCGCGCCAGGATCTGGCTGATGCGCTGGTCGATATCGACCTCGTAGCGATTCACTTCCTTTTCGCGCTCGCGTACCTTGTCGACCAGGTCCAGATCGCCGTTGGCCAAGGCATCGACGGCGTCCTGGATCATGGCCTCCACCACGCCGCCCATCGCCAGAAACTGCGAACGGACGCCTTCCAGGTCGGCATCGAATTGTTTGTTAGTGTGCTCGGTCATCCGGGCTCCCTGCGGGGTTAACGATGGTTCCATTGCCATGCGAGCCTCCAAGAAACGCCATCAGAAGTCCCCAGGCCGCATCGGTCGGCTAGGTTATGACTCCCATGTGACAGGATTATGAAACGCACGGCCGCTCAGGCGGCGCGGCCGGCTAGTGCGGCTATTGGCGCTCCAGGCGCCGTATGCCCTGCTGCGTGGCGAGCAGCGCGACATCCGCGCCGGGCTGCGTAAAAAGGCCGCAGGTAACGACGCCGGGCAGATTGTTGATATACATCTCCAGCGCGGGGGCGTCGGTAATCTCCAGGCCCGCCACGTCGAGTATGACGTTGCCATTGTCCGTGATGAAGCCGTCGCGCAGCGCCGGACGCCCGCCCAGGGCCGCCAGCTTGCGCGCCACCGCGGCGCGCGCCATGGGGATGACTTCCACCGGCAGCGGGAATGCGCCCAGCCGCTCCACCAGCTTGGATTCGTCGGCGATGCAGATGAAGCGATCGGCCACCGACGCGACGATTTTTTCGCGCGTCTGCGCGCCGCCGCCGCCCTTGATCATGTGCAGGTGGCCATCGATCTCATCGGCGCCGTCGACGTAGACCGGCATGTACTCGACGTCGTTCAAGTCCAGCACGGGTATGCCCAGCGCGGCCAGCCGCGCGGCACTGCGTTCGGAACTGGCGACGGTGCCGCGCAGGCGGGCCTTGAAGCGCGCCAGGCCGTCGATGAACAGGTCGGCGGTTGAACCGGTGCCGACGCCGATGACGACGTCCGGGCCGGCGACTTCGCCGACGATATCCAGGGCGGCCATGGCGGCCTGCTGCTTCAATTCTTGCTGGCTGAGCATAAGAGCACTCGAAGGGTAGGTTTCATATTCACGCAAGGCGGCATGCTACGCCGATCGCGCATCTTCGTCGTCCCGCGTGGCGACGGTTTCTTCCGGCAGCTGCGCGAAGGTAGCGGCCGCCGCCGCGTCGTCGGGCAAGGCTTCCACGGCCTTGAGGCTGCGCAGCATGGCGCGGGTCCGGGTTTCGGTCTGGCCTATCTTGGAACTGGCGGTCTCCAGCGTGCGCTTGACGCCGGCCAGGGCGTCGCCAAAACGGCCGAACTCGGTCTTGACGGCGCGCAGCACTTGCCAGACCTCCGATGAACGGCGCTCGATGGCCAGCGTGCGAAAGCCCATCTGCAGGCTGTTCAACAACGCCGCCAGATTGGCCGGGCCCGCCACATTGACGCGCATGCGATGCAGCTTGTCGATCAGGCCGGGGCGCCGCAGGACCTCGGCATACAAGCCTTCGGTGGGCAGGAACATGATGGCGAAATCCGTGGTGTGCGGCGGCGCGACGTACTTGTCCGAGATCGCGCGGGCCTGCACTTCGATGGCCTTGGCCAGTGCCGCGGCGGCCAGGCGCGCGGCATCGGCATCGGCGGCCTGCTCGGCCTCGATCAGGCGCTCGTACTCCTCTTTGGGAAACTTCGCGTCCAGCGGCAGCCACACCGGCGCGCCGTCATCGGCGCGCCCCGGCAAGCGGATGGCGAACTCGACGATCGCGTCGCTGTTCGGGACGGGTTTCACATTGCGGGCGTATTGTTCGGGAGCCATGCTGTCTTCCAGCAGCCGGGCCAGTTGCACCTCGCCCCAGGTGCCGCGCGATTTGACGTTGGTCAGCACGCGCTTGAGATCGCCGACGCCGGAGGCCAGGGTTTGCATTTCGCCCAGGCCTTTGTGCACGGCCTCCAGCCTTTCCGAAACCAGTTTGAATGATTCGCCCAGGCGCTGCTCCAGGGTGGCATGCAGCTTCTCGTCGACGGTGCGGCGCATTTCCTCGAGCTTGCCGGCGTTGTCCGCCTGCAGCGCCTGCAGGCGCTGATCCACGGTCTGCCGGACCTCCTGCAGGCGACGGTCGTTCATGTCGATCAGGCGCTGCACCTGTTCGCCGAAGACGGTGCTGAACCGCCCCAGCGATTCGGCGGATTCGCTGCGGGAGGCCTGCGCCTCGCGCGCCACGCCGTGGCGCAAATCGTCCAGATGCCGGCCCAGCTCGATACGCAGGCCGCGCATGGCGTCGCTCATTTCGCCGCGCAATGCCCGCTGGCTTTCCGCCAGCTCGCCACGCAGCGCGGCCGCGACGCGCTCCTGCTCGGCCAGCGCGGCGGCGAGATTATCGGTCCCCTTTTTTGCCCTGGCGGCGCCCCAGGCGGCCAGCACCGCCGCCAGGGCGGCAAACAGGGCCGCCCCGATGCCCACCCCTATCCACAGCAAAATGTCGCTTTGCGGCAACACGGTCTCCCAGGTATTCACGCCCCATTGTAGGGCGTACGCCACATTGCCGAACTTTCGCTTTCCGGCGCAGTTTTAAAAGGTCACACTACCGGCATCGTCGAATTTTCGTCATAGAACTGTGGCAGTCGCAAAAACAAAACAGCCACGGGAGCGTTCCAGGCCTTAACTATGAGCATCGTCGCCCTGCCCGTCCGGCGCGAGACGGTCGCTGCGCCGCTGCAATCGCAGCCCGCGCCCACCGCCCTGCAAATCCATACCCAGTTCCGCCTGCTGGAGCTGGCCGGGTTGCGTCCCATCGCGTCAGGCGCCGAGCGCCTGGTATACCAGCATCCTTATGACCCGTCCCTGCTGGTAAAAGTCATCGATTTTCCGGCCATGGCCGAGCATCTCAGCACACGGCCGCTGCGCCGCTGGCGCAAGAACCATCAGCGCGAAGGCGCCTACCGCAACCACGTCGCCGAACTGGCCGAATACACCGCCGCGCAGAACGTGGCCGCCGGCCGCTGGAAGGTCCCCATGGCCCGCGTGCTGGGCCTGGCCCAGACGGATATGGGGCTGGGGCTGCTGGTCGAAAAAATTACCGACGGCAAGGGCGGCCTGGCGCCGACGGTCGAACAGATCGTGCGCGAGCAAGGCCTGGGCGAGAAGCTCGCCCGCGAACTCGATTATTTCTTCGACACGCTGGCGGATCACCACATCATCCTGAACGATGTGTCGGCCCGCAACGTGGTGATGGGCGAGAATGCCGACGGCGAGCCGGGCCTGTATCTGATCGACGGCTTTGGCTCCAAGCAGGCCGTCCCGGTGTTCGCCTACAGCAAGACGCTGAATCGCCAGCGCATTCTGCGCAAGTATCAGAGGCTGAAGACCAAGCTGGTGTTGCGCAGCCAGGCACGCGTCCGGCTGAACGACCAGAACGACTGATCTCAGGGGAAAGAGCGCGAAGCGCCGAGAAAAAGCCGGAGAGGGTCAGGACCGCAAGGCCTGACCCTTGCAAGGCCGGCCCTGCCGCGTCACCCAGTCATAGTCCCGCCCCGCCACCTGCCCGCGCCGCAGCGGATTGCGCGTGCAGAACGGCGCATAGGCCGGATCGACGAAGCGATACGGAAGATGCGCGTCGCGGCCTTCGGGTATCCCCAGCCGCACGGTACGGATCAATCTGGACGGCCGCGCGCCTATATCTTCCACGAAGAAGACCGCGGGATCGAAATGCCCGCCGTCCCACTCCGGCACCTTCAAGCCCAGCGAGCGGCACAGCAAGGTCTGGCCCGCGCACAGGCGCTGCGGCGGACGGCTGCTGCCCTGGGCATCCGGATTCAGGGCCTGCATGCGCGCCAGGGATTCCTCGCCGGAGACCGCATCCACCCAGGGATGGGCCGACTTGATCAGGACCGCGTTGCCGGGCCCGCCGGCGCTGATGTTCAGCGAATCCCCGCCGCGCGCGTAATACATATAGATCGCGCCGCCGTCCATGAACAGCGCCCGCCGCTTGTGGGTGTAGCCCAGCGACGCATGGCTGCCCTTGTCGTTCAGGTAATAGGCTTCCGTTTCGATGATGCGGGCCGACAGCCACAGGCCGTCGTGGCGGCGGCGCAGCACCATGCCGATAAGTTCGCGCGCCACCTGGCAGGCGTCACGGTGGAAGAAGGAGTCGGGCAGCATGGGCCCGCCGGTACCGGTATCAGGCAAAACGTTCGGTGTAGCGCTTTTCCGAAAAGCCGACGGTGGCAACGCCATCGGGCGTCACGGTGACCGGGCGGCGCACCAGCGCGGGAAATTCGGCGATCAGGGCCTGCCATTCGCCATCGCTCGATGCGGCCTTGCGGGCTTCCGGCAGGGCGCGCCAGGTCATGGAAGTGCGGTTCACCAGCTTTTCCCAGCCCCCCACCTGCTCCGCCCACTGCTTGAGGGTGCCGGCGGGCACGGGATGATCGCGGTAATCGACGAACTCGTGCTTGACGCCGTGTTCGTCCAGCCAGGTCCGTGCCTTGACGCAGGTACTGCATTGCTTGAGGCCGTAGAGTACGGTGTGTTTCATTGGGTCCCCTTCAAGGCGGCGCGCCGCTGCAGGCGGTTGGCCGCCACGACGCACACGCCGACGATCAGAATGAAAAGCGCCGCAAGCGCGTTGACCTCCGGCTTCAATCCCAGCCGCACGCGCGAAAATACTTCGATGGGCAGCGTGGTATAGCCGGGGCCGGACAGGAAGGACGACAGGATTACGTCGTCCAGCGACAGGGTGAAAGACAGCAGCCAGGCCGACGCGAGCGCCGGCGCGATCAAGGGCAGCGTGATGGTGAAAAACACCTTCAGCGGCGTGGCGCCCAGATCCAGCGCGGCTTCCTCCAGGGAACGGTCCAGGTCGCGCACGCGGGACTGGATGATGACGGCGACGAAGGCCATGCAGAAGATGGTGTGCCCCGCCCAGATGGTGAAGATCCCATTCTCCGGCCAGCCTATGGTGGTGCGCACTTCGACGAACATCAGCAGCATCGAGATGCCGATGACGACCTCCGGGATGACCAGCGGCGCGCTGAGCATGCCGATATAGAGCGAAAAGCCGCGAAAGCGGCCCATGCGCGCCAGCACATAGCCGGCCCAGGTGCCCATGATGGTGGCCGCGGTGGCCGCCAGCGCCGCGATACGGAATGACAGCCAGGCCGCGCTGAGCAAGGCATCGTCGCGGAACAGCGAGCCGTACCATTTGAACGAGAAGCCGGACCACGACGTGACCAGCGGCGAATCGTTGAACGAAAACACCACCAGGCTGAGGATGGGGATATACAGGAAGGCGAAGCCCAATCCCAGCGCCAGCGCGCGCATGCCGCGATGAGGCCCCTTCATTGCCGGGACTCCCCGCCGGGCGCGACCTGTTTGACCTGGTTGTACTGGAACAGCGCCAGCGGGACCAGCAGCAGCAGGACCATCACGCAGGTGACGGCCGCGGCCATGGGCCAGTCGGCATTGTTGAAGAACTCGCTCCACATGACGCGGCCCATCATCAGCGTATTGGCGCCGCCCAGCATTTCGGGGATCACGTATTCGCCGACCGCCGGAATGAACACCAGCATGGCGCCGGCGATCACGCCGGGACGCGATAGCGGCACGGTAATCTGCCAGAAGGCCTGCCAGGGCCGGGCACCCAGGTCGTAGGCGGCTTCGAGCAGGCGCAGGTCCATCTTCACCAGGTTGGCGTACAGCGGCAGGATGAAGAACGGCAGATAGGAATACACCATGCCGATATAGACGGCCAGGTCGGTGCGGTAGATTTCCAGCGGCTGCGAAATAATGCCCAGCGCCAGCAGCAGCTTGTTAAGCAGACCATCGTTGCGCAGGATGCCCACCCAGGCGTAGACCCGCAGCAGCAGCGAGGTCCAGAAAGGCAGGATCACGCCCAGCAGCAGCAGATTGCGCGTGGCCGGCGCCGAGCGGGCGATGTAGTAGGCCATGGGATAGCCGATCAGCACGCAGCAGACGGTGCTGATGGCGGCGATCTTGACCGAGCTCAGGTAGGTGGCCAGGTAAAGGCTGTCGGTGAACAGCAGCGCATAGCCGCGCAGGTGCAGGCTGAAGTTCAGCGCTTCGTCCTTGAGCTCCAGCAGCGGCGTATAAGGCGGCACGCCGAACTGCAGGTCGGCGAAGCTGATCTTCAGCACCAGCAGGAAAGGCACCAGCAGGAACAGGGTCAGCCAGGCGTACGGCGGCACGATGGCCAGCGCGCGCGGCGACGGCAGCAAACGGCGCAGCGGCATGATGTTCATGAGGGCAGCACCGTGGCGCTGTCGGCGTCCCACGCCACGTAGACTTCTTCGTGGACGGCCGGCGCGTCGCCCTGCGCGAAGAACTGTCGCGGCACGGTGGCCTCCACCGTCATGCCCGAATCCAGGCGGATGTGATACAGCGCGTAGCTGCCCATCCAGGCCATGTGGGTGACGGCCCCATGCGCCCAGTTGTAGATGCTTTCCGGCTGCTCCCGCGACACCACGATGCGTTCGGGGCGGATGGATACGTAGACCTGCATGCCCAGCGGCTCGCTGACGCCATGGCTGACGTACAACTGCCGCGACAACTGGTCGGATTCGATGGCGACGTGGTCGGGTTCATCGACCACGATGGTGCCGGAAAACAGATTCGTGCTGCCGATGAAGCCGGCGACGAAGCGCGAATTGGGAAATTCGTAGACGTCCTGCGGCGTGCCGATCTGCACGATCTGGCCTTCCGTCATGACGGCCAGGCGGTTGGCCATGGTCATGGCTTCTTCCTGGTCGTGGGTGACCATGATGCAGGTCACGCCCACCTGTTCCAGGATGCGCACCAGTTCGATCTGCGTGGCCTGGCGGATCTGCTTGTCCAGCGCCGACATGGGTTCGTCCAGCAGCAGCAGCTTGGGGCGCTTGACCAGGCTGCGCGCCAGCGCGACGCGCTGCTGCTGTCCGCCGGACAGCTGGTGCGGCTTGCGGCGCGAATAGCCGGCCATCTGCACCAGGTTCAGGGCCTCGAACACGCGGTCGTGGATCTCCGCGCGATCGACGCCTTCCTGCTTGAGGCCGAAAGCGACGTTGGCTTCCACCGACATGTGCGGGAATAGCGCATACGACTGGAACATCATGTTGACCGGCCGCCGGTACGGCGGCATGCCGGTGATGTCCTCGCCATCCAGCAGGATCTGGCCGGACGTGGCTTCTTCGAAACCCGCCAGCATGCGCAGCAAGGTCGATTTGCCGCAGCCGGAACTGCCCAGCAGCGCGAAGAGTTCGTTGCGGCGCACCGACAGGTTCACCGAACGCACGGCGACCGTATCGCCGAAGATTTTCACCAGATCCGCGACGCGCACGAACTCATCGGAGTCCGCCGCGTGCGGGGCCGCATAACGGCTGTCGTTCATGATGCTCAGCGCCCGGACTTCAGTTCAGCCCACATGCGGGTTTGCAGGCGCAGGATATTGATGGGTTGCGCCTTGATGACGTAGAGCGTCTTGGAGACGTCGGCCGGCGGGTAGATCATGGGGTTGTCCGCCACGTCCTTGACGACGTACTTGCGCGCTTCCTTGTTGGCGTTGGGATAGAACATCTTGTTCGTGATCGCCGCATGCACCTGCGGCGTCTCGATGTAATTGATGAACTTCATGGCGTTTTCGGGATGCGGCGCATCCTTGGGCACGGCCATGACGTCGAACCAGGCCGGCGCGCCGCCCTTCGGGATGAAATAATTGACCTCGAAGGTCTGCTTGTTCTGCTTGGCGCGGTCGCGCGCGATCATGACGTCGCCGGAAAATCCGTAGACCATGCACAGATCGCCGGATGCCATTTCATCGATGTAGCCCGACGAGCTGAACTGGCGGATGTACGGGCGGATCTGTTTCAGGACCTCGAAGGCGGCCTTGTAATCGTCCGGATTGCTGCTGTTGGGATCCTTGCCGATGTAGTGCAGCACGGCCGGGAATACCTGGGCGGCCTCGTCCAGCACCGAAATGCCGCAGTCCTTGAGCTTGGCGGCGTTCTCCGGCTTGAACAGCATGTCCCAGCTGTTCAACGGCGCGTCCTTGCCCATGATCTGTTGGACCTTGGTGACGTTGTAGCCCAGGCCATTGGTGCCGTAGCCCCAGGGGACGAAGTATTTGTTGCCGGGATCGACCTGCGCCACCAGGGCCATGATCTCGGGATCCAGGTATTGCAGATTGGGCATCTTGGCCTTGTCCAGTGGCTGGAACAGGCCGCCCTGCAGCTGGCGCGAGGCATAGTGGGTGGACGGGACGACGACGTCGTAGCCCGACTTGCCGGTCAGGAGCTTGGCCTGCAGCGTGTCGTTGCTATCGTAGGTGTCGTAGCGCACCTTGATGCCGGTTTCACGCTCGAAGCCGGGAATCGTGTCCGGGGCGGTGTATTCGGCCCAGTTGTAGACGTTGACGACGTTTTCCTGCGCCTTGGCCGCCCCTGCCGCCGCCAGCGCCATCAAGGCCGCCGCCGCGCAGCGCGCGCCCGCGTTCGCAACCGCGTTGATCCCCATATCCGAGAGCCCCTTGCCAAGAAGATTATTGCGGGATGCTTCCCGCGCGCAAAGGCAAAATGATAATTCGTTTTCCCGCGGCAGTCAGGCCGGCGCCCGTGCCATCCGCTCTCGATAGGAATGGTCCAATTTCTGAAAAAACGCCAGTCCGGCCGGCCCCGCCACCTTTTCCAGCGAACGGCGCAGCCGTTCAATATTGCGGCGCTGGCCCGCGCGGGACACCCCGCCCTGCCTGCCGCGATCGAAATCGATGATCCAGGCCTTGCCGCGCTCGTCCACCAGGATGTTGTAAGCGTTCAGGTCGGCATGCCAGACGCCGGCCTGGTGCATGCGGGCGATGGCGTCCGCGGCCACGTCCCAGACGGGCTGGTCCAGCAAGGCCGCCAGCGGGCGGACGTCCGGCAGGCGGGCCACCAGGATGGCGGCCTCATAGCCCAGCCGCCCCACCCGCCAGTAGCCCGCGGCCAGGGGCGCCGGCACCGGCAGGCCTTGCGAGGCCAGGGACTCCAGCAGTTGGAATTCCATGAAGCAGCGGGTGCGCGCTTCTCCCAGCCATACGTACCGCTGCCGGCTCAGCCGGGCGATCATGCCGCCGCGGCGGTAATGGCGCAGGACCCCATGGCCGAAACCACCGTCGACGAACCAGGCGGCCTGGCGCCCGCCAGCCTGTACGGGGCTGGCATGGGCGCCGTAATGGGCAGGGTCGAATAGCTCCGGGCCGGGCAGCGCGATGCGTACCGCGTCAAAGCACATCGCCCCGGGCCGGTCACCGTCCCAGGCCAGCCGGCGCACGTCAGCCGGCACGGTTGCGCATCCAGTCGGCGGTGCCGCAGAAGGCATGCAGCAGACGGTCCATCAGCGGCGCCGGCACCCCCAGGTCCTGCATGGCGCGGCCCATGCAGGCCACCCACTGGTCGCGCTCCGCCTCGCCGATGGAGAACGGCAGATGGCGCGCGCGCAGGCGCGGATGACCGTAGCGCTGCACATAATGGTCCGGCCCGCCGAAATAGCCGCACAGGAACAGGAAGAGTTTTTCGCGCGCCGAATCCAGGCTGGGACCATGCGCCGCGCGCAAGGCGGCGAAGTCTTCTTCCATGTCCATCAGGTCATAGAAACGGTTGACCAGGGCGCGCACGGCGTCCTCGCCGCCCAGCAGCTCGAAAATCGTGCGGGTATGGTCCAGGGGTTCGAAGATGGGTTCGACCCGCGTGGTGGTAGTCATGTTGCTTCTCGTAGGGTGACCAGCGGCGGCGTGCGCAGTACGCCGCGCAAGGCCAGCGCGCCGCCGGCCCAGGCGCCCAGCATGCCGGCGGCGATGCCGGCCAGCCACGGCCACAGGCTGAAGGTAATGTCGAAATCGAAGACCCGCTGCGACAGCGCCCAGGCCACCGCGCTGGCGCCGGCCGCCGCCAGCATGCCGGCCAGGCCGCCGACCGCGAGCAGTTCGATGCGCTGCGCGCGCGCCAGCTGCTGCCGGGTGGCGCCGAGGGCGCGCAGCACGGCGGCTTCACGCACGCGTTCGTCGCGGGTGGCGGCCAGCGCGGCCGTCAGTACCAGGACGCCCGCGGCCAGGGTGAAGCCGAACAGCAGTTGCACGGCCTGGGCGACCTGGTCCAGCACGTCCTGCAACTGGCGCAGTATGGCGTCCACGTCGAACACGGTCAGATTGGGATAGCGTTGCACCAGTCGCGGCAGCAGTTGCGCCTGGCCGGGCGGCAGGCGGAAGGAGGTAATCCAGCTTTGCGGCGCGTCGGCCAGGACGCCGGGCGAGAGCATGGCGAAGAAGTTCGCCCGCATCGTATCCCAGTCCACGCCGCGCATGCTGGTGACCGTGACCTCGACCTGCTGGCCGGCGATGTCGAAGGTCAGCTTGTCGCCCATGTGCAGGCCCAGCGTGCGTGAAATGCCGGATTCCATCGACACCTCGCGCGAATCCGGCGCCATCCATCGGCCGGCCTGCAGGGTGTTGTACGACGGCATGCGGTCGCTGTACGAGAGGTTGAACTCACGGTCCACCAGGCGCCGCGCACGGTCTTCCGTATAGTCCGCGGAGGATACCTGGCGGCCGTTCACCGCCACCAGGCGGCCGCGGATCATGGGGAACAAGGTGACGTCGGCGACGCCGGCATTGGTCAGCGCGGCGGCGACGGGCTCGCGCTGGTCCGGCTGGATGTTGATCAGGAAGCGGTTGGGCGCGTCGGGCGGCAGCGTGCGCTGCCAGCCCGCGATCAGGTCGGTGCGCGTCATGGCCAGCAACAGCAGCGCCATCAGGCCTATGGCCAGCGCGCACACCTGCGTGACGGTGGCCGCCCGGCGCCGCACGACGCCCGCCAGGGCGAAACGCAGGGCTGGCATGCCGCCGGCGGCGCGCCGCAGCCGCGCCAGGGCCTGCACGCACAGCCAGGCGACCAGCGCGAAGGCGGCGAAAGCGCCGAGAAAGCCGCCGGCGATCACCGCCCCCAGTTGCGCGTCCCCGGCGAACCACCAAATCAGCAGCGCGAAACCGGCGGCGCCCACGGCGTAGCCCAGCACGCTGCCCATGCGTACCCCGCCGGCATCGCGCCGCAGGACGCGCGCGGGCGGCACGTGGCGCAGTTGGGCGAGCGAGGGCAAGGCGAAGCCCAGCAGCAGCCACATGCCGGTGGCCAGGCCCTGGGCGGCGGGAATGACCGACGGGGGCGGCAGATCGACGCCGGCCATGCGACCCAGCATGGAGAGCAGGCCCAGGTGGACCACGTAGCCCGCCAGGCCGCCCAGGACGGACCCCGCCAGGCCGACCAGTACGAACTCCACCGACAAGACACGGGTGACCTGCGGCTGCGTGGCGCCCAGGCAGCGCATGACCGCGATGCCATCGCGATGCCGCAGCATGAAGCGTGTCGCCGCCAGGGCCACCGCGACGGCGGAAATCAATACGGCGAGCAAGGCGACCAGCGACAGGAAACGCTGCGCGCGATCCAGCACGCGGCGGATTTCCGGGCGTCCGGACTCCACGGTGGCCAGCTTCTGCCCGCGTTGCAGGTGGGTGTCCAGCCACTGCTTGTAGGCGGATACCGCGGGCGCCTCGCCGGCGGCGAGCAAGCCGTAATCGACGCGGCTGCCCGGCGCGAGCAATCCCGTGGCCGGCAATTCGTCGGCGCGCATCAGGACGCGCGGCGACAGATTCACGAAGGACATGCCGCGGTCCGGTTCGTAGGTGACGACGCGGGCAATACGGAAGCGGCTGTCGCCCAGTGTGATCGTGTCGCCCATCTTGACGCGCAGGGAGGCCAATAGCTGCGGATCGACCCAGACCGTGCCGCGTTCGGGTATGCCGCGCGTGGCGCTTTCCGCGCCGGCGGGCGCGGCGGCCGTGCGCAGGCTGCCGCGCAGGGGATAGCCGTCTTCGACCGCTTTGAGCGATACCAGTTGCGCGGCCTGGTCGGCCGAAGCCATGGAGGGAAACTGGAACGTATGGACCAGTTGCAGTCCCTGGTCCATCGCCTGGCGTTCGAAGGCCGGCGGAATCGGTTCGTCGGCGTCCAGTACGATGTCGCCGCCCAGCATCTGGGCGGCATCGCGCTCCAGCGCGCGGCCGACGCGGTCGGCCAGGAAGCCGACGCTGGTCACCGCCGCCACGGCGACGATGAGGGCGATCAATAACAGGCGCAATTCACCCGAACGCCAATCGCGCAGCAGCGTGCGGACGCCGAGCCTGACATCGGAAGCCAGGCCGGAGGCTGCGGCCGCGGGCATGGCGGCATCGAGACGAGCGGCGGAGGTATGCATGGCCTTATCGTAACCTGACAGTTCGCTAACAAAGGCGAAAACGACCCCTCCATGCTTTTGGGGCGGTTCTGCGGAAGGGAAAGCCCCCACGCCGCGCCGGTAAACCGGCTTGCTGCCCCCCGAGGGGGCTTTTTGCCTTGGGGCGGCCCTACGGCAAAAACGCCCCCACGCCGCGCCGGCAAACCGGCTTGCTGCCCCCCGAGGGGGCTTTTTGCCTTGGGGCGGCCCTACGGCAAAAAAGGCGAAGCTCCCTCTCGGAAGCTTCGCCCTCGGGACTGCCACAGCGCCGAGATAGACGCGGGCTTACTTGGCGGCGGGCGTTGCCGGCGTCGCGGGGGTCGCCGACTTCTTGGCCTTGGTGCCGGATTTGGCCTTGTGCTTGTGGGTGGTGGTCTTTGCCGGCTTGGCGGTGGTACCGGCGTCGGCAGCGAAAACTGCCGGTGCGGCGGTCAGACCCAGGCACAGGGCGGACGCGGACAAAAACGCAGCAACGCGGGAGCGGTTGGTCATTTAAGAACTCCAGGTTAAGCAAGGCCACGTGGCCTCATCCCACGGGCACGGCCGATTGCCGTGATCCCCGTACTGCCTTGGAGCAAGCACCCTCGCGAAGGTTTCACGACAGGCAAAAAAAATTGCATGATCTGCGATTTAGACATAGTCCCCGGCAGTTCGGCGCATTTTCCTTCGAACTGCTTTCAGGATGCCGTCTGCCTGCTTAAACCGACATGCTCGAATGCATGGATCGCGCGGCCGTGCGATCGAACGAAACGCGATCGCCGTGATCCCGCGCGTAATGACGCATGCCTGATCCGACGCGCATGAAGGCCATCACGCGTTCTTCAATCTATCCAGCGCGTTCTCCAGGCGATCGACGGCCCATACCTCCAGGCCTTCGATCGGCTGGCGCGGCGCGTTGGCCTTGGGTATCAGCGCGACGCTGAAGCCCAGCTTGGCCGCTTCGCGCAGGCGTTCCTGCCCGCGCGGCGCGGGCCGGATTTCGCCGGCCAGGCCGACTTCGCCGAAGGCGACCAGACCGCGCGGCAAGGGCCGGTCGCGTAGCGAAGAGATGATGGAAAGCAATACCGGCAGGTCCGCGGCCGGCTCGGTAATGCGCACGCCGCCGACGGCATTGACGAAGACGTCCTGGTCCGAGGTGACCACGCCGGCATGCCGGTGCAGCACCGCCAGCAGCATCGCCAGGCGATTGCTTTCCAGGCCCACCGTCAGGCGCCGTGGATTGGAGCCTTGCACGCCATCGACCAGCGCCTGGATTTCCACCAGCAAGGGCCGCGTTCCTTCCTGCGTCGCCATCACGCAGGAGCCCGCCACCTGGCGATCGTGCTGCGACAGGAACAGCGCCGAGGGATTGGCCACGCCGCGCAGACCGCGATCGGTCATCGCGAATACGCCAAGTTCATTGACCGCGCCGAAACGGTTCTTGAAGGCGCGCACCAGGCGGAAGGACGAATGCGTATCGCCTTCGAAGTACAGCACCGTGTCGACGATGTGTTCCAGCACCCGAGGCCCGGCCAGCGCGCCATCCTTGGTGACGTGGCCGATCATCACGATGGCGATGCCGGTCTGCTTGGCCAGCCGCGTCAATTGCGCGGCGCATTCTCGCACCTGCGATACCGAGCCTGGCGCGGCGGTAAGTTCGCCGCTGTATAGCGTCTGTATGGAGTCGATCACGGCCACCGCCGGCTTCTGCTCGGTGACCGCGGCCTGGATGGCTTCCAGGCGGATTTCCGCCAACAGATTGACGTTGCCGGTATTCAGGCCCAGGCGCCGCGCGCGCAACGCCACCTGTTCGGCCGACTCTTCGCCCGTGACATACAGCACGTTGGCGGTTTCGGACAGCGATGCCAGGGCCTGCAGCAGCAAGGTCGACTTGCCTATGCCGGGATCGCCGCCTATCAGCACGACGGCGCCCGCCACCAGGCCGCCACCCAGCACACGGTCGAACTCTTCCAGTCCGGTGGGTTGGCGCGGGACCTCGCGCGCTTCGATTTCAGCCAGGCTGCGCACCGGGCTGGACGCCGCCAAGGGCGCATAGCGATGCGAAGCGGCCGCCGCGGGGGCGGCGGATTCCAGCGTTTCTTCCAGGGTGTTCCAGGCGCCGCAATGCGGACACTTGCCCTGCCATTTCGGGCTGGTGCCGCCGCATTCGGCGCAGACGTAGACGGTTCGGGATTTGGCCATGCCGGCAGTGTACCGGCATGGCGGGTGGATGGCCGCGGCGCGGGGCCGCTATCCGTCACACAGGACGGTCATACAGGGCGGCCTACAGGACAGTCACATCGGACGGCCGCGCCGGACGGCCACGCTGGACGGTCAGGCGCCACGGCCGGGCGCGATGGCCCGGGCGATGGCCTATGCGCTCAGCGTCCGGCGATGCTGCCGCCGCCGTCCACCGCCAGGACCTGCCCGGTGATATAGCCCGCGTCGTCGGACAGCAGGAAGGCGATGGCCGCGGCCACGTCGGCCGGCGCGCCGACGCGCTTCATAGGGATGGAGGACAGGATGCGCTTTTCGGCGTCGCTGCCGACCGGCCGGCTGGCGCGGAACAGCTCGGTTTCGATGGGACCGGGCGACACCGCGTTGACGGTGATGCCGAATTCGGCCAGCTCCAGCGCCCAGCTGCGGGTACACCCGACCAGCGCACTCTTGGCGGCCGAGTAGCTGGTGCGGTCATAGCCGCCATGGATGGCGCGGCTGACCACATTGACGATGCGGCCGGCGCGCCGCACCTTCATCGATTCGACGAAAGCCTGGGCCACCTGCACGGCAACGCGCACGTTCAGATCCAGCACGTTGTACAGCGATGCCAGCTCGATGGATCCCAGCGGCTGGGGCAATACCAGGCCGACATTGTTGACCACCGCGTCGACCGGATACTTGTCGCGTATTTCGCGCAGGGTTTCTTCCGTCTTGCCGGCGTCCGACAGGTCACAGGCATAGAGATAGCCCGGAAAATCGACGTCGCCGGTATGGCGGGCGATGCCGACGACGTGGCACCCCATATCCGCAAGACGGCGCGTCAACGCCCAACCGATTCCCTTGGTGGCGCCCGTTATGAGCACGCATTTATCTTTCATGATCTACCCTCGACAACAACCTGCTTACCGCAAAGCACCGAGTAGACCACCAACCGGACCGTCTGTCTTGGGTTTCGTAACAGTTGGGTGGAGCAATCTGGCGCCGGCGGGATGCCGGCGCGCAGGGGCCCACCGGGCCGTCAATCCACCGAAGCGTGGGATTGCTGGACGATGACGCGCCAGCGCGCGATTTCATCGGCCAGGAATTTCTTGAAGAACGCCGGCGATTCGTTCATCGGCGCCATGCCCAGGTCCTCGAACCGCTGGCGCATTTCCGGTTGCGCCATGGCCTGGTTCACCGCCTTGTTCAGTTTGTCGACGATGGGCTGCGGCGTGCCGGCGGGCGCGACGATGGAATACCAGGTCGCCACGTTCATGTCCTTTACGCCGGCTTCCTCCATCGTCGGGATGTTGGGCACGGCCGGGAAACGCTTGGCGCTGGTGATCGCCAGCGCCTTGAGCTGTCCGCTTTCGATCAATTGCTTGCTGCTGGGAATGTTGATGAAGGTGAAATCCGCCTCGCCGCTGATCACGGCCGTCAGCGCGGGCGCCGATCCCTTGTAAGGAATATGCGTGGCGTCGAAGCCGCCCTTGTTCTTGAACAGTTCGCCCGCCAGATGCTGGGTACTGCCGCTGCCCGCCGAAGAGAAGTTCAGCTTGCCCGGATGCGCCTTGCCGTAGGCGATCAGGTCGCTGACCGATTTGACCGGCAGCTTGGGATTGACCAGCAGCAGATTGGGCGCCTCGGCAAAAATCGCCACCGGCTCGAAGTCCTTCACCGCGTCATAGTCGAGCTTCTTGTAAAGCGTGACGTTGATCGCCAGCGCCGTCGAGGACAGCGACAAGGTATAGCCGTCCGGCGCCGAGCGGGCGACGTAGGAAGCGCCGATATTGGTGCCGGCGCCGGGCCGGTTTTCCACCACGATGGAGCCATGCAGGATGGACGCCAGCTCCTTGGCCAGCAGTCGCGCCGCGACGTCGTTGCCGCCGCCGGGCGCATAGCCGACCACCAGCTTGATGGGATGGTCGGGGTACTTGTCGGCGGGCGTGGATTGCGCCGTCGCGGCCGCGCTCGCCGCCAGCAGCGAACAGCCGAACCACGCGGTCTTGAGTGACAGGCGCTTGAGGGGAAAACGGAACTTCATGTGCGACGTCTCCATGTGTAATGTGTTGTTGTGGTGTTCAGGGGGGACTTGCCGCCCGCCCGGCGGCAAGCATTACGCCATCCGCTCGCGCGTGCGCGAGTTCGGCGATGGCGTTATATCCGATCATGCCCAGGGCGCGGAAGACTTCGTCGCGCAGCAGCCGGGCGGCATGCTGCACCCCGGCCTCGCCGGCGACCACATTGGCGAAATTGAACGGCCGGCCGACGAAGACGAAGTCCGCGCCCAGCGCCAGCGCCTTGACGACGTCCGTGCCGCGGCGAAAGCCGCCGTCGACCATGACGGGTATGCGCGGGCCCGAGCTTTCCAGCGCGGCGATCACGGCGGGCAGCATGCGCACCGACGACGGGCTACCGTCCAGCTGGCGCCCGCCATGGTTGGACACGATAATGCCGTCGGCGCCGCGATCGCGCGCGATGCGGCAATCCTCGGGGTGCAGCAGGCCCTTGACGATCAGCTTGCCGCGCCAGGATGCACGGATCAGGGAAAAGCGCTCCCAATCCATATGGTCCTTGGGGGCGTGGTCGCGTATCGCCGTCGCCGAGATAATCGGCGCGCCGCGGGTCGCGAAGGAATTCTCGAAGTGCGGCATGCCGGTGCGCAGCAGCGTGCGCAGAAAGACCTTCATCAGCCAGCCGGGATGCGACAGCCCGTCCCAGGCCAGCGACAGACTGGGCCGCAGGGGCGTGGTGAAGCCGGCGCGCACCTGGTTTTCCCGGCTGGCGCCGATGAAGGTATCGAAAGTCAGGACCAGATTCCGGTAGCCCGCCGCCTGTATGCGCTGCAGCAGCGGTGTCGTGCGTTCGATATCGCCGGGCAGATAGGCCTGGAACCAGGCATCCGGATTGGCGGCGATGACGTCCTCCATGCGTATGGTCGACGTGCCGCTGACGATCATGGGGATATGGAAAGCCCGCGCGGCCCGCGCCAGGGCGACGTCGCCGCGGTAGGCCGCCAGCGCCGACAGGCCCATGGGACAGATGCCGAACGGAGCCGACCATTGCTCGCCGAATAGCGTGGTGGCGACGGATCGCCGGGAGACGTCGCGCATCACGCGGGTCACCAGCAGGTATTCCTCGAACACCGCGCGGTTTTCCCGCAGCGTGTGCGTGTCTTCGGTACCGCCGGCCACATATTCATAGACGGCGCGTGGCAGGCGACGGCGGGCCTGCCTTTGGAAATCGTCCAGCGAAAAAATGCGCTTCAGGGCCCTGGGTCTGGTCTGCGATGCCATCGATGTGCCGGCCTGGCGCGGTCCCGATGGCCGCGAGCGCCTCGCAGCCAGTGCGTGGGGTCTCCGGACAAAGGCTGGCGCCAATGCCTTTTTTTGTATTTGTCTCTAGGCCGGCTAGTGTGCCGGCTTCGCCCGGAAACCGCATTCGGCCCGGCCAAACGGCTGTTAGGCGCAAACGAATGGGAGACAACCGAATGCTATGCTTTCGCCGCCCGAGCGTCGCGGACGGCTGGCCCCGGCGGGCAGCCCGGGAAGGCCGCTCCGGCAGGCCGCCGGTAACCTCCCGCATGGGCCGACGAGCCATCACAATCCATGGAACTCAGACAACTTCGATCCTTCGTTCGCGTGGTCGAGCTCAGCAGCATGGGACGGGCGGCGGTGGAGCTGGGTATCGCCACCTCCACGCTCAGCCAGCAGATCAGCCAGCTCGAAAGCGAACTGGCGACCCGGCTGCTGCAGCGCCGCTCGACCGGCGTTTTCCCGACCGAAGCCGGCCTGGACTTCTGGCACCAGGCGCAGGTCATCCTGCGGCAGGTGGACACCGCCGCCGCGGTAGCCCGCCAGGGCAGGTTTTCCGGCCAGGTCAGCATAGGCATGGCCACCACCACCGCCGCCGTCCTGACGGTGCCGCTGTTGTCGGCCATGCGGGAACGCTATCCCGCGGTGCGCGTCCGGATCGTCGAGGGATTGACCGCGCATCTGGCCGCGCTGCTGAATTCCCGCCAGCTGGACCTGGCGCTGCTTTTCGAGGCGCACGATCCCAAGCGCTGGAGCGTAACGCCGCTGGTGGACGAAAGGCTGTTCGTGGTGACCCGGCAGGACCTCGCCGGACTACCGCCCACGCTGGCCGAGGCCAAAAGCGTCAGGGTGAACCAGATCGGCGACCTGCCCTTGATCATGCCGGGCAACAGCCACGCCTTGCGGGATCTGCTGACGGCCAGCTTCAACGCGGTGAAACGCAGCCCCAACGTAGTGCTGGAGATCGACGGCGCCCATAGCCTGATGCGGGCGGTGCGGGCGGGATTGGGCGCGACCGTCCAGCCGGGGGCCGTGCTGTCCATGCTGGCGCCGGACGGCCAAGCCATGGCCGACGACCAACTGCTGCGCGCGATACAGATCGAGGATACGTCGATGCGGCGGCGTTGCCTGCTGGCCAGTTTTTCCGACGATGAGCTGTCGCCGTCCGCGCTGGCGACCCGGGTGATCCTGGTGCAGCTGGCCAGGCAACTGGTGCGGGATGGCGTCTGGCACGGCGCCATCATGCTGTAGGCCTCGCCGTCCCTGCTTGCCTTGCGGGTGCGGGCGCCACCGTGCCGGCGCGCCGCGCCGGCCGCCTGCATACCTGATTTGCCAACCCTGGCATAGCTTGCCCTGGCGCCGCCGCCTACCATGCCGTCCATCAAGACAACAAAAACAATGGAGGCAACTTGCGAACAGCTTCTGCGCTGGCGCTGCTGGCGGCGATCGGCCTGGCCATCGCGAGGCCGGCACCCGCCGATGCGGCGGGCGCGGCTGACAGCTATCCCGCCCACGCCATTACCCTGGTCAATCCCTATGCCGCCGGCGGACCCGCCGACATCGTGGCCCGCAGCCTGGCGCGCGGACTGGAAAAACGCCTGGGCCAGCCCGTGGTGGTGGAAAGCAAGCCCGGCGGCGGCGCGTCGATAGGCACGGGCTACGTCGCCCGCGCCAAACCCGACGGCTATACCCTGCTGCTCGGCACCTCCGCCGGCCACGTGGTCACCCCACTGATGCAGAAAACCCCTTACGACGGCGTGCGCGACTTCGCCTTCGCATCCGTGGTCGCCGTGCAGCCCATCATGCTGGCCGTCAACCCAACGCGCGGTATCAGGACCGTCGCGGAGCTGATCGCGCGCGCCCAGGCCGCGCCGGGCAAGCTCAGCTACGGCTCGGCCGGGGTGGGCGGCGCCACGCATCTGGGCGCCGAGCTCTTCCAGCAGGCGGCGCATATCCAACTGAACCATATCCCCTACCCCGGCGCCTCGCCCGCGGTCAATGACGCCGTCGGCGGGCAGCTGGACATGGTGATGCTGAATCTGTCGGCCAGCCTGCCCTTCATACGCCAGGGCCGCCTGCTTCCGCTGGCCTATGCCGCCGACCGGCGTTCGCCGCTGCTGCCGCAGGTGCCGACCCTGGACGAAGCCGGCGTGCACGGCGCCCGGGCGGCAACGTGGTACAGCCTGGCCGCGCCCGCCGGCACGCCCCCGGCCATCGTGCAGCGCTTGAGCGATGCGGTCCGCGCCGTGAACGAGGATTCCGACTACCGGCGCGTGATGGAGGAACAGGCAGTGGAATTGATGGCCCTGACGCCCGCCCAGGCGCAGGCCTATGTGGAGAAGGACCGCGCCGACATGCGCGCGCTGCTGGGCCGGCTGGGCCTGCTGGCGAAATGAGATTCTTATTGGCCCGATCGCTTGCGCGCCGGCACAGGCCGGTGCACCGGCACGCCGGGCGGGGAACCCGATGAACTTCGACTTCAGCGAGCTGGCATCCGCCGATGCATTCAAACTGCTATCCAGCGTGGTGGTGCCGCGGCCCATCGCCTGGGTCGTGACGCAGTCGACGGAAGACCGGATCAATGCCGCGCCCTTCTCGTTCTTCAATGTGGTGAGCAGCGACCCGCCCATCGTGGCGCTGGGCGTGGGACCGCGCGGCGGCCAATTGAAGGACACTTCGCGCAATATCCTGGCCACGCGCGAGTTCGTCATCAACGTCGCGTCCGCGAGTCTCGGACCGCAGATGGCGCACACCAGCCTGGACTACGTGGCCGACGTCGACGAACTGGCACGGGCGGGCCTGACCACCGCGCCGTCGCTGCGCGTGAAGCCGCCGCGCATCGCGCAAAGCCCGGCGGCGTTGGAATGCCGGGTGTGGCAGGTCCTCGAAGCCGCGCCGCAACGGATCATCGTGCTGGCGCGCGTCGTCGCCATGTACGTGCGCGATGACGCCATGCTGGACCCGCGCAGGTTCTACGTGGACACGCCCGCGCTGCGGCTGCTGGGCCGCATGCATGGCGCCGGCTGGTACGCGCACACGGACAATCTTTTCCAGATGCCGGCGCCGGATGCCGCCGGCGACCCCGCGGTACGGCCGCCCCAGGGGCACTGACAGTTTCAGGAGATCCACATGAAGTTGCATTGGTCGCCGCGTTCGCCTTTCGTGCGCAAAGTCATGATCGTGCTGTACGAGGCAGGCATCGACGATCGCGTGCGCTGCGTGCGCACGCCGGTGGCGATGGACAAGCCCAATCTGGAGCTGGTGCGCGACAACCCGCTCATCAAGCTGCCTACGTTGGTGCTTGACGACGGCACCGCGATCTACGATTCGCGCGTCATTTGCGCCTATCTGAATGAGCTGGCCGGCGCCGGCCTGGTGCCGGCCGACGCCCCGGGACGGCTGACCGCCGAGCGGCGCCAGGCCCTGGGCGATGGGCTGCTGGACATGCTGCTGCTGTTCCGCCAGGAACGCAACAAGCCGCCCGAACGACAGACGCCGGCATGGCTGGACGCCTTCGCGTTGAAGCTCAATGCGGCACTGGCCGCGCTGGAACGGGAAGCGCCCGCGCTGCGGGCCACCCGTTTCGACCTGGGCCTGATCGCCATCGGTTGCGCCTTGTCCTATCTGGACTACCGCTTCGCCGATCTGCCCTGGCGCGACGGGCATCCCGCGCTGGCGGCGTGGCACCGCGAATTCTGCGCGCGTCCGTCGGTGGCGCGCACGGCGCCGGACGACGCGGCGGCTTGACACGGATAACCCCCAAGGACATCACATGAGCCGTATTCCATTCCCCACGCCCGAAACAATGACCGCGGCCCAGCGTCAGGTCTACGACCGCATCGTCTCGGGTCCGCGCGGCCGTCTGGTCGGTCCGCTGCGGGCCGCCTTGCACAACCCCGAGCTGGCGGACCGCTGGCAGGCGCTGGGCGCCTTGCTGCGCTTCGGCACCAGCCTGCCGCCGCGGGTCAGCGAGCTGGCCATCGTGGTGACGGCAAGACGATGGAACAGCCAGATCGAATGGCACATCCATGCCCAGGCCGCCGCCGACGCCGGCATCCCCCCCGCCGTGCTGGGGGCAATCCGCGATGGACGCCTGCCGGACTTCGACATGCCCGCCGACGAAGTCGTCTACGAGTATGCGCGCCAGTTGCAGGAAACCGGACAGGTCGCGCCGGCGCTGTACGCGCGGGCGATCGAACATTGGGGAGTAACCGGCGTGGTGGAGCTGACGGCCGTCATCGGCTACTACACGATGGTGTCCATGACGCTGAACGCACATGAGATCCCCATGCCGGATGATGCGCCCGATCCATTGCAGGTGCCGACCGAAGCCGGCCAGCCGGCGCTGAGCCGCCTGCCGCGACTGTCTCAGGCGCTGAGGGCGCCGCAATCACAACCGTCACCGCAATCGCCCGGCTCAGCCCCACCATCCCCATCGTCACAACCATCCGGCAGGAACGGACGATGAGCCGCGCGACGCCGCCGCGTACCGGGGACGCCGACGGAACGCCGGTTCCGGCCAGCCAGGCCGTTCCCTATATTCCCGCCGCCACGGAAACGCCCCGCATGCCGGGACGGCCGCGCCGCGCGCTCATGCCGGACGCCTGCGACGCGCATTGTCATGTGTTCGGCCCCTATGACCGCTTCCCGCTGCGGCACCCGTCCTCATACGCCGCGCCTGACGCTCCGGCCGAGCGCTATCTGGCGATGCTGGATACGCTGGGCGCGCGACGCGGCGTGCTGGTGCAGCCCGCGCCCTACGGCACCGATCCGGTAGCCCTGCTCGATGCATTGCGACTGGGCGGAGACCGCCTGCGCGGCGTGGCGGTGGCCGATCCAGACGTCGGCGATGCCCAGTTGCAAGCCTGGCACGACGGCGGCGTGCGGGCGCTGCGTTTCGTCGAGGCGCGCGATCCGGCGGGACGGCTGTTCCCGGGCAGCGTCGGCTTCGACCAGATCGCCGCGCTGGCGCCGCGCATGAAACAGCATGGGCTGCACGCGCAGTTGTGGGCTCCTTGCGATGTGTACGCGCGCCATCTGCCGGCGCTGGCGCGGCTGGGGTTGACGCTGGTCATCGACCATCTCGGCAGCCTGGTGCCGGCGCGCGGCCCGCAAGACGCGGTATTCCAGCTGATGCGAGGGCTGCTCGCGGACGGCGCCCTCTGGATGAAGCTGACGCTGTGCCGTGTCGGCAAGGCACCGGACTACGCCGACGCGCGGTATCTGCATGACGCCTTCGTCGCCGCCAATCCCGATCAGGTGCTGTGGGGATCCGATTGGCCCTATGTGCGCATGGGGGACAAGGCGCCCGCGGCGGATGCCTTGCTGGACCTGGCGTGGGACTGGTTGGGTAGCGATGCCCTGCGCCGGAAAGTCTGGGTGGACAATCCGGCCCGGCTGTACGGTTTTCCGGGCGGTTGATCGTTCACCCGCGGCGGCGGCTGTCGTCAGGCACTGACGTGCCAGACCCCTTCGCCGCCGATCTCCCGGGCCAGCGCTTCGATCTGCGCGGCGACTTCCATGACGGTGCGGCCGGGTCCCTTGCTGCGCGAATACGCCATCGAAATGATGCGTCCCAACGCCGGGTCGCGCAGCGCGGCCACGCTCAGGCGTCCTTCGTGGACCTCCTGCCAGACGGCATGCAGCGGCAGCACCGTGTACATGTTTTCGTGCTCCACGATGGATTTCATCAAGGGCAGGGAATCGGCTTCGATCAAGGGCGCGATGGTGATCTTGCGAGCGCGCGCGAGCCCATCCAGCGTATTGCGCAGGCCATTGGGCGCGCCGGGCAGAATGAACGGCAAGCCATCCAATCCATCAAAGGAGATTTCGCCCGCGCTGGTGCGCGCATCGCCGGCCGCGCCGACCAGATAAGACTCGACATAGGCCAGCGCCGTCTCGCCCGGCGGACACTTCTCCCCATAGCGATACAGGATGGCGATATCCACGCGGCTATCGGTGAGCCATTCTTCTATCTGGCCGCTCGATCCTTCGAATATCCGCAAATGGACCTTGGGATACTGCTCGCGCAGCCGCGAGAACAGCCGGCGGATCAGCGGGTGGGCGGTGGAAGGCAACAGTCCCAGCCGGACTTCGCCAGCCGGTTCACGCGCCTGCCCGTTGACTTCCAGCTCCAGGCGCTCGGCGTCTTCGAGCAACACCCGCACCAGCGGGAACAGGCGCTCGCCGACTTCGGACAGGTGCACGCCGCGTCCGGTGCGGTTGAACAAGCGCGCATTGCATTCGCGTTCCAGCGCGTTGATGCGGCGGCTAAGCACCGATTGGTCCTGATCCAGATGCAGCGCGGCGCGGGTAATGCTGCCTAGTTCGGCGATGGCGACAAAGGCGCGCCATTTATGCAGATCGGCGGTCAGATCCAGGCTGGGTCCCGCGGCTTTGGGGGTGGGCATGGTGGCTGTCGGAAGGAATAGGCGCACACACTATACGGCAGCCGCGCGGTTCGGGTTACTGCAGTCCCAGCTTTCCACGCCGTATCACATCGCCCCACTTGCGCGATTCCGATTCCATCAGCCGGCGATACTCGTCAGGCGTAGTGGCCTGCGGCACCGCGCCTTGTTCGATGATTTTTTCGCGCAGCGCCGGATCGCGCAGCGACTGCGCGATGGCCTCGGCCATCCGGTCGACGATGGCGGCGGGGGTTCCGGTGGGCGCGATGACGCCGTAGTTGGATTCGACCTCCACGCCGGGCAGGCCCAGTTCCCTGGTGGTGGGCACGTCAGGCAGGCCGACGAAACGGTCGGCGCTGCCCACCGCCAGGGCGCGCATTTTGCCGGCCTTGATGAAGGGCAGCACCGCCGAGGCGTCGGCGGGGAACATCTGGACTTCATTGGACAACAGCGCCGTCGCGGCGGGCGCCGCGCCCTTGTACGGGACATGCATGATCTGGATGCCGGCCTGCTGTTTGAGCAGCTCGCCGGCCAGATGCGGCGTGGTGAGGTTGCCCGCCGATCCGTAGTTGTACTTGCCGGGCTCTTTTTTCGCGGCGGCGATGAAAGCCGGCAAGGTCGTTTCCCGTATCGCCGGGTTGACGACGAAGACGACCGGGATGCGCGCGACCAGGGACACATACTGGATGGCGGCCACGTCGTAGGGCACCTTCATGATGTGCGGCAATCCGGAGATGGCGCCCGGTACGCCGAAGCCGAAGGTGCTGCCGTCCGGCGTGGCGCGCACGGTCGCGTCCACGCCTATGGTCCCGGAAGCGCCCGCCTTGTTCTCCACGACGACGGGCTGGCCCAGTTTCTGGCCCAGCGTGGGCGCCAGCAGGCGCGCCAGGTTGTCGACCGAACCGCCGGGCGGGTACGGCACGATCAGGCGTATGGGCTGGCTGGGCCAGGCGCCCGAACCGGCGGCGTAGGCGGCCGGAGCGGGCAGCGCGGCCAGGGCCAGCGCGGCCGCCAGCAAGGCACGGCGTTTCTTCATGGACTTGTCTCCTTGTGCCCTGCGGGCTTTGGATTTATGGATGCAGGGGCCATGACTTCATCGCTCATGGTTTCCCCGCGGTGACGCGCCACGGCGCGTCCTTCAAGCGTCCTTTAGGCGTCTTCAAGCGCCCTGCATGCCCAATACATGTTTGGCGTAGATATTGCGCTGGATCTCGTTGGTGCCGCTGAAGATGGTGGCCGCCAGCGCGTTGACGTAGGGCGCCAGCGCGTGGCCTTCGCCGTCGTCCAGCGCGGCGCCGCCGTATTCATCGGCGGCCTGTATCAGCAAGGCGCCCAGGCGCTCGTGTGTTTCGGTTGCCCATATCTTCAGCAGCGACAGTTGCGGAGGCAGCGGCTGGCCGGCGCGCGCCATGTCGGCGAACACCTCGTACATGGCGGTCAGGTCGGCGGCATCCAGCCGCAGTTCCGTCAGGCGATCGTGAAAGGCCGCGTCGCCCAGCAGCCCGCGTTGCCGCGCGCGGCCATGGATTTGCTGCAAGGCATGGTTCGCGTGCTTGGGACTGCCGCTGAACAGGCGTTCGAAGCCGAGCAGCTCCTTGGCGATGCCCCAGCCGCCGTTCAATTCCCCTACCAGGTTGGCGCGCGGCACGCGCACCTGGTCGAAGAACACTTCGCAGAACTCCTCGTGGCCCGCCAGCGTGCGAATCGGCCTGCGGGTGATGCCGGGGCTGCGCAGATCGACCAGCAGGAAGCTGATGCCCGCCTGCTTCTTCACGGTGTTATCGGTCCTTACCAGCATGAACATGTGGGTGGCGTCCTGCGCCAGCGTGGACCAGGTCTTCTGGCCGGTCACGACCAGTTCGTCGCCGTCGACGATGGCCGCGCAGCGTAGCGCCGCCAGATCGGAGCCGGCGTCGGGCTCCGAATAGCCCTGCGCCCATACGTCCTGGCCGGACAGGATGCCGGGCAGGAAACGGTCGCGTTGGGCCTGGGTGCCGTGGCGGAACAGGATAGGCCCCAGCATGACCAGCCCCTGGTCGGGCGCGCGCGCCACGCCATAGCGTTCGGCTTCCTCTATATAGGCGATCAGTCGGGCCGGCGACAGCGCCATGCCGCCGTACTCGCGCGGCCACGATGGCGCGATCCAGCCCTGGCGCGCCAGGGTGAAATACCAATCCTTGATTTCCTCCCAGTGCAGACGGCGCGGCACGTGGCGGAGGTGGTCCGGATAGTGCGCGCGGAAAAAGCGCCGCAGCATGGCCCGAAAGTCGGCCTCGGGCATAGCGTTCCAGTCGGCATCGCGCGGGAATTCCTCCGCGGCGCTCGCACCGGGCGGCTGTCCGACCACGGCCGTCGAGCGGCCCATGGTTTCATCCGGCGCCTGCCGTTGGCCCGCATGGGTGGGCGGGTGCGGCAGCCGCATCGGCGCGGCGGGCGCGTATTCGTCGCCGTCCCGCGGCGACGGCATGAGCGCGCCGTAGCGCTGCCGGTGCGCGGTGGCGTTGCCCAGCCAGGCCGCCTGATGCAATGCGCTGCGTAAATACAGGCTGATGTCGCACTCATCGGTATAGCCGATGGCGCCGTGCAATTGCACCGCCAGGCGCGCGGCCTCGATGCCGGCGCGCGCGGCGCGGGCCTTGACCCGGCTGGCCGCCGCGCGCGCCGCGGTCTTGTCGGCGACCGGCAGATCCCTGGGCGCCGCCGGCAGATCCTTGAGCGCCGCTCGCAGGCTGGCGGCCGCCAGTTCCACTTGCGTGGCCGCATCCACCACCCGGTGCTGCAAGCCCTGGAACGAAGCCAGGGGCCTGCCGAACTGCTGGCGGGTGTTGAGGTAGTCGACCGTGTCGGCCAGCACCTGCCGCGCCGCGCCGACCATCTCCGCGGATTGCATCAGGCGGCCGATGTCCAGCGCGGTATCGATGGCGTCGAGCAGGTCCTCGCGTCTTGCGAGCAGGGCGTCCGCCGGCACGACGGCGGCCTCGAATGCCAGATGGCAGGCGCGTGTGCCGTCGGCCCGCATATACGGTTTGGCGATGACGCCGGGCGTGGCGGCGGCCACGTAGAACAACATGGGGCCCTGTTCGCCATCGGCGGATACCAGCCAGCCATCGACGCCCTCGCCGGGGATGACGTGGCGCTTCTCGCCATTGAGGACACAGGCGCCTTCGCGCACGGTTACGCTGACGCCGAACGCGCCGGCGCTCTCGCCGGCCTCCATCTGGCCGTCGGTTTCCTGCCAGGCCAGCGCCACGATGCGCGTGCCGCCGCAGATGTCGAGCAGCAAACGTCGGCATGCCGCCGGGCCTTCGACGCCGTCGCCGTTCTCGTTCGCGCCGCTCCGGCCTCCGCCCTCGCCTTCGCCGCCCTGCTTGCCTTCGCCTTGGCCGGCCTCGTCGCGCTCACTCCGCGCCAGCCGCATGAGCAGCGCCGCCGGCAACACAGCGGCGCCCAGCAGCGGCTCGGGCAGCTGGACGCGCCCGGCTTCTTCCATGACCGCCGCCATGGCATGCCAGCCCAGCCCCAGTCCACCTTGCGCTTCGGGCACGCTCATGCCCAGCCAGCCGACCTCGGCGATCTCGCGCCAGTACTCCCGGTCCTGCACAACCGCGGCGCGCTTGCGCTGTCGCTGGTCGCGCCGGCGCAGGAAGTCGCGCGCGCTGTCGCGGACCTCTTCGATCAACGCGGCATCGGGTGGATTCATATCGGGATTCATATGACGCCCTCCGCCCGCAGATCCGCGATCTCGCTATCGCTCATGCCGAGTTCGCCGGCGAGAACGGATTGCGTGTGCTCTCCCAGCATGGGCGGCGGCAATCCTTCCTGGACGGGCGTGCCGGAAAACCGGATGGGATTGCGGATGTAAGGCATGCTGCCGAGACGCGGATGCGTCATGCGCCCCAGCACCTGGCGATGCCTGACCTGCGGGTCTTCGAACACCTGGTCCAGGGTGTAGATCGGACCGCAAGGTACTTTGGCCTGCCCCAGCGCGGCGTTCCAGTCGGCGACCGTGCGTTCGCGCATCGCCGGCGCTATCAGGGCCGAGAGCTCCGCCTGCGCCGCCGCCCGCAAGGGATTGGTGGCGAAGCGCGGGTCCCGCCCCAGGTCAGGCAGGCCTATCGCCAGGCAAAAGGCCTGGAACTGGGTGTCGTTGCCCACGGCCACCATCAAATGCCCATCCTTGCAGGCAAAGGCACGGAAAGGCGCGGTGATGGCCGAGGCCGTGCCCGTGCGCGGCGGCTGCCGGCCGCTGGCCAGGTAGTTCATCCCGATGTGGGACATCGCGGCGATCTGTGCGTCCAGCAGCGCCAGGTCGATGTGCTGGCCCCGGCCCGACACCTGGTCGCGATGGCGCAAGGCGGCCAGAATGGCGCAGACCGCATAGAAACCGGCGGTCAGGTCCGATACCGAATAGCCCACCTTTACCGGCCCGGCGCCGGGTTCGCCATCCGGAACACCGGTCACGCTCATCAGGCCGCTCATGGACTGGAAGATCGGGTCATAGCCCGGCAGGTGGCTGTAAGGGCCGTCCTGGCCGAAGCCGGTGATGGAGCAATACACCAGCCGCGGGTTCAGCGCGGCCAGCGATTCGTAGTCCAGGCCGTAGCGCCGCAGATCGTTGGCCTTGAAGTTCTCGATCACGATGTCGGCCTTGCGCGCCAGGCGGCGCACCAGTTCCTGGCCGCGCGGATGCGCGATGTCGATAGTCAGGGACCGCTTGCCGCGGTTCATCGCCACGAACGACGATGTCTCGCGCGGCGGCGCGGACGTCTCCGGCCGGGGCGCGGCCGATCCAGCCGGCTCCGTGGCGGCCAAGCCGGATCCGTCGACCGGCATGGGATAGCCCTGATGGCGCACATCGTCGCCACGGCCGGGGCGTTCGACCTTGATGACGTCGGCGCCGAAGTCGGCCAGCATCTGTCCCGCCCAGGGACCCGAGAATACGCGGCTCAGGTCCAGCACTTTCACGCCATCGAGCGCACCCTTCATGATGTCTCCTTTTCAGCTTTTCCGGCCGGGTGACCGGCCTGGTCAGCTTTCTCGTCCGCATGCCGCGGCAAACGCGCCAGCTAACGCCCCTTGAACACCGGCGGCCGTTTTTCCAGGAAAGCGCGGCGCGCCTCCTGTGCGTCCTCGGTGCGGGCGATCGCCGCGGTCATATCCTGTTCGTAACGGTAGCCATCGCGCAGGCTCATGTCCTCGATCGCATTCAGCGTCTGCTTGGCCAGCACCGACGCCAGCGGACTCTTGGACGCCAATTCGCGCGCCAGCGCCATCGCCTCGTCCATCAAGGCTTCGGCAGGCACCGCGGCCTCGACCACGCCCAGCCGGTAGAGTTCGTCGCCATCGACGCGCAGACCCGTCAGCATCATGCGACGCAAGCGGGAATGGCCGAACAGCCGCATCCCGTGCCGGCCGCCTCCCAGCAGTCCCACGTTGATTTCCGGCAGGCCCACGGTGGCGGTCGAGGCGGCGATCAGGATGTCACAAGACGCCACGATGGCCAGTCCCGCGCCCAGCGCCGCGCCGTTGATGGCGCACACCACCGGCTTGGCGCATTCGCGTATGGCGTGGAAGCACTCGCGCGTGCGCCGCGAATGCTGCGGCAGGTCGCCAGGTCCCTTGATCGTGCTGGCGCGATTCTTCAAATCCGCGCCGGCGCAGAAGTTCCTGCCTTGTCCGGATAACAACACCGCGCGAACCTCCGGCGTTTCGGAGATGCGATCCAGCACCCAGGACAGCTCGTTCATCATCGCTGTCGATAGCGCGTTCACCGGCGGGTTGGCCAGCAGGACGACGGCCACGCCGTCATCCACGGTCACTTCCAGGGCCTCATAAGGACCGGTCAAGGCTACAGGCATGTTCATTTGTATTCCTGCGTGTTCGATGTAGCGCTCAGATCACCTTGCGTTCGCGCAGCGCCTGGATGCGCGCGGCATCCAGGCCCAGCTCGCGCAGCACTTCGTCGGTATGCTCGCCCAGCAGCGGCGGCGCGCGGTCCACGCGCAATTCCGCGCCGCCGAAGCGCAGCGGATTCATGACCTGGGGCACGGATCCCGCCACCGGGTGCGGCAGATGGCGCAGCATGGCGCGATGCACGACCTGCGGGTCGTCGAATACCTCCGGCACGGAATTGATGGAGCCCGCCGGCACGCCCGCTCTTTTCAGGCTGTCCAGCCAGTACGCGCGCGGCCGCGCCGCGAAGATGGCGTCCAGCAAGGGATCCAGGGTGGCCTGGTTCCTGACGCGCTGGCCATTGGTGGCATAGCGCTCGTCGCGCGCCAGCGCCGGCTGCCCTATCACTTCGCAGAGCGCGACGAATTGCGCATCGTTGCCCGCCACGACGACGATGTCGCCATCGGCGCAATGAAACGTCCGCTGCGGCTGGATATTGGGATGGGCGGTGCCGGTGCGGCGCGGTACCCGCTTGCCCAGCAGGAAATTCATCGCCTGGTTCGCCAGCAGCCCCACCTGGACGTCCAGCATGGCCACGTCGACGTATTCGCCCTGTCCCGTCTGGGTGCGGCGCAGCAGCGCCGCGACGATGCCCAGGGCCGCATAGACGCCGGTGCTCAGGTCGACGATGGGCACGCCTACTTTCTGCGGACCGCCGCCGGGCTTGTCGTCGCGCTCGCCGGTCACGCTCATCAGGCCGCCCATGGCCTGGATCAGAAAGTCGTAGGCCGGCTCGGCCGCGCGCGGACCGGTCTGGCCGAAGCCGGTCACGGAGCAATACACCAGCCGAGGGTTGATCTTCGACAGCGCCGCGTAGTCCAAGCCCAGGCGCGCCAGCGTGCCGACCTTGTAGTTCTCCAGCACCACGTCGACGTCGCGGCACAGGGTCTTGACCAGCTCCTGTCCTTCGGCGGTCTGCAGATCCAGCGTGATGGAGCGCTTGCCGCGATTGGTGGCGACGAAATACGCGCCATCGGCCGTATCCTGGCCGGCCTGGTCTTTCAGGAAGGGCGGCCCCCAGGAACGGGTATCGTCGCCGCGGCCCGGGCGCTCCACCTTGATGACGTCGGCGCCCAGGTCCGCCAGGATCTGGCTGGCCCACGGGCCGGCCAGGACGCGGCTCAAGTCCAGCACCTTGATATTCGATAACAGCGGCTGCAAGGCCTACCCCCTCTATCTCAATGGGGGCCAGTCTAGGAAACGGGGGCCAGGCCGGGTACTGCCTGGGACCGCAAAGCTGATATGTGCGTGGCGCTACAGCGCACGACGGCGCAAGCCGGTATCGTCGCGGCTAGGCCCAAGCCAGTAACGACGAATAACGACGAATAACACGGACGGCGGAGACAACATGAAAACACTCGCATCCCTGCGGACGGCCATGATCGGCGTTTCGCTCTTGGCCGCCGCGGCTGCGGCGCCGGCCGCCACCGCGGCCAGCGACGCGGCCACCGGCTTTCCCAACCATCCATTGCGCATGATCGTCCCGTTCACGCCCGGCGGCGGCGCGGACCTGACCGCCCGCATGATCGCCGAACCACTGGGGAAGGTACTGGGACAACCCGTCATCGTGGAAAACAAGCCGGGCGCCGGCGGCACGCTGGGCGCGACGCAGGTCGCGCGCGCCGTGCCGGACGGCTACACCATGCTTTACACCACGCCGGGCCCGCAGATCACCAACCCCTATCTGATGAAGAGCCTGCCCTACGACCCGCGCAAGGACCTGGTCCCGGTATCCAAGCTGGCGGTGGTGCCGGCGGTGCTGATCGTAGGCAAGCGCCTGCCGGTGTCCACGGTAAGCGAACTGGTCCGGTACGCCGCCGCGCATCCGCACGAGGTGCGCTTCGCCAGCGCCGGCATCGGTTCGAGCAGCCACCTCGCTGGCGAGCTGTTCAAGGCCATGGCGGGCGTGGAGATCGATCACGTGCCGTATGCCGGCACGAGCGCCGCCCTGCGCGACGTACTGGGCGGGACGGTGGAAATCGCGCTGGATAGCGTCGCGGTCTATCTGCCGTATATCCAGTCCGGCACGGTGAAAGCGCTGGGCGTCACGACGCCGGCCGCGCTGCCCATGCTGCCCGGCGTCCCGCCGATCGCCAGGGACCTGCCCGGCTTCGATGCCGCCCCCGTCAACTATCTGACCGCACCCGCCGGCACGCCGCCCGCCGTCATCGCGAAGCTCAACGCCGCCGTCGTAAAGGTGCTTGAATCGACCGAGCTGCGCACGCGCATGATGGACATCGGCGTACTGCCGGAAAGCAGCACGCCGCAGGCCATGGCGGCACTGATCGATGCGGAAGCCGCGCGCTGGAAGAAGGTGATAGAAACCTCGGGCGCGCGGCTCGACTGAACGAGGATCAGGACGCCGTGCGCACCGGCACGCGCTGTGCCAGCGCGCACAGCAACTCGTAGCCTATAGTGCCGGCGGCCTGGGCGACCTCGTCCACCGACGGGCCGTCCACACCCCAGAGCGACACGGGCGCGCCGACGCCGGCCTGCGGCACGGGCGTCAGATCCACCGCCAGCATATCCATCGACACCCGGCCCAGCACGCGCGTGCGCGTGCCGGCCACCACGATAGGCGTGCCCGTGCCGGCATGGCGCGGGTAACCGTCGGCGTAGCCGCAAGCCACCACGCCGATGCGCATGGGCGCATCGGCGACATACAGGCCGCCATAACCGACGGCGTCGCCGGCCTGCAGGTCCTGCGTCGCGATGATCCGCGAACGCAGGGACATCGCGGGTTTCAGGCCGAAGGACGCGGCATTGGCGTCGGCGAATGGCGATGCGCCATACAGGCAGATGCCGGGGCGCACCCAGCTGGCCATGCCGGGGCGCGCCAGGGCGATTTCCGGATAGCGCAAGGTGGCGGCGGAGTTGCAGATGCTGACCGGCCCGGGCAGTCCGCCGGTGACCCGCTGGAACACGCCGAGCTGTTCCGCCACCCCGTCCGGCGCATCCGCGTTGGCGAAATGCGTCATGCGGCCGACGGTGCCCACGATGCCCTGGCTGTGCAGCTCCAGGGCGCGCGCGTGCGCGGCCGCATAGGCGCCGGGCGCGAATCCCAGGCGGTGCATGCCGCTATCCAGTTTGACGAACACGTCCAGCGGCCGCGCCGGCCGCGCGCGCGCCAGCATGTCCAGCTGTTCGGCGCTGTGCACGACGGAGGTCAGACGATAGCGGTCGGCGTAGTCCAGGTCCGCCGGCTCGAAACAACCTTCCAGCAGCAGGATGGGACCGGTCCAGCCAGACTCGCGGCATTCGATGGCTTCGGCCAGATCCAGCATGGCAAGCCCGTCCGCCTTGGCGAATCCCTGCACGCCCTGCGCGGTGCCATGGCCATAGGCATGCGCCTTGATCACCGCCCAGATGGACGGTGCCGTCGCGGGCGCTCCGTCCGTGTTGGCCGCCGCCGCGGCCGCCTGCCGCAGGTGATGGCGGACGACGGCAAGGTTGTGCGCGAGCGCGGAAACGGAAATAGTGACGGAAATCGGTCGTGGCATTGCGGCTATCCTGAGGCCCGATAAGTCTACCCGATCGATCCCGCCCGCATGCGCCGCGCGGCGCGGGCGCGGGCCACGTCACCGCATGGGCGATCAACGCCCGTCCGAACGATAAAATGCGCGATTGCATGGACAGGGCCCACTCACCCGCCGCTATGGCCGTCGATCACTACGAGAACTTTCCCGTCGCTTCGCTGCTGCTGCCGCGCCGCTTGCGCGCGCCGGTGCGCGACATCTACCGCTTCGCGCGCAGCGCCGACGACATCGCCGATGAAGGCAGCGCCGACGATGCGCGGCGCCTGGCGCAGCTGGAAGCGTATCGCGCGGAACTGCACCGCATCGCGCAGGGCAAACCCGGCGCGCGTCCCGTGGCCGATCCCGGACTGGCCGCGATCTTCGATCCGCTGGCGGCGACCATCGCCAGCCACCAGTTGCCCATCACGCCGTTCTACGACCTGCTGTCCGCCTTCGAGCAGGACGTGCGCGTCAAGCGCTACGCCGACGACGCCGCGCTGCTGGACTACTGCGCGCGCTCGGCCAATCCGGTCGGCCGGCTCATGCTGCATCTGTACGGCGCCGCCGACGCGGACAATGTGCGCGACGCCGACGCCATCTGCACGGGCCTGCAGTTGGTGAATTTCTGGCAGGACGTGCACATCGACTGGCGCAAGGACCGCGTCTATCTGCCGCAGGATGCGCTGCGCCGGCATGGCGTGACGGAAGAGGACATCGCCACCTGCCGGCTGACGCCGGCCTGGGAATCGCTGATGCGCGACATGACCGGCCGCACGCGGGCGCTGTTACACTCCGGCGCTCCCCTGGCCCGCCGGCTGCCCGGCCGCATCGGCCTGGAGCTGCGCCTCGTGGTGCAGGGTGGACTGCGTATACTGGAACGCATCGAGCGCGCGCGCTACGACGTGTTCATGAATCGCCCGGAATTGGGTGCAAGGGATTGGGGCGTCATGATGTGGCGCGCTTTCAGCTGACATGACTCCCGACGAATACTGCCAGGACAAGGCCGCCAAGAGCGGCTCCAGCTTCTACTACGCTTTTCTCTTCCTGCCGCCCGAACGGCGGCGCGCGATCACGGCGCTGTATGCCTTCGGCCGCGAAGTGGACGACGTGGTCGACGAAGCCAGCGACGCTTCCGTGGCGCGCATCAAGCTGGCATGGTGGCGCACCGAAATCGATCGCCTGTACGGCGGCGCGCCGGAGCACCCGGTGACGCGCGCGCTGCAACCGCATCTGCAGGTCTACGGCATACCGCGCGACCGCATGCTGGCGGTGGTCGACGGCATGGAAATGGACCTGGACCAGACGCGCTACCTGGACTGGCCGGGACTGCGCAAGTACTGCTGGCATGTGGCAGGCGTCATCGGCGAGATGTCGGCGTCCATCTTCGGCTACACCGATCCCTCCACGCTGGTCTATGCCGAAAAGCTGGGCCTGGCCTTCCAGATGACCAACATCATCCGCGACGTCGGCGACGATGCCCGGCGTGGGCGCATCTATCTGCCCATCGACGATTTGCAGCGGTTCGAGGTCAAGGCGGCGGATATCCTGAATGGCCGGTATTCCCCCAACTTCAGCGCCTTGATGGCCTTCCAGGCGGAGCGCACCCGCACGCTGTACAAGGAAGCCATGTCGGCGCTGCCCGAAGCCGACCGCCGCGCGCAGCGGCCCGGGCTGATGATGGCGGCGATCTATCACGCCCTGCTGGACGAGATCGAACGCGACGATTGGCAGGTACTGCACCAGCGGATTTCCCTGACGCCGCTGCGCAAACTGCTGCTGGCCTGGCGCACCTGGGTGGGTGGCGGCCGCGGGCTGGTGCGCCGGTTGTCGCGATGAAAGCCGCGGTCGTCGGCGCGGGCTGGGCGGGCCTGGCCGCGGCCACGGCGCTGCGCGAGGCCGGCGCCGACGTCACCGTCTATGAAAGCGGGCATACCCCGGGGGGACGCGCGCGGCGCGTGCCGCATCCGCCACACGATGAGGGCGCGGCCGCCTTCGACGGCCCGCTGGACAACGGCCAGCACATCCTGCTGGGCGCCTATACCGACACGCTGGCGCTGATGCGCCGCCTGGGCCGCGATCCGGAGGCCCTGTTCCTGCGCCTGCCGCTATGCATGGCCTCCCTGGATGGCGCCTTCCGCCTGGCCGCCCCGCGCCTGCCGGCGCCATGGCATGCCGCCGTGGCGCTCCTGCGCGCGCGTGGGCTGTCCTGGCGCGATCGCCTGGCCAGCCTGCGGCTGATGCGTGGCTTGCGGAATGCGAACTGGCAGGTGCCGGCCGGCGAAACCGTGGGCGGCCTGATGCGGCGCCATGGCCAGCCGCGCGGCGCCGTGCGGCTGCTCTGGGAACCGCTGTGCCTGGCCGCGCTCAACACGCCTGTGGAACAGGCCTGCGCGCAGCTTTACGCACGTGTATTGCGCGATAGCCTTGGCGGCCCGCGCCCGGCCACGGATCTGCTGCTGCCGCGCACGGACCTGTCAGCGCTGTGGCCCGATGCCGCGGCTGCCGGCTGCCGGATGCGCTACGGCCATGCCGTGCGCGCGGTCGCGCCCGGGACCGACGGTATCTCGATAGACGGCGAGCGCTATGACGCGGCGGTGATCACGGTGCCGCCGCAATCGGCCGCTCGCCTGCTCGGGGCCGGACCGGCGCGTGAACTGGCCGCGGAGCTGGATGACCTGCCGCATGCGCCCATCGCCACCCTGAACCTGAAGCTGCGGGCGCCCTGGCCTTTGCCCTATCCCATGATGATGCTGGCCGACGAGCCTGCGCGCGGCTACCACGGGCAGTGGATCTTCGACCGGACCGCATTGCTGGGGCGCGACCAGACCGGTGCGCTATCCCTCGCCGCGCTTCAGGGCGCGGACGCGCCGCCGACTACCGACGCGCCCAAGGGCGCGGGCGCGCCGCGGACCGCGAACGCAGCAGGGCGCGCGGGCGCCGACATCACCATCGTCGTCAGCGCGGCCATGGCGATGGCCGGCCAGGACCGAGCCACGGCCATCGGCGCCCTGCTCGCCCAGGTGCGCGAACAAGCCTCGCGCGCCGGCCTGCCGCCCATGCCGGCGGTGGCGGCCTCCGCCCTGCTCATCGACAAGCGCGCCACCTTCCTGGCGGTGCCCGGCCTGCGGCGCCCCGCGCAACATACGGTGTGGCCCACCCTGGCCCTGGCCGGCGACTGGACCGACACCGGCTACCCCGGTGTGCTCGAAGGCGCCGTCCGCAGCGGCCTCGCGGCGGCGGCGGCCATTCTGGAGCAGCGGCGCGGCTGAGCCATACGTTCGATCCCCAGCGCGATCCGGGGCTTCTGATCGCCCAAGCCATCGCCAAGACTTTGGCGGCCCACGGCCATAACGCGGTTGGCGACGCCGCCGTGCACGCCTGGTATCGGTAACGCATGGAGACCGGCACCTGGCCGCCCTTGCGCTGACCGCGGTGCCGTCCCGCCGCTACGCCAGGCTGCGCACCGTATAAAGCCCCGCCGCCGTCAACAGCAGGGAGCCGGCCAGGCTGGCGCCGGCGTACAGCAGGGCGACGCCGTAGGCGCCCTCTTCCACGAAGGCAACCGTTTCCGCCGAAAAGGTGGAAAACGTCGTCAGGCCGCCGAGGAAGCCGGTGATGCAGACCAGGCGTATCCACACGGGCCATTCCGGATGGCCCGCGACCAGCGCGACCATCACCCCTATCAGATACCCTCCGGCCAGGTTCGCCGCCATGGTGCCCCACGGCCAGCCGCCCGCATTGAAGAACAGGCCGAGCACCCAGCGCAGCCAGGCGCCCAGGGCAGCCCCGATACCGACGGCGAGAAAATTTCCAGCAGTGAACATAGTCTTGCCCCGCGCCTGCGCGCCCGCTCAACGGAAACGAGCCGGATTATCGCAATAAACGCCGGCGCATCAATATGGCGGCGATCCACACCGCCGCCACGCCGCTGACGACAAGCTGGATCAGGTTAGGCCACAGTTGCGGCGGCCGCTCGCCCAGCGCCAGCGGCCGCAGGATATCGACCGCCGCCGACAGCGGCAGCCAGCGCATCACGGCGACCAGCGGCGCGGGCAGCTGCGACACCGGGAAGAACACGCCCGACAGGAACACCATGGGCGTGATGACGAGGGTGAAGTAGTACATGAAGAAGTCATAGCCGCGCGCCAGGGCGCTGACGATGATGGCCATGCCGGCGAACAGCAAGCCCATGGGGACCAGCACCAGCGGCACCCATGCCAGCGTCGCGGCGCGCGAGATATCCAGGGCGACCACGACGAGCAGGATGGCGAGGCCGCTTTTCATGGCCTTGGCCGCGGCCCACAGGATCTCGGCCCACACCACATCGTCCAGATCGAGAGGCGTATTCAGCATGGCGTCCCAGGTGCGCTGGATCTGCAGCCGCGAAAACGCGTTATACGTCGCTTCGAACGTGGCGCCGTACAAGGCGCCCACGCATATGGAGCCCGCCGACAGATAGGTGACGTAGGGCACGCCTTCCACGCCCGGCAGCATGCCTCCCAGGCCATAGCCCAGCGCCAGCAAGGCCACCATGGGATCCAGGACGTCGCCCAGGATGGTGGTAAGCGCCGTTTTGCGCCACACCAGGAAATTGCGGCGCACCACCGCGAAGCTGCGCGTGGTCGGCCAGGGCCAGCGCCACAGCGGCGGCATGGTGGACGTGCGGTTCGCGGGTGTCTGCATCGGCATGCCCTAGGTATCCTCGCGCATATCGCGGCCGGTCAAGCGCAGGAAAAGATCTTCGAGATTGGCGGGACGATGCAGATACCGTACCCCCGCCGCCACGCGCAGCGTGCGCACGATCGGATCGGCATCCGCGGTGTAGCAGAACGCCGTTTCGCCGCTGACTTCGATGCGCGCGGCCAGCTCCCCGCGCCAGGCTTCCAGCCAGGCCTGCAGGCCATCGCCATACGCTTCCACCACTTGAGGCTCGACGTGCCGGTCTATCAACTCGCGCGGCGTCCCCTCGGCGATCATGCGGCCACGATCGATCACGCCCAGGCGATGGCACAAACGCTCGGCCTCGTCCATGAAATGGGTGGTCAACAGGATGGTCTTGCCGCGCGCCAGTAATGCCTTCAGACGCTCCCAGATCAAATGGCGAGCCTGCGGATCCAGCCCCGTGGTCGGCTCGTCCATCACGATCAGCGCCGGGTTGTTGATCAAGGCACGGGCCAGCGTCAGGCGCCGCTTCATGCCGCCCGACAGCTCGCCGATGCGCGCATTGGCCTTGCCGGCCAGCGCGGCGAAATCCAGCAATTCCGGAATGCGCCCGCGGATCTCCGCATCGTGCAAGCCGAAATAGCGGCCGAACACCAACAGGTTTTCCACCACAGTGAAGTCGGGATCCAGGTTGTCCATCTGCGGAACGACGCCTACGCCCATGCGAGCCTGGCGGGCCAGCGCCGGAACCGGTAATCCAAGAAGTTCGATGCTGCCGCCATCAAACGGCGTCAGTCCCAGCAAGGTGCGCAGCGTGGTCGTCTTGCCCGCGCCATTGGGTCCGAGCAACCCGTAGCACTCGCCGCGGCGCAGGAAAAAAGAGAGGTCCCGCACGATGGGGCGGCCGTTGTAGCCCTTGCGCAGACCTTCGACGCGCAAGGCGGCGGACTCGCTGGCGGATGAGGGAGTAACGACGGTCATCGCCGCATTCTAGCCGCGCGCCAGGATACGCGCCGAGACATCGGCCGCGCTTTCGCGCATCAGGAACCAGGACGGGGCATTTCCACTGGCTGGAAATGTCGCCGTGCCGCTGGCGCCGCCGTCCTCTACACTCGCCGCACAACAAGCACCGCGCCCATCGACCGCGCGGCCGAGTGTCGCCGGCACCTGGCGTGCCGGATGTGGAGACAAACCATGCAGCATTATCCCGCCCGCCGCCGCGTGCTGACGGCTGCCGCCGCCATCGCGACCACCGCCCTCGCCCCCTGGCCGGCACGCGCCGCCACCGCCCCGTCGCCGGCGCTGCCCAACAAAACCTTGCGGCTGATCGTGCCTTTCGCACCGGGCGGCCCGGTCGACAGCCTGGGACGCCTGCTCGGCAAAATCATGAGCCCCATGCTGAAGCAACCCGTCGTCGTGGACAACCGTCCGGGCGGTGGCGGCGTGGTCGCGCTCAACGCCGTCAGCAGCGCGCCAGCCGACGGCTCGACGATGGTGCTGTCTTCCATCACGCTGGTGACGACGCCGGCCATGATGCCCGTCGCGTACAACGCCGAAAAGGATTTCGAGCCCATCACGGTGGCGGCCTTCATTCCCCATATCCTGGTGGTGCGCGCCGATTCCCCGGCCAGGACGCTGGCGGACCTGGTGACGGCCGCCAAGGCCAGGCCGGACAGCATGAGCTACGGCTCGTCGGGCAACGGCACATCGGCCCATCTGGCCGGCGCGCTGTTCGCCGACCGTGCCGGCCTGCAAGTCACCCACGTACCTTATCGCGGCGCGGCGCCGGCGCTGACCGATCTGCTGGCCGGGCGGCTGCAGTTCATGTTCCTGGACACGCCCACGCTGCTGCCTTATCTGCGAGCCGGCAAACTGCGTGCGCTGGCGGCGGCGCCGGCCGCGGGCGCCAAGGCCTTGCCGGATGTACCGACCATCGCCGCGTCGGGTTACCCCGGTTTCGATATCCATGCCTGGTATGGGGCGCTGGTCAAGGCTGGGACGCCGGAGCCGACGCGCCAGGCGCTATACGACGCGGTTCGCGATGCCCTGGGCAGCGACGAGGCGCGGCAATATCTGGCGTCGGTAGGCATCGACCCGGGCGGCATGCCGCCCGGGCAGTTCGCCAGCCTGATCCATGACGACCTCGCCCAATGGAAAGACACCATCGGCCGCCTGCATATCTCCATCGGCTGACCCGGCTGTTCCATCACCGCCTTTCGAAGAGAGCACCATGCGCATCGCGATTCCCGACGACTACCAGGACTGCGTACGCGGCCTGGACTGCTATGCCCGGCTCGCCGGCCACGACGTCACCGTCTTTCACGACAACGTGAAGGACATCGACGCGCTGGCGGAGCGGTTTCGCGATGCCGAAGCCATCGTGCTGACGCGCGAGCGCACGCAGGTCGGGGAAGCGCTGCTGCGCCGCCTGCCCCAGCTGCGCCTGATCAGCCAGATCGGCAAGGTGGCCCCGCATCTGGACGTCGCGGCGTGCACCGCCCACGGCGTGGCGGTGGCCGAAGGCTCGGGTTCCGGCGCGGCCACGGCCGAACTGACCTGGGCGCTGATGCTGGCCAGCCGCCGGCACCTGGTCACGGAAGCGAATCGCCTGCGCGACGGCCTGTGGCAAGGCACGCTGGGGCAGGAGTTGCGCGGCCAGCGCCTGGGCGTCTGGAGCTACGGCCGGATCGGCAAACAGGTGGCAAACTACGGACGCGCCTTCGGCATGAAAGTCTGGGTATGGGGCGGCCCGGGTTCGACTACCCAGGCGCGCCAGGACGGCATCGAAGTCGCGCCCAGCCGCGAGGCCTTCTTCGCCGAAAGCGACGTCCTGACGCTGCACCTGCGGCTGGGGCCTGCGACGCAGGCAGCCATCGGCGCCGCGGACCTGGCCCGCATGAAAACCACGGCGCTGATCGTCAACACCAGCCGCGCCGAGCTGATTGCCCCCGGCGCGCTGGAAGCGGCGCTGCACGCGGGCCGGCCACGCTACGCCGCGGTCGACACGTTCGAATCCGAACCCATCCTGGGCGCGGACCATCCCCTGCTGCGCCTGCCCAACGCGCTATGCACGCCGCACCTGGGCTTCGTTGAGAAGGACAACTACGAAGCCTATTTCGGCACGGCTTTCGACAACATCAACGCGTTCTGCGCCGGCACGCCGACCAATCTGGTCAATCCGGAGGTGTTGCGTACCGAAGGCTGACGGCGCGGCAGGCGGATGGCGCCGCGCTCCTGCGCGATTGCGCGATTGCGAACCCCGCGGCGAGAGCGCGGCGCGCCGCCTCATTCCTTCAACAGCCGCGCCAGGCGATCGAGCAGCGGACGCTGGCTCTCCAGTATCTTCTCGTGCGCGCGCGGCAGGCTGAACCAGGCTGCGCGGTCCACTTCCGGAAAGACCTGCAGCCGTCCGCTGCGCGGCGGCCACTCCATCTCGAAGGTGTTGCTGCGCAACGCCGCGACATCGAAGTCGCCCGCCACCGCGAAAGCGACCACGCGCTTGCCGCCGCGCTGGACGATTTCTCCCAGGGGCAGCAGCGGCTCGCCGGGAGCGGCGCCCAGTTCTTCGCGGAATTCGCGCACGGCGGTGGCAAGCGGATCTTCACCCGCATCGATTTCGCCCTTGGGTATGGACCAGGCGCCCGCGTCGCGCGCCCGCCAGTACGGTCCACCGGGATGGACGAGCAGGACGGACACCTCCATTCCCGGTCCGGCACCCGCGGGGGTGCCGGACACGCGGTACATCAGGATGCCCGCGCTGGCCTTCGCCACCTACAGCACCGCGTGCGCCTTCACGTAAGCCTTTACGGCCTGGGCGTCGCAATCCATGACCTGCACGCGCTGGGGCAGCGATTCCAGATCGGCCAGCCCGGCCGGCGGCGGCACCGGACGGCCCAGGGCTTCCTGGATCGTGTCCGAGAACTTCGCCGGCAGCGCCGTTTCCAGCACCAGCATGGGCACGCCCGGCTCGACATAGGCGCGGGCCACCTTCACCCCGTCGGCGGTATGCGGATCGATCAGCACACCGGCTTCGTCGTAAGTGGAGCGGATGGTGGCCAGCCGGTCCGCGTGCGTGCTGACCCCGCCGACGAAACCATAGTCGGCTTCGAAGGACGGCTGCAGCGCCGACAGGTCGAACTGGCCCGTTTCCGCGAGTTCGCGCCACAAGGCCTTGACGCGCGACGCGTCGCCGCCCATCAGGTCATACACGAAGCGCTCGAAATTCGACGCGCGCGAAATATCCATCGACGGACTGGAGGTCGCGTACGTGTCGACGGCGGATCGCGGCCGGTAGATGCCCGTGCGCAGGAACTCTTCCAGCACATTGTTTTCGTTGGTGGCCAGCACCAGGCGCCGCACCGGCAGGCCCATGCGGCGGGCGATATGCCCCGCCAGGATATTGCCGAAGTTGCCCGAGGGCACCGCGAAGGAAACCTGCTGGTCCGCCCGCGTGGTCGCGCGCAGCCAGCCGTGGATGTAATACACCACCTGCGCGGCGATACGCGCCCAGTTGATGGAATTCACGGCCCCCAGACGGCAGCCCGCCTTGAAGTCCAGGTCGCCGGCCAGCAGCTTGACGATGTCCTGGCAATCGTCGAACACGCCGCGCACGGCGATGTTGTGGATGTTGGCGTCCTGCAGCGAATACATCTGCGCGCGCTGGAAGGGGCTCATGCGGCCGTGCGGCGACAGCATGAAGACCGCCACGCCCTTCTTGCCGCGCAGCGCGTATTCCGCCGCGGAGCCGGTATCCCCCGAGGTCGCGCCCAGGATATTCAGCGTGGTGCCGCGCTTGGCCAGCACGTATTCGAAGACCTGGCCCAGGAACTGCATGGCCATGTCCTTGAACGCCAGGGTCGGGCCGTCCGACAGGCCCAGCAGGCTCATGCCCCCGGACAGCGGCCGCACCGGCACGATGTCTTCGCTGCCGAACACCTTGTCGGTATAGGCGGCGCGGGTCAGGCGATGCAGGTCGTCCGCCGGAATGTCGTCGGCGAACAGCCGCAGCACTTCGAAGGCCAGATCGGCATAAGGCAGGCCGCGCCAGCCTTGCAGGGTCTCGGCCGACAGCCGCGGCAGGGTTTGCGGTACCGCCAGGCCGCCATCCGGCGCCAGGCCTTCCAGCAGGATGTCGGAGAAATCCTGCGGCGCCATGCCGCCGCGCGTGGATACGTATTTCATGACAAGGTCTCCATGCGGATGCGTGTCACCCGGGAACGCACGAAGGGCAAGCCTTCGATGCGGCCGATGGCTGTGTTGACGGCGCCTTCCACCGCTTGATGCGTCAGGAAGATGATGTCCGCGCCGCCGATATGCGACGGCTGCTGGATCATGGAGCCGATCGAAATCTTGTGCTCGGCCAGGATGCGGGCGATGTCCGCCAGCACGCCGGGCTGGTCGTCCACGCGCAGGCGCAGGTAATAGGACGTCGACACCTGGTCGATGGACAGGATGGGCGTATCCGCCATCGCGTCCGGCTGGAAGGCCAGGTGCGGCACGCGGTTGCCCGGGTCGGCGGTATGCAGCCGCGTCACGTCCACCAGGTCGGCCACCACGGCGGACGCCGTCGGTTCTTCACCGGCGCCCTGCCCGTAATACAGCGTGGGGCCGACGGCGTCGCCGCGCACCAGCACGGCGTTCATGGGGCCTTCCACATTGGCCAGCAGGCGCTCGGCCGGGATCAGCGCCGGATGCACGCGCAGTTCGATGCCGTCGGGACGCCGGCGCGTCATGCCCAGCAGCTTGATGCGATAGCCCAGGCGTTCGGCGTGCGCGATGTCTTCCTGCGCCAGCGCGGAAATGCCTTCCACATAGGCCTTGTCGAACTGCACCGGCACGCCGAAGGCCAGCGAGGCCAGCAGCGTCAGCTTATGGGCGGCATCGACGCCTTCGATGTCGAAGGTGGGATCGGCTTCCGCATAGCCCAGGCGCTGCGCTTCGGCCAGGACTTCGGCGAAGGGCTGGCCGCGCGTGCGCATTTCGGAAAGGATGAAGTTGGTGGTGCCGTTGATGATGCCGGCCACCCACTCGATGCGGTTGGCGGTCAGGCCTTCGCGTATCGCCTTGATGATGGGGATGCCGCCGGCGACAGCGGCCTCGAAAGCCACCATCACGCCGCGCGCCGAGGCCGCGGCGAAGATTTCGTTGCCATGCTTGGCCAGCAGCGCCTTGTTCGCCGTGACCACGTGCTTGCCCTGGGCGATGGCTTCCAGCACCAGCTCGCGGGCCAGCGTGTCGCCGCCGATGAGTTCGACGACGATATCGATTTCCGGATTGCGCACGACCTGGTGCGGGTCCGTCGTGATCGCCGCCGCGTCGCCGACGCGGCTGGCCGCCTTGGCGGCATCGCGCACGGCGATGTGGCTGACTTCGATGCGACGGCCCGCGCGCCGTGCGATTTCTTCGGCATTGCGCGACAGCACCGTAAAGGTCCCGCCACCCACCACGCCCAGGCCCAGCAGGCCCACCTTCATGGGATTCATTTTGAGTTATCCATCACGCTTCAAATCACCCGCATCACATGACACGGCTCTCCCCAAACGCAGACGCCGCGGATCCGGCTCCGCCGGTCCGCTGGCGTCGCCCCCTTGAGGGGGAAGCGCACAGCGCTTCGGGGGTGGGCCTTCCCTCCGGTCCGCTGGCGTCGCCCCCCTTGAGGGGGAAGCGCGCAGCGCTTCGGGGGTGTCATTTCAGCAATCCGTCCTTGCGGAACATCTCTTTAATGCCGCGGACCGCCTGGCGGGTCCGTTGCTCGTTTTCGATGAGCGCGAAGCGCACATAGTCGTCACCGTATTCGCCGAAACCGATCCCCGGCGAAACGGCGACCTTGGCGTCGGCCAGCAGGCGCTTGGAGAACTCCAGCGAGCCCAGGGCCTTGTAGGGCTCCGGAATCTGCGCCCAGATATACATGGACGCCTTGGGAATCTCCACGTTCCAACCCGCTTCGTGCAAGCCGCGCGCCAATACGTCGCGCCGGCTGCGGTACTGTTCGACCACCTGCTTGACGCAATCCTGCGGCCCATCCAGCGCCGCGATCGAGGCGACCTGGATGGGCGTGAACGTCCCGTAATCGTGATAGCTCTTGATCCGCGCCAGCGCATGGACCAGCTCGCGATTGCCCACCATGAAGCCGATGCGCCAGCCGGCCATGTTGTAGCTCTTGCTCATGGTAAAGAACTCGACCGCCACGTCGCGCGCGCCGGGCACCTGCATGATGGACGGCGCGACATAGCCGTCGAAGCAAATATCGGCGTAGGCCAGATCATGCACCACCAGGATGTCATGTTCCTTGGCCAGCGCCACGACGCGCTCGAAGAAGCCCAGGTCCACGCATTGCGCCGTGGGATTGCTGGGAAAGCCCAGCACCATCATCTTGGGCTTGGGTATGGATTCGCGCACGGCGCGCTCCAGTTCCTCGAAAAAGTCCACGCCCGGCGTCATGCGCACCGAACGGATATTCGCGCCCGCGATGACCGCCCCGTAGATATGGATGGGATAGCTGGGATTGGGCACCAGCACGGTATCGCCGCGATCCAGGGTGGCCAGCATCAGGTGCGCCAGGCCTTCCTTGGACCCGATGGTGACGATGGCCTCGCTGTCCGGATCGATATCCACCGCATAACGGCGCTGGTACCAGTCGGAGATCGCCTTGCGCAGCCGCGGTATCCCCTTGGACACCGAATAGCCGTGGGTATCGGGCCGGTTGGCGGCCTCGATCAGCTTATCCACGATATGGCGCGGCGTGGCGCCGTCCGGATTTCCCATGGACATGTCGATGATGTCCTCTCCGCGCCGTCGTGCCGCCATTTTCAATTCGGCCGTGATATTGAAAACGTAAGGCGGCAGGCGCTCGATGCGCGAGAAGTTCCTCATGACGGGAATCCTTGATGCGGGAGGGGAATTAGGGGCTAACCCGATAATCTAGCCTATGCAGAGCAACCCGGCAAATGGCACGAAAAAAGCACTTTTCCCCCGTGTTGAGCGCGCAACATGCGTGCATTGCGATGCGCTATCATCCGCACAACAAGCCGGAGTCCTTATTGAAGCTGCATACTGAGCCTGCGTCGGCGCTGAATACCGTGACCGCTTATGGTGACGGATACATCGAAGTCAACCTGGTACGCTTTTCCCACGCGGTCGCCTTCGGGCCCGAAGGCGCAGTCGCCGAATGGCCGGTCAAGGCCGCGGACCAGATCACCTCATCGCTCTTGCGACAGGCCGCCGGCCTGCCCGAACCGGTCCGCGATCCGCTCGCCTTCCTGGACGAGCCCGATACCGCGCCCGCGCTTCCCCCCAACGCCCCCGAAGTCCTCCTCATCGGCACCGGTGCGCGCCAGCGCTTCCTGCGGCCGGAAGTGCTGCGTCCGCTGCTGACGGCGGGCATCGGCATCGAAACCATGGATACCCAGGCGGCGGCACGAACCTACAACATACTGATGTCGGAAGGCCGGCGCGTCATCGTCGCCCTGATTCCGACCGGAGAATCCGAAGAATGAAGCCGATCATAGGCAAACCGGCCCCGCTTTTTACCGCTGACAGCACCATCGGCCCGATCAGCCTGGAGCAATGCCGAGGCCGCGCCGTGGTCCTGTACTTCTATCCCAAGGACAACACGCCCGGCTGCACCACCGAAAGCCAGGACTTCCGCGACATGCACGCCGATTTCCTGGCGGCGGGCTGCGTGGTCATCGGCATCTCCCGCGATTCGCTCAAGTCGCACGAAAACTTCCGCTGCAAATACGACCTTCCCTTTCCACTGATCACCGACCCCGACGAAACCGTGTGCAATCTGTTCGGCGTCATCAAGCAGAAAAACATGTATGGCAAGCAGGTGCGCGGCATCGAGCGCAGCACCTTCCTGATCGATGCCTATGGCGTGCTGGTGCAGGAATGGCGCGGAGTCAAGGTTCCGGGCCATGCCAAGGAAGTCCTGCAAGCCGCCAAAAGCATCGGTTGACCGATTTCCCGTAGTTCGGGGTCCGTCCGGGCCCCAGTCAGGCGATATTGCCGGCCCCCCAAGGAGAGTGACTCCATGCCGCTTCCCAAGTTGCCCACCCGTCCCGCCGCTATCCTGACCTTCCCTTCGGGCGAAGCCGCCCGCGCCANGCAGGCCGCCCGCTCGGTCAAACCGTCGGCCGAACAACCCGAGCGCGAAGTCGTCCAGCCCCAGCTGGCCGGCATCGCCACCCCCCAACCGCAGCCCCTGGCGCCGCGCAAGACCGCCGCGCGCAAGGAAACCGGCCGCAAAGCCGCGGCCGCCCAGCCGGACGCGGCGCCCGCCGCCGCACCGGTGCTGCGCGCCGCCCCCACGCCCGCCGCGACACCGTCGCGCAGGCCCCGCGCGCGCCCCGACACCGGCGTCCGCAAGCTGTTCGTGCTGGACACCAACGTGCTGCTGCACGACCCCACGTCCCTGTTCCGCTTCGAAGAGCACGACATCTTCCTGCCGATGATGACGCTGGAAGAGCTGGACCATCAGAAGAAAGGCATGTCCGAAGTCGCGCGCAATGCGCGCCAGGTCAGCCGTTCCCTGGATGCCTTGGTCAGCGACACCGTCAAGCTGGACGAGGGCCTGGCGCTGAACGCGCTTGGCAATAAGGACGCCGCCGGCCGCCTGCTGCTGCAGACCACCGCGATCCACAGCACGCTGCCCTCCGACCTGCCCATGGGCAAGGCGGACAACCAGATCCTCGGCGTCGTGCGCGCCCTGCAGGAAAAGTACCCCGAGCGCGAAGTCGTGCTGGTGTCCAAGGACATCAACATGCGCCTGAAGGCGCGTGCGCTGGGCATGGCCGCGGAAGACTACTTCAACGACCACGTCCTGGAAGACTCGGACCTGCTCTACACCGGCGTGATGCAGCTGCCGGAAGATTTCTGGAACAAGCACGGCAAGGACGTCGAATCCTGGCAGCAGGGCGGCACCACCTTCTACCGCATCAACGGGCCGCTGTGCGCGCAGTTCGTGGTCAACCAGTTCGTGTACTTCGAAGGCCAGATGCCGCTGTACGCGCAGGTGCGCGAGGTCAGCGGCAAGACAGCCGTGCTGGCCACGCTGCGCGACTACACGCACGGCAAGAACAATGTCTGGGGCATCACGGCGCGCAACCGCGAACAGAATTTCGCGCTCAACCTGCTGATGAATCCCGAGTGCGACTTCATTTCGCTGCTGGGCCAGGCCGGCACGGGCAAGACCCTGCTGGCGCTGGCGGCGGGCCTGACCCAGGTGCTGGAAACCAAGCGCTATACGGAAATCATCATGACCCGCGTCACGGTACCCGTGGGCGAGGACATCGGCTTCCTGCCGGGCACGGAAGAAGAAAAAATGCTGCCGTGGATGGGCGCCCTGGAAGACAACCTGGACGTACTCAACATGGGGGACGGCGACGGCAATGGCGACTGGGGCCGCGCGGCCACCATGGATCTCATCCGTTCGCGCATCAAGGTGAAATCGCTGAACTTCATGCGCGGCCGTACCTTCCTGAATAAATACCTGATCATCGACGAGGCGCAGAACCTGACACCCAAGCAGATGAAGACGCTGGTGACGCGGGCGGGCCCCGGCACCAAGGTCATCTGCCTGGGCAATATCGCGCAGATCGACACGCCGTATCTGACGGAAGGCAGCTCGGGCCTGACCTATGTGGTCGACCGTTTCAAGGGCTGGCCGCATTCGGGCCACGTCACCCTGCAGCGCGGCGAACGCTCGCGCCTGGCCGACTATGCCGGCGACGTGCTGTAGCGACGGGGCGCGGGACCATGCCATGACCTCGGGCGCCGCGGGCATGCGGGCGTGGGAAGCCTCGGTGTGCGAGGAGGACGCCGCATGACGGCCGTGCTTCCCCTTGGCATCACCATGGGCGATGCCGCCGGCATCGGTCCCGAGATCGTCGTGCAGGCCTACGCCCAGGGCCTGGCGGCCCCCGCCATCGTTTATGGCGACGCCGGCGCGCTGCGCCGCGCGGCGCAAATGCTGGGCGCGCGCCTGGACATCGAGGAGATCCCGGACGCTGCCCATGCCGCGCCACGCGCGGACCTCATTCAGGTGGTGGCCTGCCACCCCGCCCTGCCCGCCGACCTGCCGCCCGGCCAGGTCGACGCGCGGGCCGGACGCGCCGCCTACGAATATGTATGCGCGGCCATCGACGACGCCATGGCGGGCCGCATCCGCGCCATCGTCACCGCGCCGCTGAACAAGGCATCCATGCACGCCGGCGGCATCGATTATCCCGGGCACACGGAAATCCTGGCCGACCGCAGCGGCACCCGGGATTTCGCCATGATGCTGGCCAACCGCGAATTGCGCGTCCTGCTGGTCACCATCCACCTGGCCCTGGCCGATGTTTTCGCCCGCATCACGGTGGAATCCGAATTGCGCGCCATCCGGCTGGCCCACGCGGCCTGCCGGCAGATGGGGATCGACCGGCCGCGGGTGGCGGTGGCCGGCCTGAATCCGCATGCCGGCGAAAACGGCAAATTCGGCCGCGAGGAAATCGACGTCATCGGCCCCGCCATCCAGGCCGCGCGCCAGGAAGGCATGGATGCCAGCGGTCCCTGGCCCGGCGATACGATATTCATGCGCGCCCGGCGCGGCGATTTCGATATCGTCGTCGCGCAATACCATGACCAGGGACTGATCCCGGTCAAATACCTGGGCGTGGAAGAAGGCGTCAACGTCACCGTCGGCCTGCCCTTCGTCCGTACCAGCGTCGACCACGGCACCGCCTTCGATATTGCATGGCAGGGCGTCGCCGATCCGACCTCGCTCATCGTCGCCTTCGACCTGGCCTTGGCCATGACAGGCCATTGAAAGAATCGCGGATCGTCCAGGTCTACAATAAGCGCCTTCTGATTTTCACCATCCCGGCCGGCTGGCGCGGTTCGCGCATGGCATGACCGTCTTCCGTCGCAGCTCATGAACCGCTTCACTCGCTTTTTGCCGGACCGCTTCCTGCTGTTCCTGGTCACCACCGTCATCCTCGCCAGCCTCTTTCCCGCGCACGGTCGCGGCGTGCCGATATTCAGCAACATCACGAATATCGCGGTCGGACTGCTGTTTTTCCTGCACGGCGCCCGCCTGTCGCGCGAAGCCATCGTCGCCGGCATCACGCATTGGCGCTTGCACACGCTGATCTTCACGACCACCTTCATCCTGTTTCCCCTTATCGGACTGGCGCTCAAGCCCGTGCTGATGCCGCTGGTCACACCGGAGCTCTACCTGGGCATCATGTTCCTGTGCTGCCTGCCCGCCACCGTGCAGTCGGCGATCGCCTTCACGTCGATGGCGCGCGGCAATGTACCGGCCGCCGTATGCAGCGCGTCCGCGTCCAGCCTGCTGGGCATCTTCATCACCCCGCTGGCGGTCGGCCTGGTGGTGGTCAATGCCGGCAATGCGCCCGTGTCCTTCGACGCGGTCGGCAAGATCATGCTGCAGTTGCTGCTCCCCTTCGTACTGGGCCAGGTACTGCGGCGCTGGATCGGCGGCTGGGTGCACAAGCGCAAGTCGCTGCTGAAGATCGTCGACCAGGGCTCCATCCTGCTGGTCGTGTACACCGCGTTCTCGGAAGCCGTGAATGAAGGCCTGTGGCACAACACGCCCGTGCCGGCGCTGCTGGGCCTGATCGTCGCCTGCGGCGTCATCCTGGCCGTAGCGCTGCTGATCACGGCGGTGGCGGGCCGCGTGATGGGCTTCAGCGTGCCGGACCGCATCACGCTGATGTTCTGCGGTTCGAAGAAGAGCCTGGCCAGCGGCATCCCCATGGCGCAGGTGCTGTTCGCCGGCCACGCGGTGGGCGCCATCGTGTTGCCGCTGATGATGTTCCACCAGATCCAGCTGATGGTCTGCGCCATGCTGGCCGGCCGCTTCGCCAAGCGTCCCCCCGCCGGCGACGGCCACGGCCACGACTGACCGGCACATAAGGCCGGCCGCCTTGTAAAGATCCGGACACACGGCTGTAAAGCGGCTGACACGCCGCTGTAAATCGCCGGAAATGCAGGCGGCGCATGCTGGACCCCGCTCATCCCATGAGGGCAATCCGGGGTCCGCCAGCATGAACCGCACCACCTACGCCTGTATCCTGCGCGCCTGTGCGCCCGCCCTTGCCGTCCGCACGCTGGCCAAGGGCCGATCAGATCCCCTGTACTCCACCGCCCTGTGGGAGCGTTTCGGCTTCGGCTATGCCCTGCCGACCAGCGGCGTGGCGCCGGTCTGGATACACGCGGTCAGCCTGGGGGAAACGCGCGCCGCGCAGCCTCTGGTGCAGGAACTGCTCAAACGCCGCTGGCCGGTCATCCTGACGCACGCCACGGCGACCGGCCGCCGCGAAGGCGCCCGCCTCCATGGCGCCGCGATCGACGCGGGCCAGTTGCGCCAGGCCTGGCTGCCCTACGACACCCCAGGCGCATGCCGGCGCTTTCTGGAAGAGGTAGCGCCGTCCTGCGGGATCCTGCTGGAACGCGAAGTGTGGCCCAACATGATCCACGAAGCGAACGCGCGCAACGTCCCCATGGTGCTGGCGAGCGCGCGCTTGTCGGAACGTTCCGCCAAACGCGGCCGCTATGCCGGCCGCGTCCTGCGCGATGCCTATGCCGGGCTCGATCGCGTGCTGGCGCAGACCGAGCAGGATGCGGAGCGCTTGCGTTCCAGCGGCGCCCGCAATGTGCAGGTGTGCGGCAATATCAAGTTCGATATGGCGGCGCCCGGCGACCAGATCACCCTGGGCCGCGCGTGGCGCCAGATGTGGGGCAGGCGAGTCGTGGTGATCGCCAGCACCCACGAGGGGGAGGAAGCGGCGTTCATCCAGGCCTACATGGCGCGCGAGCAAGGTGGACGCGGCACGCCTGGCCGACATGCCGGGCATGCCGCCCAGCACCGCGAAGTGCCGCTGCTGATCATGGTCCCCCGTCACCCGGACCGTTTCGACGCCGTGGCGGCACAGCTCGCCCACAGCGGCTTGCGCTGGGCGCGCCGCAGCGCCGTGGACCTGTTGCAACCCTTGCCCCCCGCAACGCAAATCCTGCTGGGCGATAGCATGGGCGAACTCTACGCCTACTACGCCGCCAGCGACGTCGCTATCGTCGCCGGCAGTTTCACCGCAGCGGGCGGCCAGAACCTCATCGAACCCTGCGCCGTCGGCACCCCCGTGGTAATGGGACCGCAAGCGCGCAACTTCTCCCAGGCGACCCTGGACGCGCTGTCCAGCGGCGCCGCCCGGCGCGCGGCGGACGTGGCCGACGCCCTGGACACCGCCATCAAGCTGCTGGACAACGCCCCCGCCCGCGCCGGCATGATCGCCGCCGGCAGGGATTACGTGGCATCCCACACGGGTGCCAGCGAGCGCATCCTGGGGACGGTATCGCAACTATTGTCCGAACGAGGCCTGATCCCCGGGAAGCTGGGCGCGGTACCGCGCAACATCCCGGCTCTGCAATTCCTGTTCTAGGCCCGCTTCACCACTGGTAGCGCGCGGTCGCCAGTACGGTGCGCGAGGCGCCCCAGTAGCAGATCATCGGGCTGGTGCAGTACGCCAGATATTCCTTGTCGAACAAATTGCTGGCGTTCAGGGCCAGCCGCCAGCGTCCCGTATCGTAGTGCACGGCCGCATCGATCAGCACGCGCGACGGCAGGACAAGATCGTTATCGGCCGCCCCATAAGTCTTGCCGACATAGCGCGCGCCGGCCCCGAATCCCAGCCCGCTCAGATCCCCGCCACGTATCGTGTAGTCAGCCCAGGCCGAGGCCATATGCTTGGGTACGCCGGTAGGATGCTTCCCTTGCGTGGCAGTGGTGGACTTCGTCACCACGTTATCCAGATAGGCATAGGACGCGATCAAGCTCAGCTCGCGGCTCAACTCGGCATGCCCCTCCAGCTCCACCCCGCGCGAGCGGATCTCGCCCGCTTGCACCGAGGCCAGCGGATGGCTGGGATCGGGATCGGGCGTCACGACGTTTTCCTGACGCAGATCGAACACCGCCACGGTCGCATAACTGCGCGACCGCTCGGGCTGGAACTTGATCCCTACTTCATATTGCTTGCCGCGTGTCGGAATGAAGGGGTTGCCGTCCCAGTCGGCGCCGCTCTGCGGCTGGAATGAGGTCGAATAGCTGACATACGGCGCTATCCCGTTGTCGAACTTGTAGCTCAGTCCGCCGCGCCATGTGAAGGCGTGGTCGCCGGTGCGGCTCGATGCCATATTGGCGCCAGTCATCGCGCTATCCTGCACGTCCCGCGTGCTCGCATAGTCGCGCCGGCCGCCCAGCGTCAACAACCATCGATCCCAGCGCAGCTGCTCCTGCAGATAGGCGCCGATCTGCGCCAGCCGCGTCGTCTCGTCCACCGTAACCGGCACCCGCGGATAGCCGTTGTAATCGGGATGGAAGATGTCGATGGGATAAGCCGAAAAGAATTGCCCGCCGCGCCGGATATCGTTTTGCAGATACTGGTAATCCACTCCCGCCAGCACGGTATGCCGCACCGGACCGGTACCGAAATCCAGCTGCGCCTGGTTATCGATGGTGAACTGCGACATGTGTTCGCGGTTGATATTCGCCCACATGTAAGCGCTGCGCTGGTCCGGCGTCAGTGGGCTGGACAGCGAGGTCTGGTAGTAATCGACGTCGTCATGCAGATAGCGCACGTTCTGCCGTACCTGCAATAGGTTGTTGAAGCGATGTTCCAGCAGATAGCCCGCCGAATACTGCGTACGGCGAAACCTGTCCGTATCAGGATTGCCCAGATACTCATCCGGATGCAGATGCCCATTCGGATTCCATCGCACCGTGCCGGCCGCCGGCACCGGGTTGAACAAGCCGCCCTCCGGATCGTATTGATAGCTGCCGAGGAAGGTCAGCTTCGTATCGCTGCTGGGTTGCCATGTCAGTGCCGGCGCAATGCCGATGCGCTGCTCCTCGACATGGCGGGTCTGGGTATTCGCATCGCGGCCCAGGCCCGTCACGCGGTATAGCCATTTGCCGTCCTGGTCGACCGGTCCGCCGAAATCGAAGCCCAGCTGATAGCGCTGGTCGTTGCCTACGCCCATCTCGATCGAATGCAGCGGTTCAGCCGAAGGACGCTTGGTGACCATATCCACCAGGCCGCCGGGGCTGGCCTGCCCATAGAGGACCGACGCGGGTCCGCGCAGCACATCGATGCGCTCCAGGAAGTACGGATCGATGCGTGGATTGGCGAACCAGGTCGTGCGGTTCAGCTTCATGCCGTCCAGATAGGAGTCCGCCGCGAAACCGCGTAGGGTCAGCTGGTCGAAGCGCAGGTCGTTGTCCTGGCTGTATACGGCTGGCACGTAGCGCAAGGCCTGATCGAGCGTCTGGGCCGCCTGATCGTCCATTTGCTGGCGGGTGACGACGGAGATCGATTGCGGGGTGTCGATCAGCGCCGTATCGGTCTTGCTGCCGGCGCTGCTGCGGGTGGCGACATAGCCCGCCACCGGTCCATCCGCCGTCTCGACCGCATCGCCGGTCACGCTGATCACCGGCAGTTGCTGAGGCTGCTGCGCGCCGGCGGGCGCCGCAAGGCATGCCGCCAGGCCAAGCGCGATACCGGACATCCGCCACTCGGGACGACCACTCTGAAATACGAACATCAAGGCTGCTCCGCTGCGCGAGGTGCGGCAAAAAAACGACGCGCGTTCACGCCCCCGCCCCATTAGTTTCTGTTAATCGAAATCATTCGCATTTAAACGTGTAAACTGGGATTCCGGCGGTCAAGAATATTCGCCAACCCGCCGACTTCAGGCCGTATAGAGAACTTCATCCAAAAAACTACGGGAAATGGACAATATCTGGAGGCGCCGCTTTGCTCCCGGCTATCAGCGCCTGAAGCGTCCCGTCATGGCATACCGGTTCGACTATCCCCATGGCAGTCGCGAAATCTGGCACAGCCACGAACAAGGCCAGCTGGTCTACGCCCTGCGCGGCGTGGTGCGCGTCCTGACACCCGAAGGCGCCTGGACGGTGACGCCGACGGATGCGTTGTGGATCGCCCCGGGCGTGGACCATGAGCTGCACATGGTCGGCCAAGTCGCCCTGCGGGCGCTGCGCATCGAGCCCGACACGGCGCCATGGCTGTGGAAAGTGTGCCGCCACCTTGCGGTCGGGCCCTTGTTGCGTGAGTTGATCCTGGCGATGCTCGAAGACCCGCCGGAGTACCCGCCTGAAAGCACCGCGGCCCTGTGCGTGCCGCTGCTGCTGCGGCAACTTCAGCAGGCGCCCGCGCTGGAACACGGCAAGCTGCCGCTGCCGCGCGACAAGCGCCTGCTGAAAGTGTGTGAACTATTGATGGAAACGCCAGGCAGCATCGCCACCATGGATGTGCTGGGCATGCATGCGGGAGCCAGCATGCGTACCCTGGGCCGCCTGTTCAAGCGGGAAACCGGCCTGACGTTCAGCCAATGGCGGCAGCAGCTGCGGCTGGCCGAAGCCGTGTGCCAGTTGTCGCTGGGGACTCCGGTGGCCAGCGTCGCCCGCGATCTGGGCTACGCCACCGCCAACGCCTTCAGCACCATGTTCCATCGCGCCCTGGGCGCGCCGCCGCAGCGCTACATGCGCCAGGCCCATGCCGGCATCCGGCAGGATGGCGAGGCGCGCCGCGACGTCGTATAGGGTCCGGGCGCCCGGAGCCCAGGCAACACACGGCCGCGCGGCGCATGCGCGGCCACGCCGATATCAATACTGCGGCCCGGCGGTGAAATTCAGGAAGCGCGTGCTCATACCCTGGAAGGTCAGCCGCACCGTGCCGATCGGGCCGTTACGCTGCTTGCCGATGATGATCTCGGCCGTGCCCTTGTCCGGCGAATCGGGGTTGTACACCTCGTCCCGGTAAATGAACAGGATCACGTCCGCGTCCTGCTCGATAGCGCCGGATTCGCGCAGATCGCTCATCACCGGACGCTTGTTGGGCCGCTGCTCCAGGCTGCGGTTCAACTGCGACAGGCCGATCAAGGGGCAATTCAGCTCCTTCGCCAGCCCCTTCAGCGAACGGCTGATTTCCGAGATTTCGGTGGCGCGGTTTTCGCCGCCACCGCCGTTGCCCGACATCAGCTGGATATAGTCGATGATGATCAAGCCCAGCTGGCCGCACTGCCGCGCCAGCCGGCGCGCCCGCGCGCGCACTTCCATCGGGCTGAGGGCCGGCGTTTCATCGATGTAGACCTGCGCGTCCTGCATCAGCTGCACGGCGTGCGTGACGCGCGGCCAGTCCTCGGCGATAAGCTTGCCGGTCCGCATGCGGTGCTGGTCCAGCATGCCGACGGAACCCAGCATACGCATGGCCAGCTGCACCGCGCCCATTTCCATGGAGAACACCGCCACCGGCAAGCCTTGCTCGATGGCGACGTGTTCGCCGATGTTCATGGAAAACGAAGTCTTGCCCATGGAAGGCCGCCCGGCCACGATCACCAGGTCGCCCGGCTGCAGGCCGGACGTCATCTTGTCCAGGTCGGTGAAGCCCGTGGGCACGCCCGTGACATCGGATTCGGTATCGCGGTGATAGAGCTCGTCGATGCGCTCGACGACCTGGGTCAGCAGGGGCTGGATTTCCTGGAAACCGGCGGCGCCCCGCGCCCCTTCCTGGGCGATCTTGAACACCTTGGACTCGGCTTCATCCAGGATCTGGCGCGCCTCCTTGCCCTGCGGGTTCAAGGCGGCGGAAGAAATCTCATCGGCAATGGTCACCAGCTTGCGCAGCGTGGCGCGCTCGCGCACGATCTCCGCATAGCGGCGGATATTGGCGGCCGACGGCGTGTTGTGCGCCAGGGAATTCAGATAGGCGATGCCGCCGACGTCTTCCGACTTGCCGGCGCTGACCAGCGACTCATGCACCGTGATGACGTCGGCCGGCCGCGCCAGGCCGATCAGGCGGGCGATGTGCTGCCAGATCAGGCGATGGTCGTGCCGATAGAAGTCTTCCTCGATCAACACGTCGGCGATACGGTCCCATGCCGCGTTGTCCAGCAGCAGGCCGCCCAGCACGGATTGCTCCGCCTCGATGGAGTGCGGGGGCACACGCAGGTAGTCCAGCGTGGTATCGCCTTGGGGATTCATAGGTTCATTCATGGTCGCAACGCATCCGCAACACGGAAAAAGCCCTGAACGTCGCGGGACCGCAGCCATCCCAGCAACGGCCGCAGCGGCCAGGCGATCCCGCGCAGGAAACGACCCAGCCGCAGCAGGCGGGCGCGCACTTCGGGATCGGGATTGACTTCAAAGTAGGACCTCAGCATAACCTGACCCAACGTCGGCATGATGGCCGAAGGCAGCTTGCGCATGGAAAGCACCGACGCCACCATCTGGAACAGATCGTAGGCCTGTCCCAGCGGGCGGGACAGCGCCTCGCCGATGTTTTCCTCGAAATCGATGCGCCACATGTCGTTGCCGCGCACCGTCAGGTTGCGGATCTGCGCCCCGCCGTGGCAAAAGCCGCGTTGGTGGAATTCGGCAAGATCCCGGCCGGCCCAGGCGGCGAGCTCGACACGGGACTGGTCGCTGCCATGGCGTAGCAGCTCGTTCAGGTCCTTGCCCACGTGTTCCAGTATCAGCAGGCCGGGCTCGTGCCACCAGATGTCGGGCACGCGGCAATCCGCCGCGCGCAGGCGCCGCAGCCGCTCGGCCTCGTAGTCGACGCCATTGCGCAAAAGGACACGGGGGTTGGGGAATTCCCCGAGCACCAGCTTGCAGCCGATAGCCAGCAAGGCGGCCCGGGTATAGCGCAGGGCGTAGCTGACCATGCCTCGCACGCTGGGGCGGCGGTACTTGACCACGAACGGGACGCCGTCGACGGTGACTTCGTCCACCGACGGCAGCGGCGCCTGCCTGGCGCGCGCCAGCCAGTCCTGAAGACCCGGCGGAGGGGATACGTGTTCGGGCGGCAAGGTCAGCGGGGCTCGGGAAAAGGAGATGAAAAAAGCCGGCTCCAAGCCGGCTTTTTTTTGCCTTGGGGCCTTGGGGCCACCGGGCCGCCCCGAGGCTAAAGCCTCCTCGTGGGCAGCAAGCCGGAATTACCGGCGCGGCAACGTCAGGCGATTTCGCCTTCGACCACCACGGTGACTTCCACCACCACGTCGGCATGCAGCCCGATTTGCACGGGATACTCGCCGATGGCCTTCAGCGGGCCGGAGGGCAGGCGGACGTTGGCCTTTTCCACCGACTCGTAGCCGGCCTTGTGCAGGGCCGCGGTGATGTCGGCGCTGGTCACGGAACCGAACAGGCGGCCGTCGACGCCGGCCTTCTGCTGGATCTTGACCTGTTGGCCGTTCAGGCGATCCGCCACGCCTTGGGCGGCGGACAGCTTCTCGGCCTGGACCTTTTCGAGTTCGGCGCGACGCGCTTCGAACGCTTCCAGGACCTTGGGCGTGACACGCTGAGCCTTCTTCTGCGGGATCAGCCAGTTGCGGGCGAAGCCGTCGCGAACGCGGACTTTATCGCCCAGATTGCCCTTGCCGGGCACTTTTTCGAGCAGGATCACTTCCATCGCGATCTCCGGATCAATTGTGGTTGTCGGTGTAGGGCAACAGCGCCAGGAAGCGCGCGCGCTTGATGGCGGTGTCGAGCTGGCGCTGGTAGTGCGCCTTCGTACCGGTCAGGCGAGCCGGAATGATCTTGCCGTTTTCCTGGATGAAGTCACGCAGCGTGTCCAGATCCTTGTAATCGATCTCTTCCACGCCGGCCGCCGTGAAACGGCAGAACTTGCGGCGCTTGAACAGCGGATTCTGCTGCGTGAATTTGCGTTTTTCCTTGCGCTTACCGAAGAAAGCCATGATGTGCCTCTTGATTCGTGTGGGTCGTCGACCCGTAATCTTTACCAGAGCGGAGCGGTGACCGCCCCATCGTTCCATTCCCGTACCGGCATTCCGGCGGCCGGGACCATCCGGGGCATTAGCCCACCAGCGGATCCTGACCTGCCGACACCCGCGTCACACGCTGAAGATGCAGCTTCAACTTGACCGCTCCCTGGCGAACCGGAGCCAGAAAGCCCTGCACCTGCAGCGATGCGCCAAGCTGGATATCAGCCAGCATCAAGGCCAGATCCCCCAACGCCACCGCCTGTATCGTCAGTTCGACGCGGCGCGGATGGCCTGCCTCGATCACTTCCGATGCATGTTCCAGCAGCATTTCCAGCACCGGGATGCCGGCGGGGGTGTGGCGCAGCGGTTCCCTTTCGAGTACCTGCGCGCTCAATGCCGTTTCATTCATCGCTTACCGGCCGGTTTGCCGGGATGGCAGGCGGTTGCGCCGGCCGTTTATGACGCCAACTTACTCAGCCTGGGTGGCAGCCGCTTCCGCGGACGCCTTACGGGCTTCTTCACGCTCGACCGACTTCATCATGATCGAGGCGCCGGTCTGGGCCTTCTTGGTCTTGATGACCAGGTGGCGCAGGACAGCGTCGTTGTAGCGGAAGGAATGCTCCAGCTCGTCCAGGGTGGACTGGTTGCACTCGATATTCAGGCACACATAGTGGGCCTTGACCAGCTTCTGGATCGGGTAGGCCAGTTGGCGGCGGCCCCAATCTTCCAGGCGGTGCACGGTACCGCCCTGGCCGGTGACCAGCGACTGGTAGCGTTCGACCATGGCAGGCACTTGCTCGCTCTGGTCGGGATGGACAATGAACACTACTTCGTAGTGACGCATGGGTAAAACTCCTGGTGGATGTCCCGGCACGGACCCGAGGATCCCGATCCCGCAGGAATGACTTGGATCGAACTAATTGGGATCGGCCGGGGGACAGCCCGCCGCCCGAAAACGGACGGTCGAGCAGGAAAGCCGTCGATTATCGCCCGAATCCGACGCTTGTGCAAGCGCACAACGCGCCGTCGCGCCCATGCAACGGCGGGCGAACCGATGGTCAGAGCGCGGCCGGCCCCGAGCCTTCCACCACCGCGTAGGCGGAATGATTGTGGATGGATTCGAAGTTTTCGGCTTCGACGCGATAGGCGGCCACGCCCGCGCGAACCGACAGGCGCGCCGCCACGTCGCGGACCAGGTCTTCGACGAACTTGGGGTTGTCGTAGGCGCGTTCGGTGACGAACTTCTCGTCCGGGCGCTTCAGCAGCCCCCAGACTTCGCAGGACCCTTCGTCCTCGATCAGGCGGATGATTTCGTCCACGCCGACGTCGTCGCCGATACGGGCCGCCACCGTCACGTGCGAGCGCTGGTTATGCGCGCCATACTCCGAAATCGCCTTGGAACAGGGGCACAGGCTGGTCAGCGGCACCTGCACGATCAGCTCGAATTCGACCTGCTCGCCGGCGGCCCGCGCGATCCACTGGATCTCGTAATCCATCAGGCTCTGCACGCCCGACACCGGCGCCGACTTGTTGATGAAATACGGGAAGGCCGCGGTGATGTCGCCACGCTCGGCATGCAGCAAGGGCAGCATTTCGCGCGCCATGGCGCGGAACGACGCCGGCGTCATGGGCATGCTGCGGTATTTTTCCAGCAGCGCCACGAAGCGGGACATGTGCGTGCCCTTTTCTTCGGCCGGCAAGGCGACCGTCAAGGTCCAGTTGGCCACCGTCGCCATTGCGCTGCCATCCGCGGACTGGACCAGCATGGGATGGCGTACGCCGCGTATGCCCACCCGCTGGATGGGGATGTGCCGCGTATCGGCCGAACTCTGCACGTCCGGCATGATGAGAGCGGGAGCTATCGGGGAATTCATAGATCTGGCCTGTGACAAACGGGCTGCCTGAGCGCCGTCCAAAATGTCGATGGACGAGCATTATCGCCCAACGCAATCCATACGTCCGGGAAAACCCTTTTCCCGACAGGTGTCAAGGAATCCCGCGCCGCGCGGTTACCGCCAATCCGGCCGTGGCGCACCCGCGGTTCGACGCCGGCCCGCCCACGGCTTACCCGCGGTTCACCCTGGGCAGCGGACGCGCCAGCAGATCGCCGAAACGCGCACGCACCGAAGCCTCGATGCCGGGGGCATCCAGACCCACACCCGCCAGCAAGGCCTGCTGATCGCCATGATCGATGAAGCGGTCCGGCAATCCCAGCTGCAGTACCGGCAGGGTGATCCCCGCGGCATTCAAGGCCTCGCAGACCGCGCTGCCCGCCCCGCCCATGATGGCGCCCTCTTCCACCGTCACCAGCGCATCGTGGCTGGCGGCCAATTCCTGCACCAGCGCCTCGTCCAGCGGCTTGACGAAACGCATGTCCGCCACGGTGGCGCCCAGCGCCTCGGCGGCTTTTTCCACCGCGGGCAGCAGCGTGCCGAAACACAGGATGGCGATGGTGGCGCCATGCCGGCGCACCACGCCCTTGCCCAGCGGCACTTCCTCCAGCGTCGTCGGCACGGCGGCGCCACGGCCGCCGCCGCGCGGATAGCGCACGGACGCCGGGCCCGCATGGCGGTAACAGGTGGTCAGCAGCAGGCGCGCCTCGGCTTCGTCGGAAGGCGTGGCCACGACCATATTCGGTATGCAGCGCAGGTAGGCGATGTCGTAGTTGCCGGCATGCGTGGCGCCGTCGGCGCCGACCAGCCCGGCGCGGTCCAGGGCGAACGTCACGTCCAGGTTCTGCAGCGCCACGTCATGTATCAGTTGATCGTAGCCGCGTTGCAGGAAGGTCGAATAGATCGCCACCACGGGCTTCTGCTGTTCGCAGGCCAGGCCCGCGGCGAAGGTGACGGCATGCTGCTCGGCGATGCCCACGTCGAAGTAACGCGACGGAAAACGCCGCTCGAATTCCACCAGGCCGCTGCCCTCGCGCATGGCCGGCGTGATGCCGACCAGCTTTTCATCCTGTGCGGCCATATCGCACAGCCACTGGCCGAAGACTTGCGTGAAGGTCAGCTTGGACGGCGCCTTGGCCGGCACGATGCCGATCTCCGGATCGAATTTGCCCGGGCCGTGATACAGCACGGGGTCGGCCTCGGCCAGCTTGTAGCCCTGCCCCTTGCGCGTCACCACATGCAGGAATTGCAGGCCCTGCAAGGCCTTCAGGTTCTGCAGCGTGGGCAGCAGCGCGTCCAGGTCGTGGCCGTCGATCGGGCCGACGTAGTTGAAGCCGAATTCCTCGAACAGCGTGGCGGGCGTCACCATGCCCTTGGCATGTTCCTCGATGCGGCGCGCCAGTTCGAGCACCGGCGGCACATGCTGCAGCACGGCCTTGCCGACATTCTTGGCGGCGGCATAGAAGCGGCCCGACATCAGCCTGGCCAGGTAGCGGTTCAAGGCCCCCACCGGCGGCGAGATCGACATATCGTTGTCGTTCAGGATCACCAGCAGGTTGATGCCCGGCGTGACGCCCGCATTGTTCATGGCTTCGAAGGCCATGCCGGCCGACATGGCGCCGTCGCCGATCACGGCGATGTGCTGGCGCGATATCCCCGCATTGCGCGACGCCACGGCCATGCCCAGGGCAGCCGAAATGGACGTCGACGAATGGGCCGTGCCGAAAGCGTCGTATTCCGATTCGGACCGCCGCGGAAAGCCGGAAATGCCATCGGCCTGCCGCAGCTTGGCCATGCCTGCGCGGCGGCCGGTCAGGATCTTGTGCGGATAGGATTGATGGCCCACATCCCAGACGATGCGGTCATGCGGCGTATCGAACACGTAGTGCAGGGCCAGCGTGAGCTCCACGGTGCCCAGATTGGACGACAGATGGCCGCCGGTGCGCGAAACCGAGGTCAGAATGAAGGCGCGCAATTCGTCGGCCAGCTTTTTCAGCGAGCGCCGGTCCAGTCGCTTCAGATCCGCCGGACTATCGATGGCTTCCAGGAATTCAGTGGTCATGCTTTTCGCAACCAAGGTCGTGGACCGCGCGCGCCGCAAGGCGCCTCAGCGGTCCCGCAATACGATGAAATCGGCCAGCTCCGCCAGCCGGGCGCGCCCTTCGCCCAGCGGCACCAGGGCCTGCAGGGCAGCCTCGCGCAGGTCCTGGGCAAAGGCGCGCGCCTGCTCCAGGCCCATCAGCGAAACATAGGTCGGTTTGTTGTCGGCGGCATCCTTGCCCGCCGTCTTGCCCAGCCTGGCCGAGTCCGCCGTCACGTCCAGAATATCGTCCACCACCTGGAAAGCCAGGCCTATGGCCTGGGCGTAGTCATCCAGGGCCTGCCGCGCGCTGGAACTGGCGCCCGACACGATACCGCCCAAGGCCACGCTGACCGCCAGCATGGCGCCCGTCTTCATGCCATGCATGGTCTGCAGCGCTTCACGGTCCAGTTGCCGGCCCACGCTTTCCAGATCGATCGCCTGCCCGCCCGCCATGCCCAGGCTGCCGGATGCGCGCGCCAGCGCCTGCGTCGCCTGCACCACCAGCGCCGGTGCGATCGGCATATCCGCCAGCAATTCAAAGGCCAGGGGCTGCAAGGCGTCGCCCACCAGCATGGCCGTGGCTTCGTCGTATCGCACATGGGTGGTCGGGCGGCCGCGGCGCAGGGTGTCGTCGTCCATGCACGGCAGGTCGTCGTGTACCAGCGAGTAAGCGTGGATCAGCTCCACCGCCGCGGCGGCGCGGTCCAGGGAGGCCTCCACGGCCATGGCGTGGCCGCTGATCGGGCAGGCCTGGCCGGCGGCATAGACCAGGGCCGCGCGCACCCGCTTGCCGCCCCCGAGCACCGCATAACGCATGGCGTCATGCAGGCGCGTGGGCACGGCGTCGGCCGGCGGCAGCAGTTCGTCCAGCGTCCTTTCGACGTGCTCGGCGCGGCCGGCCAGCCATTCCTGGAAAGCGAGATGGGATTGCTTCATCCGTTCGATTCGTCATCCAGCGCGCCCGGCTCCAGCGGACGAAGCAAGTCGCCTTCCAGTACGCGAACCTGCTGTTCGGCTTGCGCCAGGCGTTCCTGGCAGATGCGCGTCAGCTCCACGCCGCGCCGATAGGCCGCGAGCGACTCTTCCAGCGGCAAGGAGCCGTCTTCCATGGCCGCGACCAGGGATTCGAGCTGCGCCAGCGCGGTCTCGAAATCCTGCGGCAACGTGGACGTGGCGCGGGCCATGGCGGCCGCTCCCTCGTCGGAACGGCCAGTCGGCGCGGGAGAAACATCGTGCGGATCGGCTTGCGTGGGTGCCAAGCGTGTCTCCGAATAAAACTGCTGTGAATAATCCCGGAATTGTACGAGATCGGGAACTGGAGGGCCGCGCGCCGGCCCCCGCCGCCCTTGCCGCATGAGCATGCCCCATCCGGACGACCGATATGGCACGGCAATAAGTCATGAAATACGGACAGGCCGCGTGCGTGCCGACCTGCTCGCCGGCACGCTTGTAGCACCTGGGGTACAATGGCGGTTCAAATTTCGATCGGCCAGCCCGATTTTTCTTCGCGCCAGAACGGATTCGTGCCGTCCTGGCTTTTTTATCCGAGCGGAGGGAATCATGACCGACATTGGTCGGATGGCGCAATTCGTGCCAGCTCGCACCCAGCTACCCGTCAGCGCTTACTTTGACGAAGCCCGTTTCCAGCGCGAGCAAGAACTCATTTTCCAGCAATCCGCGCTGTACGTTGGCCATCGCAAAATGGTGCCCGAAGTCGGCGATTGGCGTACGCTGGTCCAGGAAAAAGGCGGACGAGCCCTTGTTCACACACCGCAGGGTATAGAACTTATCTCAAATGTCTGCCGCCACCGCCAGGCCCTGATGCTTGGCGGCGTGGCGGGCAATGTCGCGGGCAGCGCCAATACGGCGGGCAATCTGCGGGCTACCGGGGCAATATCGTCTGCCCCCTGCATCGCTGGACCTATAGCGCCCAGGGCGAACTGCTGGGCGCGCCGCAGTTCGACAGCACGCCTTGCGCCAAGCTGGATCGTTTCCGGCTGCGCGATTGCCACGGCCTGCTGTTCGAAGGCCCGCGCGATCCGCTGCAGGATATCGGCGGGCTGTTCGGACGTCCCGAATTCGATTTCGGCGATTACGTGCTGGACCGCGTGCAGATCCACCAATGCAATTACAACTGGAAGACCTTCATCGAGGTCTACCTGGAGGACTACCACGTCGGCCCCTTCCACCCGGGGCTGGGGCGTTTCGTCACCTGCGATGATCTGGCATGGGAGTTCGGCTCCTGGCACAGCGTGCAGCGCGTCGGCGTGCATCAGGCGCTGGCCCATCCGGGATCGGACGTCTACCGCGCCTGGCATGACCGCGTGCTGGACTTCCGCCAGGGGGAATCGCCCGACTTCGGCGCCATCTGGGCGACCTACTTCCCGACGCACATGATCGAGGTCTACCCCCACGTGCTGGTGCTGTCCACGCTGCACCCGCGCGGACCGCAGGACACGCTGAATGTGGTGGAGTTCTACTACCCGGAGGAAATCGTCGCGTTCGAACGCGAATTCGTCGAGGCGCAGCAAGCCGCCTATATGGAAACCGCTGTCGAAGACGACGAGATCGCCGAACGCATGGATGCGGGCCGCAAGGCCCTGATGGACCGCGGCGTCTCGGAAGCCGGTCCTTACCAGTCCCCGATGGAAGACGGCATGCAGCACTTCCACGAATGGTATCGGCGCATTATGGCGGAAACCGACCCGCATCCGTGATTCGAGCAGCACGATGAAGAACGCCGGGGACTTCCCGGCGTTTTTTTGTCTTGGTTCGGCGCGGCGGCCAGTGCGGCGGCCAGTGCGGCGGCCAGCGCGGGGCCCGGCCCGGCGGCCTCAGCCCTTTTCCCGCGGCCGGGACGGATCGCTGATCCATTCGCTCCAGGACCCCGGATACAGCCGCGATCCGGACAGGCCGGCGAGCTCCATCGCGAACAAATTGGCCGCAGCCGTAATGCCGGAGCCGCACTGATGGACGATCGCCGATGGCGCGCGATCGCCCAGCACCGCCTGGAATTCCTGGCGCAGCCGCGCGGGCGACTTGAAGCGGCCGTCGGCGTCCAGATTGTCGGTGTAGGGGCGATTCAAGGCGCCCGGTATGCGCCCCGCCTCCGGATCAATGGGTTCGACTTCGCCGCGATAGCGCGCCGCCGCGCGCGCGTCCACCAACGTAAACGACGGATCGCGCAAATTGGCCAGCACGGCTTCGGCATCGACCGCACCGACCAGCGCGGCGCGAGGCGCCGCGGCGGCAGCCGCCGCGGGCGCGGGCGGGGCGCCGCTCTCGACCGGCAGGCCGGCCGCATTCCAGGCCTGCCAGCCGCCATCCAGTACCGCCGCGCGATCATGGCCGATCCAGCGCAGCAGCCACCACAAATGCGCGGCGAACTGCCCGCCGCTGGCATCGTAGGCCACCACCAGGGTCCCCGGCCCCACGCCGTGGGCGGCGAGCAGATTGGCCAGCGCGCCGCGATCCGGCAGCGGATGACGGCCATTGCGCCCGGTATGTTCGCCCGCCAGCTCCTTTTCGTTGTCCAGGAAATGCGCGCCGGCGATGTGCGACGCTTCGAACTGGCGGCGCCCGGCCGAGAAGTCGCCCAGGTCGTGCCGCACGTCGAAAACACGCACGTCGGCGTCGTTCAAGCGGCTCGCCAGCTCGGAGGCAGACATCAGAAGGGTCGAGGTCATGCTTTTTTCTCCCGTATGGCCGCGGCCATGGCCCGCGACTCGCGCATCGTCCGCCATATGGACAGCAGTCCGGCGGCAATGATCAATCCCATGCCTGCCCAGGCAATGTTGTCGAGGTTCTCGCGCCAGAACGCCATGCCCAGGACGGCGGCGAAGATGATGGTGGTGTACTGCAGCGCCGCCGTCAACAGCGCCGATCCGAGCCCGAAGGCGCGCGTCACGGCCAGTTGTCCGAACAGGCCCGACAGACCGATGCCCGTCAAGGCGATATAGCCCTGCAGATCGGCCTTGCCCCAGCCCTCGGAACCGAGCCCGATCACGCTGGTGATGCAAACCGTGCAGGAAAAGAACAGCACGGTACGCCATTCGGGTTCACCGATGCGGCCGAGCTCGCGGATCTGCATCATGGCAACGGCGGCGGTGCCACCCGAGGTCAGGCCCAGCAGCGCCGCCAGCCATTGGTCGTGGCCGATGCTGGGCCGCAGGACCGCGATCACGCCCAGGAAACCCAGCGCCACCGACAGAATGCGCACGATGTCCCGTTGCGCGCCGCCCCACCCGAGCATCCAGGCGGCGATGAACAAAGGCGACGTGTATGACAGGCTGGTGGCGGTGGCCAGCGGCAGGTGCGCCAGCCCGTAGAAACCCAGCCACATGGAGCTGACGCCGGCCAGATTGCGCCACAGATGCGGTTTCCAGCTCGACGGAATGATGGAGTGTCGTCCGGCCCGGGCCCAGGCCAGCAACAGGATGACCGACGGCAAGCCCCGGAACAGCACGACCTGCGACAGCGAGGCTTCGTGCTCCGTGGCCAGCTTTACGCAGGAGCCCATGATGGCGAACATGAGGGACGCCAGCAACATCCAGAGAGCCTGCATGGGATAAAACCGGAACCGTCGAGTGGCAAGGAAGCGATACTATACTCCGCGCTGGCCTCGACGCCCGGGCCCTCTCCCGCGGCGCAGTGACGCCGGCGCGGCCCCCCTGTCCGCCGCGGTATGCTCGCGCGCCGCGGAACCTGGACGCCCCGGGGCCGTCAAAGCTACATCGCTCGCAAAGGGATCATAAAAACCATGAAACGTATCGTTCTATTCGTGCTGACCAACCTGGCGGTCATGCTGGTGCTGTCGGCCACGCTCCGCATCCTGGGCGTCGACCGCTTCCTGACCGCCAATGGGCTGAACATCAATGCGCTGCTGGTGTTTTCGCTGGTGGTGGGCTTTACCGGGGCGATCATTTCGCTGCTCATGAGCAAGCCCATGGCCAAGTGGAGCACCGGCGCCCACGTCATCGACCCGACTGCGCCGCGCAATCAGAGCGAAGCCTGGCTGCTGGACACCGTCCACCAATTGGCGGACCGCGCCGGCATCGGCCGGCCGGAAGTCGCCATCTACGAAGGCGCGCCCAATGCCTTCGCCACGGGCGCGTTCAAGAACGATTCGCTGGTGGCCGTCAGCACGGGCCTGCTGGAAAGCATGACCGAAGAAGAAGTCACCGCCGTGCTGGGACACGAGGTCTCCCACATCGCCAATGGCGACATGGTGACGCTGACCCTGATCCAGGGCGTGGTCAACACCTTCGTGGTGTTCCTGGCCCGGGTGGTCGGCTACTTCATCGACAAGGCCGTGTTCCGCAACGAGCGCGGCGTGGGCCCGGGGTACTACATCACGGTGATCGTCTGCGAGATCCTGTTCGGGATCCTGGCGTCCATCATCGTGGCATGGTTCTCGCGCCAGCGCGAATACCGGGCGGATGCCGGCGCCGCGCATCTGCTCAGTTCGCGTGATCCCATGATCCGCGCGCTGGCGCGGCTGGGCGGTCTGGAGGCGGGGGAATTGCCCAAGACCTTCGAGGCCTCCGGCATCAACGGCGGCGGCGCCATCAGCGCGCTGTTCGCCACGCACCCGCCCATCCAGCAGCGCATCGCGGCGCTGCAGCGCGTGCCGCTGTAAAGCGGCCGCGGCGGTCGTCGCGGCCGGCCAGGCGCGGCCGGCTAGGCGCGGCCGGCCAGGCGCGGCCGGCCAGGCACCATCGGCGGGCGCGGCACGGCCCCGCGGCGCGCCGGCCCTACGGCCTAGCACTCGACGATATTCACCGCCAGGCCGCCGCGCGCCGTTTCCTTGTACTTGATCTTCATATCCGCGCCCGTCTCGCGCATGGTCTTGATGACCGAGTCCAGCGAGACGTAATGCTGGCCGTCGCCGCGCAGCGCCATGCGCGCGGCGTTCACCGCCTTGATCGACGCCATCGCATTGCGCTCGATACAGGGAATCTGCACCAACCCGCCCACCGGGTCGCAGGTCAGGCCGAGATTGTGCTCCATGCCGATCTCGGCGGCGTTTTCCACCTGCGAGACGCTGCCGCCCAGCACCGCGGCCAGGGCGCCGGCCGCCATGGAGCAGGCCACGCCGACTTCGCCCTGGCAGCCGACCTCCGCCCCGGAAATCGATGCATTGAATTTGTAGAGCAGACCGATGGCCGCGGCCGTGAGCAGGAAATCATGGATGCCCTCGCGCGTGGCGCCGGGCACGAAGCGATCGTAGTAATGCAGGACCGCCGGGATGATGCCCGCGGCGCCATTGGTCGGGGCGGTGACGACGCGTCCGCCCGCGGCGTTCTCCTCGTTCACGGCGATCGCGTACAGGTTCACCCAGTCCATTACGGACAACGGATCGGATAGCGTACGTTCGGCGCGCTGGGTCAGGCTGCGATACAGCTCCGGCGCGCGGCGGCGCACCTTCAAAGGACCGGGCAATTCACCATCCGCGCCCGGATTGTCGATGCCGCAGCCGCGCGCCACGCAGTGCTGCATGACCTCCCAGATACGGTCCAGGCCCGCGCGGATTTCGTCTTCGCCGCGCCAGGTCAGTTCATTGCGCATCATCAGCTGCGCCACGCTCAGGCCCGACGCCGCCGTCATCTCGACAAGCTGCCGTCCGGTGCGGAAGGGATAAGGCAATTGATCGTGCGCCGCGATGACCTGGGCGTTGGGCGCCCCGGCCGTCACGACGAAGCCGCCGCCCACGGAAAGATAGCGCGCCTCGCGTAGCGTGGCGCCGGCGGCATCGAAGGCATGGAATTTCATCCCGTTGGGATGTTCCGCCATGGCTTCGCGGCGATAGAACAGCAGGTGCTCTTTATCGATGAAGGGCACCCGGTGCACGCCCAGCAGCGGCAGTTCGCGGCTGGCGCGTACCGCCTGCAGCATGCCGGCGATGGCGGAAGGATCCACGGTATCCGGCGCTTCTCCCATCAGGCCCAGCAGGACGCCCTTGTCGGTGCCGTGGCCTTTGCCGGTGGCGCCCAACGATCCGTAGAGCTCGGCGCGCACCGCGGCGACCGCGGGCAGCAGACCGTCGCGCTGCAGGCCCTGGGCGAACAGCAGCGCCGCGCGCATCGGGCCCACCGTATGCGAACTTGAAGGACCGATACCGATCTTGAAAAGGTCAAAGACAGAAACCGCCACGATGGCTCCGAAAGAACATCCCGTCCGGAAACCCCGCGTCCCGGCACGTCGCTATGATAGCCCTCGGCAGCCCGCCCATCCCGCCGCGGCCGCCGGCCGGCCGCCGCGCCGCATGAGAACGTTTTCAACGTCTCCGTCCCCCGGGCGTGGAACCATGCGATCATTGGGGCTGGCCCGTGCTGCCCAGCCGGTCATTCCACCCGTTTCAATACCCTGCGCCGACGTATGTCCGGAATCCTTGCCCTGCTCGACTTCGCTGGTTATGTGGCCCTGCTCCTGTGGGGCGTCCATATGGTCCAGACAGGCGTGCAGCGGGCTTTCGGCGCGGCCCTGGGCGCGGTGCTGGGCCGCGCGCTGGGCACGCGCCTGCGCGCGTTCGCGGCCGGCCTGGGCATTACGGCCGCCCTGCAAAGCAGCACGGCCACCGGCTTGATGATCACCGGCTTCGCCGCCGGCGGCGTGGTGGGTCTGGTGCCGGCGCTCTCGGCCATGCTGGGCGCCAACGTAGGCACGACGCTCATCGTCCAGCTGCTGTCCTTCGACCTGACGGCGCTGGCGCCCATCCTGATCCTGTTCGGCGTGTGGATGTTCCGCCGCTATCCGCCCGGCCGCACGCGCGACCTGGGCCGCGTCTTCATCGGCCTGGGGCTGCTGCTGATATCGCTGCATTCACTGGTGGACCTGTTCGCGCCATTCCAGAACGCGCCCTTGCTGCGCATTCTGCTGCAGGCCCTGGCCAGCCAGCCCGTGGCCGCGATGCTGGTCGCCGCCGCCCTGACGTGGGCGGCACATTCCAGCGTCGCGGTGGTGGTGCTGCTCATGTCCATGGCATCGCATCAACTGGTCTCGCCGGAAACGGCCTACGCCATGGTGCTGGGCGCCAATCTGGGCACGGCGGTCAATCCCATGATCGAAGGCGTGACAGGCGACGATCCGGCGGCCCGCCGCCTGCCCCTGGGCAATCTGCTGACGCGCGTCGCGGGCGTGGTCATCGGCCTGATCCTGCTGCCCTGGGTCGGCGCGTGGATGAACGACCTGACGAGCGACCCGGCGCGCGCCGTCGCCAACTTCCATACGCTGTTCAACGGCGTCGTCGCCCTGGTCTTCCTGCCGCTGCTGGTCCCGTATGCCGCGCTGTTGACGCGCTGGCTGCCGAAACGCATCGATCCCGACGACCCCGCCCGTCCGCAATACCTGGACGAATCCGCCCACGATATTCCCGCCGTCGCGCTGGGCAACGCATCGCGCGAAGCCCTGCGCATGGCCGATATGCTGCAGACCCTTCTGGTGCTGGCACGCGCCGGCTTCAAGCGCGACAACCGCCATCGCCTGCCCCAGGCCAAGCAGTTGGACACCGCCATGGACAAGCTGGAAACCGCGATCACGCTATACCTGGCGACGCTGGATCGCGAAAGCATGACCAGCGACGACGTACAGCGCATGGAAGAAATCGTGGCCTTCGCCAGCAATATCGGCCACGCCGCCGACATCGTCCACAGCGGCCTGTTGAGCCATGCCACCCGCTTGCGCAAACAGGGCTGGAAGCTGGCGCCGGACCAGCGTGAACAACTGGATGAATCGTTGGGACAGCTATTGAACAACGAACGCCGCACGGCGGCGCTGTTCGTCAACTCGGACTTGCGCCAGGCGCGCGCGCTGGCCGGCGAAAAGGAAAGCTTCCGCGCGCTGGAGGCCCAGGCGGCGGAAGCGCATCTGCAGAAGATCAAGTCGGGCCAGGTCGAGGAGGCCGAGATCGGCCAGATGTACCTGGATATCCTGCGCGACGTGAAAGGCGTGAATTCCTATCTGGTCGGCGCCGCCGCCTATCCGGTCCTGGCCAAGCAGGGAGAACTCCTGCCCAGCCGGCTGCGGGAATCGGCGAACTGAGCGCCGCCGCGCTTCGCCGCGCCGGGCGCGGCCCCGCCACCCATCGCTTCGCGGGGCGGCGCTGACCCGCTGGCGGCCGCGACTCGCACCCCCCGGCTTCTTACTTCAGATACCGCGCGAACCAGTCGCGCATCTTTTCCCAGCCGTCCTGCGCATCCTGCTGGTTGTAGCTGGGACGATAGTCCGCCAGGAAGGCGTGACCCGAGTCGGGATAGACCACGATCTTCGACGCCTTGGCGTGGTCGTTGCCTTCGGCCAGGCGCTGCTTCATGGTTTCCACGTCTTCCAGCGGAATGCTGGCGTCCTTGGCGCCATACAGGCCCAGGACCGGTCCGTGCAGTTCCTTGGTGACGTCGACCGCATTGCGCTTGATCAGCGGACCATGGCCCTGCGTGAGCTTGCCGTACCACGCCACGCCGGCCTTCACCTTGGGACTGTAGGCCGTGTACATCCAGGTGATGCGGCCGCCCCAGCAGAAGCCCGTGATACCCACGCGTTCGGCATCGCCGCCCTGCTGCGCGGCCCAGGCCACGCTGGCGTCCAGATCGGCCATGACCTGTTCGTCGGGAACCTTGGAAACGATGTCCTGGATCAGCTTGGGGATGTCGGTGTAGGTGGACGCATCGCCCTGGCGCTCGTAGAGATTGACGGCGATGGCGAAATAGCCTTCCTTCGCCAGGCGCCGGCAGATGTCCTGGATGTGTTCGTGTATGCCGAAGATTTCCTGCACGACACAGATGATGGGCACATTGGTCTTGCCCTCGGGCACGGCGTAGTAGGCGGGAATCGTGCCGTCCTTGACGGGCAGGTCGATCAGGCCGTGCGTCAGGCCCTGAGGGCTGGTATGGATCGCGGTGCTCTGCACGGCACCTGCGGCGGGCGAAAAACTCATGGCGGTATCCTCTCGCTTTGGGGTTGGGCACATGTGCGTCACGGCGGGGCGCCGCCCGGTGCCGTCCCGCCGATTATGCCGCGCATTGCCTTAACGCGTGCTGGACGGGACGCGCGGACGGGGATTAATGCGCCTGTTCCCAGTTTTTGCCCACGCCGACCTCGGCCACCAGGGGCACGCGCAACTGCGCCACATTGCACATCAGGCCAGGCAGTTCGGCGCGCACCAGCTCGATTTCCTGGTCGGGCACTTCCAGCACCAGTTCATCGTGCACCTGCATGATCATGCGCGTGAGCAGGCCTTCGCGCGCGATCCATTCATGGACGGCCACCATGGCCTTCTTGATCAGGTCCGCCGCCGTTCCCTGCATGGGCGCATTGATCGCGGCACGTTCGGCGGCCTGCCGCCGTGGTCCCGAGCCGCCGCGGATTTCCGGCAGCCACAGCCGCCGGCCGAAGACCGTCTCCACGTAGCCTTGCTCGCGCGCCAGCACCCGGGTGGATTCCATGTACTGCGCCACGCCGGGGTAACGCGCGAAATAGCGGTCGATATACGCTTGCGCCGCATCGCGGGTGATGCCCAGGTTCGACGCCAGGCCGAACACGCCCATGCCGTAGATCAACCCGAAATTGATGGCCTTGGCGGCACGCCGCTGTTCCGCCGCGACCGACTCCAGCGGCACGCCGAAGACCTCCGACGCCGTGGCGCGGTGGATGTCCTCGCCCGCGGCGAAGGCCCGCTGCAGATTGGCGTCATCCGACACGTGCGCCATGATGCGCAGCTCGATCTGTGAATAATCGGCGGACATCAGCACGCCGTGTTCGGCGATGAAAGCTTCGCGCACCCGCCTTCCGGCCGGTGTGCGCACAGGAATGTTCTGCAGGTTCGGATCCGAAGAGGCCAGCCGCCCGGTGATGACGGCGGCCTGCGCGTAATGGGTGTGCACCCGGCCAGTGGCCGGATTGATCATGCGCGGCAGCTTGTCGGTATAGGTGGATTTCAGCTTGGACAGGCCGCGGTATTCCAGCAGGACCTGCGGCAGCGGATAGTCCTGGGCCAGCTTGCTCAGGACCTCCTCGTCGGTGGAAGGCGCGCCGCTGGCCGTCTTGCGCACCACCGGCAACTGCATGCGGCCGAAGAGGATTTCGCCCAGCTGCTTGGGGGAATTCAGGTTGAAGGGCTGCCCGGCCAGCTCATAGGCGCGCTGTTCCAGCGTCAGCATCTCCTGCCCCAGGGCCGTGCTTTGCCGCATCAGTTCTTCCGCGTCGACGCGCACGCCGGTGCGCTCGATTTCCGTCAGGACCTCGGAAACCTGCAGCTCCAGCTTATAGATATGCTCCAGGCCGGCGTCGGCGCTGACGCGCGGGCGCAGCAGGTGATGCATCTGGATCGTGAAGTCGGCGTCCTCGGCGGCATAGTGGCCGGCCCGCTCGACCGGGACTTCGTCGAAGCAGATCTGGCTGGCGCCCTTGCCGCACAATTGCTCATAGGTAATGCCGCTGCGGCCCAGCCAGCGCTGCGCCAGGTCCGACAGGCTGACGCTGCGATGCGATTCCAGCACATAGGCCTGCAGCATCGTGTCTTCGGCGATGCCGGCCAACCGTATGCCTTCGTTGCGCAGCACGTGGGCATCGTATTTCGCGTTGTGCAGGAGCTTGGGCACGGCCGGGTCTTCCAGCCACGCGCGCAGGCGCGCCAGCACTTCGTCCTTGGGCAATTGATCGCCGGCCTCGGGCCCGCGATGGGCGACCGGGATATAGCAGGCCACCCCCGGCTCGATGGAGAACGACATCCCCACCAGGCGCGCCTGCATTTCGTCCAGCGATGTGGTTTCCGTATCGAAGGCCGCCAGCGGCGCGCCGCGCAGCTTTTCCATCCACGCATCGAAGGCGGCCCAGTCGGTGATGATCTGGTAATCCACCTGTTCGGGAGCGGGCGGACGCTCGGGCGCGACGCGCGAATCGCCCACCGGAACGCGTTCGGTTTCGCCGCTGACCTCGCGCAGCCAGGTGCGGAAACCATAGCGCTCGTACAGCTCCAGCAACGCTTCCTTGTCCTCTTCCTGCGTCACCAGCGCTTCCGGCCCCGCCATGGTGGCGCTCAGATCGCAGTCGCGCCGCACGGACAGCAGCTTTCGCGTCAGCGGAAAATTCGACGCCGCCAGGCGCAGGTTATCGCCCACCTTGCCCTTGATGCCGTCCGCCGCTTCCAGCAGCTTGTCGACCGAGCCATATTCGGTCAGCCATTTGACGGCGGTCTTGGGGCCGACCTTGTCGACGCCGGGCACGTTGTCGACCGCGTCGCCGATAAGCATCAGGTAATCGACGATGCGCTCCGGCGGCACGCCGAACTTCTTGACCACGCCGGCCGGATCCAGGGTTTCACCGGTCATGGTATTGACCAGCGTGACGTGGTCGTCCACCAGCTGCGCCAGATCCTTGTCGCCGGTCGACACGATGGTTTTGATGCCGTGTTCGGTGGCGATGCGCGCCAGCGTGCCGATGACGTCATCGGCTTCCACGCCTTCGATGGCGAAAACCGGCCATCCCAGCGCGCGCACCACATTGTGTATGGGCTCGATCTGAACCGCGAGATCCTCAGGCATGGGCGGACGATGCGACTTGTAATCGGGATACAGGTCGTCACGGAAGGTCTTGCCACGGGCATCGAAAATGCAAGCCGCATATTGCGCGTCGTAATCCTGCTTAAGTTTGCGCAGCATATTGACGACGCCGTACAACGCCCCCGTCGGCTCCCCCTGCGCGTTACGCAAGTCGGGCATGGCATGATAGGCGCGGTACAAATAGCTAGAACCGTCAACCAGCAACAGGGTTTTATTCATGGTCAAAAAGGAAGATGGCAGGGAGACTCCCGCCGGCAGGCAAATACCGGTGATTATGTCAGAGATACTGACGGCGGCTGACGCGCTGCGGGAGCTGGGTCCGGCCGTCAGCATTTTCGGCAGCGCGCGCATCAGCCGCGACTCGCCGCACTACGCGCAGGCCGAGGCATTGGCCGCGGCGCTGGCCCAGGCAGGTTTCGCGGTTATCGCCGGGGGCGGCCCCGGCATTATGGAAGCGGCCAATAAAGGCGCATTCGAAACGGGCGGGACCAGCGTGGGCTTGAATATCGTGCTTCCGCACGAAGCCAACAATAACGCCTACCAGACCATCAGCTTGATGTTCGAGTATTTCTACGCCCGCAAGGCGACGTTCTTCATGCACAGCTTCGCCTATGTGGCGCTGCCCGGCGGCTTCGGCACGCTGGACGAACTGTTCGAAGCGCTCACGCTGGTGCAGACGGGCAAAGTCCCGCCGGCGCCCATCGTCCTGATGGGCAAGGACTATTGGCATGGCATGGTCGACTGGATGGCCAAGACGGTGCTCAGCAACGGAATGATCGGCGCCCATGATCTGGAGCTGTTCATCGTCGAGGACGACCCGCAGATAGTCGTCAGCCGCATCGTCGATTTCCACGGCCGTTATCTGTCCCCGGAACAGTACGCACCGTCCTTGCCGGCCTAGCGCGGGCCCCGTCGCGGTCGATGGCCGCGTCGCGGGCGCACCGAAGCATGGCGGCCTCGCCGGAAATTGGGACATTTTGGTGCGCAATTGATGCAATTTGGTGCAAATCACGCACCGACTTGGTTCTTTTTTTGAGCTGGCGACGCGCCCTGGCGGGCGGCGATATGGCACGGGTTTTGCATTCTGTTGCGCGCATGCGACTGGAATCTCGGCCTGACCGCCGGGATGCCGGCAGCCCCGGACCCACCACTTGCCCTCCGAGATCCACCGCTTCATGGACGCCCTCAGCCCCCTCGTGGACACCCCGCATACGGGGGGATGGCTGGCGACCCTGGGCCTGGGCCTGACGCACCGTCACGGGCGCACGGTGCTGGCGCGACGCCAACACCTGGGCCCGCTCACCGTACAAAAGCCGCTCTACCCCGAGGCGGACAGCGGCATCTGCCACCTGACCCTGCTGCATCCGCCCGGCGGCCTGGCCAGCGGCGACACGTTGCGCTTCGATATCGCACTGGAGCAGGATGCGCACGCCGTGTTCACCACCCCGGGGGCGACCAAGTGGTACAAGGCCAACCCCGCCCATCCCTCGCGCCAGGAATTGAACATCCGCGTCGCCGACCGCGCGCGGCTGGACTGGCTGCCGCTGGAGAATATCTACTTCGACCATAGCCAGGCGCACCAGCACATCGCAGTCAGTGTCGGAACGGGCGCCAGCGCGCTGGGCTGGGACGCCGCGCTGCTGGGACGCCAGGCCGCCGGCGAGACCTGGTCCGCGGGCCAGGTGCGCAACGATTTCCGCCTGCTGGACGGGTCGGGCCGCCTGCTGTGGGCGGAGCGCCAGCGCCTGTCGGCGCGCTCGCCCGTGCGCGTCGCGCCCCAGGGCCTGGCCGGCATGCCTGCCTACGGCACCTTGTGGGCAGCGGGCGAGGCCTGCACATCCGCCCTGGCGGAGACGCTGGCGCCTTCGCTGCCTTTCGACGACGGCTTGCGCGCCGGCGCGACCAGCCCCGTGCCGGGCGTGCTGGTGATTCGCGCCGTCGCCATGCATATCGAACCGCTGCGCCATCTATTTGCTGCCCTCTGGCTGCGCCTGCGGCCGCTGGTGCACGGCGTGCCCGGCCGTCCCCTGCGCCTTTGGGCCACCTGACCCTCTCCCTGGACCCGCCATGAAGCTGACGCCCCGCGAAAAAGACAAGCTGCTGATATTCACCGCCGCGCTGCTGGCCGAAAGGCGCAAGGCGCGCGGCCTGAAGCTGAACTATCCGGAAGCCGTGGCCTATATCAGCGCGGCGCTGATGGAAGGCGCCCGCGACGGCCGCACCGTGGCCGAACTGATGGACTACGGCACCACCCTGCTGACCCGCGAAGACGTCATGGAAGGCATTCCCGAGATGATCCCCGACGTGCAGATCGAAGCGACCTTTCCCGATGGCACCAAGCTCGTCACGGTGCACAACCCCATAGTCTGAGCATCCGGACGCCCCCCCATAGCCCGATGGAGAACAGAAAGAAATGAGCCACCCGTCACGCATCGCGGCGATCGCCGCCTGGCCCGCCCTGCTGTTTGCCGGCGCCGCATCGGCGCATCCCCTGCAGGAACATATCGCGGAGGCGGCCGGCATGGCGTCCAGCGCCATGGCCGGCGCGCTGCATCCCCTGAGCGGGGCGGATCACCTGTGCGCCATGATCGCGGTCGGCATGTGGAGCGCCATGACGGCGCGGCGCGTCTGGGTCGCGCCGCTATCCTTCGCGGCCGTGCTGCTGCTGGGCGCCTTGTTCGGCCTGGCGCGCGTGCCCATGCCGGCGGTGGAGCCGATGATCGCCGCTTCGCTGCTGGTCCTGGGGCTGCTGGTCGCGGCCCGCGCGCGCCTGCCGGAATGGGCGGGCGCCGCGATCGCGGCGCTGTTCGCCTTCTTCCATGGCCATGCCCATGGCTACGAGCTGCCCGAAACGGCCAGCGCGGCGGCTTATATCGGTGGTTTCATGGCCACGACGATAGGCCTGCATTGCGCCGGCATCGGCGCGGGCCTGGCGCTGCGCCGCGCGCATGCCTGGCTGCCGCGCATCGCGGGCCTGGGCGTGGCGCTGTATGGCGTCGTGCTGTTGGCGGCTTGATGCACGCCTGACCCAAGGAGCGCGACGATGATTCCCGGCGAACTGCTGGTGGACGACGGCGAGATCGAACTCAACGCCGGCCGCCCCACCATTACCGTTACGGTGGCCAACACCGGCGACCGGCCCATCCAGGTCGGCTCGCACTTTCATTTCCATGAGGTCAATGACGCCCTGCAGTTCGACCGGGCAGCGGCGCGCGGCTTCCGCCTGAACATCACGGCCGGCACCGCCGTCCGCTTCGAACCGGGGCAGACGCGCACGGTCGAACTGGTCGCCCTGGCGGGCGAACGCGCGGTGTACGGCTTTGCCGGCCGCGTCATGGGCAAGCTGTGAAGACGGGAGCATACGCATGAGCGTGAAAATCGGCCGCCGCGCCTACGCGGAAATGTTCGGCCCCACCACCGGCGACCGCCTGCGCCTGGCGGATACCGAACTGCTTATTGAAATCGAGCGCGACTACACCGTCTATGGCGAAGAGGTGAAGTTCGGCGGCGGCAAGGTGATCCGCGACGGCATGGGGCAATCGCAGCGCATCGGCGCCGACGTCGCCGACACCGTCATTACCAATGCCGTGATCCTGGACCACTGGGGCATCGTCAAGGCCGACATCGCCCTGAAGAACGGCCGCATCCAGGCCATCGGCAAGGCCGGCAACCCGGACATCCAGCCGGGCGTCACCATCGTCATCGGGCCGGGCACTGAAATCATCGCGGGCGAAGGCAAGATCGTCACCGCCGGCGGGATCGATGCGCATGTGCACTTCATCTGCCCGCAATTGATAGACGAAGCCTTGTCCTCGGGCCTGACCACGTTGCTGGGCGGCGGTACGGGGCCGGCCACCGGCACGGCGGCCACCACCTGCACGCCCGGCGCGTGGCATATCGAAAACATGCTGGCGGCCGCTGACGGCTGGCCCATCAACATCGGCCTGCTGGGCAAGGGCAACGCCAGCCAGCCCGCCCCGCTGCTGGAGCAGATCGACGCCGGCGCCATCGGCTTGAAGCTGCATGAAGACTGGGGCACCACGCCGGCGGCCATCGATTGCTGCCTCGACGTGGCGGAACGCACCGATACGCAGGTGGCCATCCACACCGACACCCTGAACGAAAGCGGCTTCGTGGAAAGCACCGTGGCGGCCTTCAAGCATCGCACCATCCACACGTATCACACGGAAGGCGCCGGCGGCGGCCATGCGCCGGACATCCTGAAAGTCGCGGGCCTGCCCAATGTGCTGCCCTCTTCCACCAATCCCACGCGGCCCTATACGGTAAACACCGTCGACGAACATCTGGACATGCTGATGGTGTGCCATCACCTGGATGCCGCCATCGCCGAGGACGTGGCCTTCGCGGAATCGCGCATCCGCCGCGAGACCATCGCGGCGGAAGACATCCTGCAGGACCTGGGCGCGATATCGATGATCTCCAGCGATTCGCAGGCCATGGGCCGCATCGGTGAAGTCATCATGCGTACCTGGCAGACGGCGCACAAAATGAAGGTCCAGCGCGGCGCCCTGCCCGGCGACGGCCGCGCCGACAATGCGCGGGCCAAGCGCTACATCGCCAAGTACACCATCAACCCCGCGCTCACCCACGGCATGGCGCACGAGATCGGCTCGGTCGAGCCGGGCAAGTGGGCGGACCTGGTGCTGTGGGACCCGGCGTTCTTCGGCGTCAAGCCGGACATGGTACTGAAGGGCGGCATCATTACGACCGCGCTGATGGGGGACCCGAACGCCTCCATCCCCACGCCGCAGCCGGTACACTACCGGGAGATGTTCGGCACGCGTGCCGGCGCGCTGGCGCGGGGTTCGCTGACCTTCGTATCGCAGTCGGCCTACCAGGCCGGCATCGCCGCCAGGTATGGATTGTCCAAGCGCGTGGTGCCCGTCCATGGCATCCGGGGCGTACGCAAATCCCACATGGTGCACAACGATTGGCAGCCGCACATCGATGTCGATCCCGAAACCTATCGCGTCCTCGCCGATGGGCAGGAATTGATTTGCGAGCCCGCCCGGGTGCTGCCCATGGCGCAACGCTACTTCCTGTTCTGATTCTGGGGCGCGTCCTATGTGCAGATTCGCATGAGACGTATAGAAAAAGTGGTGGGCCGCGGACAGGCTGTCGCCAAGGCTTTATTGCGGCGCGCGCCCACGTTGACGCTGCCGTTCGAATCGCGCAGCCGCAGCCGGCTAGCCGCCACGCTGGACAACGGCGATGAAGTGGCGCTGTTCCTGCCGCGCGGCACCGTGCTGCGCGACGGCGACGCGCTGGTGTCCGAGGATGGCGGCCTGGTGCGCGTGGTGGCGGCGCCGCAAGCGGTGCTGCGTGCCACCTGCGTGGATCCGCATGTCCTGTTGCGGGCGGCTTATCACCTGGGCAACCGGCATACGCCAGTGGAAGTGGGTCCGGATTATCTGCAGCTGGAGCATGATCCCGTGCTGAAGGATCTGCTGCTGCGCCTGGGGCTGAATGTAGTGGCGATCGAGGCTCCGTTCGAACCGGAAGCCGGCGCGTATGGCGGCGGCCACAAGCACGGCCACGACGAGACGTTCGAGGAAGACTACGCGCTGGCGCAGCAGGCTTATCGGGAACGGCATGGGCATGACCACGGGCATGGCCATCATCACGATCATGGACATAAGCACGCCCATGATCATGATCACTCGCACGATCACGCCCACGCCCATGATCATGATCATGAACACGGGCGCGGTCAGGGTCACGATCACGGGCATGAACATGCGCACGACCACGAGCACGAGCACGAGCACAAGCACGGGCACGGCCATGATCATGACCACGACCACGGGCACAAGCACGCCCACGACCATGAGCACAAGCATCGGCACAAGCACTGAACTGATCGCCCTGCTGCACCTGGCGTCGCCGGCCTTGCCCATCGGCGCCTTCAGCTACTCGCAGGGCCTGGAGGCCGCCATCGAGGCCGGCGTGATCGCCGACGCCGACGATGCGCGGCGCTGGATCGCCCATGGCCTGGACATCGTCGCCGAAGGCGAAGCCGCCCTGCTCGGCCAGCAGTTCCGCAACTGGGCAACGGACGACATCCAGGCCATCGCCGCCTTGAACACCTGGCTGCTGGCCATGCGCGAATCCCAGGAGCTGCGCCAGGAAACCGAGCAGATGGCATGGTCGCTGTCCCGCCTGCTGGAAGAGCTGCAATGGGGCGACACGGCGAGCCGCGCCGCGCTGCGCGACATGCAGCCGCTCAGCCTGCCGACGGCCTACGCCTATGCCGCGCAGCGCGCCGGCGCGTCACTGGAAGACTGCCTGGCCGCCTGGCTGTTCGCCTGGGCGGAAAACCAGGTTGCGGCCGCCCTCAAGGCCGTCCCGCTCGGCCAGGTCGCCGGCCAGCGCATCCTGTTCGGCCTGCATGGCGCCATCCAGGCCGCCGCGCGCCGGGCCTCGGCCATGGCGGAAGACGACGCCTCGACCTTCTCGCCACTGCTCGGCATCCTGTCCGCCCGCCACGAAACCCAATACTCGAGGCTGTTCCGTTCGTGATGCGCCCAAGATCGAGGCAACGATCCGATGCAGCCATCCAACCTGACAACCCGACTTAACGACCCGCATACAGGACCCGCACCATGACGCAGCGAACCAAAAAGAATCCCCCCTTGCGGGTAGGCATAGGCGGCCCCGTCGGCTCCGGCAAGACCACCCTGACGGAAATGCTGTGCAAGGCCATGCGCGACACGTATGACCTCGTGGTCATCACCAATGACATCTACACCAAGGAAGACCAGCGCCTGCTCACGGTCGCCGGCGCCCTGCCCGCCGAACGCATCATGGGCGTCGAAACCGGCGGTTGCCCGCACACCGCCATTCGCGAAGACGCCTCCATCAACCTGGAGGCCGTGGACCGCATGCTGGGACGCTTTCCCGACGCCGACATCGTCTTCATCGAATCCGGCGGCGACAACCTGGCCGCCACCTTCAGCCCCGAACTGTCGGACCTGACGATCTACGTCATCGACGTGGCCGGCGGCGAGAAAATCCCCCGCAAGGGCGGACCGGGCATCACCAAGTCCGACCTGCTTGTCATCAACAAGACCGACCTCGCCCCCATGGTCGGCGCATCGCTGGCCATCATGGAAGAAGATACCCAGCGCATGCGCGGCGCGCGCCCCTATGTCATGAGCGACATGAAAGCCGGCGCGGGGCTGGGCGACATCGTCAAGTTCATCGAAAAGCGCGGCCTGCTGGCCGCCTGAGCCCGTGTCGGCACGCATCCGGACATGCAAATTTTCTGACACATATCTGAAAACCCTACTGGCCGGCGGGTTGAGCTTTACCTGTCGGCCAGGGATGGGATCATGCGCACATGCGATTCGTCGCGATCATCAGAGGGATTTTGTTCTATGGAAAATGCTTTTCTCGAGGCCCTGAAACGTCGTCGTACCCAGTATGCGCTGGGCCGCAAGCTTCCGCTGTCTCATGACGCGGTCACGACGCTGATCCAGGAAGCGATCAAGCACACGCCGTCGTCGTTCAACTCGCAGAGCTCGCGCGCGGTCATCCTGTTCGGCGCGCAAAGCGTCAAGCTGTGGGACATCGCCAAGGATGCCCTGCGCAAGATCGTGCCGGCCGACGCCTTCGCCGCCACTGAAAAGAAACTCGACAGCTTCGCCGCGGGCGCGGGCACCGTGCTGTTTTTTGAAGACCAGGATGTCGTCAAAAGCCTGCAGGAGAAATTCCCCCTGTACGCCGACAACTTCCCGGTGTGGTCCGAGCAGTCGGGCGGTATGGCGCAATTGTCGGTCTGGTCGACCCTGGCCAACGCCGGCATCGGCGCCAGCCTGCAGCACTACAACCCGCTGATCGACGAAGCCGTCGCCAAGGAATGGAACATTCCCGCCAGCTGGAAGCTGCGGGCGCAAATGCCTTTCGGTTCCAACGAAGCGCCTTTCAATGAAAAGGCTTTCATGGATGACGCCCAGCGCTTCCGCGTGCATCATTAAAGTCCGATACGGTAGTTGATAAGTCATAAAAAGCCCGGCCTCTGCGCCGGGCTTTTTAACTGCGATTGCAGCCGAGACAGAATGCTTGGCGATCAGTGCGGCTTGATATTGCGCTCCCGGACTATGGTCGTGCATCGCTCTGTTTCTTTCCGCGCGGCGAGGCCGCCAGATGGGCTAGGCGGGTTTAATACCGCGCTCCCTGATCAACGACGTCCATCTTTCCGCTTCCTCGGCGATCAAGTTCGCGAAGGTGCCGGGCGTGTTCGGCGTCAGCGGTGCCACATACCCTTGCGTCATGAAGGCACTCTGGAAGCGCCGATGCAGCAGAACGTGGTTCGCATGTTCGTTTAATTCCGAGATGCGCGCGGGGGATGTTCCAGACGGTGCCAACAAACCAAACCAGGTTTCCAGGTCTACGCCTAGGATCCCCGACTCTTCCATGGTTGGTACATCAGGCAACAGAGGCACCCTTTGTTGAGCCATCACGGCAATGGCTCGCACAGAGCCTTTCTTCAAGTAAGGGAGCGCGCCAGCCAAAGAGAATATGAGAAGGTCGATACGGCCACCCACCACGTCGACCATTGCGGCCGCACCACCACGATAGGGAACGTGCAGGAGCTTCGTGCGAGATTCTCTTTGGAACAATTCGCCCAGCAAATGAGTATCCGATGCAACACCGGTCGATGCATAGGTCAGGATTCCCGGATGTGCTTTTGCCAACGCGATAACGTCACCGATGCTCGCAATGGGCCCCTGCGCCGACGTCACCATCACATTGGGCATACGTGCCAGCAACGCGATCGCGGCGAAGTCGCTAGACATGTCGAAGTCAAAATGACTGTACATCGCTTTGTGGATCGTATTGGAGCGCGTACCGATATATAACGTACGCCCATCGGGTGCAGCCCGCGAAACGGCATCAGCGGCGATATTGCTGGCAGCGCCGGGCCGGTTCTCAACTACTACGTTCTGCCCAAGTTGCCTAGCGAAATGCGTAGCCAGAAGGCGCGCCAAAGTATCTGTCGCGCCTCCAGGCGGATAGCCGACGACCAACGTGATGGGACCTTGTGAATCCGATGCGTTCGAGTCGTCCGCTAAGACATTCACGGGCAACAGCCCACCAAGCAGGGAAAATGCTGCCAACTGCCGTTTGCGAATGTCTATTGCTGTCTCCATGCGGCCTCCTGATCAGAAGTGTTGAAGAGTGCCTGGCGGCACGCCCTAACCGGCTGTGTCAGTGTCCTGTTACGGAGCCCAGTTCCAGAAGATTGGACGCACAGAACAGACGTCCAAAACAAAACGGCCTTTCTTTGGCATCACTGCCAAGGAAAGGCCTCAAACCGCGTCATTCCGATGCTACGGCAACGCGCGTCAAAGGTCGCTAGGCTTCACTCCGCCACCATCACGGATGGCGGGGTGGCTGACTTATCAGGCAGCCGCGCGCGACATGCGTTTGCGTTCGTTTTCCGTCAGGAAACGCTTGCGCAGGCGGATGGACTTGGGCGTCACTTCGACGAGTTCGTCGTCGTCGATGAATTCCACCGCGTATTCCAGCGACATCTGGATCGGCGGGACCAGGCGCACGGCTTCGTCGGTGCCGGACGCGCGGATGTTGGTCAGCTGCTTGCCCTTGATCGGGTTGACCACCAGGTCATTGTCGCGGCTGTGGATGCCGATGATCATGCCTTCGTACAGCGCATCGCCGGGATTGACGAACATGCGGCCGCGGTCCTGCAGCTTCCACAGGGCGTAGGCCACGGCTTCGCCGTTGTCCTGGCTGATCAGCACGCCGTTGCGGCGCTCGCCGATGCTGCCTTCGCGCGCCGGCGCGTATTCGTCGAAGATGTGACTCATCAAGCCGGTGCCGCGCGTCATCGTCAGGAACTCGTTCTGGAAGCCGATCAGGCCGCGCGCGGGGATACGGTATTCCAGGCGGGTACGGCCGCGGCCGTCCGGCTGCATGTCGAGCAGGTCGCCCTTGCGGCGGCCCAGTTCTTCCATGACGCCGCCCTGGTGCGCGTCTTCCACGTCCACGGTCAGCAATTCGAAGGGCTCGTGGCGCACGCCGTCGATTTCCTTGAACACCACGCGCGGCCGCGAGACGGCCAGTTCGTAGCCTTCCCGGCGCATCGTTTCCAGCAGAATGGTCAGGTGCAATTCGCCGCGGCCCGACACCTCGAACACGGTATCGTCGCCGGTATCGCGCACGCGCAGCGCCACGTTGGACTTCAGTTCGCGGTCCAGGCGGTCGCGCAGCTGGCGGCTGGTGACGAACTTGCCTTCCCGGCCGGCCAGCGGCGAGGTATTGACCATGAAGTTCATCGTCAGCGTAGGCTCGTCGATGCGCAGCATGGGCAGCGCGTCTTCGGCGGGCGAGGACACGTCCATGACGGTGCAGCCGATGCCGATGCCTTCGATACCGTTGATCAGGACGATGTCGCCGGCTTCCGCCTCGCTCACCACTTCGCGCTCCAGGCCCTTGAACTTCAGCACCTGGTTGATGCGGCCCTTGCCGCTTTCGCCGTCGGGACCGAAGCGGTACTGCACGTCCATGCCGCTGCGGATGCGGCCACGGTTGACGCGGCCCACGCCGATCTTGCCGACATAGCTGCTGTAGTCCAGCGAGATGATCTGCAGCTGCAGCGCGCCGTTCGGGTCATCGTTACGCTGCGGCACGTGCTGCAGGATGGCCTCGAACAAAGGCCGCATGTCGCCTTCGCGCACGTCGGCCGTCATGCCGGCATAGCCCGACAGGCCCGATGCGTAGATCACCGGAAAATCCAGCTGTTCTTCGGTCGCGCCCAGCTTGTCGAACAGTTCGAAGGTGGCGTTGATGACGAAGTCCGGGCGAGCGCCGGGACGGTCGATCTTGTTGACCACCACGATGGGCTTCAAGCCCAGGGCCAAGGCCTTGCGCGTGACGAAAATCGTCTGCGGCATCGGGCCTTCCACCGCGTCGACCAGCAGCAGCACGCCGTCGACCATGGACAGCACGCGCTCGACTTCGCCGCCGAAGTCCGCGTGTCCCGGGGTGTCCACGATATTGATGTGGGTGCCCTGGTATTCGACCGCGCAATTCTTGGCCAGAATGGTAATGCCGCGTTCCTTTTCCAGGTCGTTCGAGTCCATGACGCGCTCGGCGACGGCCTGGTTTTCGCGGAAGGTGCCCGATTGGCGCAGCAATTGGTCGACCAGCGTAGTCTTGCCGTGGTCGACGTGGGCGATGATGGCGACGTTGCGCAAGGCGCGAGTCATAACAGATCCTTTAAGGTGAGACGGGCGCCAGGCCCGCCGGCAATTCGTTCAGAGACAGCAAGGCCTGCTTGGGGTCGGACATGGCCTGCAGCGCATCCAGGGTGACCGCGCCTTCCAGCGCGAACGGTCCCACCTGGGTGCGGCGCAGGGCCACCAGATGCGCGTGGCAGCCCAGCGCCCTGCCAATATCCTGGGCCAGGGTGCGTATATACGTGCCCTTGCTGCACAACACATCGATTTCCGCCGTCATGCCGTCGCAGCTCAGCAAATCGACGCGATGCAGGGTTACCTGCCGGGCCTCGCGCTCTACTTCCACGCCGGCACGCGCATACTCGTACAAAGGCTTGCCGTCGCGTTTCAAGGCGGAATACATGGGCGGAACCTGCGTGATCGTGCCCACAAAACGTGACAGCACGTCGCGCAAGGCGGTCTCGTCCACGCCCGCGAAACCATCCGGGGCCCGCGCCACCACGTTGCCGGTCAGGTCGCCGGAATCGGTTTCCTCGCCAAACCGCAGCGTGGCCCGATATCCCTTGTCCGCGCCCAGCATCACGCCGCACAGCTTGGTGCCCCTGCCCATGCAGCAGACCAGCAGGCCCGTGGCGAAGGGATCCAGCGTGCCGGTATGCCCGGCTTTGGCGGCGTCCAGCGTACGGCGCGCGCGCTGCAAGGCGTGATTGCTGGACAAGCCTTCAGGCTTATCCAGCAGCAGGACACCGTCGAGCATCAGCCCGCGTCGTTTGGCCATCGTCTTATCCGAAAAAAACGCCGTGACGACAGCCCCTCAGGACTGGTCTTCCGGTTCGTCGGGCTCTGCCCGGTACGACCCGGGCTGGTTGGCGCGATCGATCAGCTGCGACATTTCGATGCCGCGCGCGACCTGCTCATCGTGAAAGAAACGCAGCGTCGGCACGGTATGGATATGCAGCATGCGGTACAGCTGCGAATGCAGCCAGCCCGCCTTGTCGTTGAGCAAGCCTTCGGCCACGGCCGGCTCCGCGCCCAGCACGGTGAAATACACCTTGGCGTGCGCGTAGTCGGGCGACAGCTCGACACCGGACAGCGTGATCAGCCCCGCCCGCGCGACGTCGAGTTCGCGCTGGATCAGTCCGGCCAGATCCTTCTGGATCTGGTCGGCCAGCCGCAGGTTGCGGCCGGGGATGGCTTTGGTTTTATGACGGCTCATACTGAGCGCGCGATGCTTACAGCGTCCGCGCGATTTCCTTGATCTCGAAGACTTCCAGCTGGTCGCCCACCTGGATGTCGTTGTTGCCGCGCAGCGTCAGGCCGCAATCGAAGCCAGCCTTGACCTCGCGCACGTCGTCCTTGAAGCGGCGCAGGGAATCCAGATGGCCGGTCCAGGTAACGACGTTGTTGCGCAACAACCGTACCTGCGAATCGCGGCGCACCACACCGTCGAGCACCATGCAACCGGCGATATTGCCCACGCGGGAGACGGTATAGATCTCGCGGATTTCCACCAGACCGATGATCTCTTCGCGTTTCTCCGGCGCCAGCATGCCCGACATGGCCGCCTTAACCTCATCCACGGCGTCGTAGATGATGTTGTAGTAGCGCAGGTCGATGCCGTTGCCTTCCGCGAGCTTCTTGGCGCTCTGGTCGGCGCGGACATTGAAGCCGATGACCACCGCGTTGGAGGCGATCGCCAGGTTGACGTCGCTTTCCGAGATGCCGCCCACCGCCGCGTGCACGACCTGCACGCGCACTTCTTCCGTGGACAGCTTCTGCAAGGCGTTGACCAGCGCTTCCTGCGAACCCTGCACGTCGGTCTTGACGATCAGCGCCAGGGTCTGCGTGCCTTCGCCCATGTTGTCGAACATGGACTCCAGCTTGGCGGCCTGCTGGCGGGCCAGCTTGACGTCGCGGAACTTGCCCTGGCGGAACAGGGCGATTTCGCGCGCCTTGCGCTCGTCGGTCAACACCATGAGTTCGTCGCCGGCGGCCGGCACATCCGTCAGGCCCTGGATCTCCACTGGGATGGAGGGACCGGCGGCCTGCACCTGCTTGCCGTTTTCGTCCAGCATGGCGCGCACGCGGCCAAAGCTGGCGCCGGCCAGCACGACGTCGCCGCGCTTCAGGGTGCCGCTCTGCACCAGGATGGTGGCCACCGGACCACGGCCCTTGTCCAGGCGTGCTTCGATGACCAGGCCCTTCGCATGGGCATTGACGGGCGCCTTCAGCTCCAGGATTTCGGCCTGCAGCAGGACGTTTTCCAGCAGATCGTCGATGCCCGCGCCGGTCTTGGCCGACACGTTCACGAAGGGCACGTCGCCGCCGTATTCTTCCGGCACGACTTCTTCCGCGACCAGCTCCTGCTTGACGCGCTCGGGATTGGCGTCGGGCTTGTCGATCTTGTTCACCGCCACGACCAGCGGCACGCCGGCGGCCTTGGCATGGTGGATGGCTTCACGCGTTTGCGGCATCACGCCGTCGTCCGCGGCCACCACCAGGATGACGATGTCGGTCGCCTTGGCGCCGCGCGCCCGCATGGCGGTAAAGGCCTCGTGACCCGGGGTATCCAGGAACGTGACCATGCCGCGATCGGTTTCAACGTGATAGGCGCCGATGTGCTGCGTAATGCCGCCGGCTTCGCCCGCGGCAACCTTGGCGCGGCGGATGTAATCCAGCAGCGAGGTCTTGCCGTGGTCGACGTGGCCCATGACGGTGACCACCGGAGCGCGCGGCAACAGTTCGGCTTCCTCGCCTTCCGGCGCGGTTTCGTCCAGGAAGGCTTCCGGATCGTCCAGCTTGGCGGCGATGGCCTTGTGGCCCAGTTCCTCGACCACGATCATGGCCGTTTCCTGGTCCAGCACCTGGTTGATGGTGACCATCTGGCCGAGCTTCATCAATTGCTTGATGACTTCCGCGGCCTTGACGGACATCTTGTGCGCCAGATCGGCCACGGTAATCGTTTCGGGCACGTGGACTTCGCGCGCGATGAACTCCTGCGGCGCCTGCTCCACCGCGCCGCGGCGGTCGGATTGCTGGTTGCGGCCACCACGGCCGCCGGACTTGCCGCCGGCCTTGCCACCCGCCCGCCAGCCGTCGCGGCTGGGCGCGCCGGCCGGCTTGTCGGCCGGTTTCTTGCGCGAGGCGTCATCGGTCCAGGTGGACGAGACTTCAGCGGTCTTGATGGTCTTCTTGGCACCGGCACCGGGCGCGGGCTTGGCGTCCTTCTTGGCGCCGCCACCGGGCTTGGCCGCGGGCTTGTGCAGCGTACCGGACAGGGCCGCGGCAGCGCCCGCGGCCGGCTGTTCCGGCTCGGGCGCGCGCAGCACCTTGCGCGGACGGTTGAGCATTTCGCGCAGGGCGGCGGCTTCGGCTTCGGCGGTGCGGCGCGCTTCGTCGCGCTGCGCCGTGCTCATCGTTTGCGCGGGCGAAGCGGGCGGCGGCGGCCCACGGCGTGCATCGCCGGCGCGCGGGCCCTTGGAGACGGTGGGCTTGGGCGCGACGGGCATGCCCGGACGCGGACGGTCGTCCTGACTGGGGGACGACGGCGCGGCGGCGGCCGGTGCCTTGGGTGCGGCGGGACTTTCGGTTTCGGGCTTTTCGGAAACCGCGGTGATATCTGGCGTGTTCACGGACTCTTGCGGGACAGCTTCGACCGGCGGCTCGGCGGCGGGGCCGGCGGCTGCTGCCACGGGTGCCTCGTGTTCGGGTTCCGGCTGGATGGAAACGGGTTCGGCCTGCGGCGCCTGCGCGGGCTCGATCTGCTGGGCGGCAGCGGGTTCGGCGGGTTGCGCCGGCGTTGCCGCCTCGGCAACAGGCGCGGGCGCCTGCGGTTCGGCGGCGGCGGGCGCGCTGGCTTCGGCCTCCCGCTCGCTGGCGATGGGTTCGGGCGTCGCCGCCGGAGCCGCGGCGGCCGGGGCCGGAGCGGCGGCAGCCGTCGCCGGAGCGGGCGCGGGCGCGGCGTTGGCGACCGACGCGCCGGTTTCCGCCGCGGCCGCGGGGGCGGCCGCCGTAGCGGGCTTTTCAGCGGGCTCGGACGGCGCGCGCGCGGCGGCGGCCTCGGCCGCCAATTCGGCCGGATCGCGCTTGACGAACACGCGCTTCTTGCGCACTTCCACCTGGATGGTGCGCGAACGCCCGGTCGCATCCGCTTGACGGATCTCCGAAGTCTGACGGCGCGTCAGAGTGATTTTCTTGCCCTCGGCCGCCCCGCCATGCGCGCGGCGCAGCGAGTCGAGCAGTTTCGCCTTGTCGCTGTCGGTGACGGCATCGTCCACCGATTTGAGGTCAACGCCGGCCGAGCGCAGCTGGTCCAGCAGCACATTGGCAGGCATTTTCAGCTCGGTAGCGAACTGGGCGACGGTGTTGCTCGACATTAGGCTTTCTTCCTGTGTACGGCGATATAACAATATGACTTAGCGCAATCCAATAAAACAAGTTCGGGAGGGCCCCGGGCTGGATCTACCAGGCCGGTCGGCCCTTCCCCCTCTATTACTATTTTTCCTCGTCGAACCAGTGCGCGCGCGCCCGCATGATGAGCTCGCTGGCCTGGCTTTCGTCGAGACCCGAGATTTCGGCCAGCTCGTCCGTGGACAGCTCCGCCAGATCGTCACGGGTATGCACTTTACGCTCGGCCAGGCTCGCGGCCAGTTCGGGCGTCATCCCTTCAAGTTCGAGCAGGTCCTGCGCGGTTTCAATGCGCTCTTCCTGGGCGATGGCTTCGGTCAGGAGGGCATTGCGCGCGCGGGTGCGCAGCTCGTTGATGGTGTCTTCGTCGAACGCTTCGATCTCCAGCAATTCTTGCATGGGTACATAAGCGATTTCTTCAAGACCCGTAAAGCCTTCATCGATCAGGATGTCGGCCACTTCTTCGTCGACGTCCAGCTTGCTCATGAAGGTGCTGCGCAAGCCCGAACGTTCGACTTCCTGCCGGTTCTGGCTTTCTTCCGGCGTCATGATGTTGATCTGCCAGCCGGTCAGCTCGGACGCCAGGCGCACGTTCTGGCCCTTGGCGCCGATGGCCTTCGGCAGGTTTTCCTCGTCGACCACCACATCCATGGCGTGCTTGTCTTCGTCGACGACGATGGACTCGACGTTGGCCGGGGCCAGCGCGCCGATGACGAACTGCGCCGGGTCCTCCGACCACAGCACGATGTCCACTTGCTCGCCGCCCAATTCATTGCGCACCGCGGTGACGCGCGAACCGCGCATGCCGACGCAGGTGCCGATCGGATCGATACGCTTGTCGTAGGCAATGACGGCGATCTTGGCGCGCACGCCGGGATCGCGCGCGGCGGCCTTGATCTCCAGCAGGCCTTGCTCGATTTCCGGCACTTCGTTTTCGAACAGCTGGCGGATGAATTCCGGCGACGTGCGCGACAGGATCACCTGCTGGCCGCGCGCCGCATGGTCGATGCGCAGCACGAAGGCCCGCACGCGGTCGCCCACCCGCAGGTTTTCCTTGGGAATCATTTCCGAGCGCGGCAGACGGGCTTCGATCTTGCCCGTCTCGATGATGGCGTCGCCCTTGTCCATGCGCTTGACCGTGCCGGACACGATGGTTTCGCCACGCTCAAGGAAGTCGTTCAGCACCTGTTCCCGCTCGGCATCGCGGATCTTCTGCAGGATCGCCTGCTTGGCGGCCTGCGCGCCGATGCGGCCGAACTCGATGGGTTCGAGCGGTTCTTCGATGTACTCGCCGACCTGGATATTGGGCACGGCTTCGCGCGCGTCGGAATACATTTCCTGCTTGTCGGGTTCCTGCAGCCCGGCTTCGTCGGGCACGACGAGCCAGCGACGGAAACCTTCATGGCTGCCGCTTTCACGATCAATGGAAACACGGATGTCCGCGTCTTCCTTGAAGCGCTTTTTCATGGCCGAAGCCAGCGCGCTTTCCAGCGCTCCGAACACCACATCGCGCGACACGTTCTTTTCGCGCGCCAGAGCGTCGACCAACAGAAGAATTTCGCGACTCATCGCTTTTTGCCTTTGAAATCCAGGACCGGATCCAGCTTGGCGCGTTCGACTTCGTCGAACGTGAAATTCACCACCTGGATGTCGTCCTTCTTTGCCTCAAATTCCACGCCGAACACCGCCTTCCCCTGGTCCTGCTCCGGCGGTTGCGTGGACGCGATCAAGGTGCCGGTAAAGACCTTGCGGTTTTCCACGGGCTGCCGCAGCTTGACTTCAACTCGCTGTCCCGCGAACCGATGAAAATCGGCCTCGCTGCGCAACGGGCGATCCACGCCGGGCGAACCGACCTCCAATCGCTTGTAATCGATATTTTCGACTTCGTAGACCCGCGACAGCTGGCGCGAGACCTGCTCGCAGTCTTCGATGCGCACGCCTTCCGGGCGGTCGATCGTGACGCGCAGCAGGCCGAGCGCGGCCCGCTCGACGTCGACGAGCTCGACGTCCATGCCGGACAGCGCTTCCTGGGTCAATGCGAATAAATCAGCCATATACTCGAAAAAAATGGGCTGTAAGCCCAGCCCATTGTTATCACGCGGCACGGTACATTTCCGGCAACATGATTAGCGGCCATATCCGGATATCTGCGCTATCGGCTGCGATAGCCGATATACACCAGCCGCTGCGATATCCGTATATACATCCGGCATACACACCGGGCTGCGCCAAGCAGTTGGACGGGAAACCGGCCCACGAAAACCAGCAATCTTACCACAAATTGGGCAAAATTGCCTGATGCGTCCAGGGTTTACGTATTCGGGGCCGGACTGGACCTACCTGGATCCGCGCCCGCCGCGTCCGCCGATCACACCCAGGCGCGACTCATGGGCGGCCGCGCCGCGCGGCTGCCAATCATCGCCACGGCTGCCCCCACCGCCACCGCCGCCGCCGGCACGCGGACCCTTGGGGCCGCCGCTGCCACGCTTCTTGCCCGGCGCGACGTTCTTGCCGGGAGCGGCATTCTTGCCTGGCCGGCCGCGCTGCGGCCCTTTGCCCGGCGAACCGGGATGGCCCTGCCCCGCCTGACCCTGGCCGGCATTCCCCGCCACATTCGGCCCCATGGCATTCGCCGCCGGACCATTGCCGCCGCCCGGCTTGCCTTTGCGGCCGGATTTTCCACGCGGCTGAGGCTGGCCGCCGGACGCATGGCCCGCCGCCTGCGCCTGGCCGGGCCGTTTGCCCGGCCCGCGCCGCTGCTTGCCGCCGCGGGCGCCGCCATCGTTGCCCATGGGATGTCCGTTGGCATAGCCGCCGGTGACCAGCAAGCCGGTGCCGAAGGGATCGGATGGGTAGGACATATTGCCCAGCGGATTCTTGGCCGCGCGGCCACCGCCCTGCAGTTTGCCGCGGCGACCGATGCGGGCGCCGTTCATGCCATTGTTCTGCAAGGTGCCGAAGCCCGGCGGCAGCGCGCTGTCGTGCGATTGCGGCTGCTTGGGGCGCCGGCCGCCCTCGTCATCGTCGCGCAGCAGGCCAAGCTGAACCATCAGCGCGGTGACGAGATTGGGATCGAGCTCTTCCCAGCGACCGCGCCGCAAATTGCGCGGCAGCACGATATCGCCGAAACGCGTCCGGATGAGCCGGCTCACCGTCACGCCTATCGCCTCGAACATGCGGCGCACTTCGCGATTGCGGCCTTCGTTCAGCGTGACGCGATACCAGCGGTTGCTGCCTTCGCCGCCCAGATAGTCCAGCGATCCGAAGGCGGCCTTGCCGTCATCCAGTTCTATGCCTTCGACCAGGGACGCGCGCTGCGCCTCATCCATTTCACCCAGGACGCGGACGGCGTACTCCCGTTCCGCGCCATATCGCGGGTGCATGATGCGGTTGGCCATATCACCCGACGTCGTGAAAATCAGCAGGCCTTCGGTATTCAGATCCAGGCGGCCCACCGACAGCCATTTGCCGGTGCGCAGCTTGGGCAGGCGCGCGAAAACGCTCGCGCGTCCGCCCGGATCGTCATGGCTGACGATCTCGCCGGCCGGCTTGTGATACAGGATGACGCGGGGCGGCTTGCGCGTGTTGACACGCGTGATCAGCTTGCCGTTGACACGCACCTGGTCGCCACCGGCGACGCGCTGCCCGATATGGGCGGGCTCGCCGTTCACGGAAACGCGGCCGGCGATGATCAGCTCTTCCATTTCGCGCCGCGAGCCTATGCCGGCGTCGGCCAGCACCTTGTGCAGCTTGGGCATCACGGCTTCGCTGTTCAGGTACTTGTTCAAGCGCTGCTCCATGCGGGCAGTTTTGTCCAGGTACGCCAGGGCTTGCTCGGCTTCGCGTTCATTGCCAGGCGACACGGCCTCGGCGTCGGCGGCGCTGGCACCGTGGTGCTGGGCCGTCGCGCCGGCTTCGGTCGCGCCTTCGTTGCCCGACACGGCGTCGCCGCGGCGACGGCGGAAAGGCGTGCGCAGCTTGCGGCCCTTGCCGCGATTGCCGGACGTGGGCGCGTCGCCTTCCGGCGCGGCGGAAGGATGGGCCGAGACGGCGTCGTCCGCGGCCGCGCCCGGGCTTGCCGTGTCGGAGGAGGTAAACGAGGTGGACGGCAGCCGGGCCGGGAAGTCGCGCGGGTCGGCGTCGGATCGCCGGGGCGCCGCGGCGGCATCGCTATCGAAGGAAGCAGGGGTGCTTTCGGGAAGCGACGATTGCGCGGCGACAGGCGCGTCCATGCCCGATGCGGGCGCCTGCACGGCATCGCCGGCTTCAACCGTTTTCCGCCTGCGCGGGCGCCTGGCCGGTCCAGCCTCGGCCTGCTCCGCGGGCGCTATGTCGGCCGGCACGTCCAAGGGCAGCGCAGCCTGGTCCGCACCCGTCGAAGCGCGCGGCTTGCGGCCGCGGCCGCGCGGCGCGCGGGCGGGGACATCGCCAAAGGATTGCTCTGCCACATCGCCTTGCGCCTGCGCGGACGCATCGCCGAGCGGCGCACGATCGGCGCTGGCTTGCGGTGCGTCGTTGCCGGCATCGGCCGCTACCGCTTCGGCGCGCGCACCGCGCGGCGTCCGCGTGGATGCGCGCGACGGCGTTTTGCGCGCGGCCCGAGCGGGCGCCGGAGATGACGCATCACCGGCAGCTGCTGTCACCGATCCGGAAGACTGCGCGTGGTCCGCGGGCATGTCGACGGGCGTAGCCTCGTGAGCGCCGGCAGCGGGCTCGGCCTTGGCGCGCGCCGGGCGGCGGGCGCGGGGACGCGGCGCCGGCTTGGCGTCCGCGGTGGCTGCGTCGGCGCCGGCATCCGGGGCGGCCGGGCCGCCTTTTTCACGCGGGTCCATGACATCGTCCTGCACGTTCTTATTGATACTCACTGGGACTACTCCAGAATTCAGTCTTTACGCGGCGCGCCGGGCGCGTCGTCATTGTCTTTGTCGGTCTGGCCGGGAGGCATCTCGGGCGTCTCGCCCGGGATGGGCGGCTTGATTTCGGGCGCCGGATCGGTGGGCTCGATTTCGGGGCTTCCACCGGGTGGCACGATTTCGGGGTGCTGGCCTGGCGGCGTAATTTCAGGGCGATGGCTGCCCGGTTCGATGGTGTCGTGATCTGGCACGGGGATCTCGGGTTCTTCCGGCGTGGGGCCGGTGGCTGCCTGGATACCGGCCGGCGCGGTTCGCTCGCTGCCTGCGTCGCCATCCACGGCGGATTGTTCACCGGCTTCGTCGCCGGATGTCTGCGACTCGGCGGTCGAGACGCCGTCCGCATGCGCGTCGGCAACGTCCGTCGTCTGCGCGGCGGCCATCGCGTGCGGGGTTTCCGCGGCGTCAGCTGCGTCAGCGGCGTCGACATCGGCGGCATCTGTGACGTCGGCGGCATCGGCGACATCGGTGGCATCGGAGGCATCGGAGGCATCGGCGACATCGGTGGCATCGACAGCCTCCGCCGTGTCAGCGGCGTCCGCGGGTTCGCTCGCGGCCTCGGCGCCGGCTTGCATACCATCCGCATCCGCGTCGGCCTGGGTCTCCCCTTGCGCATCCGCCTGCTGATCGTCCGCGGCGGCGGTATTGCCGCCCGTCAGATCCAGCCCTTCCAGCGCGGCCATGGCGCCGCCCGGCTCCAGCGGCGGCAGCTCATCCAGCGCGCGCAAACCCAGGTCATCGAGGAACTGACGCGTCGTGCCGAACAAGGCCGGCCGCCCTGGCGCATCGCGATGACCGATCACTTCAATCCAGCCGCGATCTTCCAACGCCTTCACGATCTGCGAAGAAACCGTCACACCGCGGATATCTTCGATGTCACCCCGCGTCACCGGCTGGCGCCATGCCACGATGGCCAGGGTTTCGAGTACCGCCCGCGAATACTTGGGCGGCTTTTCAGGACTGAGACGCTCAAGGTAGCGCTGCATGGCGGGACGGCTCTGGAAACGCCAGCCGCCGGCCAGCGATATCAATTCCAATCCACGATCTCTCCACGCGGCCTGCAGGCTTTCCAGCAAGCTGTCCAGACGAGCATTGTCGATGCCGTCATCGTCGGTAAACAGTTTGCGCAGCTCGCCGCGCGGCATGGGTTGCGGCGCGCACAGCAGCGCCGTTTCGATCACCAGGGTTGCCTCGCTATCGTTCATCGATATGTCAATTCATCGTGGTTGATAAGGCCTTCGACTTGCCAAGGCTGAAAAACTGAAGTAATATTTCTTTCTCCAGACGCGGGGTGGAGCAGTCTGGCAGCTCGTCGGGCTCATAACCCGAAGGTCGTAGGTTCAAATCCTGCCCCCGCAACCAAACAGTACGCAGATAAGGCTTGGCGAATTCGCCAAGCCTTTTTTGCTTTGTGCGGCGCGTACAGCCGGTCGAGCGAATCGAAGCAGCGGCTGGAACCGTGGCTGAAACGACAGCCGAGCCGATGACCGGGCCAATGACGGGGCCAACGACCCGACCACCGATCAGGCCGACAACCCAGCCAACGACTGAAGAGCCAACGGAAGCAAAGGCAGCAGCCAGGAGAGAAAAAGCAACGCGCGCGCTGCTCTGCCATCCGGCGCAGGCCTGCGCGACACCAACACGCGTCTGTGCGAAAGCAGCCGCTGACCGCGGCTCGAAACAGAAAAACGCTTGCAAGAAAACCTCGGCCAAGAAGGCTGGTTTGCGATACTAAATAAATAAAGCTAAAGCGGCGCCGAGGTATGCACACGTAGATGCAAACGCAACCCAGGGACAACCACGGACCGGGAATGCCGAAAAGGAACGATAAGGCAACGGAGACGGACGGACAGTGTCCGCGTAGCCCTTGCCGGGGTACCTGGTGCGGCGTCTATGAAGTGAACCGAGCCGTCCGGCATTACCCCGATTGTCGGAGCGTCTTTTTATTGCCGTTTTAACCCTGCGCGCCGGCGGAGTGGCGAAAGCGGGGCGCGAAATACGCGAACCACCGCAACAGTCTACCGGGGCTTGCCCATCTTTAGCCGTATGTAAGGCCGTATGTAATCAAGCCAACCGCCTGCAGGAACCTACAAATTATACCCGCATTACCGGTTTCATAGGAGAAAAATCCCCGTGGCCAAATGCCGCCGGACCAGCGTCTCCAGATCGGCGGCGCCGATCCCGCGGGCAATGAAAACCAGTCGCGCGTCTTCCCTGCCCTCCGGCCATCCGGGCAGCGCCACGATGGGATATAGCTGATCATGGACGCCATGCACGGCGCTGGGCGCGGCATCGCCAGCGAAACCGACCAGCCCTTTCATCCGCAGCAGCGACTGGCCGAGTTCGCCTTGGAGCGCCGATAGGCCGCTCACGAAAGCGCCGCGGGGAACCGCTGGCGGCAGCGCCAGCGTCGTTACCGCGACATCGTGGGCCGTCTGGCTGGACATGGCGCCCCCCTGCCGCCGGGAGTTTCCGCCGTGCCGCGCCAGCCAGGCTCCGCCCGCCACGGCAACCGCCGGTCTCCCCCCGCGGTACAGGCGTTCAGCCAGCAAGCCGTCGGGCAAGGCGCCGTCAAGATCGAGCACGTGGATGCGCGCGGTCGGATTGACCTGCAGCACGGCCTGGCGCGCCGCGCCCAATCCGGCGGCGGTCGCCAGGTCGGTCTTGCTGATCGCCACTTCGTCGGCCAGGGCGAGTTGTTGCGCCGCCTCCGGCTCGCCGGCGATCTGCGCCGCGACGCGCTGTGCATCGGCCACGGCGATAGTGCCGTTGTAGACATAGCGTTCGGCCAGGAAAGGCTCGTGCCGCAGCGTGAACAGGATGGGCGCGGGACTGGCCAGGCCGCTGGTCTCGATCAGGACTTGTCGAAAAGGCGGGATGGCGCGACGCAGCGCCAGCAGGAAAAGATCGCGCAGCGTGTCGACCAGACCGCCGCGCACCACGCAGCAGATGCAGCCGCCCGCGACGACGCGGACGGTATCGCTCACATGGCGCACCAGGTGGTGATCCACGCCTATGCTGCCGAACTCGTTGATCACCACGGCCGCCTGCGCGTACCGTGGATCGCGCAGCATGCGATTGAGCAGCGTGGTCTTGCCGCTGCCCAGGAAGCCGGTCAGGACGGTGACGCCGATGCGGGCATCGGGCCTGGCGGCAGCCGTCAAGGACAAACCGCGACCGCGTTCACTTCGATCAGCGCGCCATAGTGCAGCGCCGTCGTCGGCACTACCGTACGCGCCGGCCGGGCATTGCCCATCACACTTTCGTATACGGCATTGACCTCTCCCCACAGCGAGACGTCGGGGATGAAAATCTGCACGCTGACCAACTGGTCGAGCGACGTGCCGGCCGCCTCAAGAATGGCGCGCACGTTTTCCAGGCACTGCCTGGCCTGCGCGGCGATGCCGTCGGGCAGGATCCGCTGGCCGCCCGGCGCATAGGGCAACTGGCCGGATACGAAGACAAAGCCGTTGGCCTTGATGGCTTGCGAATAATGGCCCGCCGGCAGCGGTGCTTCGGGAGTCTGGATGCGTTCGATCATGTCGGGATTCGGGTCAGGACAGGTGTAGAGCCATCATACCGGGTTCATCCGTATGGCTGGCCGCCGCCAGGCGTCGCCATCGCGGATCGAGATGGTGGTTTTCCCAAAAACCACGCCAAGGCCTCGATGCAGCATGCATCATTACTCGCCGCGATGCCTGGCATCGACGAGCAAATAAAAAACAGAAAGGAGACATCCATGAAGAGCCTGTTGGCCGTGGCGCTCAGCGCCGCCGCGATCGTCTGCGGCACGGCCACCGCCCAAACGAAAGCGCCCCCGGAAAAGAAGGAAATCAAGATAGGCGCCGCCTCCACGGGCATTACCTATCTGCCGGCCATCATCGCCAAACAATTGGGCTACTTCCGCGATGAAGGACTGGACGTCACCATCGCCGCGTTTTCCGGTGGGTCCAAGGCCCTGGAAGCGATGCTGGGCGGCAGCACCGACATGACGGCGGGCGCGTATTCCAACACGCTGACCATGGCGGCCAAGGGCCAGAAACTGGTGACCATCGCCGCGCAGGTGGTGTGCCCCGGCTGGGTCTTCGGCGCATCGAAGAAGAACTTCGACAAAGTGAAGTCGCCCGCCGACCTGAAAGGCATGCGGGTGGGTGTCAGCGCCCCCGGATCCAGCACCCACATGGTCGTCAACTACATCCTGCACAAGGCCGGACTGAAGCCCGACGACGTTTCCATCATCGGCGTGGGCCAGGCCGCGGGCGCGGTGGCCGCGGTGCGGGCGGGCCAGATCGATGCGCTGATCGTCAACGACCCGGTCGCCACCGTGCTGGTGGACGGTGGCGATCTCAAGCCTTTGGCGGAGATGCGAACGGCCGACGGCAATAAGCAGGTCTTTGGCGCGGATTATCCGGAATCCAGCATCTACGCGACCCAGGCCTTCGTCGACAAAAACCCGCGCACCGTACAGGCGGTCGCCAACGCCATCGTGCGTGCCGAACACTGGATGGCCAAGGCCACGCCGCAGCAGGTGGTGCAGACGGTCCCGGCCGAGTACGTCGTCGGCGACAAGGACCTGTATGCGAGGTCGTTCCAGAACAGCCGCCGCTGCCTGTCGACGGACGGCGTCATCACCGATGAAGGCGCCCGCACCGTGCGCGACGTGCTGTCCGCCTTCGACCCGTCGATCGGCGCCGCGCATATCGATCTGGCGACGACCTATGACAACCGCTACGTGAAGAAGGCCGGGGAAACGCTGCAATGAGAGGAGCCATGCTGCGCAGTATCGACACCCCCGCGCATGCAACGCCCTCGCGGGCGGTTGCCGCGCGCGAGGCGCTGCATTTCGACGGCGTGACCTGCACTTTCGCCAGCAACGAGGGTCGCGGCCAGACCTATACGGCGGTACGCGACGTGAACCTGGCGATCCGCGACGGCGAATTCGTCTCCGTCGTCGGCCCGACGGGCTGCGGCAAATCCACGCTGCTGAACGTGGCCGCCGGCCTGATGCGACCTTCGTCCGGCAACTTGAGCGTCTTCGGGGAGCCCTTGGCGCAGGGCCTGAACAAAGACGCATCGTACCTGTTCCAGGTGGATGCCCTGATGCCCTGGAAAACCGCGGAGGACAACATCGCCGCGGGATTGATCTTTCACGGCGCGGCGAAGGCGCGGGCGCTGCAGTCGGCGCGCGAATGGCTGGAGCGGGTCGGGCTCGCGGGGCATGGCAAGAAGTATCCCCACCAGATGTCCGGCGGCATGCGCAAGCGCGCGGGATTGGCCCAAGCCTTGATCCTCAACCCGCGGATTCTGCTGATGGACGAGCCCTTCAGCGCGCTCGACATCCAGACGCGCCATTTGATGGAAGACGAGCTCCTGCGCCTGTGGTCCGCCGATCGCAAATCCGTGGTGTTCGTGACGCATGACCTGGAAGAAGCGATCTCGCTGTCCGACCGGGTGATCGTGCTGTCGGCCGGACCGGGCACACGCCCCATCGCGGAATTCGAGATCGATCTGGCGCGGCCGCGCGAGGTCGCGGAAATCCGCATGACGCAGCGCTTCCTGCAGCTGCACACCGAAATATGGGAAGTACTCAGAGGGGAGGTCCTGAAAAGCTATGCCAGCGCTCGCTCTTGATCCGAACAACCGCGTCCTGGTGCTCTTCACCCGCCTGCTTCTGTTGGCGGGGGCGGTGTTCCTGTGGTGGCTGGGGACCAGCCGGCAGTGGCTGTCGCCTTTTTTCTTCGGCGATCCGCTGGGCGTGGCGCAGCGCATCGTGACCTGGTTCGCCAGCGGCTCGATCTTCATCCACCTGTACACCACGCTGATCGAGACGCTGCTGGCCTTCGCCATCGGCACCATACTGGGGCTGGCATGCGGGCTATGGCTGGCGCTGAACCCCTTCCTGGCCGTGGTCACGGACCCGTTCATCAAGGCCTTCAACTCCATGCCGCGGCTGATCTTCGCGCCCATTTTCGCGCTGTGGTTCGGCCTGGGCATCTGGTCCAAGATCGCGCTGGGCGTCACGCTGGTGTTCTTCGTCGTGTTCTTCAACGTGTTCCAGGGCGTGCGCGAAGTCAGCCCCGCGGTGCTGTCCAACACCCGCATGCTGGGCGCCAGCTCGCGGCAGCTGATGCGGCATGTCTATATGCCGTCGGCGATGAGCTGGGTGTTCTCCAGCCTGCATAACGCCGTGGGGATCGCCTTCGTCGGCAGCGTCGTCGGCGAATACCTGGGGTCGGAGAAAGGCGTCGGCTATCTGATCCTGCTGGCCGAAGGCGTGTTCGACATCAATGCCGTGATCGCCGGGATACTGCTGCTGACGGTGTTCGCGCTGGTGCTGGATACCACGGTATCGCTGTTCGAAGACCATTTCATGCGCTGGCGCCCGGTGGCCGGGCAAACGGTGGCCGCCAGCGCCTGAGCTTGCCGGCTTGTCGCGCCGGCCCGCGCGGCGAGCCGGAGCACCGATCCCTGAACAAACGACAAAGGAAACGTATCTTGCAAACCAACTCGATCGCCCTGACTGGCCGCGTGGCCGTGGTTACCGGCGGCGCGCAGGGCATAGGCCTGACGGTCGTACGCCGCTTCCTGGAGTCCGGCGCGCGCGTCGCCATCTGGGACGTCAATGCCGACGCGCTGGCCCAGGTGAAAAAGGACCTGGGCGGCGCCGGCCACGAGGTGCACACCGAGCACGTGGACATCGCCGACTACGCCAGCGTCGAAGCCGGCGTGGCCGGCACGCTGCGCGCCATGGGCAAGCTGGAAATCCTGATCAACAACGCCGCCATCGTCGGGCCCAACACCACGCTGGCCGAGTATCCGCTGGACCAATGGCGCAAGGTCATCGACATCGACGTCAACGGCACCTTCTACTGCTGCCGGGCGGTGACTCCCATCATGATCGCGCAGAAGTACGGCCGCATCGTCAACGTGGCGTCGATCGCCGGCAAGGAAGGGAATCCGAACGCGGCGGCCTACAGCTCGGCCAAGGCCGCGGTCATCGCCATGACCAAGTCGCTGGGCAAGGAACTGGCGGCGCATGACATCGCGGTCAATTGCGTGACGCCCGCGGTGGCTCGCACACCGGGGGCCATGGAGCAGCAATCGCCGGAGCATATCGCCTACATGCTCAGCCGCATTCCGCGCGGGCGCTTCCTGGAGCTGCATGAAGCCGCGGCGATGATCGCCTGGCTGGCCAGCGAGGAAAACTCGTTCACCACGGGAGCGGTCTTCGACCTGTCCGGGGGCCGGGCCACTTATTGACCGATCGCCAGGACGGCGGCACGTACGACCGCGTCGGCGCCGCCATCGCGCCGGACCATGTTTTCCGCCGGGTGGCGCGTGGCTGCCCGGCGCTTCCATTGCACACAGGAGTTGAAGATGAAGTTGCTACGCTACGGCGCCAAAGGCCAGGAAAAACCCGGGCTGCTGGATAGGCAAGGCCGCATACGCGACCTGTCCGGACACATCGCCGACGTCGGCGCCGCCGCGCTGTTGCCTGAAACGCTGGACCGTCTCAAGAAAATCGATGCCGAGACCCTGCCCCTGGTGCCTGGCACGCCCCGTCTCGGGCCTTGCGTCAGCGGCACCGGCAAGTTCATCTGCATCGGCCTGAATTATTCCGACCATGCCGCCGAAACCGGCGCGACCGTGCCGCCGGAGCCCATCATTTTCATGAAGGCGACCAGCGCCATCAGCGGGCCCAACGATCCCATCGAGATCCCTCGCAATTCCGAAAAAACCGACTGGGAAGTGGAACTCGGCGTGATCATCGGCAAGCCCGCAAAGTACGTTGCCGAAAGCGAGGCCATGGCGCACGTGGCCGGCTATTGCCTGGTCAACGACGTCTCGGAACGCGCCTTCCAGGCGGAGCGCCAGGGTCAATGGACCAAGGGCAAATCGGCCGACAGCTTCGGCCCCATCGGTCCCTGGCTGGTCACGCCGGACGAGATCGCCGACCCGCAGTCGCTGTCCATGTGGCTGGCGGTGAACGGCCATCGGTACCAGAACGGCAGCACGGCCACCATGGTGTACGGCGTGCGCTACCTGGTGTCCTACCTGTCGCAGTTCATGTCGCTGCAGCCGGGCGACATCATATCCACCGGCACGCCGCCTGGCGTCGGCCTGGGCCAGAACCCGCAGGTCTATCTGAAGGCGGGCGATGTGGTGACCTTGGGCATCGAAGGGCTGGGCACGCAGCGGCAGGACGTCATCCAAGGATAGGGAGAAGACGATGAAGATGCGCTACGCCGCGGCATCCGTTGCCATGGCAATGCTCGCTGCTGCCCCGCTTGCCGCGCAGGCGCAGGCCGCGCCTGAAAAGACCAAGCTGCACTTGGCCGCGGCGGGCGTGGGCTTTCCCTACCTGCCCTTCGTGATCGCCAGCAGCCGCGGCTATTTCAAGCAGGCGGGCCTGGACGTCGATATCGGCGTGTACAGCGGCGGCGCCAAGGCGCTGCAAGCCTTGCTGGGCGGCAGCGCGGACTTCGTCGCGGGCGCGTATTCCAACACCATCACGATGGCGGTCAAGGGGCAGAAGCTGGTGTCCTTCGCCATCCAGGCGAATTGCCCGGGTTTCGTCTTCGGCGTCACCAAGGCCAGCCACGACAAGATCAAGTCATACGCTGATTTGAAGGGCAAGCGCATCGGCGTCAGTTCGCCGGGATCGAGTTTTCACATGGGCGTCAATTACCTGCTGAGCCGCGCCGGCGTGAAACCTGACGAGGTATCGATCATAGGCGTGGGCTCGTCTTCCGGCGCGGTGGCCGCGGCCCGCGGCGGCCAGGTGGACGCCATGATGTCCAACGATCCGGTGGCCACCATCCTGCAGGAAAGCGGCGACCTGTTCCCGCTGGCGGCCATGCGCAGCCCGGAAGCCACGCAAAAGACGCTGGGCGGCAACTATCCGGAAGCGGCGGTGTATTCGACCAAGGATTTCGTCGACAAAAACCCGAATACGGTGCAGGCGATCACGACCGCCATCGTGCGCGCCGAGCAATGGCTGGCACAGGCCACGCCGGAACAGGTGGCCGCCGCGGTGCCGCCGGAATATGCCCTGGCCGACAAGGAAGTCTTCGCGCAGGCTTTCACCAATATGCGCGCCTGCCTGTCGCACGACGGCGTCATGACGGACGAGGCCGCGCGGACGGTGCGCAACGTACTGGCCGCCTTCGATCCCGCCATCGCGGCGGCCAAAATCGATCTGGACGCGACCTATACCAATCGCTTCGTGCAAAAGGTTCCAAAGCCATGACGGCGGCCGCGAGCGACTTCAAGGTGATGGCCAGCGGGCTGCAGTTTCCGGAAGGCCCGGTGGCGCGCGACGATGGGTCGGTCGTGCTGGTGGAAATCCAGCGCGAGACAATCAGCCGCGTCGCCGCGGACGGCCGCGTGGAAGTGCTGATCGAAACCGGCGGCGGTCCCAACGGCCTGGCCGTCGGGCCGGACGGCGCTTTCTACATTGCCAACAACGGCGGCTTCCTGTTCCAGACGATCGCCGGCTACAACCGGACTCGGGCGGGCATCCATCCCGCTTACACCAGCGGCCGGATCGAACGCTACGACCCGGCCACCGGCGAGTTGCGCACGCTGTACGACCGCTGCGGCGATGCGCCTTTGTGCGGCCCGAACGACCTGGTGTTCGACAGCCAGGGCGGCTTCTATTTCACCGACTTCGGCAAGAACCGCGAGCGCGATCGCGACCATGCCGGGCTTTACTACGCGCTGGCCGATGGATCCCGGATCGTGGAAGTCGCCTATCCGCTGACCACCGCCAACGGCGTGGGCCTGTCGCCGGACGAGCGCGTGGTCTACGTTTCGGAAACCGAAACGGGCCGCGTCTGGGCTTTCGATCTGGACGCGCCGGGCCGTGCTCGCAAACATCCCTTCCCTTCGCCCAACGGCGGGCGCCTGATATGCACCCTGCCCGGCTATCAGCGGCTGGACAGCATGGCCGTGGACGTCCATGGCAACATCTGCGTGGGTACGTTGATTACCGGCTGCATTACGGTGATCGCGCCCGCGGGAGAAATCCTGCGCCAGGTGATGCTGCCCGATCCCATGGTGACGAACATCTGCTTTGGCGGGCCGGACCGCAAGACCGCCTACATCACCCTGTCGGGCACGGGCCGGTTGATCAGCATGCCGTGGCCGGATGCGGGACTGCGGCTACCTTACGGCTAAGCGGGCGCTTTCGCTATGCTCGCTCAGGTGCCTGATCAGCGATTGCACTGGCGCGGGCAGGGTTTCGGCATCGCGCACGCAGATCTTCCAATGGCGCATGGCCCAGTCCTCGTCCAGCGGCACCGCGACCAGCGGGCCCGAGGTCACATAGCGCGCGGCATGGTGTTCGGATACCAGGGCGATGCCCAGCCGGGCTTCCACCATGCTGCGGGCCGGCTCGAAGCCGTTCACACGGATGCGGAAGCGCAACGGAAAATCCAGGTCCGCGGCGGCGCGCAGGACCAGTGAATTCAGGTAGCTGCCCGGTTGCGGCCCGACCAGATCGTGCTCGGCGACCTGGCGGAAGGTCAGCTTGCGCGCCCTGGCCAGCACATGGTCGGCCGTCATGATGACGACCAGCCGGTCGCTGTGATAGGGGTATACGCGCAGGCCCGGCGCCAGGGCGTTGCCGCCGAAGATACCGATGTCGGCGGCGTTTTCGGCCACGGCCCGGACGACTTCGGGGCTGAGGCTTTCCTGCAGGTCGATACGCAAGGCCGGATGCAGGGCCAGGAAGTCGCGGATGTCGTTCGCCAGGTACTGCACGATGGTGGACAGGCTGGCATGCAGGCGTATCTGTCCGCGCAAGCCTTCGGCGTGATCGAACAGCTCGCTTTCCATCTGCGACAGATCGCGCAGGATGACGCGCGCATGGTTCAGCAGCGAGTGCGCGGCCGGGGTAAGTTCGAGCCCTTTGTTGCTGCGGAGGAACAGCGGTGTCTTGAGCATGTCCTCCATCTGCGAAATGCGCTTGCTCACCGCCGATGGCGCGATGTTTTCGGCCTCGGCGGCGCGCGAGATGTTCAGATGTTCGCAGACCGCCACGAATAGCTTGAGCGACAACAGGTCGAAACGCATCCGCCTCCTCCAACGTCGTGGCTTGTATAGCCGGATGCCGGCGATGATGCGGCTTGCTGTCGCGCCGCGATGGACCTGCTGCCCGGCCTGAAGCTGAAAGCGCGCTGACAAGCGCGTGCGCGCCCTGGCGCGTCAGCACTATACAACGTGGGCCGTGCGACGGCGGCGGGCGGCCGGTGCGTCCGCTGCAACGCGCCATGCGACCAGCGGACGCTGCCACGCCGCCGCCCTACCGCCAAAGGCGCCATCCCTGCGCACTCCACCCGGTGCTGGCCACGATTCCTGGCGTACTGTTGGCATGCGCACGCGGATACGTCGCCCCACGGAGCCTGCCTATGAACGATCCCCATCAGCTATACATCGATTTGCGCAGGACGGATATGCTCATCGCCGAATGGCGGCACCAGCTGGATTGCCAATACCGCGTCATTGCGGGCCTGCGCCGCCAGCGCGCGCTGGCGTGGCGCGAAAAACTGCGCGCGCGCGAAATGGAAAACCGGCTCGCGGCGCTGTGCGCGCATCGCGATGCGCTGATCAGGACAGCGGCGGCCCGGGCGCGGGCCGCGGCGAGTCCCGCGACCCCGCGCGGCGATGTGCCTGACTAAGTCTGGCGCGCGGGCATGCCGGGGATGGCCGCGGCGCGGCGCCGTTGCAGCGTCACCGACCACAGCCAAAGCGGCATGGCGCCTATCGCCAGCAGGCTGCCCACCCAGCCGGTGGATGTCCACCCGTACCCCGCGGCGATCGCCAGTCCGCCCAGAAAAGGCCCCAGCGCATTGGCCGTGTTGAACGCGGAATGATTCAGCGCCGCCGCCAGGCCCTGCGCGTGCTCGGCGACATCCATCAGCCGCGTCTGCAGAACCGTGGCCAGCGCACCGCCGAGACCGATCAGGAAAACACTGAGCATCACCAGCCAGAGATTGCCTGCCATCAAGGGAAACAAGGCCAGCACTGCCGCGGTCCAAAGGAGCAGCAAGCCCGCCGTCCGCATGATGGCGCGGTCCGCATACAGGGGCACGACCATATTACCCACGGTCAGGCCGACACCGAACACGCTCATCACCAGGGGCGCCATGGCGGGCGACACATGCGTGACGGCGGTCAGCGTGTCCGCCAGATACGTATACACGGCGAACAGGCCGCCGAAACCGATGGCGCCGATGCCCAGCGTCAGCCACACCTGGCCGCGGCGCAGGGCGGTCAATTCACGCAGGGGACTGGCCGCGGGATCGGCCGGCGTGTTCGGCGCGAACAGCCGCACGCTGGTCATGGTCGCCACCGCCAGCAGCGACACCAGCGCGAAACTCCAGCGCCAGCCCACCGCCTGACCCAGCCAGTTGGCCAGCGGCACGCCGACAATCGTGGCGAAAGTCAGGCCCAGGAATACGCGCCCCACCGCGACGGTGCGGCGATTTGCCGGCACCAGCGAACTGGCCAGCAATGAGGCAATACCGAAGTACGCGCCATGCGGCAGCCCGCTCAGGAAACGCGCGGCGAGCATCGCGTGATAGTTGGGCGCCACGGCGCTCAAGCCGTTGCCGATGGCGAACAAGCCCATCAACAGGATCAGCAGCGTGCGCCGGGGCAGCCTGGCGCCCAGCACCGCCAGCACCGGCGCGCCCACGACCACGCCCAGGGCATACGCGCTGATCACGTGGCCCGCGGTCGGTGCATCGATGCCCAGGCTGGCCGCGAAATACGGCAACAGGCTCATGGTGGCGAATTCGGTGGTGCCGATGGCGAAGCTGCCGACGGCGAGCGCGACGAGAACAAGGCCAAGCCGATGCGGCACGGCGGGCTGAACGGTCATTTGAAGTGGTCCGGGTTGATGACGCGGGCGGTCATGGCGTGAGAAGCGGGACGCCCGCGGAAGCGTGGATGCAGGAATTGCTGCAATGCAGCGAGTATTTTACGCGGGCTTTGCGGGATACCAAGGGCCAGCTCCCGCCGCACGCCATGGTCAGCTAAACAAAAAGTGTCTGGTGTGGATAAGCAGGTTTCTGCCATCCCCTCATGGATCGTCCCGCACATGCCCGAGTTTTCGCGTATTCCCGCTGATGCCGGCGAAACGAAGTACGTGCGGGAAGAAGTCTCGATGGGCCTGATGGTCGGCCGCATCGTGCTCACATTGGACCCGGCCGACAAAGCGCAGGCCGAATTGCCTTCGCTGCGAGTTGCCGGTGCGGGTACGAGTACGGCGAAGCAGTAAGCAGGCAGCCAGGCGGGCACTGTATGACGCGGCGTTCCAGATCGGCGCCGCGTCAAGCCGCCCAGCCCCTCCGCTACGGTGTAAAACGCATGCAGTCCGGCAGATCGTTCGGCGATGCGCAATGCGAAGCCGCCGGCCACACGGCGCTACGCGTCGGCTCGAAGCATGAAGTCCACGTGGACCTCATCGTAGGGAAACACCACCTGTTCACCGGCGCGCTCCAGCACGCCTGCGTCCAGCAATGCGTGTACGTCGGCATGCACCGCCTTGACATCACGTCGCACACCAGCTTCATTGTCGTAGCGCAGTACGCAAACGCCATCAACGACATACGCGAGCCTGTACTTAAAGTAATGAATCGAACCCGCGGCGCCCGCCGGGGTGGCAGTCGGGCGACGAGGCAATGCCAGCGTGAGAGGCGATTGTTGGGCGCTGGGGCTTAATATCAGCTCCGACGAAGGCCGAAGTGATAAAAAATTAAATTTCAGATCGGAGCGACATCATGAAAATCCATCCCCGTTGTATCAGCAGCCATCTGTACGCCTTGGCATTTGCTGGGCTCACGCTGATGACAATGACGACGACAGCCCAGGCGGAACCGCACGTCTGTCCTGGCGGCGCGGGAAATGGTGAAGTTTTTCTCGGTATGAATCCGGGTGGACCGGGGGTTGCGCCTGCACCTCTTTGTGATTGGGCCAGCCAAGGACCAGCTGCGGCACGCAAACCGCGCCGAGACCCCGAATACTGGGGAGACCCCAATCGCAAAACGGATCTACCAAAAGGTTGGACCGCCTCCGTAGAAGGGATCGATAAACCTGTGCTTGGTGTTGCTATGGGCAAGGCTAGCCGAGCTGAGGCGATTAAGGCCGCGATGGAGGACTGTCGACGACAAGGAGCCACTCGGTGTGAGCTTCTGGCCGCAACCAACCCAGAGGAGTAGGCGCGGGAATCGCATACTCGGCTTTCTCCCTGGAGCGAGCGGCGTATCACCGCCGATGGTGCGAAGTCGAAGAAAGCCCGCCTGGCGCCTGATCGTCTGTCGCACCACGCGAACGCGGTCACGTTTTGGTCACAGCAGGACGCCCAAAAAGAAAAAACCGCCGGCCAGGGCGGTTTTAACTGCTTGATTCTCTAACAAAATTTGGCTCCCCGAGCTGGGCTCGAACCAGCGACCTGCGGATTAACAGTCCGTCGCTCTACCGACTGAGCTATCGGGGATCTGTTAGAGAAGCGAGACTATAGCACGAATTTTTTAGGGTGTGCAAATCGCACTTCGGTTCTGGAAGAAGCGGGGCCGTCGGTTGCCGGCCCCGCTCCGTTCGCGTCACGCGCGCGGGGTGTCGCGCTTGACCTTGATGAACAGCAGCACGAGGATCGCCGCGCACAGCTCCATCAGGCCGACGCTATACAGGCCCGAGGCCAAGCTGCCGGTCTTGTCCTTCAGCCAGCCCATCAGATACGGCGCGGCGAAGCCGGCCAGGTTGCCGACGGAGTTGATCAGGGCGATGCCGCCGGCCGCCGCGGTGCCGGTCAGGAAGGCGGCCGGCAGGGACCAGAACACCGGGAAGGCGGCCAGGATGCCGATGGCGGCGAAGGACAGCGCGTACAGCGCGGTCACCGGGCTGCCGAGGAAGTAGCCGGTGGCCGCCAGCCCCGCCGCCGCGACCACGCTGGCCAGCACGCTGTGCATGCGGCGTTCGCCGGTGCGATCGGAGTGGATGCCGTTCAGCACCATGGCGACGGTGCCGAGGATGAACGGGATCGCGGACACCAGGCCGATCTGAAAGTTGCCCTGCACGCCCAGCTCCTTGATGATGGACGGCGTCCAGAATGCGATGGTCGCGTTGCCGCTGACGATGCAGAAGTAGATCAGCGCGCATAGCCACACGCGGCCGTTGAAGGCATCGCGCAGCGACGAATGCTTCGCCGGATCGCGCGACTCGCTTTCCAGGTCGCGCACGACGATGGCGCGCTCGCTATCCGTCAGCCATTTGGCGTCCTTGGGTTTCTCGGGCAACCAGGCCAGCACGGCGAAACCGGCCAGCACCGACGGGATACCTTCGATCACGAACAGCCATTGCCAGTTCGTCAGGCCTTCGACGCCCGACATGGCGCTCATGATGAAGCCGGCGATCGGCCCGCCCACCACGCCGGCGATGGCGAAGGACGTCATGAAATAGCCGTTGATGCGCGCGCGGCGATCGGCGGGAAACCAGTACGTCAGGTACAGCACCACGCCGGGGAAGAAGCCGGCTTCGAATACGCCAAGCAGGAAGCGCAGCACATAGAACTGCGTCGGCGTCTTGACGAAAATCATCGCCATGGAGGTCAGGCCCCACAGGATGGTGATGCGCGCCAGCGTGCGGCGCGCGCCGATCTTTTCCAACAGCAGGTTGCTGGGCACTTCGAACAGGAAGTAGCCGATGAAGAAGATGCCCGCGCCCAGCCCGTAGACGGTTTCGCTGAACTGCAGGTCCTGCAGCATCTGCAACTTGGCGAAGCCGATGTTGACGCGATCGATCCACGCCAGCACGAACAGGAAGACCAGGAAGGGGATCAGGCGCGCGGCAATCTTGCGGTATGCAAGCGTACGCTCGGTCTGGAATGGCGCGTTGGTTGCTCCACCCGGCGCCGGGGTAACGGTGGACGACATGGGTATGCTCCGTAGGTAAAGGAGATAAAAGCCCCGCCCCGCGGCGGGGGTTGTTTGAAATCGGTGCAACTACGGCCAGTTAGGTGCGGCCGGCCAGGCGCGGCCGGCCAGGTGCGGCCAGCCAGGTGCAGCCGGCCAGGCACGATCGGCCGGCCGCGGCCGATCCACGCACGGCCGGCTTGAAGCTAGCCGCCCAGCGCAGGCTCGATCGCGCCGGCCACCTGCAGCACCCGCGCATCCGCGCCGCGCAGGCCGCAGACCGCCAGGCCGATGCCGGGTTGCCCGGTCGGCAGCGAGACGCCGCAGCCGTCCAGGAAATTGATAACGCTGGTGTTGCGCAGGACCAATGCGTTGACCGAGAAGAAGGCCTCATCGGTCTGCAGATCGTCGACGCGCGGCGGCAGTACCGCGACCGTCGGCATCAGCCAGGCATCGGCATCGCGCAAGCGCTCGGCCGCCGCGGCCATGACGCGCGCGCGTTGATCAATCAGCGTGATGTAGTCGGCCGCCGACAGCTTCTCGCCGCGGCGGATGCGCATGGCGACGCGCTGGTCGTATACCTCGCCCTGCCGGGACAGCAGGTCGCGATGCCAATGCCAGGCTTCGGCCGCCGTGAAGCCGCCGCCGCCGTTGATCGAAGGAATATCCTGCAGCTCCGGAAAATCGAAGGGCACGATCTGCGCGCCCAGCCCGGACAGCCTGGTAACGGCCGCGTCGAAGGCCGCGGCCACGACGGGATCGACGCCGTCGAACACGAAATCCCGCGTCACGTACAGGCGCAATCCTTTCAACGGCGCCGGCCGCGCATCCAGGACGTCGCCGCTCAGGATGCGGTCCATGATGGCGCAGCAATCGACCGTATGCGCGAGCGGTCCGGCTGAGTCCAGCGTGCGCGACAGCGGCACCCCGCCCTGCAGCGAAACGCGGTGCGACGTCGGCTTGAAACCGGTCAGGCCGCAGAAAGCCGCGGGGATGCGGATGGAGCCGCCGGTATCCGTACCCAGCGTGGCCACGGCCATGCCCTTGGCCACACTGACGGCGCCGCCGGAAGTGGAGCCCCCGGCCACGCGCGCTTCGTCATGTGGCGCGCGCGGCGTGCCGTAATGGGGATTCAGGCCCAGTCCGGAAAAAGCGAACTCGCTCATATTGGTACGGCCCAGCAGCACCGCGCCGGCGGCGCGCAGGCGCGCGACGGCCACGGCATCCTGCGCGGCGGGCGCGGACCCCGCCAGCGCGCGGGAGCCGGCCGACGTCACCTGGCCCTGCACGTCGAACAAGTCCTTGATGGAGACCGGCAGGCCGGCGATGGCCGACGGAACGTTGCCGGCGCGCCGCGCCGCATCGCTGGCGCGCGCCGCCTGTAAAGCGGCTTCCGCATCCACATGGAGATACGCCGCCCCGCCCGCCTTGCGATACGAGTCGATAAGCGCCAGCGACTGCTCGACGAGCTTTTCGCTGGTGGTGCGTCCGGCCTGCAGATCGGCCTGCAACTGCCTGATGGGCTTGATGGTCTGCATCATGGGATCCTTTCCGGCACGGCCGGTTCAGTCGGTGACGGGCAGCACGCGCACGCGATACGCATGGCGCAGGGTACGGTTCAACACGGGGTCGTGCAGTTCCATCTCGAACTGTTCGCCATAGCCCAGCTGGCCCATCACGGTTTGCGTACCGCAGTACATGGCGGTCCCGACAGGCAGGCCATCCTTGCCGGCGTATTTTTCGGCCAGCTCGCGCGGGTCGCGCAGGCTGGTCATCGGGCCTTCCTGGTACAGGGCGCGCTGGCCGTCGCGCACGCGCCAGGTGCGGGAAACCAATTGATCCCAATGACCGGCGACTTCCTCGAAGCGCCACAGCTCGCGGCTGACCGGCTTGGCGCACATCTGCTTGGAGACGGTGACGTCGTAGGCCTCGACCTTGCGATCGGTGTGGTCGGAGCCTATGCCCACCAGCAGGCCGTCCGGGGTGGACAGCAGTACGGCTTCGACTTCGCCGGACGAGTCGGCGCGCGGGACTTCGATTTCCTCGTCGGTAGTCAACAAGGCGGCGGCCAAGGGGTAATAGCAAGGCACGGTCGAAGGCGGCTTGACGCCGATTTCCTGCAGTTCACGGATATGGTGCTGCACGGCTGCCTCGTCGCGGCCCGCCCATCCCGCGATCACCAGGCGGTCGATCAGGATGGTGCGGTCGCCCAGACCGGCGACGTGGAAATTCAATTGCGGCATGGCGATAAACCTCTAGTGATGCTGCGGCCGCGCGGGCCGGCTCAGATGGAACGGATGATGTTCTTGCGGAATTCGTCGATGTGATCGCGGATGGCCTCGCGCGCGGCGGGAATGTCGCGGCGCTCCAGCGCATCCAGGACGGCCATGTGCTCGTGGTACACGTTGGCCAGGTGCACCGGGTCCTGCAAGGACAGGAACCAGAAGCGCGCCTGCTTTTCATGCAGGCCGCGCAGCAGTTCGGCCAGCACGCGGTTGCGCGACGCGGCCGAAATGGCGTTGTGGAACTTCAGGTCCAGCTGCATCAGGCCATTGATGTCGCGGTGCTCGAGCAGCGTGGCGGAGCGTTCGACGATGTCCTTCATGGCCTGGATGTCGCTGCCGTGCGCGCGTTCCGCGGCCAGGGTCACACACAGCAGTTCGTTGGTCAGGCGGACCTCGATCATGTCCAGCACTTCGTTCAACGACAGCGGCGCGACCAGGACGCCCTTGCGCGGCAGGATGGATACGAGGCCGTCGCTTTCCAGCCTGTGCAGCGCCTGGTGCACGGGAGTACGCCCGAGTCCGAGCAGCGCGCCGACCTGGGATTCGTTGATGGCTTCCCCGGGGCGGAATTCGCAGGAAATGATGCGGCGCTTGATCTCGGCGTAGGCGAGCTCGCGCAGGGCCGCGCCGGATGACGGGCGGCCCGGGTCGGCGGTGCTCGGGACGACGCCTTGGGCGAGGGTTGGAATGGGCGGGTTGGCCATGGGACGAGAAAGTAAAACGCAAGTGATAATACTCTGATATATCACACAGACCGTATCAGGGATTACCCTGCCGAAGCGGCGGATGCGGACAGGAGGAGCGGTCCCCACCGCCTCTGGCCCTGCCCCGCTGGCACTGGCACTGGCACTGGCACTGGCACTGGCACTGGCACTGGCATCGGGCGGCGCGCGGGCCGTGGGTGTGCGCCCCCTGTATCCAAAAATTCTGATATGATCTCGGTCTTTTCCGGGGCAGCCGTCCCGGGCGGTTCAAGCTAAAACACAAGCAAGAACGACAAGCCGGCATAGCTCAGTTGGTAGAGCAGCGCATTCGTAATGCGAAGGTCGTAGGTTCGACTCCTATTGCCGGCACCAGAATTCAAAAGGCCAACCCTCAGGGGTTGGCCTTTTTGCTTGGCGCCTTGTTGCCGCCCTGCCCTCCTCACGCTCCTTTCTTCTTGATCACGCTGACCGAACCGTCCGGTTCCAGATAAGCCCGGCGCACGTCCGCAAGGTCTTCCACCCCCTTCTGCCGCAGCTCGCTTTGCAGGTCCTCCAGGGTCATGCTTTCGCGCCGCATCGCGCGCTTTTGCAATTGCCCGTCCTTGACCAGGCACAGCTTGGGCGGCTGCAGGAAGGGCCGCGTGGCAGGCCATGCATAGGCCACCCTGTCGATGACGACACTCCAGAAAACGATGGTGGCGATCAGCACCATGCCATCGGGCACCGCCTTGTACTCGCCGGCCATGGCGTTCTGGGCCGCATCGGCGATCAGTACGACCACCAGCAGATCGGCGATACCCAGCGAGCCGACGTCGCGGCGGCCGGCGATGCGCAGCAGTACGAAAATGAACCAGTACGTCAGGGTGCCGCGGATCATGATTTCCAGCGGCGACATGCTGAATTTGATGATGTTGTCCCATTGGATATCCATGGGCGGCCTCCTCCCGATGCGCGGTCTCAGCCCATCAGTAAGCAACCGACGAGCCCGGGTCCGACAGTTGCTTCGGCGGCACGGGGAGGATGCCATCATGAACGCCACCGAGCGCGTCGCCATCTTCATGCGCGACCACCATTTGACGCTGGTCACGGCGGAATCCTGCACCGCTGGATTGATTGCCAGCACGCTTGCCGATATTCCGGGCGCGGGCGCCTTGCTGGACTGCGCCTTCGTCGTCTATTCGCCCGACGCCAAAAAGCGTTGCCTGGGGGTCTCGCAGCGCACCCTGGACACGCACAATCTGACCAGCGAAGCCGTGGCCCGCGAGATGGCCTTGGGCGCGGCGGCACGCAGTCCCGCCAATGTGGCGATCGCCAATACCGGCCTGGCCGATGACAGCGACGACGGCATTCCGGCCGGCACCCAGTGCTTCGCGTGGATATTCAAGGCCGGCCCGGCCGATGCGAATCCGGCGGTGATCACGGAAACCCATCGTTTCGACGGCGGACGCCACGGTATCCGCAAGGCCGCGGCCACTTTCGCGCTGGAGAGAATGACGGCGCTATATGGAGAATGGCGGCGCGACGGGAGATAGCATGCATCGCATCATTACGGCCCCCGCGCGGCGACGGCGGATAGGCCCGTCCCGCTGCAACCCTACTCATCTATCGTCTCTCCTCGTCCCCCGGCAATACAGTCGTCCACCGGCGGGCATAACAGTTGCAGCCGGACCGCCTGTTTGCACGGAGGTCGCATGAACGCCAAATTGGTCGATCCGGCATCGCGCCGGCAGGTATTGAAGGCAATCACGGTCGGATTGCCGGCTGCCGCGCTGACGGGCCGGGTGCAGTCCGTCCAGGCCCAGACCAGCGGCGGCGCGCCACAGCCCGCGCCTGGCGCCGCGCCGCCGGATGCCGCGACGCCGGGCATGCCCATGCCCGGAGCGGCCGCGGCGGGTTCGGCCGCGCAGGCAGCGGCAACCAACCCCACATGGAGATTCTTCAACACGGACGAGGCCGTGCTGATGGACGCCATCGTCGCGCGCCTGATACCCGCGGACGATCTTGGTCCCGGCGCCCGCGAGGCCGGGGCGACGGTGTACATCGACCAGCAGCTGGCGGGCGCCTGGGGCGCCGGAGAACAGTTCTATCAATCCGGGCCTTTCGCGGCCGGCACGCCGCAGCAGGGCTATCAGCTCTCATACACGCCCGCCCAAATGTTCCGTACCGGACTGGCGCGCTTCGCGCAGGCGGTCACGCAGGCCCAGGGCGGCAAGTCCTTCGCCGAGCTGGACGCCGCGACGCAGGACGAGATGCTCGGACGCATGGAAACCGGCAAGCTCGACTTTTCACCGCTGCCGTCGGCCGTGTTCTTCGCGGCATTGATGGACGCCACTGTGGAAGGCTTTTTCTGCGATCCCATCCATGGCGGCAACCGCGACATGGCGGGATGGAAGCTGGTGCAGTTTCCCGGCGCCTACGCCAGCTATTCCAACGATATCGAGCGGCACGGCGTGGCCTTCGTGCGCGAACCGGTATCCATCGCGAACAGCCCGGTGCACGACATGAGGATGGAAGGCCGGCACGACATGCCCGCCGCCGCGCCCGCTCCGGCGGCTGCGCCCGCCCCTGGCGGCAAGCAGCCCGACATGTCGACCCCGCATACGCAACTGCGCTCGCCTTCCGTGGAGGCCGCATGACGCGCACGCTACCCNNGNTNGACGTCGCCATCNTCGGCGGCGGCTGGACCGGCTCCATCATCGGCAAGGAACTGGCGGCCAATGGGCAAAAAGTCGTCGTGCTGGAACGCGGCCAGCCGCGCTGGCCGTCGCCGGACTTCCAGGGCCCCATGGTGCATGACGAAGTGAAATACGTGCGCCGTCACGCCTTGCATCAGAATGCCGCCACCGAGACCTTCACCTTCCGCAACAACATCAACCAGACCGCCCTGCCGATGCGGCGCTGGGCCTTCGCCTATCCCGGCACCCATCTGGGCGGCGCGGGCAACCACTGGTCCGGCGCCTACTACCGCTTCGACGAGGTCGAGTTCAAGCTGCGGTCGCACTACACGCAGAAGTACGGCGCCAGGATTTTCGACGAGGACATCACCGCGCAGGATTGGCCGGTGACGTACGAAGAACTCGAACCCTACTACGACCGGTTCGACAAGCTGATCGGGGCATCCGGCTTTGCCGGCAACCTGAAGGGGCAGAAGCAGGAAGGCGGCAATCCCTTCGAACCCTGGCGCTCCAGCCCCTACCCCAATCCGCCGATGAAAGTGCCTTATGCGCCCGCCCTGTTCGGCGAAGCGGCGCGCAAGCTGGGCTACCACCCCTATGTGCAGCCGTCGGCCCTGTGCACGCGACCTTATGTGAACACCGAAGGGCTACACATGAACGCCTGCGTGTACTGCGGCTTCTGTTCGAACTATGGCTGCGAACATTTCGCCAAGGCATCGCCGCAGGTCTGCGTGCTGCCGGTGGCGATGAAACTGGATACCTTCGAAATACGCACCGGCACGCACGTGCTGCGCGTCGAACTGGACAAGGACCGGAAGCGCGCGACCGGCGTGACCTATATCGACGAAGCCGGCGAGGAAGTCTTCCAGCCCGCCGAGCTGGTCTTCCTGTGCGCCTTCAGCATCAACAACGTGCGCCTGCTGCTGCTGTCGAACATCGGCAAGCCTTATGACCCGCAGGCCAACGAAGGCGTGGTGGGCCGCAACTACACCCACCAGACCACGTCCGGCGTCGGCCTGTTCTTCGATGAACAGACGCCCATCAATCCTTTCATGGGCGCGGGCGCGGTCGCCGTGACCATGGACGATTACTGTACCGATAACTTCGACCACGGGCCGCTGGGTTTCGTCGGCGGCGCGTACATCCAGATCCAGGTGGTCAGCGGCACGCCGATCAGCAATCACCCGGTGCCGTCGGGAACGCCGACCTGGGGCGGCGAATGGAAGAAAGCCGTCAAGCGCTACTACAACCACGCAATCCCCATCACCATCACGGGCTCGGCGCAGCCGACGCGCGGAAGTTATCTGGACCTGGACCCGACCTACAAGGATGCGTGGGGCCAGCCGCTGCTGCGCATCACCTACGACTTTCCGGACAACGATATCCGCATGTCGCGCTTCGTCACGGAAAAGGGCGACGAGATCGGCAAGGCGATGCGTGGCGTCATTCGCACGGAGCCCGCGGCGCGCACGCGGCCGTATTCGGCCGCCAGCTACCAGTCCACGCACCTGACCGGCGGCGCCGCGATGGGCGACGACCCGCGTACCAGCGTGGTGAATCGCTATGGGCAGTGCTGGGATGTGCCGAACGTCTTCGTCACGGGCGCCGCGTTGTTCCCGCAGAACTCCTGCTACAACCCCACCGGCACGGTGGGCGCGACGGCTTACTGGATGGTTGACGCCGTCAAGCGCGATTACCTGAAGTCACCCGGGCCGCTGGTGAAGATATGAACCAGAACATGGCCGCTCTCGTGAAAGGCGCCACGATGGTGGGCGGGTCGTTCGTCTTGCTCGTCGCCATCGTATCGGGGCTGTTCCATATCCCGCAGCATCGCGAAAAACCGCCTGGACCGCCCGCCGGCGGCGTGGCTGGCTCATCGGCGCCCGCGCCGGTGACGCCGCCGCAAGCCTCGGCGCCGGGGGCGCCGGCGCAGCAGGGATCGGCGCCTGGTGCCGCCGGGGCACCCTCGGCCGCCGCGGCGCAGCAGCCGCAAACGCCGCCGCGCAAGGCCACGGACTTTACGTTTCCACAGGCGCGTTTCGAACAAGTGCTTGCGCAGAATGCCGATGCACCGGTCGATGCTTCATTGGCCAATTCCGGCAAGCCGTCGGCGGGCGTGGCGGCCTGCGCCTCCTGCCACGGCGCGCAGGGTGTGCCGGCCGCCGGCACGCCCTTCCCCATCCTGGCCGGGGCACCGCCCGCCTACGTCGCCAAGCAACTGCTCGACTATCGCGACGGGACGCGCCAGCATCCCATCATGACGGGCATCGCCAAGGGTCTGGACGACAAGGATATCGCGGCGGTGGCGCGGTACTACGGCAGTCTGCCGGCACCGGCGATCAAGCCGCCAGCCGCCAACGCGCAGGACCGCGGGCAGCGCCTGCATGGCTTCGGCGACAACGGCCTGGCGCTGGCGGCCTGCGCGAACTGCCACGGCGCGAACGGAGAAGGCGAAGCGCCGATGCTGCCGCGCCTGGCGGCGCAGCCCGAAGCGTATATCGCTGGCCAGCTGGACGCCTTCCGCAACGGGCAGCGGGCCAACGACGACCTGGGCACGATGCGGGACATTGCCAAGCGGCTCAGCGCGGAGGATACGGCCGCGCTGGCGAAATACTACGCCGGCATGCGGTCGCAATAGGCGGTCGCAACGGGCGGCTGCTGTGCCGGCATGCCGCCCTGGCCGCCTGGAATCAATGGCCCGGCCTGGTGTCGGCGCCGCGATGGCCGGGCCCCTTGTCGCTGTTTGTCGCGCTGCCCTTGGCACTGTCGCTCTTGCCCACCGTGCCCCTGGACGAGGCGTCGCCGCCGGGCTGCGTATCGTTGCCATGATGCCCCTGCATATCGTTGGCGCTACCTCGCCCCTGGCCGGAGTTCGTACGCGACCCGGACGTGGAGGTCGCGTCACGCCCCTGCCCCTGGCCGTCTCCCGGCCCCGCCGCGCTGGAGCCCGCGGGATTGGTCGCGCCGGATTCGGGATGCTTCCACTGTCCGCCGCCCGAGCCGCCCGTCTGTCCGCTGGATCCCTGCGTTGCCTGCGCGGTCAACTGCGCAGGGCCCTGCGCGTGGGCGACGCACAGCGCCGCGCCGGCCAGGGCCAGGCCCGCGAGCCAGTGGGCGGCATGGCCGCGGCCCGCGCCGCCGCGCGCACCGGCGCGGGCCGGGACACCATATCCCCGCAGCGCCGCCGGCGTAGCGTTAGTCGTGATGACTATTTTCATAATGACCTCCTTGATACGGGCGCCCGCAATGGCGCCGGTTGGATAGGCCCATGGCCGCCGGCGATACCGCGCCGCGTACGACCCGGCGCGGCGGCCGAGGCGTTTCAGGCCACCGGAGCCAGCTCCACTTTCATCCAGCCCGGCTGCCGCGTATCGAAGGCCTTGTAGGCGTCCAGTACGGACGACAGCGGTTCACGCTTGGTCAGGATGGCCGAGGGATCGATGCGGCCGGAGCGCACCAGCTCGATCAGCATGGGAACGTACTTGCGGTGATTGCAATTACCCATCCGCACCGTCAGGTTCTTGTTCATGGCCATGCCGATGGGGAAGATGTTGTCGTTCGGCGGATAGACGCCGATGATGGCCAGCGTGCCGGCCTTGGCCAGCGCCTGCACCGCCCAATTCAAGGCCTGCGCCGGCGCATCGCCAGGCACCCAGTTGCCGTCGTGGGGATGGGCATGCGGCGCGATCTCGCGCGATTGCGCTTCCATCGTGGCATTCTCCTCGGGCTTGGACGCGGGCCCTTCGTGCGCATGGACGGCATCCACGCCGACGGCGTCGATGGCGCGGTCGACGCCGATGCCGCCGGTCAGGCGCTTGATGGCCTCGACCGGATCTTCCGCGTTGAAATCGATGGTCTCGGCGCCCTGCGCCCGCGCCATCGCCAGCCGGTCCGGCACGGCATCGATGGCGAATATACGGCCCGCGTGCATCAGCTTGGCCGAGGCAATGGCGAATTGCCCGACCGGACCGCAACCGAACACTGCGACGGTGCGGCCCGGCTCGATGTCGGCCAGGTCGGCGCCGAAATAGCCCGTGGGAAAAATGTCGGAAATCATGATCGCCTGATCGTTATCGACCTCGTCCGGCAGCTTGACGAGATTCACGTGCGCGTAGGGGATGCGCGCTTTCTCGGCCTGCAGGCCGTTGAAACCGCCGGCCTGGTCGGGACCGCCATAGAAGGCCGTGCCCGCTGATTTGCCATGCGGATTCGCGTTATCGCACTGCGCGTAATAACCGGCCCGGCAGTACGAACAGTAGCCGCAGGCGATGGTGGACGGGATGACGACGCGGTCGCCGATCTCCAGGTTGCGCACGCCGGGACCGAGCTGCTCGACGATGCCTACGCCTTCGTGCCCGAGTATCGTTCCGGGCTTCACGCCTTCCATGGTCCCGCGTATGAAATGCAGGTCAGTGCCGCAGATCGCGCTGGCCACGATACGCACGATGGCATCGGTGTCTTCCTGCAGTTGTGGATCGGGTACGTCTTCCAGGCGGATGTCGCCGATGGCATGAAATACGACAGCTTTCATGTGAAGCTCCTTGAAAAGTGGGATTGCCGGCCGGGCCGGCGGCGGATGCGTGGCGATGCGAACCCGGGCATCATGGCGCGCCGCAGAGCACCCGCGGTGGACATCGACGACCGCAGCAAGCGGCATGCGCGGCATCTCGACGACCGTGCCGCGGCGTCACGGCGGCGCGGTGCGGCACCGTACCGGCATAGGACGTGCTGGATGAGCCATGCTGAACAACACCGGCGCCGGCGCCCGGGACCGCCTATACCGGCGGCAGCCTCCCGCACGTCCGCGCGCCGGATGCCCAACCCACCACCGAGAACGCCATGGACCCCGACATTCACGATCCCGCGGATGCGGCGCTGCGCATCCTGATGTACTTCATCATGCCGCTGTGGATAGCCGCCGGCACGGCCGATTATTTATGCCACCGCCGGACCGACATCGCGCGCACCGCGGGCCCGAAGGAGTCGATGCTGCATCTGCTGATGTTCACCGAGATCGGCATCCCTTTGCTGGCCTGCCTGTTCCTGGAGATCAACGCGCTGGTATTCCTGGTCATGATCGTGGCCTTCGTCGCGCACGAAGCGACCGCGCTGTGGGACGTCGGCTACGCCAGCAGCCGGCGCCATGTAGGGCCCTTCGAGCAGCATGTGCACAGCTTTCTGGAACTCCTGCCGCTCGCGGCGGGCATGCTGTTGGCCGTGCTGCATTGGCCGCAGTTCCTGGCGCTGTTCGGATTGGGCCAGGAGCCGGCCCGCTGGGACCTGCGCCTGAAGGAACAGCCGCTGCCGGGCAGCTATGTGGCCTTCGTCCTGCTGGCGGCCTTGCTGCTGGAAATGCTTCCCTATATGGAAGAACTGCTGCGCGGACTGAAGGCGCGCAGGACAGACCCGGGCCCGCGATCGTCCACCCGGCCCCGCGCGAACCTATAGAGAAATCGCCGGACCCGGGCTGAGCCATGGGAGCCGGACATGGGGGCTGGATGTGGGGGCTGGATGTGGGCCGAAGACCCGCGGCGTCCCGCCAGCGCGATTCGCACGGCAGCGGCCGCATGTATTCATATAAATCATATATATAATTCTGCCATCGGAGCAGATTGGCCCCGGCCTTACAATCCCGCGCGATCATTGTGGAAGCGATATGAACCGTCAGCCGTCGTCGGCCGTGCCATTGGGCAGTCCCCTTTACGAGCAAATCAAGCAGGCAATCCTGGGCGCCCTGGCCCATGGGGAGTGGAAGCAAGGCGAGGCCATACCACCCGAAAAAGTCCTGGCCGAACGGTTCGGCGTATCCATCGGCACCCTGCGCAAGGCCGTCGATGAACTCGCGGCCGAGAACATCCTGATCCGCCATCAGGGCCGCGGCACCTACGTCGCCGTGCACACGCGCAACTCGCACTTCTTCAAATTCTTCCGCATCGTTCGGCAGGACGGCGACAAATCCTATCCCACGACCGAACTGATGCGCTTCCGGCGCATACGGGCGTCCGCGCTGGTCCGCGAAAAGCTGGGATTGCCGGCGGCCAGCCACGTGTTCGAGTTCAGCAACGTACTGTCCCTGCACGGCGAAGTGGTGATGGTGGATGAGGTCAGCTTGCCGGAAGCCCTGTTCCCCGGCATGACCGAACGCCATCTGCGCGAACGCCCGAGCACCTTGTATAGTCTTTACCAGGACATGTTCGGCGTAAACATCATCGCAACCGACGAACGCCTGCGGACCTGCCGCGCCAGCGCGATCCATGCGCCATGGCTGGGCGTCCCGGAAGGCGAACCTTTGCTGCAGATCCGCCGCGTGGCCTATTCCTATCACCGCCAGCCGGTGGAATGGCGCGTGTCCCACGTGAATACCGAAGCCTACGAATACCTGGGCCAGGAATACACCGGCGGCGCCTGACCGGCGGCACGCCTGCCAGGGACATCGTCATGGACATCGGATTTATCGGTTTGGGCAATATGGGCCGCGCGATCGCGGCCAATCTGATCAAGGGCGGCCATGCATTGACCGTCTGGAACCGCTCGCCACACGCCGCGGCACCGCTGCGCGAGCTGGGTGCGCGCGTGGCAGAGGATCCGTCGCGGGCCTGCGACGCCGACGTGGTGTTCAGCATGCTGGCCGACGATCAGGCCGTCGCCCAGGTATTCCTGGATGATGGCGCGCTGTCGCGCATGCGCAAGGGATCGGTGCACGTCAACATGGCGACGATCTCCATTCCCGCCGCGCGCCGCCTGGCCGATGCCCATGGCGCGCAAGGCATAGGCTACGTGGCGGCTCCCGTGATGGGCCGTCCCGACGCCGCGGCCGCCGCCAAGCTGACGCTGCTGGTCGCCGGCAAGCAGGACGCGATACACATCGTCGAACCCTTGTTCCCGCTGGTCGGCCACAAGACGGTGATGCTGGGCGAGTCGCCCCATACCGCCAACGCCATGAAGCTGACCGTCAACTTCATCCTGACCAGCGCGGTCGAAGCCCTGGCCGAAGGCACCGCATTGGCCAAGGCATACGGCATCGACACCGGCACGGTGGTGGACCTGCTGACCAGCACCATCCTGCCCGGCCCGCTGCATACGGGTTATGGCGCCTTGATGACCAAGGGCAGCTACGAACCCGCCAGCTTTCGCGCGCGCCTGGGCTTGAAGGATGTGTTGCTGGCCCAGGAAGCCGCGCGCGAGGCGGGCGCCGCCCTGCCGCTGTCGGAAGTGGTCGCGGCCAGCATGCGCGAAGCGGTGGACCAAGGCCTGGGCGACCACGACCTGGCGGTACTGGCGCAGGTGGCGCTGAACCGCAACAAGCGGTGATCGCCGGCCGCTGTGTTTATTGCGAACCCAGCTTTCGTATCAGCGCGCCCAGCGCGGCGCTTTCCTCTTCGGTCAGGTCGGTCAGCGGCGCGCGCACGGGGCCGGCATCACGGCCGACCAGGCGGGCGCCGGCCTTGACGATGCTGACCGCATAGCCGGCGCGCCGGTTGCGGATTTCCAGATACGGCAGAAAGAACTCGTCCAGCAGCTTGCCCACGGTGGCATGGTCGTCGCCGGCGATGGCGCGGTAGAACTGCATCGCCGTCTTCGGGATGAAGTTGAAAACCGCCGACGAATAGACCGGCACGCCCAGGGCCTTGTAGGCCGCCGCATAAACCTCGGCGGTCGGCAGGCCGCCCAGATAGGCGAAACGGTCGCCCATGGCGCGGCGCACGCGCACCATGTTCTCGATATCGCCAACACCATCCTTGAAACCGATCAGGTTGGGGCAGCGGTCCGCTACACGGCGTAGATGGTCGGGGCCCAGGCGCGAATTCGCGCGGTTGTAGACGATCACGCCTATCTTCAGGGACTTGCAGACCTGCTCCACATGGTCGGCAATGCCGTCCGCGCTGGCCTCGGTCAGGTAATGCGGCATCAGCAGGATGCCTTTGGCGCCCAGCCGTTCGGCTTCCTGGGCGTAGGCGATCGCCGTGCGCGTGGGACCGCCCGCGCCGGCCAGGATAGGCACCTTGCCGGCGCAGGTTTCGACGGCGGTACGAATGACGTCGGCGTATTCCGCCGGCGCCAGTGAAAAGTATTCGCCCGTGCCCCCCGCCGCGAACAGCGCGCTGGCGCCGTAAGGCGCCAGCCATTCCAGTCGTTCGATATAGGTCTTGGGACGGAAATCACCCTCCTCGTCGAAGTCCGTGACAGGGAAGGAAAGCAGGCCCTGCGAGATGATTTGCTTGAGTTCTTGCGGCGTAGTCATGTGTGCGCGTACCGAGACAAGTTGGCGGGTGGGCGATAGGTTATACGTTATCGTACAACATCAAGTCCGCCACGACAAAGGAGTTTCTGCCGGTCGCTCAAGTTGGCCGGATTGCCCCACTTGGCTGACAACTTCGACCTCGTCGTTGTACGATGACAAACATGCCTCCGTCCGGACCGAACACCTCCCGAACCGATATGTCGCAGCCGCAGAATCCCCACGCCCCTCTGTACATCCGCATCCATGACGACGACAACGTCGCCATCGTCGTCAACGACGGCGGCCAGCCCGCCGGCGCCGTGTTCGCCGACGGACTGGTTCTGCGCGAGGCCGTGCCGCAAGGCCACAAGGTGGCGCTGCGCGACCTGGCCGAGGGCGAAGCGATCGTCCGCTACGGCGTGGTCATCGGATACGCGGCGCAAGTCCTGCCCCGCGGCAGCTGGGTGAACGAACGCGTCACCACCCTGCCCGCCGCGCCGGCGCTGGACGCGCTGCCCATCTCCACCCGCGTGCCCCCGGCGGCGGAGCCGCTGCAGGGCTACACCTTCATGGGCTATCGCAATGCCGATGGATCGGTGGGCACCCGCAATATCCTGGGCATCACCACCACGGTGCAATGCGTCTCCGGCGTGGTCGAGCATGCCGTCAAGCGCATACGCGCCGAACTGCTGCCGCGCTATCCCAACGTGGATGACGTGGTCGGCCTGGAACATACCTACGGCTGCGGCGTGGCCATCGATGCGCCGGACGCCATCATTCCCATCCGCACGCTGCGCAATATCGCCCGCAATCCCAACTTCGGCGGCACCGCGATGATGGTCAGCCTGGGCTGTGAAAAGCTGCAGCCCGACCGCCTGATGCCGCCCGGCAGCATTCCGATTGCCGGCGGCGGCCATCGCGTCGACACCGTGACGCTGCAGGACGAGGCCCACGTGGGTTTCGAATCCATGGTGGCCTCCATCATGAAAACCGCCGAACACCATCTGGCGATACTGGACGCGCGGCGCCGCGTCGAATGCCCCGTATCCGACCTGGTGGTGGGCGTGCAATGCGGCGGCAGCGACGCGTTCTCCGGTATCACGGCGAATCCGGCGGTAGGCTATGCCAGCGATCTGCTGGTGCGCGCCGGCGCCACCGTCATGTTCTCGGAAAACACGGAAGTGCGCGACGGCATCGCGCAGCTGACGGCGCGCGCCGCCACGCCGGAAGTCGCGCAGGACTTGATACGCGAAATGGCCTGGTACGACGCCTATCTGGCGCGTGGCAACGCCGACCGCAGCGCCAATACGTCGCCCGGCAATAAAAAAGGCGGCCTGTCGAACATCGTCGAAAAAGCCATGGGCTCGATCGCCAAGTCGGGACGGTCGGCGATTTCCGGTGTGCTGGCGCCGGGCGAAAAACTGACGACCAAGGGCCTGGTGTACACCGCCACGCCGGCCAGCGACTTCATTTGCGGCACGCTGCAGCTGGCCGCCGGCATGAATCTGCACGTCTTCACGACGGGACGCGGCACGCCTTACGGGCTGGCCGAGGTGCCGGTCATCAAGGTCGCCACGCGCAACGATCTGGCGCGGCGCTGGCACGACCTGATGGACGTGAATGCCGGCCGCATCGCGACCGGCGAAGCGACGATCGCCGACGTCGGCTGGGAGCTGTTCCACACCATGCTGGACGTCGCCAGCGGCCGCAGGAAAAGTTGCGCGGAAGCGCTACGGCTGCACAATGCGCTGGCCCTGTTCAATCCGGCGCCGGTGACCTGAAGCCTGGCTGGCTTACCCCGCGTCCGGTTGCGCATCGGGCGCGGCCTGCGCGAAAGCGGGCAGCGCCAGGCAGGCCGCGTCGATGCGCACGATGTTCGGCATGGCCGACAGATCGCAATCCAGCCGGCGCGCGTTGAACACCTGGGGCACCAGGCAGGCATCGGCCATCGTGGGAGTGTCGCCGTGGCAGTAGGTGCCCGTATCGGGCGAATCCGCCAGCATGCGCTCCAGCGCCAGCAGGCCGCTCTCCACCCAGTGCCGGTACCAGCGGTCGCGCGCCTCGTCGGGCAGATCGAACTCGCGCTTCAGATAGCGCAGCACGCGCAGATTGTTCAGCGGATGAATATCGCAGGCGATGCCCTGCGCCAGTGCGCGCACGCGCGCGCGGGCGATGGGCGTGGCCGGCAGCAGCGGCGGCTGGGGATGGGTTTCTTCCAGGTATTCGATGATGGCCATCGACTGCGTCAGCACCGCGTCGCCATCGACCAGCGTCGGCAACAGCGCCTGCGGATTCAGCCGCGTGTATTCCGGCTTGAGCTGCTGCCCGCCATCCTTCAGCAAATGCACCGGTGCGTATTCATACGGCAGCCCCTTCAGGTTCAGCGCGATGCGCACGCGATAGGCGGCGGAACTGCGGAAATAGCTGTATAGCTGCATGCGGCCTCCGGGCAATGGTGTACGGACAGGGTCGGCGGATAGGTCCCGAACGGCGGGATGGCGTCCTTGCCCGGCACGGGGCAAGGACGGGCAGTCGCTCAGCCCGCGGGCCGCGACGGCGGGGCCGCCTCGGGGGTCTTGCGGGACAAGCCCCTGGGCAGCGGGAAAGCGACGTTTTCCTCCAGCCCCGGCATGGTTCGGACGGATACCGCGCCCAACTCCCTGACACGGTCGATCACCTGCTGCACCAGCACTTCCGGCGCCGAGGCGCCGGCCGTGATGCCGATGCGCTTGCGGCCCCGCAGCCAGGCCGGATCGATGCCTTCGGCGCCGTCGACCAGATAGGCCGCCACGCCCTTGCGCTCCGCCACTTCGCGCAAGCGATTGGAGTTCGAGCTGTTGGGGCTGCCCACCACCAGCACCAGGTCGCATTCCGGCGCCAGCACCTTGACGGCATCCTGGCGATTCTGCGTCGCATAGCAGATATCGCTTTTGCGGGGTTCGACGATGGCGGGAAAACGCGACCTCAGGGCCGCGGCCACCGCCGCCGCATCGTCCACCGACAAGGTGGTCTGCGTGACGAAGGCCAACTGCTCCGGATCGGCCACATTCAAGGCTTGCACGTCCTCGACCGTTTCCACCAGGTACATGCCGTCGCGCGACTGGCCCAGCGTGCCTTCGACTTCCGGATGGCCCTTGTGGCCGATCATGATGATCTCGCGGCCCGCGGCCCGCATGCGGGCGACCTCGACGTGCACCTTGGTGACCAGGGGACACGTGGCGTCGAAGACCTGCAGGCCGCGCCGCTCGGCCTCGGCCCGTATCGCCTTGGAAACGCCATGCGCGGAGAACACCACGATGGCGCCCGTCGGCGCGTCGTCGAGCTCGTCGATGAAGATCGCCCCCTTGCGGCGCAGGTCTTCGACCACGTAGCGGTTGTGGACGATTTCGTGGCGCACATAGATAGGCGCGCCATGCAGCTCCAGCGCGCGTTCGACAATGTCGATGGCGCGATCGACGCCGGCGCAAAAGCCGCGCGGCTGCGCCAGCAGGACTTCGGCCTGCGGCGCGGTGACGGTTTCCGCGGTGCCGCTCATTACAAAACTCCCAGTATCTTGACATCCAGCCGCAGGGCCGTGCCCGCCAGCGGATGGTTGAAATCGAACAGCGCGCCGTCGTCGTCCAGCGACTTCAGCACGCCGGAGTAGCGGCCGCCGTTGGGCGCCTGGAATTCGACCAGGTCGCCCGGTTCGAACGTGGCGTCTTCGCCGGCATGTTCGGCCAGCATGGCGCGGCTGACGCGCTGGATCAGCTCCGGATTGCGGTCGCCGTAGGCCTGCGCCGGCGGCAGGGTGACGCTGAACTGGCTGCCTTCGGGCTGGTCCAGCAGCGCGGCTTCCATGCCGGGCGCCCACTGCCCCATGCCCAGTTGCAGTGTGGCGGGGCGGCCCGTGAAGGTATCCGCGAACACCGACCCTTCGCCCGGCCCGGAGGCGAGGACGATGCGGTAATGCAGGGTCAGGTAGGAATCCGGACGGACAAAAACGTTCGTGCTGGGCGTAGCGGTGCTCAAGATGTGCCACCGTAATGGGGTGAATCCGCCATTTTAGTCGCGAGCGCGGCGGCCCGCCCCGCCATGAGCCCATCCATGCCCGCTTCCCACCCGCCCCTTCCCGACGCGGAACGCCCGCCCGAACGCCTGCTGCGCNACGGCGCNNCCGTCCTGACCGACGCCGAGCTGCTGGCGATCGTCCTGCGTACCGGCACGCCCGGCCGCCCGGTGGTCGCGCTGGCGCACGAGATCCTGACCCACTTCGACGGCCTGCGCGGCCTGTTCGGCGCGAGCGCCGACGCGCTGGTCCGCGTCCACGGCCTGGGCCAGGCCAAAGTCTGCCAACTGCAGAGCGTGCTGGAACTGGCCCGCCGCACCATGCGCGAGGAGCTGACGCAAGGCTGCGCGCTGGACCAGCCCGGCCGCGTCAAGCAATACTGCGTGGCCATGCTGGGACACCACGAAGTCGAGCACTGCATCGCGCTTTACCTGGATAACCGCCTGCGCCTGATCGCCACCGGCGAGGTCGCGCGCGGCACGCTGTCGCAGGCCTCGGTCTACCCCCGGGAAGTCGTGCGCGATGCGCTGCGGCATCACGCCGCGGCGCTGATACTGGCGCATAACCACCCTTCCGGCCTGGCCATACCCAGCGATGCCGACGAACGCCTGACGCGGCATCTGCGGCAGGCGCTGGCGCTGGTCGACGTGCGGCTGCTGGATCACCTGATCGTCGCGGGCGGCGCCGCGCTGTCGATGGCGGAACAGGGACGGATGTGACCGGGGCGGGCGCGGCGGGATGGCCTGGGGA
>NZ_CBCSCA010000015.1:0-142676 GCF_965137885.1 Bordetella sputigena
GGGTGGCGGGGCCGGCGTTCCCGGGGGAGNCGAGCCGGGGGGGAAGCGGGTGGGGAAAGCCACGGCGAGTACCTTTGCGGTGATTGCGGCGGATGCCACTCAACCACGGTACACCTCGCCGTCATCGATCCCTAGGCGTAATGTGAAACAAACACTTTTATCCGGCAGTAATGGGAGAAAACCCGCTGGCGGATCAACCCCATCAAGCGGCTGAACAGGATGCCGGCCGCTACCAGCATGGCGTGCCGCCCGCTATTGTCCTTTGCCATGAATGCGCCCGGGAAAGGCGCTGATTCTAGCAAGGCGGGATAAGCGCCAGCCTTTCGTGCTGGGACCTCCACGAGCTGAAGCAGCTCGTCCAGGGACGCGGGCCGGGCCTGCCAAGGGCAGTGTGGCGCGTTACGAGACAGCCTGCATAATCTGGAGAAGACGTTCTTCTTCGGCGACAATGTCGCGCCCGACCAAGCTGGTGTCTTTGAAATCACCGCGCGTCGCCTGCATGTGGATAGCCCATGTCCCTGCTCACCTTGGATAGCCTTTCTTCCCCCCGGCTGGCGCCCGTCAGCCTCGAATGCCAACCGGGGGAATGCCATGCCATCCTGGGGCCTTCCGGCTCCGGAAAGTCCGTGCTGCTGCGCCTGATCGCCGATCTGGATCCGGGCGAGGGCAACGCCGCCCTGCGCGGCGCGCCGCGATCGCGCATGTCGGGCCCGCAGTGGCGGCGGCAGGTGGTCTACTGCCAGGCCGAGGCCGGCTGGTGGCATGAACGCGCCGGCGGGCATTTCGCGGATCGGGACGCCGCGCTGACGATCATGCGCCGGCTGGGGCTGGCGGCCGACAAGCTGGACGCCATGGTGCATGAGCTGTCCACCGGCGAGCGGCAGCGGTTGGGCTTGATACGGGCCTTGCTCCTGCGCCCCGCCGTCCTGCTGCTGGACGAACCTACCGCGGCGCTGGATGCGCAGTCGACGGCGCAGGTCGAGCAGGAAATGCGGCGTTGTATGCAGGAGGGCTCCGCCGTGCTGCTCGTGACGCATAGCGCCGAACAGGCGCGGCGGATGGCGACGCATTCCTGGCGCATGGACCATGGCCACCTGGAGCGCGCCGCGTGAACGTGATCTATCTGACGACCGCCGATCTGGCCCTGGCGGCCAGCCTGGTCGCGCTGGCCGCGGTAATTTCGCTGGGCTTGCGTCTGGCACTGCACCGCCAGGTGCTGTGGGCCGCGGCGCGTACCGTCGTGCAGCTCTTGCTGGTCGGCCATATCCTGCGGCTGGTTTTCACCCACGCGTCGGCGTGGATGACGATTCTGGTATTGCTCGTGATGATGGCGCTGGCCGCGCGCGAGGTCGCCGCTCGCCCGCGCGAGCGTATCGTGCGGCACGGCAATGGCGTGGTGGCGGTGGTGACGGTGATCACGACGACCCTGGTGACCGCCATGTTCATCCTGCATACGGCGCTGCGTCCGGACCCTTGGTACGACCCGCGCTATTCGATCGCCCTGGTCGGTATCGTGCTGGGGAGCGTGCTGAACGCCGCCAGTCTGAGCCTGGATACCGTGCTGTCCGGCGTGCGGCGCGAGCGTGCCGGTATCGAGGCGCGCCTGGCGCTGGGCGCGACGGCGCGGCAGGCCTTTGCCGGCCTGTTGCGGGAATCCGTGCGCCGCGGGATCGTGCCGACGATCAACCAGATGTCGGCGGCGGGAATCATCACCTTGCCCGGCATCATGACCGGGCAGATCCTGGCCGGCATGGACCCGGTGGAAGCCGCCAAGTACCAGATCCTGCTGATGTTCCTGCTGTGCGGCGCCAGCGCGCTGGCGGCGATGGGCGCCGGGTATCTGGCGATGAAGCGCCTGACGGATGGACGCGACAGGCTGCGGCTGGACCGGCTGCGGGACAGGTAAGCCCGCAGCCGTATCACGCTTTCAAGCCTGGCCCTGGCCTTCGGCCGGCTTGGGCGCCTGGCCCTTGCGCACCTTGTCTTCGATGCGCGCGCCGACGTCCGCATCGATCTTGCGCCAGTACTCGAACGCGCGGCTCAGGACGGGTTCGCGGACGCCGCCCAGCAGGCTGCCGGCGACGGTATCGACCAGCGCGGCGCGGTCGGCGTCGCTGAATACGTCGCGCACCAGCGCGCCCGGCTGGCTGAAGTCGTCGTCCTCGGCATGCAGCGTATACGCGCTGCGGACCATCTCGCCGTCCGACTCCCAGCCGTTGTCCACTTTGCCGGTTTCATCCGACCACGGGCGATCGCCGCTGTTCGGCGCATACACCGGCGCCGCGCCCGTATGGTGGTACGCCATTGGGCCGTCGATCATATAGGTGTTGACCGGCACCTTGGGCTGGTTCACCGGCAACTGGTGGAAGTTGGCGCCGATGCGGTTGCGCTGCGCGTCGTTGTAGGCGAAGGCGCGGCCCAGCAGCATCTTGTCCGGCGACAGCCCGATGCCGGGCACGGTGTTGCCCGGGGAGAATGCCGCCTGTTCGATTTCGGCGAAGAAGTTCACCGGGTTGCGGTTCAAGGTCATCTTGCCGACCTTGATCAGCGGATAGTCCTTGTGCGGCCAGACTTTGGTCAGGTCAAAAGGGTTGATGCGGTAGTTCCTGGCGTCGGCATAGGGCATAACCTGCACCGACAGTTCCCAGCTTGGACAGTCGCCGCGTTCGATGGCTTCGAACAGGTCGCGGCGGTGGTAGTCCGCGTCGGAGCCGGCCATGGCGGCGGCTTCGGCGTTGCTGAAGAAGGCCATGCCTTGCTGGCTGTGGAAGTGGTACTTCACCCAGAAGCGTTCGCCCTTTGCGTTGACCCACATGTAGGTATGCGAGCCATAGCCGTTCATCTGGCGCCAGGTGCGCGGCAGGCCGCGCGGGCCCATCAGGTAGGTGACCTGGTGGGCGCTTTCCGGGTTGTTCGTCCAGAAGTCCCACTGCATGTTGTTGTCACGCAGCCCGCGATCCGGCAGGCGTTTCTGGCTGCGGATGAAGTGCGGGAATTTCATCGGATCGCGCACGAAGAAAATCGGCGTGTTGTTGCCGACCAGGTCGTAGTTGCCTTCGCTGGTGTAGAACTTCAACGAGAACCCGCGCACGTCGCGCCAGGTATCCGGACTGCCTTGTTCGCCGGCCACGGTCGAAAAGCGCGCCAGCATCTCGGTCTTGGCGCCGCGCTGGAAGAGGGCGGCCTTGGTGTACTGCGACACGTCTGCCGTGGTCTCGAAAACGCCGAAAGCCCCGGAACCCTTCGCGTGGGGCTGGCGCTCGATGACCTTCTCGCGGTTGAAGTGCGCCATCTGTTCAAGGAAGTGCACGTCATGCAGAACGATGGGCCCGTTCGGGCCCACGGTGAGCGAATTGCGGTCGCTCACCGCGGGCGCGCCCGCGGTGGTGGTCGACGGCGCCGAGGCGTCGAATAGCTTGTCGGTCATGGTGATCTTCTCTCCCTGTGGAGTTGACGGCATGTGACGCGGGCAGCTGCGTACACGCGGAAGCGGATGAGCACAGGGGTAGAGTGCCACAGGGCCCGGGCGCCATGCAACGGCGGCGAAGCTTACATTTCGGCCAGGCGCTCGAGATCCTCCAGCAAGCCTGGGCCGGTGGGTTGCCATCCCAGTTTGCGTCGCGTCCGTTCGCTGGATGCCGGCATGTCGCGCGTGACGAAATGGGCCAGCCAGCCGAAGCAGGCTTCGGCTTCGGAGGCGGCGATCGATTGGACCGGCAGCGCCAGGCGGCGTCCGAGCGTTTCGACGATGTCGCGCATCGCTACGCCTTCTTCGGCGACGGCGTGGTATTTCGCATTGGGCTCGGCTTTTTCGATTGCCAGACGGTACAGGCGGGCGACGTCGCTGACGTGCGCGGCGGGCCAGCGCATATCGCCCGCGCCGATGCAGGCGAGCCTGCCTTGTTCGCGTGCCATGGCGATCAGGTAGGTGATCAGGCCTTGCCTGGCGGTGTCGTGGACTTGCGGCAGTCGCATGACTGACACGTTGACGCCGTCCGCGGCCACGGTCGCGGCGGCTTCTTCGGATGCGGCGCGGGGGATGACGGAGGAACTGATGACCGGGTCGGTTTCCCTGGCGGGCTCGCCTGGCTGGGGGCGGGTCAGGGCGGCGCCGGAAGTGACGATCAGCGGTTTCGCCGTGCCGGCCAGCGCGGCGCCCAATGCCTCGATGACGCGGCGGTCGTCTTCGCAATTGGCCTTGAACCGGGAAAAGTCGTGGTTGAAAGCCAGGTGGATAACGCCGTCCGCCCGCGCCGCGCCGGCTTGCAGGCTCGCCGTGTCTTCCAGGGCGCCGCGGTGGACGGTGGCGCCCGCGCCGGAAAGCGCCGCGGCCTTGTCGTCGGAGCGGCACAGGCCGATGACCTCATGGCCCGCCGAGATCAGTTCCTTGACGACGGCCGAGCCGATGAAGCCAGTGGCGCCGGTGATGAAAATACGCATGGTGATGCATCTCCAGGGAATGGATGAAGGTGGTCCGAAGGAGATAATCTGGGCGTTTTGGCTATCCTGGTAAAGTAGTGGCGTTATCAGGGTATAAGGGTTAACGGGATGGGCACCAACAGCGCCGCCGCCGGCAGGCTTGCCCGCCTGGACACCGCGAGCGCGCCTGCGCGGGCCTCCGCCTCCAATCCGCTGGGCGCCTACCTGAAGGACCGGCGCGCCAGGCTGGATCCGGCGGCCTTCGGGTTTCCCGCCGGCCGGCGTCGCACGCCGGGCTTGCGGCGGGAAGAGGTCGCGCAGCGCGCGAACATCAGCCCGACCTGGTACACGTGGCTGGAACAGGGCAGGGGCGGCGCGCCGTCCGCCGACGTGCTCGACCGTATCGCCAGCGCGCTGATGCTGACGGAGCTCGAGCGGGAGCATCTGTTCCTGCTGGGGCTGGGCCGGCCGCCGGAGGTCCGCTACCGCAAGGACGAAGGCGTGACGCCGCGCCTGCAGCGGGTGCTGGACGCGCTCGATCCCACCCCGGCCTTGATCCGGACGGCGACGTGGGATGTGGTGGCCTGGAACCGCGGCGCCACGGTAATGCTGACGGATTACGGCGCGCTGCCGCCGGAACAGCGCAATATCCTGCGCATCGTGTTCCTGGATCCGCGCGCTCGCGCGCTGCAGTACGACTGGGAGAGCGTTGCGCGTTTCGTGGTGGCGGCGTTCAGGGTGGACGCGGCGCGGGCGGGCGCGGCCGAAGTGGTGGCGCCGCTGGTGGAAGATCTCTGCCGCCTGAGTCCGGAGTTCAAGGCCATGTGGCGCGACAACGATGTGCAGGGACCGCATGGCGACGGCGTTAAGCACATAAAGCATCCGGTGCTGGGACCGCTGTCCTTCGAGTACTCCATGTTCGCGGTCGACGGCCGGCCGGATCTCGGCATGGTGGTCTACAACCCGGCGAAGGCGGCGGATGCCGAGCGGATCCGGTCGCTGATCAAGCCTGGGGCGGCGTCCGAGGCGCGGGCTAGCCGGAGCGCCCGGCCGGCCCCGATTCCTTGCGGTCCCGCAGTTCGGACGCCACCGCGGCGTGATTGATCATCGCAACCAGCGACACGCCGCCGATCACGTTGCCCAGCAGCGTGGGGGCGAAGAAGCGCAGCAGGAAATCTCCCACCGACGCATGGCCCGTCATCACCGCATACGCCGCCTCGACCGAGCCCGCGATGATGTGCGATAGGTGGCTGATGCCGACGATGTAGCTGATGAACAGGATGGTCATCAGCCTTGCCGCCCGGGCGCTGGGCAACAGCCAGACCATCAGCGCGATGAGCCAGCCCGCGAACACCGCGCGCAGCACGGTGGGCCAGAAGCTATCCGGCATGGCTTCGATGGCCAGTGTCCGCAGGTTCCCGACGACCTCTGGCTCGAAAACACCCGGGACCAGCAGCAGGGCTGCGAAGACGATGGTGCCGGCCAGGTTTGCCGCCAGCACCACCAGCCATAGCCGTAACGCGAGCAACACGGTGCGGACGTCGCGGTGGACCAGCACCGGCAGCACGACAGTCAGGGTACTTTCGGTGAATAGCTGCTGGCGCCCGAGGATGACGATGACGAAGCCGGTGCAATAGCCCAGGCCGGCCACCAGATGGCGCCAGGGCGCGTCCGGCATGCCCGCGGCCAGCACTGCCTGCACCAGGAAGGAAAACCCCATCGAAAGTCCCGCCGCGAGCGCGGACCATGCCAGCGCCCGCACCGGACGCTTCAGGGCGTTCTCGCCATCTTCCCGGACGACCTCATGGATGACGGGGGCCTGTGGTGTCGTGTGCTGGGACGCCTGCCCTTGCTCGTCGCTGGAAAGATGCGGAGAGTGGCCGCCGGCCTCGTGCTGCTGCTTAGCCATGTGTGATCGGGCGCCGCCGGTATGGCTTCAATGCACGGGCCGGGTGTTGCGCTGCATGGCGTCGTCCGGATCGGCGGGGTTGCTGTTGCCGAAGCCAGTCGTTTCGCCACTTTCACCCGGGACGTACAGCGTGCCTTGATGCGGTTCGGACGGCGCATTGCGCTGCTGCCGTCCCATCTGCTTGCGGGCCATGCGGTCGGCCAGACCGGGCATCAGCTTGAACATGGTGGTGTTGATCACCGACATGCTGCCAACCTTGACTTCGCGATCCGGGCTGGTGGCGGCATTGAGGATGGCGCTGGCGACCTTGTCCACCGATATCATCGGCGAGGGCAGCTTGGCGACCTGGTCCATGTAGTTGGCCGCATGCTCCGGAAACGGCGTGTCCACGGCCGTGGGCTGGATCAGCGTGACGGAAACCGGCGCCTTGTCGGCCTCCAGCTCCATGCGCAATGCATCAGTAAAACCTTTCACGGCGTGCTTGCTGGCGGAGTACATGCCCTGCAGCGGGACCGAGGCGTCGGACACCTCGCTGCCCACATTGATCAGCGCGCCGCCGTGCGCCTTCAGCAGCGGCAATGCCGCCAGCGATCCGTGCACCACGCCCCAGAAGTTGACCTGGAAGAGCCGCTGCGCGTCTTCTTCCGGCGTTTCGTCGAGGCGTCCGAAGATGGACAGGCCGGCGTTGTTGATCCAGGTATCGACACGGCCGAATTCGGCCATGGCGATGCGCGCGACGCGGTCCATGTCCTCGCGTACGGACACGTCGGCTTCCACCGCGATGGCGTCGAAGCCATCTTTCTTGAGTTCCGCCGCCACGTGTTCCAGGGTGCTGCGGCTGCGTGCCGCCATGATCACCCGTGCGCCTTGATGCGCGGCCATCATCGCGGTGGCCAGCCCGATGCCGCTAGAGGCGCCCGTGATCACGATGACTTGTTCCGCGATCGGCTTGAGTTCGAGTGCCATGGCGTTCTCCCGTGTGAATGTCCGCGGGGCGAACGCAATCGGCATGCCGCCGCATCCCTTGCCGGACGCGGGTCAGGGGTGGCGGTTGCCCGGGGCCGGGTCGGTGTCGCGCGGCGGGTGTGGATGCGCGTTCCTGCGCGAACGCTTTTCGCGTTCGCCGCGTGTCTTGTCCAACCCGACCTGGAATGCCTTGGCCGCCGCTTCGCAACGCGCATGCAGCACGTCCAGTTCCTTGTCGGAGAGCTTTTCTATGCCCATGAACTCGTCTTCCGCGTTCGATGAGCGGATGAGCTCATCGAGCTTGGTCTGCAACGCGTGGCCGTCGCGGTTCTGGGTGTTCTGGATCAGGAAGACCATCAGGAAGGTGATGATGGTTGTACTGGTGTTGATGATGAGCTGCCAGGTCTCGGAGTAGTGGAACATGGGGCCCAAGGCCGCCCAGACCAGCACCAGCAGGACACAGAGTATGAAGGCGTAAGGGCTGCCCGCGGCGCGGGCCGTGGCGTTGGCGAATTTGGCGAACAGTCGATCCATGGTCATCTCCCTGCGGCTGGGCAGCCATGGTAGGGCAAATCACGTGCCTTATGCTGAGCAGAAGCTGTAAAGGGGCGTCCGTTTTTCCGCCGCCTTCGCCCGCGCGGCGACGTTCATGAGTGGCGGCACGCCAAAGGCGGCCATCACAGCGAGAACGCGGCCGGGCATGACGCCGCGGCCGCGTTCCTGTCCGGCATGGGACTGCCTTTATACCGAACGCGTGGCGTTGCCCGCGCCCAGCTCCGCGCCCGTTTCGGGGTTGGAATCCGGATCGGAGGCCGTGCGTGCCACCAGTCCTTGCAGGGCGGTGACTTCGTCCGCGGCCAGTTGTACCGTCGCCATGCCGTCGCCATCCTGCGGCCCGGCTTCGGCGGCGGTCGCGACGAATTCGAAATTCTCGTCGCTGTTCCAGGGACCGCGCGTATCGCCTTCGCCTTCCGACATATTGAAGTAGGTGTTGGCGAAGCGCGGGTCGGGGGGAAGTTTCCCCGGCGGGAAATTGGGCTGCATGGAATACAGCGCCTTTTCGAAGGACTTCTGGTGCGAGACTTCGCGCGTCATCAGGAAGGTGAGCGCGTCCTTCACGCCAGGATCGTCGGTGACGTTGATCAGGCGTTCGTAGATGATCTTGGCGCGCGCTTCCGCCGCGATGTTCGAACGCAGATCACACGACGGGTCGCCGATGGAGTCGATATAGCCGGCATTCCACAGTTGCCCGCCGGAGTTGGTCAGCGCGGGGCCGCCGCCGTACAGAACCTGCGTGACGTGGGAGTCGTTGCCGGCGCCATTGAGGGCGCGATACAGCTCCGCTTCTTCCTCGACCGCTTCGGCGAGCTTGCCCTTGGCGCCCTTGTTCAGCATCGCCACCAGCGTGCCGATGACTTCGAGGTGGCTCAATTCCTCGGTCGCGATGTCGATGAGCATGTCCTTGCGGCCGGGATCTTCTTCGGCGACGTATTGTGTGAAGTAGCGCATCGCGGCGGCCAACTCGCCTTGGGGGCCGCCGAACTGCTCCAGAAGCAGGTTCGCCAAGCCCGGATTGCCGCCGGACACGCGCACCGTGTATTGCAGTCGCTTGTTGTGAGCAAACATAAAACCTCCGTTGGGATCCACGCCGCGAGCCCGCTGCCCGCGATCGGTGCTGCAAAGAGCAACCGCTATTCCCAACAGTGCTTGCTCTGCGTTATCCCGGGCATAGCGTTTGCAGAACGGATCAGTGAACCCGGCATGACGCGCTGCGCCGACGAAGGCCGGTTCGATAAGCAAGTCATCCCGATATCCCCATCACGTACAGGAGCACATTCATGGCTGCGAAAACCGTTGAAGATCTCTTTCTGCACGAACTGTCCGACGTCTATAGCGCGGAGAAGCAACTGACGAAGGCGCTGCCTAAGCTGGCGCGCGCCGCGACCAATCCGGACCTGAAGGCCGCTTTCGAATCGCATTTGCAGGAAACCCAGGGCCAGATCGAGCGTATCGACCAGATCGTCGAATCGGCCGGACTGAAGCTCAAGCGCGTCAAGTGCATGGCCATGGAAGGCCTGGTCGAAGAAGGCAAGGAAATCATCGACGAAATCGAGAAGGGCCCGGTGCTGGACGCCGCCCTGATCGGCGCCGCGCAAAAGGTGGAGCACTACGAAATCGCCAGCTACGGCACGCTGGCCGCCTTCGCCAAGCAACTGGGCCAGCAGGACGCGCTGAAGCTGCTGCTGGAAACGCTGCAGGAAGAAAAGGCCACCGACGAGAAGCTGACGGCGCTGGCCGGCAAGGTCAACCCGGCCGCCAAGGGCCAATAAGCATGGCCGTCCGGCCCGGGCATGAACCGGGCCATCGACAGGTGTGGTCGCCCCGCGTCGCCGCAGGCGTCTCCCCGAACCGGGAGTGCCGCGCGACGCGGGGTCTTTTTTGTTTTGGGCCGCCCCAAGGGCAGGACGGCCGCCGCGGGGAGCGGCAAGCCGGTTTACCAGCGCAGCAATCTCGGGCCGAGCAGCGCGCCCAGTAGGGCCGGAATCGCCATGCCGGCGACGTACCACACTGCCCAGAAGGCAACGCCCATTTCGGGACAATGCAGGCAGTAGGCCACCGTGGCGACGGCGCTGGCCAGCAGGCCCGCGACGGCCCCGGCCTGCCGCAACCGTGTAGGCGCCAATCCCTTCATCGCCCAGAACACCGCGATGAAGGATGGCACCGATAACAGCGTGATATTGAAGGGGCAGGTGCGCCACGTGGCCCCGAGGACCATGGGCAGGCGTTCCGGCGCGGGCGCCAGGGCCAGCATCACCGCCGCGACGATCCAGACCAGGGCGATCGGCGCGGCCAGCAATCGCCACCCGCGGCCGACCGGCATGCCGGGGCGCGACAGGCGCGCGGCCGTCAGCAAGGCGGCCGCGGCGACGCTGACGGGTAAGGCGATCTTCGCCCAGAACAAAGGCGTCACCAGCATTTCGCGGATGTCGGGCCGGATGCCGAACTTCACCGACATCAGCAGCGTCGAGCCCAACCCACCCAGCAGCAACGCCCATCGGTAACGTCGCGCCAGCGCACCGCGATCCACGGGCGCCACGTTCGCCGCGAGCAGCGAGATCATGTCATCGGTTTTCATAGCGAGCCTCTTATTTTTGCGGCAAGCGCCTTCAGTCCACGGTGCACCCCCACTTTGACCGCGGATTCGGACAGGCCGGTCAGCTGCGCGGTCTCGGCGACCGACAGCCCCTGTAATTTGACATGCAGGATGGGCAGTCGATGCCGATCCGGCAATTGCGCCAGCAATTTGTCGACATCGCGGCGCGCCTGCGCCGCTTCTTCATCGGATTCCGCGAAGATATCCTGTTGATCGTCCAGCGGCTCGTTGCGCGCCTCGTGCCGCGATCGATGGCGCAGGTAATCGGCCACCTTGTAGCGCGCAATGGCGTGCGTCCAGGCGGTCAGCGGCTGTTCGGGCAGATAGGTGTGGCGGCCGTTATGCACGGCGATCAGGATTTCCTGGACGATGTCTTCGATGTCGTCCGGCAGCCGGTACAGCCGCTTGCGCAGAAACGCCCGCAGATGGGCGCCCAGCGCCTGCAGGAATGCGTGGTAGGCCTTGGCGTCGCCGTCCAGGCCGGCCAGCAGCAGGGCCCTGAGCCTGGCTTCGGCGGATTCCGGCGATCCATTCTGCATGGCTGGATTCATGGCTCTAGGGCTTGTGCCTGGGTAAGTGCCGTGATTCTACGCGGACGATCGAATGCGGCGTGTTGGCGGGTAGGGTTCATGGGCGGATGGCTACCAGCGCAGGTACTTCGGCGCCATGCCGGCGCCGATGCTTGCGGTCACGGCGATGGCCAGGACATGCCAGACGCTCCAGAACGGCACCGGCATTTCAGGGCAATAAAGCGAATAGACGAGCAGTCCTTGCGCGCCGGCCAGTACACCCGCGCCGGCGCCCGCGGCGATCAGGCGCGTGGGGGCCAGCGTCTTGAGCGCATGCATGGTGGCCGCCAGCGACGGCAGCGATAGCAGCACGACGCCCGCGGTCGTGCTGCGCCAGCCGTCGCCCACCACCAGCTGCAAGCGGTAATCGGATGGCGTGGCGGCCTGGAAGCCCGCGGCGACCAGCAGCATGGTGGCGATCGGCGCCATGGCCGTCAGCCAGGCCAGCGCGGAAGGCGCCCCCGGCCGTGCCAGCCGTTCCGTCAGCTTCAGCGCCGCCGCGATCATGGCCAGCGGAAACGCCAGGCGTATCCAGAACATGGCCGTCAGCAGTTGCTCCGGCATGTCGCTGCCGAATCCATACAGCGCGACGAGCAGCGCGGTGTTGCCGGCCAACCCGGTCATCAATGCCCGGTTCAGGGTTCGCGGTATGGCATTGCGCGGAACCGGCGCCAGGTTGCCGGCCAGGCGCGCGACCAGGTCCTGCGTTCTCATCGGCGCTTCCGTATCAGGTACGCGGCCGGCGGTCGCCGAGCACATGGTCCAGGGAGATGCGGCCGGGGCCCCAGGCGGCGATGGCCAGCGCCATGGCGGCCCAGGTCAGGTGCACCGGCCAGCCGTCGGGCACCGTCAACTCGATGATGCAGGTCATCAGCAGCAGGCCGACGGCCGCGAAACGGGTGCCCAGGCCCAGTACCAGGAACACAGGGAACATGACCTCCCCGCATCCGGATAAAAAGGCGAAAAGGGCCGGCGCCGGGAACGGATAAGGACCGCCCGGCAGGTGCAGCCGGAATTCATCGGTGAACAGCGTGATGGCCGTGTCGTTCAACTGCAGAAAGCCTTGCCATTTCAGAATGCCGGATTTCCAGAACGGCACGGCCAGGGCGATACGAAGCAGCAACTGCGCCAGCCAGGGCTGCGCCAGTCGTTCGACGCCGCGTCGGGCCGCGGCGATTGCCGCGGGCAGCGCGAAAGAACGGTCCTGGCGCGGGCTGCCCGGCGCTGTTTGTCGTGGGTCTTGCAGGGCTGACATGTCGTCAATCTCCGTATTGGATGGCGGCGAATACGCCCGCCGAAATCATCCCCGCCAGGTTGGCGGACAGGTCGAAGGCAGGCTCGGCCTGGAAAGCGGCCGTTGCCGCCAGGCCCAGCGGAATGCCGGCCAACAGGCCGTTCAGGAAGACTGCCCCGCCGGGCGGCAGGCGGGTAACGAGGACATCGTGAGCGGGCCGTGTGATCAGCGCGTCTTCGGCCTCGCCGGAACACAACGGCGTGACCGGGCCATCGCCCTTGTTCATGGTAAAGATGGAGACGGCCGGGTAAGGCGACCGCAGGACGCGCGCGGCGGGATGGGGCGTGAAGCGCAATTCCGGCAGCGATGCGGGATGGACGGCGGCGAGGCCGGCCGCGTTCAGCGGCATTGCGTCGGCGGCGTGGTAGGCGTCCAGCCAGGCGCGCTCGACGCGCGCGGTATCGGCCAGCCATGGCATATCACGCGCGTACTCGTAGGATGCGATGAACGCCGGAAAATCGCGGCCGTATTCGAACAGCAGCGGCGACGCGGGCGGCGTGGCGCGCACGTGGAAGCGCGCCATGGCGCGGAAGAACTCGACGCCGGTGATGCGCCGGACCGCGGGATAGATGGCGGCCAGCGCGTCGATCAGGCTGACCGTGACGTTGTTGCGGTAGACGTTGTAGCGCTTGGCCACGCCCTTGCCGGACCGCGCGATCACGTCCGTGGGCGCGGCGTAGCCGGGGTTGGTCAAGCCGGCCGCGAAATCAGCATGCATGGCTGGCCTCTCGCGCGTGGTTCGACGCATGCGCGTCCATGATGCCGCGCGCCGTTGCCGCCTGCGCTCGCAGGACGGGCCAGGCGGGCAGCTCGCTGTCCCACTCGATCAGCGTGGGCCGGGGACCGATGCGGGCCATGACCTGGCGGTACAGCGCCCACACGGCATCGGCGACGGGGCGGTCGTGGCTGTCTATCAGCAGGATCCCGTCTTCATCGTCGCGCTGTTCGTCATGGCCGGCCAGATGGATCTCGCCCACACTGTCCAACGGAAACGCGTCCAGATAGCCGATGGCCGAATAAGCGTGATTGGTCGCCGACACAAAGACATTATTCAGGTCCAGCAGCAGGCCGCACCCGGTGCGGCGGACCACCGCGCGTATGAAATCCGTTTCGCTCATCGTCGACGACGCGAAGGCCACGTAGGTCGCCGGATTCTCCAGCAGCAGCGGCCGGCGGATCGCGTCCTGTACCTGTTCGATGTGCGCGCAGACGTGTTCGAGCGTGGCCGCGTTGTAAGGCAGCGGCAGAAGATCATTGAAGAACGTGCCGCCATGCGACGACCACGCAAGGTGTTCCGACACCAGCAGCGGCTCGTAGCGCGTCACCAGGTCGCGGAAGCGCGCCAGATGCGCAAGGTCCAGCGGCGCCGGCCCGCCGATGGACATGCACACGCCATGCAGCGAAACCGGATAGCGTTCGCGTATGGCGGCCAGCATCCGATGCGGCGGGCCGCCGGCGCCCATGTAGTTCTCGGCGTGAACCTCGAAGAACGCCCGCGCGGGCCGGTCGTCCAGTATCGCGGCCAGGTGCCCGTGCTTGAAGCTGGTGCCGGCGAGTATGGACGCCGCGCGTATCTCGCCGCCCGGGGGACCGCCAGGTTCGCGTATCGTCGTTGATTCGATGAGGGCGCCCATGGCTGTCCCCGTTGCCGGCGCGGTCAGGACTTGATCGGGGTCAGCGAGCCGTGGCCGCCGCCGGGCACCTGGATGCTTGCGCAGGTGCCACCCTGCACGAACTTCCACGCATTGCCCTGGAAGTCCATGGTCGACGTGCCCTGGCAGGTGGTGCCGGGGCCGGCGGCGCAATCGTTCTGGCCTTTCAAGGCGACGCCGTAGCACTTTTCCTTGTGCGCGGCGATGGCCGCATTGGCTTCGGCCTGCGTCAGCGGCGCGGCATGGGCGATGGACGCGAAGATGCTGGCGACGGCGGTGGCCAGCATGGCGGACGTTACTGTGGTTTTTGCGGACATTCGAGCTCTCCAGTGGGTTCGATAAGCAGGTATCCGTCGCGGATACACAAGCTAATTCGCCCCGGCTGGAAAGCCGGTTACAGCGACATCAAAAAATATTCAGGCGCAGCGGGCTATTCCCGCATCCTGCCCGATGCCGTAGGCACGCGCGAAATCCAGGGCCGGGATCGGCGGGCTGAAGAGGTAGCCCTGACCCTCCGCGCAGGCCGGCGCCAGGGCATCGCGCTGCGCGCCGGTTTCCACGCCTTCGGCGATGGCGTTCACATTGAACGCGCGCGCCATATCCAGCACCGCCCGCACCACCGACGCATCCCGCTCCGATTCCAGCATGCCGTGGACGAAGGAGCGATCGATCTTCAGGCGGTTCAGGGGATAGCGCTTCAACACCGCCAGCGATGCGTAGCCCGTGCCGAAGTCGTCGAAGGCGATGGATACGCCTTCGTCGTGCAGGCGGCGCAGCATGTCCAGCACCACATCGTCGTGATCGAGCGCGATGTTTTCGGTGATTTCCAGTTCCAGCGCATTCGGCGGCAGGCCATGGCGTTCCAGCGCCCGCAGGACATCGCGCGCCAGGTCGCCGACGTGGAATTGGGCGCTGAACAGGTTGACGCCCATGCGGAAGCCGGGCGCGCCGGCGTTGCGCCACCGCGCGGCCTGTGCGCAGGCTTCGTCCAGCACCCAGGCGCCCACCGACGCCGCCAGCGGACCGCCTTCCAGCGCGGGCAGGAAGGCGGCGGGCGCGAGCAGGCCGCGGCGCGGATGGCGCCAGCGGATCAGGGCCTCGGCGCCGACCAGCGCGCCATCGCTCAAGCGCACCTGCGGCTGGTAGAACAGCACGAATTCGCCATCGGTGACGGCACGGTGCAGCTCCATGCCGTGCAGGCGGCGCGAGGTGGCCTCCATCCGCAGCGCGGGCACGAAGACGTAGGCCTGGCCGCGTCCCACCGACTTGGCGCGTGCCAGCGCCAGGTCCGCATCGCCGATCAGTTCCAGTGCTTCCTGCGCCTGCAGGGGCGCGACCGCCACGCCGCAGCTGGCGGCGATAGGTACCTGCTGGCCGGCCGCGGTGACCGGCTCGGACAGCGCGGCCACCGCCTTGGAGGCCACCTCCATGGCGGGCTCGCGGGCATCGACGTCGGGCAGCAGGATGGCGAATTCGTCGCCGCCCAGGCGGGCGACGGTGCCGTCCTGTCCCGCGAGCGCCTGCAGGCGGCGGCCGGTTTCGCGCAGCAGTTCGTCGCCGACCTCGTGGCCCAGGGTATCGTTGATGTCCTTGAAGTTGTCCAGGTCCAGTATCAGCACGGTGGCGGCGCGTGGATGCGTCAGCGTGGCTTCGACCTGCCGGTAGAACTGGTTGCGATTGGCCAGGCCGGTCAGCGGGTCGATGTGGGCCAGGCGGCGCAGGGCGTCTTGCTCGTGGTGCCGCGCGGTCAGGTCCTGCAGGTGAGCGTTGAAGGTCAGGCCCGCGGGGCCGTTTTCGCGCCAGCAGAACAGGGACAAGCCCAATAGAAAAAGACTGCCGTCGCGCCGCTGGCCTTGCAGCGTGTCCGGCATGACGAGGTCTTCGACCGAGCCCGCGGCGAGCGCGCGCCGCACCAGATCGCGGAAGACAGCGACGCTATCGCCGTCCAGCAAGGCATCGAAGGCGAGGCCGGGCGGCTGGGCGCCGGCGCCCTCAGCGTCATAACCGAAGAGCGTGGCGGCGGCGCTGTTCCAGGAAACGATGTGGCAGTCTTCGCCGAACCAGACGACGGCCGTGGGCGAGTCCTTGGCGTAGGCGTCGAATGGCCGCCGCGTAGTTTCGGCGGATACCTCGATGCGGCGCAGCTCCAGGCGGTCGGCGGCCATCAGGGCAAGTTCGCGCAAACGCTGGCGGTCGTCCTCCGAAAAGTCGTGATGGGGCTGGCCGTCGATGATGCACAGGGCGCCCAGGGCATGGCCGGACGGCGAGCGCAGCGGCACGCCCGCGTAGAAGCGTACGCCAGCGCTGCCGGTGACCAGCGGATTGTCGTGGAAGCGCTCGTCCAGGGCGGCGTCGGGCACCACCATGACGTCTTCCTGGTTGATGGCGTGAGCGCAGAAGGATACGTCGCGGGTCTTGTCCACGTCCTCCGGGATGCCGGTCTGGGCAGCCAGGAAAACGTGGTCGCTGCCTATCATGTTCACCGCCGCTACCGGCATGCTGAACATGCGCGCGGCGATCTGGACGACGGGATCGAGGCTGGGCAAAGGGCGTTCGCTGCCCAGCCCGTATTCGGACAATGCCTGGAGCCTTGAACCTTCCTCCGCAGGTATCTCGGGGCATTTCATCGGATTCTCCCTTGCCGTTCACCGGTTCTGGTTGGGGCCACCGAATGCTTCTTGGCCGCGCGACGGGCTTTTGCCGCCGCAATCTCCTCTATTTATAACATCCAGTAACACCGGTGTGTAGCAAAGAGTAATCCCTTGTCGCAATGGCAGAGGGACGTCCTCGCATCACGCCGGAGCCGGCGTGCTAGAAGCGCGCCATGCGGGCCGCTGACGGCTGGGCCGAAAGTTGTTTCTTCAGGCGCTCGAACGCGGTGCCGCCCAGTTCGATGGGCGTGGCCTGCCGCGTGAATTCGACGAACTTGCGCGCGCCCCCGCCGACACGCGCGACGTGATCCAGGTTCAGGATGATGGATCGCGAGGCCTGGAAGAATGGCGGCGAGGGCAGTTGCGGCCGCAGGCCGCTGAGCGTGGCGTGGATCAACTCGGCGGAGCCGTCGGCGCAGCACAGCCTGACGTAGTCGCCCTGTGCGACGACGGCCGACAAGGTCTGTACGCCGATGCGCCGCAGGCCTTGGCGGGTGCGGGCTACCAGGTGTGGCTGCATGGGCGGATCGCCAGGGCCGGTTGCGGCGCCACGGGTGGCCGGGATCAGGGACTGGCGCAGCCGCGTCAGCGTTTGCGCCAGCCGCGGCGCATCGACCGGCTTGAGCAGGTAGTCGACGGCCGCTACGTCGAAGGCCCGCAGCGCGTGATCGGCGTGCGCCGTCACGAAGACGACCGCGGGAGGCTGGTCCAGGCTGTCCAGCACGTCGAAGCCGGTGCCGCGGGCCAGGTCGATGTCCAGGAAGACGGCGTGCGGCCGGTGCATGCGCACGGCGCGTCCGGCTTCCTCGCGGGTTGCCGCTTCGTCGACGATGGCGACGTCGGCGTGGGTTTCCAACAGGCGCCGCAGGTAACGGCGCGCGGGCGCCTCGTCGTCGACGACAATTACGCGAAGCATGGGTCGCCCGTCATATAGAGCCTGGCCACGGTGCGGTCGGCGCGCTGCGCCAGGGAAAAGCGGCTGCGGCCGGGATAGTGCAGCGCCAGGCGCTGGCTGAGGTTGCGCAGCCCCACGCCATTCGATGCAAAGGCGCCGCCGGCGGGCCGCAAGCCTTCGATGGACGGATGGATACGGTGGCCGCCTTGTTCCGTGCCGCCGTCCGCCGGGGCATCGTCCATCCCGCCCGCGCCATCGCCGAAGTCGAAGGGCATGCTCAGGGTGCCGGGATTCTCCATTTCCACGATCAGGGCCGCGCCCTCGCGCCAGGCCCGCAGGTTTATGGAGAAATGCGGGGTTTCGGCGCGCATGCCATGCTTGATGGCGTTTTCCGCCAGGCCTTGCAGCGTCATGTGCGGAATGGGCGCGTCCAGGGAATCCGGATCCACCTCGCAGCGATACTCGAAACGATCGCCGAATCGCAGCGCCTGGATGCCGATGTAGGTTTCCAGCGCGGCGACCTCGTCCCGCAGCCGGCAGATCGCGCTGCCGCGCGCGTTCAGCGAATAGCGCAGATAGGCGGCCAGGCGCCGCGTCATTTCCTCGGCGATGGCGGGGCGATCGGCGATCTCGGCCACGATGGTGTTCAGCGTGTTGAACAGGAAATGAGGCTCGATCTGCAGGTGCAGATGTTCCAGTTTCAGCTGCAACGCGCGCGTCTCGGCCTGCATCGTGGACATGCGCTGCGTACGGGCGTCGAGTTCGGCGCTGACGCCGAAATACACCAGCGTCCAGATGGAAAAAATCCCCAGGTAGTAGATGAACCCCATGGAGAAGCCGTTGCGCGGCACGTAGGTGAGGGCGTGGGCGGGAAACAGCCCATGGATCGTATTGGCGATCAAGGCATTGATGGCGGCGGCCGTGATGCATAGCAGCGCGGCGGTGACCATGGCCTTGATCTTGCCCGTCCCGGGATGACGGGCATGAAAGACGGCGCTCGCGCTTGTCGCCAGGAAACCCAGGGTATCCAGCACCACGGTCAGCACCAGTGCCAGGGTGGCATGGCCGAACGCGCCGTAGCGGGTGAAGAAACCGATGGCGGCGAGGCATAGCCAGCCGATAATCTGGGCGCGCCAGAAACGGGGACCGGTGTCGCCTGCGCTCAACTTCCGGAAAGTATCCACGGAGTCCATTTCTACGGGGCTATCGGGCGTGGGGCCGAGGGAAAGGTCGGGCCGCGGAACAGGGCGGAGGTCCGCCCGCGCCGCGCGTGCCGAAGCATAGCTTTCACCCGGCTTCCGTAACAAGCCCTGTTTTGCGTGTCGATGGCCGTCCGGGCCGGACCCTGGGGCCGGCTCCGGCGGTGTCGCTGGCTCCGGGCTCGCCCGGGGGCCTTGCGCCGATACCCATGACCCTGGGTTGGCCAAGGGTATCGGCGAACGCTCAGGCTGTGTTCAGCTTTGCATGAGAACCTAGGTACACGCGTTTACCAGGCAGGTCCCATGGCTACCTCGCAGAATCCTTCCCCCTTGCCGCCGCTGCAGGGCGGCCAGCTCGTCCTGGCCACCCTGGCAGTGGCGCTCGCCACTTTCATGAACGTGCTGGATACATCGATCGCCAACGTGGCGATACCTACGATTTCCGGCAATCTCGGTGTGTCCGTCGACGAGGGCACCTGGGTGATCACCGTGTTCGCCGCGTCCAACGCGGTGTCGATTCCGCTGACCGGCTGGCTGACCCAGCGCGTGGGGCAGATACGGCTGTTCGTGGCGGCCATCGTGCTGTTCACGCTGGCTTCGTGGCTGTGCGGTATCGCTCCCAGCCTGCCGGTGCTGCTGTTCGCCCGCGTCCTGCAGGGCGCCGTGGCGGGTCCCCTGATACCCATGTCGCAGGCGATTCTGCTGGGCTCCTATCCCAAGGAGAAAAGCTCCATGGCGCTGGCGCTTTGGGCCATGACCGCCACGGTGGGGCCGATCGCCGGGCCGTCGCTGGGCGGATGGATCACGGACAGCTACAGCTGGTCGTGGATTTTCTACATCAATATTCCGGTGGGAATATTCGCCGCCGCGGTGACCTGGAGTATCTACCGCCAGCGCGAGACGCCGACGCGCAAGCTGCCCATCGATCTGGTGGGCCTGCTGCTGCTGATCACCTGGGTGGCCGCCCTGCAGATCATGCTGGACAAGGGGCGCGACCTGGATTGGTTCAATTCCTCCCTGATCGTCGGCCTGGGCGTGACGGCGGTGGTCAGTTTCACGTTCTTCCTGATCTGGGAGTTGACCGAGGACCACCCCATCGTCGATCTGCGGCTGTTCGGGCAACGGAATTTCAGCGGCGGCACGATCGCGATTTCCATCGCCTACGGCGTGTTCTTCGGCAATCTGGTGCTCCTGCCGCAGTGGATGCAGGAATACCTGAACTACCGGTCCGTCGATGCCGGGCTGGTGATGGCGCCGCTGGGCGTCTTTGCCCTGCTGCTGTCGCCGGTGCTGGGCAAGCTGCTGCCCAAGTCGGATGCGCGCATCATCGCGACGGTCGCTTTTGTCAGCTTTGCCATTGTGTTCTATATGCGGTCGAACTACGTCACCGAGATCGATACCTGGCATCTGGTGTGGCCCACGCTGCTGCAAGGCATACCGATGGCGCTGTTCTTCGTGCCCCTGACCGCGATCATCCTGTCGGGCCAGCCGCCGTCCCGCGTGCCGGCCGCCGCGGGGCTGTCCAACTTCGTGCGGGTGTTCTGCGGCGCGATCGGCACGTCGGTGGCGGGCACGGTGTGGAACAACCGCACCATTCTGCACCATGAACGGCTGACCGAAGTGGCGACGCCGTCCAATCCGCTGTTCAGCCGCGAGATCGAGTCGCTGCGCTCGCTGCTGCACCTGGACACGAGGGCGGCGCATACGATGTTCGATGCGAACCTGAATGCGCAGGCGGCGATGATGGGGCTGAACGATATTTTTTATGTGTCGGCCGTCATCTTCCTGCTCATCATTCCCTTGATCTGGATTACCCGGCCGGCCAAGGGCGGCGGCGGGGCCGACGCGTCCGCCGCGCATTGAATGGCAGGTCGCGAGCCGGCCATGGCCGGCGCAGCCGCCACGGCAGGTTTGCCCGCATGCGCGGTCAGGCCATGTGGATGCGCCTCATATCCACGCCACGGCCTTGCCGACCTGCTCGCGCGCCTCGATGCGCGCGTGGCCCTTCGGGATGTCGTCGAAGGCATAGCGGTCCGTGATTTCGATGGACAGGCTGCCATCCAGGATCGCATCGAATACCGCGTCGGCGCGGCGCTGCACGGTGGCGGCGTCGGCCATATGGTCGGCCAGCCGCGGCCGCGTCAGGTATAGCGAACCCGCTTCGCCCAATTCGTAGGGGTCCAGATCCTTTACCGACCCCGATACGTTGCCGTAGTTGACGACCAGGCCCCGCGTGCGGGCGGCCCGCATGCTGTCGCGCAGCGTGGCCTTGCCCAGGGAATCGAAAACCACATCGACCCCACGACCGCCGGTCAGCGTCCGTACCTGGTCGGCGAAGCCGCCATCGGCGTAGGGCAGGGCGGCGTCGGCTCCCCGCCGCAGCGCGACGGCGCGCTTGTCGTCGGTGCTGGCCGTCGCGTATACCGACGCGCCGATGCGCTTGGCCATCTGGATCAGGATCTGCCCTATGCTGCCGGACGCCGCATGCACCAGGCAGCTGCCGCCGGCTTCCAATCGGGCTACATCGTGGATCAGATAGTGGGCGGTGCAGCCTTGGAACATGGCCGACGCCGCCGTATCGAAGCCGATGGCGTCCGGTATGACGGCCGCCAGCCGCGCCGGAATGGCGGCATAGTCGGCGAAGCTGCCCCAGGCGATGCACCAGGCGACGCGTTGCCCCACGGCGGGATGGGTCACGCCGGGCCCCGTGGCCACCACGACGCCGGCGCCCTCCATGCCGAGCGTGCAGGGTGCACGCACCGGGTATGTGCGCGATTCGGCGTACTTGCCCTGGCGGGTGTGGATGTCCATGAAGTTGACGCCCGCGCAGGCCACCTTGACCAATACTTCACCCGCCTTGGGCACGGGGACGGGCGCGTCTTCGCGCATCCGCACAACCTCCGGTCCGCCGTAGGTATCGATGGTGATGGCGCGCATGGCGCCCGTTATCGTGCCGGTCATCCGGGGTCTCCTTGGTGTCGCTGACTTGTGCCAACCGCTGGCAATGGGGCCGACCACCCCTCACGAGGATACCGGTCGCGGCAGGCGGCGGCCGCGTGGCAAGCCATGATTTTTTGTCATGCGGCCCGTGCGTTTATTTGGCTTGCGCTCCCTGGCGGGTAGCCGGAATATTCGCCACGCATCACAACTATAACGATACGGAGACAGAGCCCATGGACACCCACGCCCCCGCCGGCGCGGCGCAGGCTGCCGCGCGCCCGTCGATCGCCGGACATGCCGCGACGCCGACCACGCTTTCCAACGACGAGTACGCCCTGCGGGTGGCGGCGCGGCTGGACCGGCTGCCGTATTCGAAGACCGCCAGGCATTTCGTCTTCCTGATTTCGATAGGGGCGATATTCGAGCTCTACGACCTGTTCATGACCGCCTATATCGCGCCGGGGCTGGTCAAGAGCGGATTGTTCGCCACCAGTTCGCTGCACTTCTTCGGTTTGAGCGGGGTCGGCTTTTTCGTGTTCTGCACGTTCGCCGGGATGTTCGTCGGCACCATTTTCTTTGGCTTCATCGCCGACCGCGCCGGGCGGCGGGCGATTTTTACGGTGTCGCTGGTGTGGTACTCGCTGGCCACGCTGCTCATGGCGTTTCAGCATACCGCCGGCGGCATCGACCTGTTCCGCTTCATCGCTTCCATCGGCCTGGGCCTGGAGCAGGTGACCATCGACACCTTCATCCCCGAGCTGGTGCCGCCGAATGCGCGCGGACGGGCGTTTGCCCTGTACCAGTTCATTGAGTTCCTGATCGTCCCGGTGGTCGCGCTGCTGGGATGGCTGCTGGTGCCGCTGCGGATCCTGGGACTGGACGGCTGGCGCTGGGTCGCCATCATCGCCTCGGTGGGCGCATTGGCCGCATGGTGGCTGCGCCGCGCGCTGCCGGAAAGCCCGCGCTGGCTGGCGATGCACGGTCAACGCGACCGCGCCGAACGTATCATGCAGCAGATCGAGGCCAGCGCCGCGCGCGAGCTGGGGCATGCGCTGCCGCCGGTCCAGGTGCCGTCATCGGCGCGCGTCGAATCCAAGGGGCATTTCTCGGAATTGCTGCGCCCGCCGCACCGCAAGCGCCTGATCGTGATGTCGGTCTTCAATCTGCTGGCGGTGATCGGCTTCTACGGGTTCAGCGCCTGGGTGCCCACGCTGCTGATCGCGAAGGGCGTGGAGATCACCAAGAGCCTGCAGTATGCCTTCATCATCGCCATCGCCAATCCCTTTGGCCCGCTGCTGGGCTTGCTGATCGCCGACCGCATGGAGCCTAAATGGCAAATCGTGTGCGCGGGGGTGGGCATCGGGTTGTTCATGGTGCTGTTTGCCATGCAGGTCAATCCGGCGGCGGTCATCGTGTTCGGCGTGCTGGTCACCTTGTCCAACAACTGGCTCTCGTTTATCTTCCACAGCTACCAGGCCGAGCAATTCCCGACGCGCCTGCGCGGGCGCGCCGTGGGTTTCGTCTATGGATGGGGGCGCGCCAGCGCGGCCATTGTGGGACTGCTGATCGGTTTCTTCCTGGGCGTCGGCGGTACGCCCGGCGTGGCGGCCTTCATGGGCGTCGCCATGGTGCTGATGATCCTGGTCATCGGCATCTTCGGCCCGCGCACCCTGCGCCGGCCTCTGGAGGAGATTTCGAGCTGATGGATACGCAGGATGATGAGCGGCGCTGGCAGGTACCGGACGTCGCGCCGCTGATGGTAAGCGGCGCGGGCGGCGTGCGGCTGGCTACCTACGAATGGGGCAATCCGGATGGCAAGGAGATCCTGCTGGTACACGGCGTCGCCCAATGCCATTTGTGCTTCGCGCCGCAGATCGCCAGCGAGCTGGCCAGCGAGTTCCGCATCGTGGCCGTCGATCTGCGCGGCCATGGCGGCGCCGACAAGCCGCTGGACGCCGCGGCCTACCAGCATCACAGCCATTGGGCGGACGACATCGCCGCCGTCCTGCAAGCCAGGCAATTGCGACGTCCCGTGGCCGTCGGATGGTCCATGGGCGGACGCGTGCTGCGGCAGTATCTGATGCGTTATGGCGACGGCGCGCTGGGCGGCGTCAATTTCGTCGGCTCGCGCGTGATCGAGGATGCACGCGCCGTCGGGCCCGCGACACCGGGCGCGCAACGCGTCGACGTCGCCACGGTGTCGCAGGAGGTCGAGCACACGATCTCCTTCCTGAATGCGTGCTACTACCGGCGGCCGGCCCGTTCCTTGTACGAACGGGCACTTTGCTACAACGCGATCGTGCCCGTGCCGGTCCGGCGCGCGGCGGCTGCCTGGCATACCGATCCCGGCGCGACCATCGCGGCGCTGCGGCAGGTGCGCGTGCCCGTCCTGGTGACCCAAGGAACGCGCGACGTGGTCGTGCTGCCGGAAGGAGCGCGCATGATCGCGGAAGCGATCCCGCATGCGCGGATATCCTGGTATGAGGACTGCGGGCATTCGCCGTTCCAGGAGTTCCCGGAACGGTTCAACCAGGAGCTCGCGGCCTTCGTGCGCGCTGTCTGAGCCGGCGCCTACGCCGCCGCCCACGCCGGCTCGCGTTCGCGCGCCGCCACCCACTCGGGCAACTGCGCGCCGGGCATGGGCCGCCCGTACAGATAGCCTTGCAGCTGGTCACAGCCTATGCGGCGCAGCGTCGTCGCCTCCTGTTCGCTTTCCACGCCTTCCGCCACGACACGCAATCCCAATTCGTGGCCCAGTTCGATGATGGCCTTGACCACGGCGATGTCCGCCGGCGCATCTATCATGTCGCGCACGAAGGTCTTGTCGATCTTCAGGCGATCCAGCGGAAAGCGGTTCAGGTAGCTCAGGCTGGAATAGCCGGTGCCGAAGTCATCCAGCGACAACCGCACCCCCAAGGCCCGCAGGGCATGGATGGCATCCAGATAGCTCTCCGTCTGGCCCATGAGCACCGTTTCGGTGATTTCGAGCTCCAGCCATTCACCCGCGATCTTGTGTTCGGCCAGGCTGGCGCGCAAGGTGTCCAGCAGTTCCGGTTCGCGCAACTGGATGGCGGAGAGGTTGATGGAGATGCGCAGGTCGCCCATGCCCTGGGCGCGCCACGCCGCCAGGTGGCGGCAGGTTTCTTCGATGACCCAGGCGCCGATGGGGATGATCAGGCGGGTTTCTTCGGCGATGGGAATGAAGCGCGCCGGCGGTACGCTGCCCAGTTGCGGATTGGTCCAGCGCAACAGCGCCTCCGCGCCCACGGTGGCGCCGGTGGAGGCATCGATGCAGGGCTGGAAGACCAGCGATAGTTCGCTGTGTGCCACGGCGGTGCGCAGCCCGGCCTCGATCGCCAGCCGCATGCGCGCGCGCTCCGCCATGTCCGGCGAAAAGAACTTGAACTGGTTGCGTCCGCCCGCCTTGGCCTGATACATGGCCGCGTCGGCGTTCTGCATCAGCGTATCGATGTCGGCGCCGTCGTCCGGATACATCGCCACGCCCACGCTGCACGACACCTGCAAGGTGACGCCGCCGATCTCGTGCGGCTCGCGCACCAGGGGAATCAGGCGATCGGAGATAAGCTGCTCGACGTCGGCGCGCGTGCCCACGTCGGCCAATATGATGGTGAATTCGTCGCCGCCCAGGCGGCTGACGGTATCGCGTCCACGCACGGCCTGCAGCAGGCGGCGCGATACGGATTTCAGCAGGCCGTCGCCGATGTGATGGCCCAGCGAATCGTTGATGTCCTTGAAACGGTCCAGGTCGATGAACAGGACCGCGCAGCGCCGCTCGGTGCGCGGTCCGTCCTCCAGCGCGCGGCCCAGCTCCTTGGTGAACAGCGCGCGATTGGGCAGTTGCGTCAGTACGTCGTGTTCCGCCAGGAAGCGGATGCGTGCCTCGCTTTTCTTGCGATCGGTGATGTCGATGACAGTGCAGATGTAGTGCGATACCACCGCGCCCTTGTCGCGCACCGCGTTGACCATCAGCCAGGCTGGAAAATCGCCGCCCTGGCGCCGCCGCACCTGCGCTTCGCCGCTCCAGGTGCTGGCGCGCTCCAGGTCGGACGTCAGGTTCTTCAGCAAGGGCACGCTGGCATGGTCGGCCAGGATGAAGTCCGGCGTCCTGCCGGCGACGTCGGCCGTGGAAAAGCCGGTAGACCGGTAAAAAGAGGCATTGGCGCTGAGCAGGGTGCGGTTGGCGTCCAGGATCAGGATGGCCTCGGAAGAGGCCTCGAAGACCTTGGCCCATAGCTCCAGGCGCTGCTCCATCAGCTTGATCTGGTTGATCGGCGTGAATGCCGTCAGGACGGCATCGCGGCCCTGGAATTGCAGGCGCCGCGCCGACAGCATGGCCCAGGTAGGCTCGGCGCCGGCCTTCCACAAGACCTCGAATTCATCGACGGCATCATGGTCGGACAGTTGCTGGAAGAAGCGTGCGCGCACGGCCGATTCCATGCCGTGCATCCAGGGGTCCACCGTGCGTCCGCCCAGCCAGGCCAGGGCCGGCTGATTGGCATGCAGCACTTCATGGCCGGGCACCGCGGTGACCATCATAGGCACGGGCGTGGCTTCCACCAGCGATTGCTGCGCGGCGGCGGCGCGGGCGGTGGCGGCCATTTCCTTCTGGACGTCGCGCTCCCGGTCCAGCTGCCCCAGCATTTCATTGAAACCGCGCACCAGCTGGCCGATTTCGTCCTGGCTGTCCCACGAGGCGCGCTGCGTGTGGTCGCCGGTGCGCCTTACGCGATCCATGACGCGCGCCAGATGGCGCAGCGGGCGGGAGATCTGCTGCGCGACGAAATACACCATGCCCAGGATGCAGAACAGCAGGAACAGCGCGGTGCCCAGGTGCAGCCACATGCGCGAGTACAGGCCGCGCACCCGGGAATGCAGCAGGGTGTCCAGGTACCCGCTCGTGGTGCCCCACACGTCTTCCACGGCTGTGACGACGCCGCGCTGCGCGTCCCGGGCGCCGCCGATGTCGCCGCCGTCCAGCGCCATGCGGGCGGCCTGACGATAGGCGTCGATCGCGGCCAGCAGATTCTCGATTCCCGGTTCGATCGCGCGTCCCAGCTCGCGGTTGGCGGCACGCCCTTCGGAGAAGTCGGAACGCAGGCCTTGCAGCACGGCGTCGAGCTGCCCCTCCAGCAGCAGGTAGCGGGCGCGGGCGTCGTCGCGCGAGCGTATCGTCGCGTCGCCGCCCGCCAGCAGCCTGCCTATGCCATGCAGCGCCTCCAGCAGCGCGGGATAGCGCAGGATGGAAAGCGACATTGCATAGTAGCTGTCCAGGTCCGGGTCGAGGATGAGGTTGGACTGGTTGCCGACCCGCGTGATCAAGGCGCGGCCGGCGTCCATGGCACGGTCGATGGCAGGCTGGCCCGGCCGCGGAGCGGAGTCCATGCCTATCAGGGCCAGCCGCAGGTTCTCGTTCAGGCGCGCGCTTTCCATGCGGGCGCCGTAGCGGTCCTGCGCGTCGGCCAGCGCGTCGACGGTGCGCGCCAGGCTGGCCGGCGCGACGCCATGTCCCGTGCTGGCCAGCGATACGTCGATCAATGCATCGCGCACCGTCGCCACGTACGCGCTGCCCAGGATCTCCTTGTTGGAAAAATCGATGGACAGGTACTTTTCGTGGATCAGGATGCCGCTAATGAAGACGACGGCGCTCAGATCGAGCAGATAGATCAACAGCAGCTTGCGGCCGACCTTGAGGCGCGCCAGCAAGCGGAAAAAGATATGACGCTTCATCCCAGGCCAAAACCGCGGCGCCTTGCCGCGTTTCCCATGTTGGGCGCGATCCCGCGCCGCGGCCCGCCCGGGCAAGGGCAGGCGTTCGTACGTTTTGCAATCTTATGATTCTAGTGGTTATAACGCAGCCCGGCGGGGGAGGATAGCCGCGTTTGCCCTTGTCGTGGGATTCCGACACCGCGGGCACGAGGCCGGACAGGGTTGCCGCGGGCTGCACTATGTCGGTGCAGCCCGCGGCATGGCGCGCCTACATGACCAGCGACAGACCATAGGTCAGGATCAGGCCCATGACGGCCAGGATGGTTTCCATGAACGACCAGCTCTTGATGGTCTGGCCCACGGTCAGGCCGAAATACTCTTTGACCAGCCAGAAACCGGCATCGTTGACGTGGGAGAAGAACAGCGAACCGGCGCCGATCGCCAGCACGACCAGGGACAGGTGATTGGGCGGCAGATTGCCGGCCAGCGGCGCCACGATGCCGGCCGCCGTGACGGTGGCGACGGTGGCGGAACCGGTGGCCAGGCGGATCAGGACCGCGACGATCCAGCCCAGCACCAGTGTCGACAGGCCGGTGGCAAGGGCGATCTTGGCGATGGCCGCGCCGGTGCCGCCGTCGACCAGCGCCTGCTTGAAGCCGCCGCCGGCGCCGACGATCAGCATCACGCCGACCACCGGCAGCAGGCTGGCGGCGATCTTCTTGCCCAGCACCGAGATGTTGAAACCGACCGATGTGCCGAAGGTCACCATGGCCAGCAGAACCGCGATCAGCAGCGCGAACACCGGGTCGCCGATGAAGTCCAGCACATGGCGCGCCGGCGCGTCCTTGTCCATCCAGATGTCCGCGCCGGCCTTGATCAGCATTAGCACGATGGGGGAAAGCAGGGTGATCAGGGTGACGGTGAACGACGGGCTGCGCGCGGACTTCGCGTCGGCTTCGTCGACCTCTTGAGCCGCGTTCGCGGCATTCCGGCCTTCGGCCGGGGCGGCGGCCTTGCGGTCCGAGCCGGTCACGGCCAGGCCGGCGCCGGCGGCGCCGACAGGCACCAGGCGCGCGGCGAGCAGGCCGAACAAGGGGCCGCCCACGGCGACCGTGGGAATGGCGATCAGCAGGCCCAGCGCCAGGGTCAGGCCCACGTCGGCATGCAGGATCGCGATGGCGGCCAGCGGGCCGGGGTGCGGCGGAATGAAGCCGTGCAGCACCGAAAGGCCCGCCAGCGCCGGAATCCCCAGCCGCATGGCCGGCCCCTTCGATTTATGGACGGCCAGCATGACGACGGGGATCAGCAGCACCAGGCCGATCTCGAAAAACATGGGGATGCCGATGATGCTGGCGACCAGTGCCATCTTCCACGGCAGGGCCGCGGGCCGGCCGCGCAGGATGCGCTCCACCACCTGGTCGGCGCCGCCCGAATCGGCCAGCAGCTTGCCCAGCATGGCCCCTAGCGCGATCAGCACGCCGACGTAGCCCAGGACGCCGCCGACCCCGGCTTCATACGACGCGGTGACTTTTTCCAGCGGGATGCCCGAACCGACGCCCACGAACAATGCGCCTATGGTCAGCGCGATAAAGGCATGCAGTTTCAGCCATACGATCAACACCACCAGCAGCACGATGCCGATGGCGGCGACGACCAGGACCTGGGTATCGTGGGACGTCAAAACGGTGGACGGGCTCATGGGTTCTCCTTTTTTGCTGTTGTTGTAGTCAGGCCCAGCGTTTGGACGATGGTGTTGGCGATGACCGAGGGCGCGGGTCCGATATCCACGCGGATGGCGGGCTCGTCGGCCGTGGGTTCCTGCAAGGCCTCGAACTGGCTGTCCAGCAGGGTGGGCGGCATGAAATGACCATGGCGCGCGGCAAGGCGGGCGGCAATGGTTTGCTTGGAGCCGGCCAGATATACGAACTCCACGCCATGGCCGCGCCGGTTGATGATGTCGCGGTAGGGACGCTTCAGCGCCGAGCAGGTGATCAGGCCGTTTTCGCCGGCATCGAGGCGCTCTTCCACCCATTGCGCGACTTTTTCCAGCCAGGGGGCGCGGTCCTCGTCGGTCAGCGGGTGGCCCGCGTGCATCTTGTCGATATTGGATTGGGGGTGCAGGGCGTCGCCTTCTTCGAAAGGCCAATCCAGCCGGCCCGAAAGAATGGCGGCCACGGTGGTCTTGCCGCAGCCGGATACGCCCATCAGCACCAGGACCACCGGTTTGTCGATGGAATTGGCCATGCCTGTACCCTCCCTAGCATGTTGGTGTGCCCCGCCTTCAGCTTGTGGTCGGTCGGGCGGGCTCCGCAAAGGTTAGCTCATCTGTGGATGAACGCGCGAGCTGGCGCAAGCGGCGGGCCCGCCGGACCAAGGGGGCGCGGGTACGGGCCTGGCGGCGATACGGCCGCGCGGCGGTCTCAGCGGCGCCGCCGCAGGCGGTACGCGAGCGCGTCCAATCTGCTGACGCCGGCTTTCTGGAATTTCGGTTCGAGCGCCAGGATGTCGCGCCGATAGATCAGTTCGGCCACGGAGTGGCCGGCATACAGGGCTTGAACTTCGTCGTCATCGACGCAGAAAGGCGGGCCATCCATTTCGGCCTGCGGATAGTCCAGGGTAACGAGCAAGCCCTGGTAGTCGTCGGCGAGCTGGCCGTAGACGTGCCGCACGTACGGCGCGCGCATATCGCGCGGCAGCGCGACCAGGGCGGCGCGATCGAAGACGCCGGTGCAATCGCGCAAGGTATCCGCATCGACCTTGAAGATATCGCCGCAAATGATTTCGATATTGCCGGCGCCGTGGCGAGCGCTGTAATGCTCGCCCATCGGGGACTGCCGCGCCTGCGCCGCCAGGCCGTTTTCATCGAAAAATTGCTGCACGGCCAGCGGTGAAAGCTCAACGCCCAGCACATGCAAGCCGCGCTCCGCCAGCCACAGCATGTCCAGCGATTTGCCGCACAAGGGCACCAGCACGCGGCTGCCCGGCGCGATATCCAGCGTGGGCCAGAAACGCTCCAGCGGCGGCGTGATGCGGGTTTGATGGAAATGCGTGCGGCCCTCGCGCCAGCGCTCCAGCCAGAATTCCGGTTCCATGCGGCCTGCTCCTTGTAAACGATCCGGCCATTGTAAGGACAGGGCCGCATGCCGATTCAGATCGTCGCCATGTCGATCACCAAGCGGTACTTCACATCGCTCTTCAGCATGCCGCCCTTCGGTGGCCACTATCTGTACTACCCCGGCCACCGGCTGGTGCCGGCGGGCCTGCGCGCCTTCGTCGACGTCCTCAAGGACGTAGAGCGCGACGCGCGGCCGACGGCTCGGCCGCGGCAAGCCGCCAGCGCAGCACATCGACCAGCAGAAAGGCCAGGAAACTGAGGCCCATGAGCGGCAGGCTCCATCCCAGCGCCGCCGCCAGCAGCACCGCGATGCCGCGTTGCGCGCCGGGCAGGCGGCTCCAGGCCTGCGTGACCGTCAGCACGGGCGAACCGGGCGCTGGCCGGCGTCGCCACCACATGGCGTAGCCGAGCACGATCATGGTGCTCAGGGCGATGCCGAAGGCCGCCATCAGCAACTGATTGGGCCAGCCGAACAGGATGCCCATATGCGTGTCGATGCCCCAGCGGATCAGTTTGGCCACCAGCGGGAAGTTGGCGAAATCGGCGCGGCTGACAATGGACATGTCGCGGCCATCGATGGCGACCGCATCGACCTGCGTGGGCCAGGAACGGTCCACTTCGCGTACCGTCCACGCCTGATCGGCCTTGCGCGGCGGGCGGACTTCGATGTCGTTGGCGTCGATTCCCGCCGCGCGGGCAGTGGCGACGACGCGGTCGAACTGCGTTTCGTAGGCCGTCGGCCCGGCGCGGGAGGGCGTCGCGTCCTTCGATGCGGGATCGGCAGGCGTCGCTCCCATCGACGGCATGTTCATGGAATCGCCCGTTCCGGGCGCGCCCATGGTCATGGCGTGGCCGCCATGCCCCATATGCTCCGCGTGTTCGCCGCCTGCCGGCATTGCGTCGCCACCCGGTTTCAGGCTGGTCGCCAGCCCCGGCGTGACCCAGCCCAGTTCCTGTCGCACTACATTGATGTTGCCGCCAGCCCAGCGCGACCAGGTCAGCCCGGTGGCCGACAGGAAGAACAGGCCGATGGCGATCCATAGGCCGATCAGGCTGTGGACGCGCCGCAGGCGTAGCCGGCCGCCGCTCGCGCTGGACCGGGCCACGGCCGGCGCGGCGGTGCGGCGGCGGCCATAGGCCCACAGCACGATTCCGCCCAGCGCGGCGAACCACAGCCACGACGCGGCCAGCTCGCTGTAATTGCGGCCCAGGTCGCCCAGCATCAGGTTGCGGTGCAGGGTGTCCAGGGCGGTGCGCAAGGGCAGGGTGCCGCTGGTGCCGTAAACGTTCAGGTCGCCCTTGACGGCCAGGGTCACGGGATCGATGAATATCGCGCGATGCTCCGAATCCTGCAGCCCCGGCTGGCTGAACATGACGCGCGTCGTGGTGCCTGGCGTGGAGGCGGGCCGGATCGCGGCCAGCCTGGCTTCGGGGCCGATGACAGCGCGCGCGGCGGCGATCTGTTCGGTCAGCGTATGCGCGGGACCGGTGGCATCGCTGTACAGCTGGTCCGCATACAGGCGGTTCTCGATCTGCGGGGTGAGTACGAACAGCGTACCGGTCACCGCGGCGACCAGGATGAAGGGGCCGACGAAAAGGCCGACGTAGAAATGCAGGCGCGTGATGAGCGCCATCAATGCGGTGGCGGCCGCGGGCCGGGCAGCGCCGGCGCGCGCGGACGCGCCGCGGTAAGGAGTATCGGGCATGGTGTGCACCTGTGCTTCAGACAGACGAGCGCAGTCCCGCGTGCGCGCGGACTGCGGTGGAGGCTTGGATCGTCAGGCCGTAGGCGGTGCGCGCGAGCCCAGCGGCGGGCCGGCGGGCGGCAAAGGCGGCAGCGCGGCCGGCGCGGCGAAGCGCACGGCTACGTCGCGGACGGCCGCCAGGAACGGCGTCAGCGCCAGGGAGGGCAGGTCCGCGGCCAGATGGGCGGAGGCCCAGAAGGGGCATTCGGACCCGGCCATGTGGTCGGAGTCCGATTGATGGCCGTGGCCGTCGTGCGCCATGCCGGACATGGCCATGCGCGCGTGCGATTCGCCCGCATGGCCGTGGCCAGGCGCCGGCGGGCTATCCGGCGGGCTATCTGTCGGGCGGCTAACCGCCGGCTGGCCATCCGGCAGGCCGCCGCGCAGCAACTGCAGGACCGACACGGCCCCCGTCGAGGTGCACAGACTGATGCGTACCACGCCGTGCCGCAACGCGGCGGTATCCGGCATATAGCCCACGGGTATCATGGCCCGCAGGCCGACGGCGAGCAGAAGCAGGCACAGCAGCAAGCGCGTGCCGGAATCAATGCGAAGGGGCCGGACAGAGTGGGGCATCGGGCCGGATTTTAGCAATCGCTGTGCCGCCTGCGCCGAAACAGCAGGGCGTACAGCAGCACATTGCCCACCACCAGCAGGACCGCGAGGCTTGCCTGCACTTCGCGGCTCAGCCCGCGCGGATAAATCATGGCGGTCAGGTAGTGCTGGATAAAGTCGCCACCGTAGGGCTGCAGCCCGGCCTGCGAACGCAGCGCGTTTTCCAGGGGCGTCAGCGGACAGATCCACCCCATCCCTGCGATGGTCGCGCCCCACAGCAGGGCCGGCAAATGCAACCAGATCAACCAAGGCTTCCAGAACGCCGCGAATGCGCCGAATATCACCCAGATCACGAAAAAGGCGTGAAGGATCAGGACAAGGTCGGCCAGCAGGGCGTATGGCATGGGGCGCTGGAGCGGGATCGTTATCCCGGAATTCGGGTTCCGGGTATCTTACGCGGCCGCCCGGAGCGGCCCTGCCAGGCACGGCGCTTGCATACGTATTCCTTCGGTCGAGATTCGATCCGCGCGAGCCAAGGGCGCGGTCGGGTGCAGGAACACAGCGGACGCGCATCGCGCGCACGGAGTAGTGGATATGGCAAAAATCATGGTGGTGGACGACGAGGCATCGCTCGCGAGAGTGGTGCATGACGCGCTCAGCGGCGCCGGCCACACGGTGTACGTCGAGAACGACGGTTTGACGGCGTTGACGAGGATGCTGGAGGTCCAGCCGGACCTGGTGGTATCCGACGTAATGATGCCCGGCATGGGCGGCGCGTCGCTGCTGACCGCCATGCGCGACAACGCTTATCTGGAAGAAGTCCCGGTCATTGTGATGAGCGGCTTGCCCGAAGAGTCCATCGTCAAGGCCTGCCCGCATTACTCCGCCTTCATCGCCAAGCCTTTCGACCTGACGCTGATGGTCGATACCGTGGACCGGGTGCTCGGTACGGCGCTGTAGGGCGGCGTGCCCGAAGGTGGTGCGCGGCGGCCCGCTTCCGGGCCTGGCCGCATGGGCGTGGTGCCTGTCCCGGCGCCCGCCGTCTCGATCTTCATGAACCTGGTATCGGCCCTGACGCATAAAGGGGGCGGGATTGTGCGCGCGCCCCGTCGGGCGTTATACCCCTCGTAGAGGCCCGACCCCATCCGGATACGGGCCCGCGCGGCACCCGCGCCAGAAGGGGATTCCGCAGCGATCCCATCCAGGAGACCATCATGAACAGTCCAGCAGACTTGAAGACCCGTCCCGCTCTATCGCCAGGCGTGGAAAAGTGGCTGTCGCAGCCGCGGCCCATGCTGATCGACGGGAAATGGGTGCAGGCGAAATCGGGCAAGACATTCCAGGTGCATGACCCGGCCACGGGAGAAGTCATTGCCCAGGTCGCCGAAGGCGACAAGGCCGACGTCGATGCGGCGGTGCAGGCCGCGCGCCGTGCTTTCGAAAGCGGTCCGTGGGCACGCATGACGGCGTCGGCGCGCGGAAGAATGATTCACCGTATCGGCGACCTGATCCTGCAGCATGCCGACGAACTGGCCGAACTCGAAGCCATCGACAACGGCAAGCCGAAGTCGGTCGCGCGGGTCGCCGACGTCGTGCTGTCGGCCGACATGTTCCACTACATGTCCGGATGGACCACCAAGATAGAGGGCAAGACCATACCCATATCGGCCCTGGCGGCGCCCGGCATGGAATTCGTATCGATGACCCGGCCCGAGCCCATAGGCGTGGTGGGGCAGATCATTCCATGGAATTTCCCCCTGCTGATGGCGGCGTGGAAGCTGGCCCCGGCCCTGGCCACGGGCTGCACCGTGGTACTGAAGATCGCGGAAGAAACGCCGCTGTCCGCCTTGCGCCTGGGCGAACTGCTGCTGGAAGCGGAGTTGCCCGCCGGCGTCGTCAACATCATTCCCGGCTTTGGGGAAACCGCGGGCGCCGCGCTCGCCGCCCATCCCGGCGTCGATAAAGTGGCATTCACCGGGTCGACGGAAGTGGGCAAGCTGATCGTGCAGGCCGCTTCGCGCGACCTGAAGAAAGTCAGCCTGGAGTTGGGCGGCAAGTCTCCCAACATCGTCCTGGGCGATGCCGACCTGGACATTGCCATCCCCGGCGCGGCCGCCGCCATATTCTTCAACCACGGGCAATGCTGCAATGCCGGCTCCCGCCTGTACGTGCAGCGCAATATCTTCGACAAGGTGGTGGAGGGCATCGCCGAGCAGGCCAGCAAAATCACGCTGGGCCACGGCCTGCTTGAAAGCACCCAGATGGGACCGCTGGTGTCGCAGGTGCAGTACGAGCGCGTGACGGGGTATCTGGAGTCCGGCAAGACGCAAGGCGCCCGCGCGGTTTGCGGCGGCAAGGGCCTGGGCGGCGGCGGCTACTTCGTCGAGCCGACCATTCTGGTGGATACCAGGCCGGACATGAAGGTGGTGCAGGAAGAAATCTTCGGTCCGGTGCTGGTGGCCACGCCTTTCGACGAAGTCGACGACGCCCTGATCGCGCAGGCCAACAACACGGTGTACGGGCTGGCGGCCGGCGTTTGGTCGGGCAGCGAAGGCCGTGCCATGAGTATCGCCAACCGCTTGCGCGCCGGAACGGTGTGGATCAATTGCTACCACGTGTTCGACGCCGCCTTGCCGTTCGGCGGCTACAAGCAATCGGGATGGGGCCGCGAGATGGGCCAGGCGGTGTTGAACAACTACCTGGAGACCAAGGCCATAACCACCCGGCTGTCGTAAGCCGCGGTGGCGGCGGGCGGATTGCGACATAATGGCGCATCCTCGGGAGCCCACTATGTACGTACCGCCCGCGTTTCGCGAAGAAGACCTGTCCGCCATCCATCGCGTCATGCGGGAAGCGCGCCTGGTCCAGCTGGTAACCCACGGGGCGGACGGCCTGATCGCCACGCCGCTGCCCATGCTGCTGGCGGCGGACGAAGGCGAGCAAGGGGTCCTGTATGGCCACATGGCTCGCGCGAACCCGCATTGGCGGGCGCCGGTCGAGGGCGAAGCGCTGGCGATTTTCATGGGGCCCGACGCCTACGTCACCCCGTCCTGGTACGCCAGCAAGCAGCGCGACGGCAAGGTCGTGCCGACCTGGAACTACGTCGCGGTGCATGCCTACGGTCCGGTGGAATTCTTCGACGACGCCGAACGCCTGCTGCGGGTGGTTTCCGGCTTGACCGATCGTCAGGAGTCGACCCGCGAAGCGCCCTGGGCGGTGTCGGATGCGCCGGCGGATTACATCGCCGCCATGCTGCGCGGCATAGTCGGCGTGCGGCTGCCCATAGTGCGTATCGACGCCAAGCGCAAGATGAGCCAGAACCGCAATCCGGAGGACCGCGCCGGCGTCGCGGCCGGTCTGGCGGCCAGCGACGATCCGCTCGCCCGCGCGGCCGCGCGGGCGATGCCGGAATAGCGCTGTATCACGTCTGCCTGCGCGCCTGGCCGGTACCGGCGCCAGCACCATCGCCCTGGCGTTGGCTGCCTTGGGCGGGCTGTGTTTCCTGGCCGGTGGGCACGGCCAGCGGCGAGCTGTCGGTCGGCAGCAAGAGGCTGGCGCGCGGGTTGGCGATCTCGATGCCCAGTTCGCGGAAGCGTTCCAGGATGCGGCGGTTGATTTCCCGCTGCACGCCCCAGCGGCCTTTGTCGCTGCAGCGCATCTGGCCGACCAGGGTCACCATCGAGCCATCCACCGAATCCACGCCCCAGACCTCGATATCGTTCAGGATCTGGTCCTTGAAGCTGGCGTCCTCGCGTAGCGACGCGCCGATCTGCTTGAGTTCGCGCACCACCATATCGATATCGGTGTCATAGGCGACGCTGATGCGCACCGCCGCGTTGCCGATGCCGCGATTGCTATTGCTCACCGTCGAGACCGAACTGAAAGGCACGATGTACAGCGCCCCGTCGCCGCCGCGCAGGCGCACGGTGCGTATCGACAGGTATTCGACGCTGCCCGATACGCCGGCGACGGTCACCCAGTCGCCCACGCGCATGGCGTTTTCCATCAGCAGGAATATGCCGGTGATGAAATCCTGCACCAGCTTCTGCGAGCCGAAGCCTACCGCCACGCCGATGATGCTGGCGCCGGCCAGCAGCGGCGTCGTATTGATGCCGATCTCGTTCAGCGCGGTCAGGCCGACGATCAGGGCCACGACGATGAATAGCGCCGTGCGCAGCATGGGCAGCAGGGTACGCAGGCGCGCGGCGCGCACGGCGTCGCCGCGCCGCGTCCAACGGGCCAGCCGGCGCTCGACCGCGTATTGCGCGGCTTCCCAGATCAGGATGGCGACGATAATGGCGATGACGATGGTCGTGACCGCCGACGCCAGGCTGCGGCCCAGCGTCCCGCTGGCGAACCAGCCCAGCGCGTCGAGGCCCCAGGCCTCGAACAGGGCGACTATGGTGCACAGGATCAGTACCAGCGAGACGAGGCCGCGCGTCCACGGATAGTAGCGTTCCGACAGGCGCGTGACGCCGCTGGCCTGGGTGTCGTTCCCATCCTGGTTGCCATGGTTGGCGGTGGCAAACAGCCGGCCCAGGCTGCCCAGAATCAGGATGGCCAGCAGGCGCGCGCCCACCAGCACCACCGCCGACATCAGGATAAAGTGGATCAGCTTGGGGAAGCCGTCCTGGACGCCCATGGCCCATATCACCCACACGCCCATCACCAGCACGATGGCGATCGCCGCCCACGCGTCGGCGAGCCAGTTGCGCGCGACAGCCAGGGGGCCGGTGGCGTGCGGCGCGGCGCGCAAGGCCTGACGGATCGGACGGCGCAGCTTCAGGATCAGTACGACGGCGCTCAGGTGCACCAGCAGGGAGACCGCTTTCAGGAAAGCCATGCGCAGGGCGGGGGCGGTGCCCAGCAGCGGGATGGTGTCGGCGATGGCCACGCCGAACAGCGCCAGGCCGGCAATCCAGCGCACCCAGGTCAGCAGCAGGCGCGCTGTCGCGGGCGTAACGTCCAGGAGCCGCAGTCCTTGCCCGGCCGGCGAGACCAGCAGCCGCACCACCGCCATGGTCAGCCGCAGCGCGACATAGGCCTGGATGAAGCCGGCGACCGCCTCGCGAACGCGCAGGTGGTCGGCGGTCATGTAGCGCAGGGCCAGGCTGGCCGCGATGAAGAACAGCGCGATGGGCAGGATTTCCAGTATGAGCGCGCCGATCGCGTAGGGCAGATTGCTCAAGGTGCGCCAGTGGTGGCGCGATTGCTGCTCCCATGTGGTGTCGCGTGCTTCTCGCGGCTGCGCGGGCGTTGCGTCATTGTCCGTGGCAGGCGGCGGTGTCGCGCCGGCGGCGTTCTGCTTGCCTACCCGCACGGTTTCGACATGATCCACGCCGTCGCGATGCGTCTGGATGACGGCGACGTCGTCGGATGGAGGCGCCAATCCGGCCTGTGCCGCATCGGGCGGCGTGTCGGCCAGTGGCGTCTCTTCTTTTTGGGTTGCCGGTGTGTTTGCGCGCACGGTGTCCGCCGCGGCGGCATGGCGCCTGGCCAGCCGGTTGGCGTGTTCCTGCAAGGCCATCCGCGGCCGGCGCAGGGCGCCATGCAGGCCCCATTCCAGGAGCAGTCCGATGGCGAAGGCGGCGAGCAATGACAGGGTGAGCAGGCCCAGCAGGCGCTGGCCGGCGTCGGTGCTCACCGCGCGGGAGTTCGCTATCAGCAGGGGGATTTCCTGCACGGCCTGCGCGGCTTCGCTCATCTGGGCGGTGAAGTTGTCCATCCAGTTGTCCAGGCTGCGCAGCATGCGAGCCATCAGGCCGCCGCTTTCGAGCGGCACGATGGTATCCGGCTTGTCGTCGGATGCGGTCTGGCTGCCCGGCGGCGCGGCAGGCGCCGCCGGCGTGGCGCTGGCGGGCGGCGATCCCGACGCCGCCGGCGCGGCGACCGCGATGGTATTCAGGACATTGATCAGCTCGGCGCGCCGCGCATCGTCGCGCAGGATGTCGACCGTGCGCCTGGCATCGGCCGGGGTGATCGCCTGCCGCGCCGCCGCCGCGTTCACGGCATTCGCCGCCTGCGCGTCGTGCGCCGTCGGGTGGCCCGGCGAGGCCGGCGCGGCGCTCTGCGCCATGGCGGGGCTATGGATGAAAAGGGAAACGAGGATGCAGACCAGGCCTGCCTTGAAGAATTCGCTCATGCGCATACCGGGAAGCGGGCGCCGCGAAACCGCCGGCGCCATGACCAAAAGGTCAACGGCAGAGCAAGCGCCATTCCCAGGCCCGGGCCTCGCGCCGGTTCACCCCCCGCGTCCTCCCCCGGCGTCCGCGTCTCCGGGGCCTGGGCGCCGCCCTGGCATCGCGGCCGCCTCTCCGCGTCGCCGCCAGTTCGAGGCTGATTCGAGGCTGATTCGAGGCTAGTTCGAGGCTGATTCGAGGCTAGTTCGGGGTCAGTTGCGCTTCCGGCGCCTGCGCGGCGCCGGCGAGGGCATGGCGCGCCGCGTTGCCCGGCAGTGCCGGCAACACGGCCCCTTGCGGGGCGGCGCCTTCCCGCGCCGCATCTCCCATCGCCGCGTCGTCCACCGACGCATCATCCAGCGTGCAAGCGTGCCGCTCGCCCCAATCGCGCAGCGCGGCCAGCACGGGCACCAGGTCCCGGCCGCGTTCGGTCATGACGTATTCCTGATAAACGCTGCCATCGGAGGCCGGCGCGATCGCCAGGATGCCCCGATCAACCAGCATGCGCAGCCGCGCCGTCAGAATGTTGCGTGGTATCCCCAAGCTCTTCTGGATGGCATTGAAACGCCCGATGCCTTTGAACGCGTCGCGCAGGATCAGCAATGTCCACCAATCGCCGATACAGTCCAGCGTCCTGGCGATTGCGCATGGCGATGCATGAAGAGACTTTCTTTTCATCGACTTCTCCTTTGCTTATGCGGTACGGCCGTCTGGCGCGGCCTATCGTTCGATGTGGCGACGGCCCCCGTCCCGGGCGGCCTATCGTTTCGGCGTGAGACGCAGCAGGCGGCCTCCGGGGCCGTCCTCGATCACCCATAGCGCGCCGTCCGGGGCCACGGCCACGTCGCGGATGCGCTGGCCCATGTCCCAGAGATCCGCTTCCTTCGCGCCACCCTTGTCGTCGAATACGATCCGCGCGAGCGCACGGGCCCGCAGGCCGCCGATAAACGCCGATCCGCGCCATTCCGGAAACATCGATCCGCTGTAGAACGCCAGTCCCGCCGGCGCGATCACCGGCGTCCAATAGATCACCGGTGGCGCGAGGTCGGGCCGGGTGGCGTGGCGGGGGATGGGCGTGCCGTTGTAGTTGTCGCCGTTCGATACCAGGGGCCAGCCGTAATTGCGGCCGGCGACGATCAGGTTCAGTTCGTCGCCGCCCATCGGTCCCATCTCGTCCATCCACAGCCGGCCGTCCGGCGCGAACGCCAGCCCGTAGGGGTTGCGATGGCCGGTCGTCCAGGTCTGCGCGCGGACGCCGCCCGACGCCGCCCAGGGGTTGTCGGGCGGCGTGCCGCCGTCCAGATTCAAGCGCAGTACCTTGCCCAGCGCCTGGTCGGGATCCTGCGCCGTATCGGGCCGCATGCGGTCGCCCGAGGTCAGGAAAAGATGCTTGCCGTCCGGGGCGAAGGCAATGATGCCGCCGGGCTGGCCCCCCGAACCCTTGGGGGTCTGCCGCCAGATCACCGACAGATTCCGCAGCGCCGCCGCACCGCCGCTTTGCTCCAGCGTGGCGCGCGCCAGCGCCAGGCCGCTGCCGCCCGCGCCCGGTTCCAGATAGGTGAAGTAGATAACGTGGCTGGCGGCGTAGTCCGGCGCCGCCGCGACGTCGAGCAGGCCGTTCTGGCCGCCGTACGCCACCTTGGGCACGCCCGCCACCGGAATCTTGCGACCCCTTGCATCGACCAGGAACATCCGGCCGGGCTTCTCGGTGATGAGCATGCGCGCGTCGGCCGCGTCGGCGGGCGGCAGGAAGGCGATCGCCCAGGGTTCGTCGAAGGTGGCGACCGCGGTCGCGACAAACGGCTTATCGGCGCTCGGCCTGATCTGGCCGGCGTTGGTTTCCGCCGCCGCCGGCAGCGCGATCGCCGCGCAAAGCATGGCGGCGGCCCCCAGTGCGCCGGCGAGGCTGATGCGAGCGAGCTGCATGCGTCACCTCCTGCGTTCGTTAACCGCGACCCGGCACCGGGGCACTGTGCGCACGCTCCGTACCGCGGGCGCCTCGGTCCGCTTCGCGCCCGTCATCCCACCCACACGGCTCGATCCCGACCGTTCGTCACGCGCCCAGCGGCGCCACGTTTACGCTTTCCGCCAGCGCGTCCAACGCCGCGCGCAGCTCCGCATGGATGGGCACGCCGTTGGCCATGCGTTCTTCATAGGTGCGGTGCGACTGTTCGCCCGGCAGGCGGATCTCATCCCAACCGGGCAGCATCGGCGAGGACTTCATCTGCGCCCAGATGTCGTCCACCTGCTCCTCGAACTCGCGCAATGGCATGAATGCTTCCACGTCCACGGCGATCACGGTATGGCCCGTATTGGTGGTGGTGGCGTAATCCTGGTTGAAGTCGACCACGTCCTTGCCGAAGGCCGCGCCGTTCAGCGTACCGGCCAGCAGGCCGAACATCATCGCCAGGCCGTAGCCCTTGGCGCCGCCGATGGGCAGCAGGAATCCTTCGTTGGATCGCTTCGGATCCAGCAGCGGCTTGCCGTCGCGTCCCACCATCCAGCCTTCCGGCATCATTTCGCCCCGCTGTGCCTTGGCCTTGACCTTGCCGTAGGCGGCATTGGTGGTCGCCATGTCCAGCACGATAGGGGGGCGCGTATGGCCAGGCACCGCGATGGCGATGGGATTGGTGGAGAGCAGCATCTCCGTGCCGCCCCAGGGCGGCATATGGTTGGCGCTGCCCACGGCCATATAGATGCCGATCATGCCGTGTTGCAGCGGCATGCGGGCGTAGATGCCGGCCGGGCCGGCATGGTTGCTCATGCGGGCGCCCACCCACGCGACCCCGGTGTTGCGCGCCTTCTGTACGGCCAGGTCGGCCGCTTTCTTCATGATCAGGTGGCCGATGCCGTTGTCGCCGTCGAGCAGCGCGGAGCCCGCGCGTTCCTTCACGATACGGATATCGGGCCGCATATTCATGCCGCCGGAACGGATGCGCTTGATGTACGGCGGCAGGCGGAAGATGCCGTGCGCGTCGGCGCCGCGCGCATCGGCTTCGGCCATGATGCCGCCCACCACGCGGGCGTCGGCCGCGGGCATGCCGACCGCGGAAAGTGTGCGGGCGATGAAATCCTGGAGTTGGGCGGCGGGCACCCGGATGGCGGTGGTTTCTTGAGGCATCGAAAGTCCAGGATCTGCGTCCTGCCATATCACTTTGAACTGGGGACTTGAAGTATATGTAGCCGGTCCTTGGGCGGCCAATGCTGTTTTCCTGTGCGGCCATAACAAAGTGTTCTAGACTGCGGCCATGAACCTGAAAGCCCTGCGCTATTTCGTCGCCATCGCCGATACGGGCAGCTTTACCGCGGCGGCGGCCCTGGTCCGGATCGCCCAGCCGGCGCTCAGCCGCCATGTGCGCGAACTCGAAAGCGAACTGGGCGTGACGCTTTTGCGGCGTAGCGCCCGGGGCGCCTTGCTCACGCAGGAAGGCGCCGCGCTGTGCGAGGCGGCGCGCCGCATCCTGGCGGAAGCGGAACAGGTCAAGACCCAGCTGACCGCGCGCGCCCAGATGGGCCAGTCCACCATCACGGTGGGCGCCTCGCCGACCCTGGGGCGGGTACTGCTGCCGGGCCTGTTCGAGCGCTGCGACAGCGCCCTCGGCGGCTTCCGTATCGCGCTGCGCGAGTCCTTCACGCCGATTCTTTCGGATTGGCTGGAGCGCGGCCTGGTCGACGTCGCCTTCCTGACCAATCCCGACGGATCGCGCGATTTCGCCCTGCATCATCTCTATAGCGAGCCCTTCGCGCTGATCACCGCCGCGCCGCGTCGCTTTCCCGCCACCGTCACCATCGCCGAACTGGCGGACATTCCGCTGCTGATGACGCGCTTCCATCGCAACCTGATGGAGCGCCAGCTGGGCGTCGTCGGCGGCCGCCTGAACGTCCATGCGGAGATCGACTCAGTGGAGTCGATCAGCGAACTGGTGATGCAGGGGCGCTGGGCCACCGTGATGCCGGTATCGGTGTTCAGCCGCCAGCGCGAGGCGCGCACCGTCGCGCTAACCGAGGTCAGCGGCGTGCAGCTGAACCGCCTGCTGATGCTGGCGGTGCGCCGGGATGGCCGGGCCAACCCAGGCATCGCCCTGTTCACCGAAATCGTCAAGGCGGAATGCGCCGAACTGGTCGCCAAAGGGGTGTTCAGCTTTTCGGACGGCCCCCGGATGGAGCGGGGCCGATCGGACGATGCTCCGGCCAACGCCGGCGACGATAAGCCGCGGGGCGGCCGACCGCGGCAAGGCAAGGCCGCGCGGCCCTGAGCCGACGCCCGGCGCATGGAGGGCGCCCGCGCACGGCGTAAATAAAGCGTGTAATTAAAGGCCTTGATATATCAAGCTTGGATACAATGCCCGCTTTGATCTATCGGCGGCCTGTACGCCATGCGCGGCGCGCGGCTGGCTCGCAATCTGGAGAAGTCTCATGCGTAAACTCTGCCTGGCCATGACGCTGGCTGGTCTGCTCGCCAGCAGCGCCGCGATGGCGCAATCCACCCTGCGTATCGGCCTGCAGGACGATCCCGACGTACTGGACCCGGCGCGGGCCCGCACCTTCGTCGGCCGCATCGTGTTCGCTTCGCTGTGCGACAAGCTGGTCGACATCACGCCCGACCTGAAGATCGTCCCGCAACTGGCCATGTCCTGGTCCACCAGCGCCGACGGCAAAACCTTGACGCTGAAACTGCGCAAGGGCGCCGTCTATCACGATGGCACGCCGATCGACGCCGCATCCGTCAAGGCCAATCTGGACCGCGCCCGCACGCTGCCGGACAGCAACCGCAAGAGCGAACTCGTCACGCTGGCCAGCGTGGACGCCCCGGATGCCGAGACCGTCGTCCTGCACCTGACCGAGCCCGACGCATCGCTGCTGTCCCAGCTGTCCGATCGCGCCGGCATGATGATTTCACCCGCATCCTTCGACAAGGACCCCGGCAGCAAGCCGGTTTGTTCCGGTCCCTACAAATTCAAGGAGCGCGTGCAGAACGACCGCATCGTGCTGGAGAAATTCCCGCAATACTGGGATGCCGCCGACTACCACTTCGACCGCGTGATCTTCACCCCCATCCCCGACGCCACGGTCCGGGTGAACAACCTGCGCGCCGGTGACCTGAATATCATCGAGCGCGTCGCGCCCTCGGACGCCAAGGCCGTCAAGGACGACTCCAGCCTGCGCCTGGCGCCGGTCACCGGCCTGGGCTATCAATCGTTCTCCTTCAACCTGGCCAACGGTGCCCGGGCCAATACCCCGTTCGCCAAGGACAAGCGCGTGCGCGAAGCGCTGGACCTGGCCATCGACCGCGACGCCATCAACCAGGTGGTGGGCGAGGGCATGTTCCAGCCCGCCTATCAGCCTTTCCCGCCGGCCAGCTTCGCCTACGACAAGCGCTTGGAGCGCAGCGGCCGCGATCCCAAGAAGGCCAAGGCCTTGCTCAAGGAAGCCGGCTTCGATCGCGTCAAGCTGGAGATCACCTTCGGCAACAACACCACCATGCAACAGGTGTACGAACTGATCCAGGCCATGGGCGCCGAGGCGGGTTTCGACATTTCCCTGAAGCCGGTCGAATTCGCCGCGCTGCAATCCGCCCTGGCCCGTGGCGACTTCGAGGCCGGGCAGAGCGGCTGGTCCGGCCGTGTCGACCCCAGCGGCAATATCTATCAGTACATGCATACCAAGGGCAGCCTGAACGACGGCAAGTTCAGCAATGCCGAGGCGGACAAACTGCTGAACGAGGCCCGCGCCGAGCCGGACGAGGCCAAGCGCAAGGTGCTGTACGGCAAAGTGATGGACATCATGCACGCCGAAGATCCCATCATCTACCTGTTCTACCTGCCCTGGACCTTCGGCGTGCAGAAGAAGGTGCAAGGTTTCGTGGCTTATCCGGATGGCCTGATCCGCCTCAAAGGCGTGACCATGGCGGCCAAGTGATCTGAGCCCAGGCGCGCCGGCGGCCGGTCCGGCCACCGGCCGCATCCCGGCGATGACCGGTGCCCGCCGGTCATCGCTTCAACCGACATCGGTGGTCGGCCCCGTCCGGTCCCCGCCCCAATAAACGTGTACGGCCGCGCCGCGGTTGCGCGCGGGGCGGCCGGGAGACCGACATGATGTTCACCACGCGCCCGGAAATCCTGGGCACCTTCGGCGTCGTCACTTCGACGCACTACCTGGCCACCGCCGCCGGGATGGCCATGCTGGAGCGGGGCGGCAACGCCTTCGACGCCTGCGTCGCCACCGCCTTCGTCCTGCAGGTGGTCGAGCCCCATCTGGTCGGCCCGGCCGGCGAAGTCCCCATCGTCTTCCATTCCGCCGCCCGGGGCAGGGTAGAGGTACTGTGCGGCCAGGGCACCACGCCGGCCGCGGCCACCCTGGATCGCTTCCGCGCGGAAGGACTGGACCTTATCCCAGGCAACGGGCTGTTGCCGGCCGTCGTCCCCGGCTCCTTCGATGCATGGATGCTGCTGCTGCGCGACCATGGCACCATGCGCCTGCGCGACGTCCTCGAACCGGCCATCTACTACGCGGAAAGCGGCCATGCGCTGATGCCGCGCATCTCCAACACTATCGCCGGCCTGAAGGCCTTCTTCGAGCAGAACTGGCCCACCACGGCCGAAATCTACCTGCCCGGCGGCAACGTGCCGGCCGCCCGCAAGCTGTTCCGTAATCCGCGCCTCGCCCAGACCTGGCAGCGCGTATTGCGCGAGGCCGAAGCGGCCGGCGCCGACCGCCAGCAGCAGATCGAAGCGGCGCGCGACACCTTCTACCGCGGCTTCGTCGCCGAAGCGATCGACCGGTTCGTTCGCCAGCCCTGCATGGACGAAAGCGGAACGCCCCATGCCGGCGTCATCACCGCGGACGATCTGGCGGCGTGGTCGGCCACCTATGAATCGCCGCTGACCTACGACTACCAGAACTACACCGTCGCCAAGGCCGGCGCCTGGAGCCAGGGGCCGGTGTTCCTGCAGACCCTGGCCTTGCTGAAAGGGGCTGGCTTGGACGCCATGGGCCCGTCCAGCCCGGAGTTCGTGCATATCCTGACCGAGGCGATGAAGCTGGCCTTCGCCGATCGCGAGATCTACTACGGCGACCCGGCCTTCGTCGACGTGCCCTTGGCGCAGTTGCTGTCCGAGGCCTACAACGCGCCGCGTCGCGGGCTGATCGGCGAGCGGGCGTCGCACGAGCTGCGTCCCGGCGTGCTGCCGGGCTACGAAGCCCAGCACGCGCGCATGATGGACGTCTTGCGGCGCCTGTCCCGCGTGACGCAGGCCGGCGCGCCCACCAATGAACCGACCATGGCCGACATGCGCGCCTCCGCCTCGGTCAAGCGCGGCGACACCACCCACGTGGACGTCATCGACCGCTGGGGCAATATGGTCGCCGCCACGCCGTCCGGCGGCTGGTTCCAGTCCTCGCCCGTCATTCCCGATCTGGGTTTCGGCCTGACCACGCGCGCGCAGATGTTCTGGCTGGAACCGGGGCTGCCCGGCACCCTGGCGCCGCGCAAGCGCCCGCGCACGACGCTGACGCCGTCCCTGGCCCTGCGCGACGGGCGTCCCTATATGGTGTTCGGCACGCCCGGGGGCGACCAGCAGGAGCAATGGCAGCTGCAGCTGTTCCTGCGCCACGTCCATCACGGGCTGAACCTGCAGGAAGCCGTCGACCAGCCCATGTCGCACACCATGCATTTCCCGAGTTCCTTCTATCCCCGCGATCGCAAGCCCGGCCATCTGGCCCTGGAGGCTTCCTTCGGCAAGGAAGCGATCGACGCCCTGCGCGCCCGCGGGCACGTGATCGAGGAAGTGCCCGCCTGGTCGGTCGGCCGCCTGACCGCCGCGTCGCTGGACGAGGACGGCATCATGCACGCCGCGGCGACCCCGCGGCTGATGCAGGCCTACGCCGCCGGCCGCTGACGCTCCGGGAAGGCGGAATTTCTGAGTCGCGGGCCGCCGGGGTGGCGCCGCGACGGGGATGGTTCCCGCCTTCCTGCCTGTGCCATCCCGGCATTTCGGGGGGCGATACCGTCCCGATATTCTTGTCGCCGGGCCTGGCAAACGGGGACGCAAGTCTTGGGCGGCTCGGCGTCATGTTGTAAGGACCCAACACAGCGCCGGCCCAAAGCCGTGGTTTTGCGGCACGACCATAGCCAGTCCCCCGGATTTTTGATGCAATAGCGTCAACTTCCCTTCGCGGAGTTAGGGGGGCGGCAGGCTGGTGTGCTGGATTGCTGCTCTTGTCACTCAAATCAACGGAGATTTCTTAAATGAAAAAGACTCTGCTCGCTGCCGCCCTGCTCGCCGGTTTCGCCGGTGTGGCCCAGGCAGAAACGTCCGTGACCCTGTACGGGATTCTGGACACCGGTATCGGCTACCAGAACATTCGCGGCGTCGACGGTATCGACAAGCAGTCGAAGTTTGGCATGCTGAATGGCGTGCAAAACGGTTCCCGCTGGGGTCTGCGTGGTTCGGAAGATCTGGGTGACGGTCTGCGTGCTGTGTTCACCATCGAATCGGGCTTCAACTCGGGCGACGGTAACTCCGCCCAAGGCGGCCGCCTGTTCGGTCGTCAAGCCACCATCGGTCTGGCCAGCAACAGCTGGGGCCAACTGGACTTCGGCCGTCAAACCAACGTCGCTTCCAAGTTCTTCGGTTCGATCGATCCGTTCGCTGAAGGCTTCGGCATGGCGAACATCGGTACCGTGTTCAGCTCGTCCAACACGACGCGCTTCGACAACATGGTCCTGTATCAATCGCCCGTGTTCGGCGGCTTCCAGGTTGGCGCTGGTTACTCGTTCAATATCGACGACACCAACTCCTCGCAAACCAGCTGGAACACCAACAACAACCAACGCGCCATCACGACCGGTCTGCGTTACGTGAACGGCCCGCTGAACCTGGCCGCCGCGTACGACCAAGTGAACCGCAGCACGTCCGTGGCTGATGCCGACACCACCGGTGGTGGCGATCGCATCCGCGCCTGGTTGATCGGCGGTGCGTACGACTTCGAAGTCGTCAAGGTCTCGGCTGCCTACGGCCAAACCAAGGGCGGCTGGATCCAGGCTACCAGCCTGACCGGTCTGTTCACCAGCGGTTCGCCCGACCTGAACGGTCCGGCCGCCGGCAACGGCAGCGTGCTGCCCACCAACACCTACAGCGACGACTTCAAGGCGCAGCAGTGGATGTTGGGTGTGTCGGCTCCGATCGGCGGCGCCACCAGCGTCTTCGGTTCGTGGCAGCGTGCCAACGTCAAGGACAGCAGCCTGTACCTGGCTGGCAGCGGCGCCTTCGCCGGCGAAGACAGCAACATGAACGTCTACTCCGTGGGCGTGACGTACGACCTGTCGAAGCGCACCAACCTGTACGCTCTGGGTTCCTACACGAACAACTACGGTTTCGTGGACGGCCTGAAGAGCACGCTGGTCGGCGTCGGTATCCGCCACCGCTTCTAAGCAATACCCGATGCGGGGCGATCCGTCGCTCCGCATCGCATGTGTTTCGTCTGGCCGGGATTTTTCCCGGTGGCGTGAGCATATCGGGCGTGGCGGGTCATACCGTACGCGCCTTTCAAAGCCACCTTTCGGGGTGGCTTTTTTGTTTTCTGCTTTTTGTTTTCCCTTTTGTTTTTTGCTATCGTTATGGTCTCGGCGACAGGCTGCTTCTCGCGGCTTTTGCGATATGCCGAGCCTTGCCATCCGGCCTCAGTCCGCGCCCTTTTATTCCTGTCCGCCGGCTACAGAGTTCAGCGGGAAGTAACGGCGCAAATGCTACAATCCTTAGGTTTGAGCATTTCACGGACGCGCCCCGAATGAACCTGCAACAGTATTTCCCCGTTCTGCTATTCATCATTGTGGCGACGCTGATCGGTTTCGCGCTGATCACCGCGGGCTCGCTGCTTGGACCGCGCCGTCCCTACGCGGAGAAATTGTCTCCCTACGAATGCGGATTCGAGGCTTTCGAAGACGCGCGCATGAAATTCGACGTGCGCTACTACCTCGTCGCCATCCTTTTCATCCTGTTCGACCTTGAGATCGCGTTCCTGTTTCCGTGGGCCATCGCGCACGGCACCGTCGGTCTGGTCGGCTTCTGGACCGTCATGATTTTCCTGGCGGTCCTGACGGTGGGTTTCATCTACGAATGGAAGAAAGGCGCGCTCGATTGGGAATGATGCCTACCCGCTCATATCCCATCCACGCCACCAGAGATCAAAATGGCTATTGAAGAAGGCATTCACAAGCAAGGCTTCATCACCACGAGCGCCGACAAGTTCATCAACTGGGCCAAGACCGGTTCGATGTGGCCCATGACCTTCGGTCTGGCCTGTTGCGCCGTGGAGATGATGCACGCCGGCGCGGCGCGCTACGACCTGGACCAGTTCGGCATCATCTTTCGCCCCAGCCCCCGCCAGTCGGATCTGATGATCGTCGCCGGCACGCTGTGCAACAAGATGGCGCCGGCGCTGCGCAAGGTGTACGACCAGATGCCGGAGCCACGCTGGGTCGTCTCCATGGGTTCCTGCGCCAACGGCGGCGGGTACTACCACTATTCGTACTCCGTAGTGCGTGGTTGCGATCGCATCGTTCCGGTGGACGTCTATGTGCCGGGCTGTCCGCCCACGGCCGAAGCGCTGGTCTACGGTCTGCTGCAGATGCAGAACAAGATACGCCTGACCAACACGATCGCGCGCTGATCGGGCATACGCCTGCATTGCGTGTCCCGGCTTACCTAATCGTTGAAGATGATGACCAGGCTCGAAACCCTGAAAACCAATCTGCACGCCGCGTTCGGTGAAACCATCGCATTGACCGAGGCGCTCGGCGAACTGACGCTGGAAGTCCCGGCGGCCCAGTGGGTGTCGGCGTGCAACCGCCTGCGTACCGACGCGGGCCTGCAATTCGAAACCTGTATCGACCTGTGCGGCGTCGACTATCTGACCTGGGGCAACGGCACGCGCCCGTCGGCCGATGATCGCGGCGGCGCGCGCGGGCAGCGCGGCCGCTTCGCGGTGACCATCCACCTGCTGTCCATCGCGCACAACTGGCGCCTGCGCGTCCGCACCTGGGCGCCGGACGACGACTTCCCCATGGTTGCCTCGCTGATCGATTGCTGGCCCGCGGTCGGCTGGTACGAGCGCGAAGCCTTCGACCTGTACGGCATCGTCTTCGAAGGCCATCCGGACCTGCGCCGCATCCTGACCGATTACGGCTTCATCGGTCATCCGTTCCGCAAGGATTTCCCGCTGTCGGGCAATGTGGAAATGCGCTACGACCCTGAGCAGGGCCGCGTCATCTATCAACCGGTCACCATCGATCCGCGTGAAATCACGCCGCGCGTCGTGCGCGAAGATACCTACGGAGCCGGTCGCTGATCATGGCAGAAATCAAGAACTACACCCTGAACTTCGGTCCCCAGCACCCGGCCGCGCACGGCGTGCTGCGCCTGGTGCTCGAGCTGGACGGCGAAGTCATCCAGCGCGCCGATCCGCACATCGGCCTGCTGCATCGCGCCACCGAAAAACTGGCCGAGCACAAGACCTTCATCCAGGCGCTGCCTTACATGGATCGCCTGGACTACGTGTCCATGATGTGCAACGAGCACGCCTACGTCATGGCCATCGAAAAGCTGCTGGGCATCGAGGCGCCCCTGCGCGCGCAGTACATCCGCGTCATGTTCGATGAGATCACGCGGATCCTGAACCACCTGATGTCGCTGGGTTCGCACGCGCTGGACGTCGGCGCCATGGCGGTCTTCCTGTACGCCTTCCGCGAACGCGAAGACCTGATGGACTGCTACGAGGCGGTATCCGGCGCGCGCATGCACGCCGCCTACTATCGTCCGGGCGGCGTCTATCGCGACCTGCCGGATGCCATGCCGCACTACGGCGAATCCAGCAAGTATCGCGGCGAACGCGAAGTGCGCGCCATGAACGACGCGCGTTCGGGCTCGCTGCTGGACTTCATCGAAGACTTCACCAATCGCTTCCCGGCCTGCGTCGACGAATACGAAACGCTGCTGACGGACAACCGCATCTGGAAGCAGCGCCTGGTCGGCATCGGCGTGGTTTCGCCGGAGCGCGCCAAGGCGCTGGGCTTCACCGGGCCGATGCTGCGTGGCTCCGGCGTGGCCTGGGACCTGCGCAAGACGCAGCCCTATGAAGTCTACGACTTGATCGATTTCGACGTGCCGGTCGGCGTCAACGGCGATTGCTATGACCGCTACCTGGTCCGCGTCGCCGAAATGCGCCAGAGCAATCGCATCATCCGCCAGTGCGTGGAGTGGCTGCGCAACAACCCCGGCCCGGTGATGATCGACAACCACAAGGTCGCGCCGCCCAAGCGGGCCGCCATGAAGACCAACATGGAAGAGCTGATCCACCATTTCAAGCTCTTCACCGAAGGTTTCCATGTGCCCCCCGGCGAAGCCTATGCGGCCGTCGAGCATCCCAAGGGCGAGTTCGGCATCTATCTGGTGTCCGACGGCGCCAACAAGCCGTACCGCCTGAAGATCCGCGCCCCCGGTTTCGCCCATCTGCAGTCGCTGGACGAAATGACCCGCGGGCACATGATTGCCGACGCCGTGACCGTCATCGGCACGCAGGACATCGTGTTCGGCGAAATCGACCGTTAGGGAACGCCGCACGACCTTGAAGAAGACCCGAAGGGGCCTCTTGCATATTCCGGATTCAAACTATGCTGCTTTCCGAACAGGCTTACCAGAAAATCGACCGGGAACTCACGAAGTTCCCGGCCGACCAGAAGCAGTCGGCCATCATGGCCGCGCTTGCCATCGCGCAGGACGAAAAAGGCTGGCTGTCGACCGAAATCATCGAAGACGTCGCCATCTATCTGGGGGTGCCGCCCATCGCGGTGCAGGAAGTGGCCACCTTCTACAACATGTTCAACGTGTCGCAGACCGGCAAGCACAAGATCTCGGTCTGTACCAACCTGCCGTGCGCGCTGCGCGATGGTGAAAAAGCGGGCGACTACCTGAAGCGCAAGCTCGGGGTCGACTACCGCGGCACCACGCCCGACGGCATGTTCACCCTGGTCGAAGGCGAGTGCATGGGCGCCTGCGGCGATTCGCCGGTGATGCTGGTGAACAACAAGCACATGTGTGTACGCATGACCGAAGCGCGGATGGACGAACTGATCGACGGCCTGCGCGCGCAAGGAGAAACGGCATGAATGCGCCGGACCTTTATCGCAACTTCGCCCAGGGGCTGGACCCCAACCCCTTGCGCGACCTGTCCCAGTCCATGTGCCTGCACGGCCGCCATCTGCAGCCGCAGATCCTGGCCGACCTGGACGGCGACAACTGGCATCTGGAAGACTACGTCAAGCGCGGCGGCTACGAGGCCCTGCGCAAGATCCTGACCACCGGCATGAAGCCGGAAGAAGTCATCGCCGAAGTCAAGGCTTCCGGCTTGCGCGGCCGCGGCGGCGCCGGTTTTCCCACCGGGCTGAAGTGGAGCTTCATGCCGCGCACGTTCCCGGGCCAGAAGTACCTGGTGTGCAATTCGGACGAGGGCGAGCCCGGCACGTTCAAGGATCGCGACATCCTGCGCTTCAATCCGCACATCGTGATTGAAGGCATGGCCATCGCCGCGTACGCCATGGGCATCTCGGTGGGCTACAACTACATCCACGGCGAAATCTTCGAAGTGTACGAACGCTTCGAGGAAGCCCTGGAAGAAGCGCGCGCCGCCGGCTTCCTGGGCGACAAGATCCTGGGTTCGGAATTCAACTTCCAGCTGCATGCCTTCCATGGCTACGGCGCCTACATCTGCGGCGAAGAAACCGCGCTGCTGGAATCGCTGGAAGGCAAGAAAGGCCAGCCGCGCTTCAAGCCGCCGTTCCCCGCCAGCTTCGGCCTGTACGGCAAGCCCACGACGATCAACAACACCGAAACCTTCGCGGCGGTGCCCTGGATCATCCGCAACAGCGGCCAGCAATACCTGGAAATCGGCAAGCCCAACAACGGCGGCACCAAGATCTTCTCGATTACCGGCGACGTCGAGCGCCCCGGCAATTACGAGATCCCCATGGGCACGCCGTTCTCCAAGCTGCTGGAGCTGGCCGGCGGCATGCGCGGCGGCCGCAAGTTGAAGGCCGTGATCCCTGGCGGCTCCAGCGCGCCGGTGCTGCCCGCCAGCATCATGATGGAAACCACCATGGACTACGACGCCATCGCCAAGGCCGGCTCCATGCTGGGTTCCGGCGCCGTCATCGTCATGGACGAAACGCGCTGCATGGTGAAGTCGCTGCTGCGCCTGTCCTATTTCTACTTCGAGGAAAGCTGCGGCCAGTGCACGCCGTGCCGTGAAGGCACGGGCTGGCTGTATCGCATGGTGAACCGCATCGAGCACGGCGAAGGCCGTCCGGAAGACCTGGATCTGCTCGACAGTGTGGCGGGCAACATCATGGGCCGCACGATCTGTGCGCTGGGCGACGCGGCCGCGATGCCCGTGCGCGGCTTCCTGAAGCATTTCCACGACGAATTCGCGTACCACGTCGAGCACAAGAAGTGCGTGGTACCGCACTATCTGTAGGTCAGGAAAAGAGAATGGTTGAACTAACCGTCGACGGCAACAAGGTAGAAGTGCCCGAAGGCAGCATGGTGATGCATGCGGCCCAGAAGCTCGGGCAGTACGTGCCGCATTTCTGCTACCACAAGAAGCTTTCCATCGCCGCCAACTGCCGCATGTGCCTGGTCGAGGTCGAAAAGGCGCCCAAGGCGCTGCCGGCCTGCGCCACGCCCGTGACCAACGGCATGGTGGTCTTCACCAACTCGGAAAAAGCCAAGGCCGCGCAGAAGTCGGTCATGGAGTTCCTGTTGATCAACCACCCGCTCGATTGCCCCATCTGCGATCAGGGCGGCGAATGCCAGCTGCAGGATCTGGCGGTGGGCTACGGCGGATCGGCTTCGCGCTATCACGAAGAAAAGCGCGTGGTGTTCCACAAGGACCTGGGCCCGCTGGTGTCGGCCGAGGAAATGAGCCGTTGCATCCACTGCACCCGCTGCGTGCGCTTCGGCCAGGAAATCGCCGGCGTGATGGAGCTGGGCATGATCAACCGGGGCGAACACTCCGAGATCACCTCCTTCGTCGGCCGCTCGGTGGAATCGGAGCTGTCCGGCAACATGATCGATCTGTGCCCGGTGGGCGCACTGACGTCGCGGCCGTTCCGCTATAGCGCGCGCACCTGGGAACTGGCGCGCCGCCGTTCGGTCAGCCCGCACGACAGCCTGGGCGCCAACCTGGTGGTGCAGGTCAAGGGCGACAAGGTCATGCGCGTGGTGCCCTTCGAAAACGAAGCGCTGAACGAGTGCTGGCTGAGCGACCGCGATCGTTTTTCCTATGAAGGCCTGAACGCCGACGATCGCCTGGAAACGCCCATGATCAAGGGCGCCGACGGCGAATGGCGCGAAGCGTCGTGGGCCGATGCGCTGCAAGCCGTGGCGCAAGGCCTGTCCCGCGTGCGCGACAACTTCGGCGGCGGCCAGATCGGCGCGCTGGCGACGGAATACGCCACCACCGAGGAATACGCGCTGTTGGGCCGCCTGGTCCGCGCGCTGGGTTCCGAGAACATCGACTTCCGCCTGCGCCAGACCGATGCGGCGCTGGGCGCCGCGCTGGAAGGCGCGCCCTGGCTCGGTATGCAGGTCGCCGATCTGGATACGCTGGATCGCGTGCTGGTCGTCGGCTCGGTGCTGCGCAAGGATCATCCGTTGATGGCGCAGCGCCTGCGCCAGGCCGCCAAGCGCGGCGCGCAGGTCCTGCTGGTCGATAGCCTGGCGGACGATCCGCTGATGCCCGTTACCGGCCGCCTGACCGTCGCGCCGTCGGCGCTACCGCGCGCGCTGGCCGAAGTCGCCGTGGCGCTGGCCCAGGCCAAGGGCGTGGACGTACCCGCTGAATTCGGTGGCGTGGTCGCCGGCGAACAGGCCAAGGTCATCGCCGCCAGCCTGGCCTCGGGTAGCCAGACCGCGGTCCTGCTGGGCAACATGGCCGTGGCGTCGCCGCAGGCCGCGACGATTGCCGCCAATGCGCAGGTCATCGCCGGCATGGCCGGCGCCCGCCTGGGCTTCCTGACTTCCGGCGGCAACACGGTGGGCGGCTACCTGGCCGGCGCCGTGCCGGGCAAGGGCGGCAAGACCGCGGCCGCCATGCTGGCGGATCCGTTGAAGGCCTACATCGTCCTGCACGCCGAACCGCTGCTGGACGCCGATAACGGCCCGCAGGCCGTCGCCGCCTTGCGCGATGCGCAATTCGCCGTCGCGCTGACGCCGTATCGCGCCGCCGCCCAGGAATGGGCCAACGTGATGCTGCCCGTGGCGCCGTTCACCGAAACCTCGGGCACCTTCGTCAACGCACAGGGCACCGCGCAAAGCTTCAAGGGCACGGTCGTGCCGTTCCGCCAGACCCGTCCGGCGTGGAAGGTGCTGCGCGTGCTGGGCAACGTGCTGCAACTGGCCGGCTTCGACGACGAAACCTCCGAATCGGTGCGCGACAGCGTGCTGGCCGGCGGGCTGGAAGGACGCTTGTCCAACCGCGTCAATGCCGCGCCCGGCGTGGGCGCGACGGTCCTGGGCGGACTGGAGCGCGTCGCCGACGTACCGATCTACCGCACCGATGCGATCGTGCGCCGCGCCCACTCGCTGCAGGCCGCGCCTGCTTCGCGTTCGCCGTCGGCGCGCATGAATGGCCAGACCCTGGCCAGCCTGGGCCTGACGGCCGGCGTCAAGGTGCGCGTGCGTACCGCGACCGGCGCCGTCGAACTGGAAACGGTGCAGGACGAAACGGTGGCCGACCGCGCGCTGCGGGTATCCGCCGGCTTCGAACAGACCGCCGCCCTGGGTGGCGCATTCGGTGAAATCAGCGTGGAGCGTGCCTGATGGAATGGCTCAATATTCTGGAAAGCCACGGCCAGGCTCTGCTGGGCGCAACGCCCTGGCTGGTGGTCTGGACCATCATCAAGGTGGTCATCATCGCGGTACCCATCATCCTGTGCGTGGCCTACCTGACGTACTGGGAACGCAAGATGATCGGCTTCATGCACGTGCGCAGGGGCCCGAACCGCGTTGGCTATCGCGGCCTGCTGCAGCCCTTCGCGGATGTGTTCAAGCTGTTGACCAAGGAAGTGGTGGTGCCCACCGAGGCCAACCGCATCCTGTTCATCCTGGCGCCGGTGGTCACGCTGATGCCCGCGCTGGCCGCCTGGGCGGTGGTGCCCTTCGGACCGCAGGTGGTGCTGGCCAACGTCAACGCCGGCTTGCTGTACATCATGGCCATCACGTCCGTCGGTGTGTACGGCGTGATCGTGGCGGGCTGGGCGTCCAATTCCAAGTACGCCTTCCTGGGTGCGCTGCGCGCGTCCGCGCAGATGGTGTCCTATGAATTGGCCATCGGCTTCGTGCTGGTCACGGTGCTGCTGGTGTCCGGCAGCCTGAACATGAGCGAGATCGTGCTGGGCCAGACGCGCGGCTGGTTCGCGGACCACGGCCTGACCTTCCTTTCCTGGAACTGGCTGCCGCTGCTGCCGCTGTTCGTCATCTACGTGGTGTCGGCGGTTGCCGAAACCAACCGCGCGCCGTTCGACGTGGTGGAAGGTGAGTCGGAAATCGTCGCGGGCCACATGGTCGAGTACTCGGGGATGGCCTTCGCGCTGTTCTTCCTGGGCGAATACGCCAACATGATCCTGTTGTCGGCCTTGGCGTCGATCATGTTCCTGGGCGGCTGGACCTCGCCCATCGACGTGGCGCCGCTGACCTGGATCCCCGGCTGGATCTGGCTGGGTCTCAAAACGTTCTGCGTAGTCTCCCTGTTCGTCTGGTTCCGCGCGTCGTTCCCGCGCTACCGCTACGACCAGATCATGCGCCTGGGCTGGAAGATTTTTATTCCGCTGACCGGCGTGTGGCTGCTCGTCGTGGCGATCTGGATGCAGACGCCCTGGAACATTTGGCGCTAGCGATAGGCAAAAGGCAGGATATGGAAGCGATCAAGGATTTCTTCGGCAGCCTCTTGCTGTCCGAACTGCTCAAGGGCATGCGCCTGACGGGCAAGTATTTCTTCAAGCGCAAGGTAACGCTGCGCTACCCCCATGAGAAAACCCCGGCGTCGCCGCGGTTCCGCGGCCTGCACGCGCTGCGCCGCTACCCCAACGGGGAAGAGCGCTGCATCGCCTGCAAGCTGTGCGAAGCGGTGTGCCCGGCGCTCGCGATCACCATCGAATCGGACGTGCGCGAGGACGGCAGCCGCCGCACCACGCGCTACGACATCGACCTGACCAAGTGCATCTTCTGCGGCTTCTGCGAAGAAAGCTGTCCGGTGGACTCCATCGTCGAAACGCACGTCCTGGAATACCACGGCGAAAAGCGCGGCGACCTGTACTTCACGAAGGACATGCTGCTGGCGGTGGGCGACCGCTACGAGGCGGAAATCGCCCAACGACGCGCCGAAGACGCGCCTTACCGTTGATGCCGGGTACGACTCCATGACTTTCACCACCATTCTTTTCTACCTGCTGTCCATCGTGCTCGTGGTGGCGGCGTTCCGCGTCATTACGGCGCGCAGCCCCGTGACCGCGGTGCTGCACCTGATCCTGGCTTTCTTCAACGCTTCGATGTTGTGGATCCTGCTGGGCGCGGAATTCCTGGGCCTGCTATTGGTCCTGGTGTACGTCGGCGCCGTCATGGTGCTGTTCCTGTTCGTCGTGATGATGCTGGACATCCGCATGGCGGCGTTGCGCCAGGGCTTGCGCACCTACCTGCCGCTGGGCCTGGTGATCGGCTTGATCCTGGTGCTGGAAATCTCCTTCGTGCTGGGTTCGACGTGGTTCAACGCGGGGCCCCCGGCCGCCGTGGCGGGCGACTACAACAACGCCCGCGCCCTGGGTACGGCCATGTACACGCAGTACGTCTACGCGGTGGAAGTGGGCGCGGTGCTGCTGCTGGTGGGCATGGTGTCGGCGATCGCGCTGACGCTGCGCCGCCGCCGCGACGTCAAGTACAACAATCCGTCGGAAGCCGTGCGCGTGCGCGCCAAGGACCGCTTCCGCCTGGTGAGCATGCCGGCGCAGAGCGAGCGCGCCCAGGCCCGCACCGCCGCCGCCGTTCCGGCCCAAGGAGAACAGAAGTGACGCTGACGCTGGCCCATTACCTGATACTGGGGGCGATCCTGTTCGCCATCGGCATCTTCGGCATCTTCCTGAACCGCCGCAACCTGATCATTCTGTTGATGTCCATCGAGCTGGTACTGCTGGCCGTCAACATGAATTTCGTGGCCTTTTCGAGCTGGTCCGGCGACGCCGCCGGGCAGGTCTTCGTGTTCTTCATCCTGACCGTCGCCGCCGCCGAGGCGGCGATCGGGCTGGCCATTCTGGTGCTGCTGTTCCGCAACCTGAACACGATCAACGTCGACGAACTCGATCGCCTGAAGGGCTGACGGAGTCCAGGAATAACAATGTCTAGCTCTCCCAATCTCTACCTGCTTATCGCACTGGCGCCCCTGGCCGGCGCCATCCTGGCCGGCCTGTTCGGCACCGGGTTCCTCGGCAGCCCCATCGGGCGGCGTGGCGCGCACCTGATCACCATCCTGGGCGTGCTGATCTCCACGATCGGCGCCTTCGTGGTGCTGGGCGACGTGCTGAACGGCCATACGTACGACGGGAACGTCTACACCTGGAGCCTGATCGGCAGCACGCAGCTGAACATCGGTTTCCTGATCGATCCGCTGTCGGCCATGATGATGGTCGTGGTCACCAGCGTGTCGCTGATGGTGCACATCTACACCATCGGCTACATGGCGGACGATCCCGGCTATCAGCGCTTCTTCGCGTACATCTCGCTGTTCACCTTCTCCATGCTGATGCTGGTCATGTCCAACAACATGGTGCAGCTGTTCTTCGGCTGGGAAGCGGTGGGCCTGGTGTCGTACCTGCTGATCGGCTTCTGGTACACGCGGCCGACGGCGATCTTCGCCAATATGAAGGCCTTCCTGATCAACCGCGTCGGCGACTTCGGTTTCGTGCTGGGCATCGGCCTGCTGTTCGCCTACGTCGGTTCGATGCAGTACTCGGATGTGTTCAGCCAGGCCGACAAGCTGGCCGGCATGACCTTCCCGGGCGGCGACTGGAAGCTGCTGACCGTGGCCTGCATCTGCCTGTTCATCGGCGCCATGGGTAAATCGGCGCAGGTGCCGCTGCATGCCTGGCTGCCCGATTCGATGGAAGGCCCCACGCCGATTTCCGCGCTGATCCACGCGGCGACCATGGTGACGGCCGGCATCTTCATGGTGGCACGCTTTTCGCCGCTGTTCGAACATTCCGATACGGCGCTGTCCTTCATCATCGTGATCGGCGCCATCGGCGCGCTGTTCCTGGGTATCCTGGGGATCATCCAGAACGACATCAAGCGCGTGGTGGCGTATTCGACGCTGTCGCAGCTGGGCTACATGACCGTGGCGCTGGGCGCGTCGGCCTACCAGGTGGCGATCTTCCACCTGATGACGCACGCGTTCTTCAAGGCGCTGCTGTTCCTGGGCGCGGGTTCGGTCATCATCGGCATGCACCACGACCAGGACATCCGCAACATGGGCGGCCTGCGCAAGTACATGCCGATCACCTGGATCACCTTCCTGATCGGCACGCTGGCCCTGGTGGGCACGCCGTTCTTCTCGGGCTTCTACTCGAAGGAACACATCATCGAAGCCGCGGGTGCGTCCGAAGTCTGGGGCGCCGGCTTCGCGCACTTCGCCACGCTGATCGGCGTGTTCGTGACCTCGCTGTATTCGTTCCGTGTCTACTTCCTGGTTTTCCACGGCAAGGAGCGCTTCGATGCGCATGGCCACGGCCACGCGCATCATGACGACAGCCACGGCGCGGAAGCGCAGGTGCATGGCACGTCCGACGACCACGGCCATGACGACCACGGCCACAGCGGCCCGCCGCACGAATCGCCGTGGGTGGTCACGCTGCCCCTGATCGTGCTGGCGATTCCGTCGGTGATCATCGGCGCGCTGGTTGTCGATCCCATGCTGTTCGGCAAGTATTTCCAGGGCGCCATCACCGTGCTGCCCGAGCATCCGGCCATGCATGAACTGGCCGAGGAATGGCACGGCTGGGTGGCCTTCGGCCTGCACGCCTTCACCTCCACGGCCTTCTGGCTGGTGGTCGCGGGCGCCGTGGTGGCCTGGTACTGCTACCTGATCAATCCCAAGGTGCCGGCCGCCATCAAGCGCAGTCTCTCGGGCGTCAACGTCGTCCTCGAGAACAAGTACTACGTGGACTGGTTCAACGAGCAGGTGATCGCGCGCGCCGCCCGCGGCCTGGGCCGCGGCCTGTGGCAAGCCGGCGATCGCGCGCTGATCGATGGCCTGATCAACGGCAGCGCCCGGCTGGTGGGCTGGGTGGCTGGCGTGAGCCGCTACCTGCAGTCCGGCTTCATCTATCACTATGCCTTCGCCATGATCATCGGGATCCTGGCCCTGGTGACTTTCTTCGTGCTGATTCCCCAATAAATGGCTAGCGAGATGGCATCCCATACTTTTCCCTGGCTTACCCTCGCGGTCTTTGTTCCCATCGTTTTCGGCTTGCTGGTGCTCGCCCTGGGCGGGGACAACAAGCGTGGACTGACGCTGTGGCTGTCCCTGATCGGCGCCGCGGCGGGGCTGCTGGTGACGATCCCCCTGTACACCGGCTTCGATGCGTCGACGGCGAACATGCAGTTCGTCGAAAACGTGCCCTGGATCAGCACCTTCAACGTCAACTACCACCTGGGCGTGGACGGCATATCGCTGTGGTTCGTGCTGCTGACCGCCTTCATCACGATCATCGTGGTGCTGGCCGGCTGGGAGGTGATCACCAGCCGCGTGGCGCAGTACATGGCGGCCTTCCTGATCCTGTCGGGCTTGATGATCGGCGTATTCGTCGCGCTGGACGGCCTGCTGTTCTACGTGTTCTTCGAAGCCACGCTGATCCCGATGTACATCATCGTGGGCGTGTGGGGCGGACCGAACCGGGTCTACGCGGCGTTCAAGTTCTTCCTGTATACGCTGCTGGGCTCGCTGCTGACGCTGGTGGCCTTCATCTACCTGTGGAATGCCTCGGGCGGCTCCTTCGACATCCTGCAGTGGCAGCAGCTGAAGCTGGGCATGACCCCGCAGGTGCTGGTGTTCGTCGCCATGCTGGCGGCCTTCGCGGTGAAGGTGCCGATGTGGCCGGTGCATACCTGGCTGCCGGATGCCCACGTCGAAGCGCCCACGGGCGGCTCCATCGTGCTGGCGGCCATCATGCTGAAGCTGGGCGCCTATGGTTTCCTGCGCTTCTCGCTGCCGATCGCGCCGGATGCTTCGCACAGCCTGGCCGGCCTGATGATTGCGCTGTCGCTGATCGCCGTGATTTACATCGGCCTGGTCGCGATCGTGCAGGACGATATGAAGAAGCTGGTGGCGTATTCGTCCGTGGCGCACATGGGTTTCGTGACGCTGGGCTTTTTCATCTTCAATACGGCCGGCGTGGAAGGCGCGATCGTGCAGATGATCTCGCACGGCTTCGTGTCGGGCGCCATGTTCATGTGCATCGGCGTACTGTATGACCGCGTGCACAGCCGCCGCATCGCCGACTACGGCGGCGTGGTGAATACGATGCCGCGCTTCGTGACCTTCTTCGTGCTGTTCTCCATGGCCAACAGCGGCCTGCCGGCCACCAGCGGCTTCGTGGGCGAATTCATGGTCATCATGGGCGCCGTGCAGCACAACTTCTGGATCGGCCTGGCCGCGGCCACCGCCCTGATCCTGGGCGCGTCGTATTCGCTCTGGATGGTCAAGCGCGTGGCCTTCGGCGAGATCGCCAACGATCACGTGCGCGAACTGACCGACATCAATCGCCGCGAATTCCTGATCCTGGGCCTGATGGCCATTACCGTGCTGTACATGGGTATCTATCCCAAGCCCTTTACCGACGTGATGCATGCGTCGGTGCAGGCCCTGATGCAACACGTTGCCATCTCGAAACTGTAAGCCAAGACAATGATGCACTCCTCACTCGATTTCGCGCTGGCGACGCCGGAGATCCTGCTGCTCATTTTGGGCTCGGTGATCCTGCTGGTCGATGCGGTCAGCAATCACCCCACGCGCAAGCTCAGCTATCTGCTGACGCTGGGCACGCTGGTGGTACTGACCATTATTTCCCTGGTGCAGTGGCACGATGGCGTAAAGGGCAGGGCGTTCGGCGGCCTGTTCGTTACGGACGACCTGGCGCACCTGCTGAAGATCACGTCCTACGTGGCGGTGTTCGTCACCCTGGTCTACGGCCGCATCTATTCGCAGTCGCGCGACATGCTGCGCGGCGGCGAGCTGTACGTGCTGTCGCTGTTCGGCCTGCTCGGCCAGATGGTGATGATCTCGGCCGGCAACCTGATCACGGTCTACCTGGGCCTGGAGCTGATGTCGCTGTCGCTGTACGCGCTGATCGCGCTGCGCCGCGACGACACCACGGCCACCGAAGCCGCCATGAAATACTTCGTGCTGGGTGCGCTGGCTTCCGGTTTCCTGCTGTATGGCATGTCCATGATCTACGGCGCGACGGGCCAGCTCGACCTGGCGCAGATCGCCGCGGTCATCGGCGGCGGCAAGGCGCAGTACCTGCCGCTGGTGCTGGGCGTGGTCTTCATCGTGGCCGGCCTGGCATTCAAGCTGGGCGCCGCGCCGTTCCATATGTGGGTGCCCGACGTCTACCATGGCGCGCCGACGGCCGTCACGCTGTTGCTGGGTGCCGCGCCCAAGCTGGCTGCCTTCGCCATCACGCTGCGCGTGCTGATCGAAGCCATGCACTCCCTGGCCGCGGACTGGCAGCCCATGCTGCTGATCCTGGCGGTGCTGTCCCTGGCGATCGGCAACCTGACCGCCATCGCGCAGAGCAATTTCAAGCGCATGCTGGCGTATTCGACGATCTCGCACATGGGCTTCGTGCTGCTGGGCCTGGCGGCCGGCGGCGGATCCCCCGCGGTGGGCTATGGCGCGGCGCTGTTCTACATCGTCACCTATGTGCTGACCACGCTGGGCAGCTTCGGCATGGTCCTGCTGCTGTCGCGCGACGGCTTCGAATGCGACAACATCGACGACCTGAAGGGCCTGAATCGCCGCAGCCCCTGGCACGCTTTCATCGTGCTGGTGCTGATGGTGTCGCTGACGGGCCTGCCGCCGACGGTGGGTTTCTACGCCAAACTGGCCGTGCTGCAGCCCTTGATCCAGATGGGCCATGTCGGTATCGCCGTGATCGCGGTGATGTTCTCGCTGATTGGCGCCTTCTACTACCTGCGTGTCGTCAAGGTCGTGTACTTCGACGAACCGGTGGGCGATGTACATCCGGTGTCGGCATCCTGCGTGCAGCGCGGCCTGATGTCCTTGAACGGCGTGCTGGTGCTGCTGCTGGGCATCGTACCGGGCGGCCTGATGGCGGCCTGCGTGCGCGCGGTGCAGACTTCCCTGGGCCTGTGACCGGGCCCGCGGCCGGCCAGGCGCCGGCTGCCTGAATATCAACCGAGGATGGCGGCGCGCAATGCGCCGTCGTCTGTTTCAACCGGGCCGATGAATCAAACCCTTGCCGTCTGGCTGTTGATCGCGCTGGCCCTGGTCTGCGCCAATCTACCTTTCCTGAACGAGCGGGTGTTTGCCCTGTTCGTATGGCGCAAGGGCGGGGCGCCCGTACCCAAGCCGCTCTGGCTGCGCCTGGTGGAACTGCTGGTGTTCTATCTGGTCGTCGGCGCCCTGGGTTTCGCCTTCGAAGCCGCCCTGGGTAACCGCTTCGCCCAAGGCTGGGAGTTCTACGCCATCGGCCTGTGCCTGTTCCTGGTGCTGGCGTATCCGGGCTTCGTCATCCGCTATCTGCTTAAACGGCGGCGCTCGGCGCGACCGGACTGAACCAGATCGCGTAGAGCCACCATGCGATCGCGGCCGCGATCGCGATCCAGACCAGCATCACGAATGCCGCGCCGGCCTTGCTGCGCGGGCGCGCCAGCCGGCGCGTGGCCCAGGCCTGCGCGCGATCGCGGCTATCCGCGCGTACCGGCGCGGGTAGGGCGCGCAGCGTCGCCCAGATCAATATCGGCACGAGAATGATGTCATCCAGGAAGCCGAGCACCGGTATGAAGTCGGGTATCAGGTCAATGGGGCTCAGGATATAGGCGGCCACCAGGACCGCCAGCGCCTTCGCGTACCAAGGGGTCGCCGGGTGGCGCAACGCGAACCACAGTGTCATCGCGTCCTGTCGCGTCCGTAGCGCCCAGAGGCGCGTGATTTTCAGCCAGCCCATCGTCTGCTCCATTTAGCGTCGTGCCCGCCGCGCGCGGCAAGGGGTCCGGTCGCCTGTTCGCCACGCGGCGCGTTATGCGCCCGCGCCGGACCTCTCAGCATAAGACGCTTTCACCGACGATGCGGGTCGATTTCTGACTATTTACTGAATGTCCGGTGTGCAAAGTTTAGGCGCCGACACGGTGCTGGCGCGCCACATTGTGAACGACGCGTTAATAAACATTGTTAGGGCTGACGAGTTTGTCTATCATTCGTGACAAATATCAAAACAAGAATCGTTGTCATTATCGTTAGCAGATCGGAGAAGCCCTTTGAAGCAGCAAGACTCGTATTCCTTGAATACGTTGACCCAGTCTTTGGCCGTTGCGCTGGCGAGCCCAGCCCTGTTCCTGGGGCAGCAGGCCGTCGCGCAAAACGCCCCGGTCACGGAGATGGCACCCGTGCAGGTGGAAGGCGATTCCCTGTACGACGTACCGGTATCGTCTTCCACGAAATTCACGGCGCCCCTGCTGGACACACCCAAGTCGGTACAGATTATTCCGCAGACGGTGATCCAGGATAGCGCGGCGACTTCGCTTCAGGACGTCTTGCGGAATTCTCCGGGCATCACCTTTGGCGCGGGAGAAGGCGGGCAGCCGCTGGCCGACCGGCCCTTTATCCGTGGCAGCTCTTCGGGCAACAACATTTTCGTCGATGGCATACGCGATCCGGGCGGCCAGACCCGCGAGATTTTCAACGTCGAAAGCGTGGAGGTGATCCGCGGCGCGGATTCGGCTTTCGGTGGACGCGGTTCGGGCGGCGGCAGCATCAACCTGGTCAGCAAGAAGCCCAAGCTGGGTTCCTTCGTTCAGGCCGACGCCGGCCTCGGCACCGATGCCTATTGGCGCGGTACCGTGGATGCCAATTGGCAGTTCAACGACAACTCCGCTTTCCGCTTGAACCTGCTGGATGGCAAAGGCAACGTCCCCGGGCGCAATGCCGTCGACTATGACAAATGGGGCGTGGCGCCGTCGCTGTCCTTCGGACTGGGCACGCCCACCCGCGCGACTTTCAGCTATTACCACTTCCAGTCCGACGGTATGCCGGACTACGGCGTGCCGCTGGCGACGAAGATCCCAGGCAAGCACACCAGCGACGGTATCCTGAACGTGGGCCGCAGCAAGTTCTACGGCGTCTATGACCGCGACTACGTGAAGAACAAGGCGGACATCGGCACCATCGAACTGGAACACGATTTCAATCAGCATGTGACCCTGCGCAACGCGACGCGCTATGGCCAGACGCTGAACGACTACGTGTTGACCAACCCTGGCGATGGCGGCGCGGCGCGTTTCGATCCCGCCAGCGGCGAGTGGTGGATGCAGCGCGGCTTGAAGTCGCGTTGGAACCAGACCACCATGCTGTCGAACGTCACCGAGCTGTACGGCAAGTTCGAGACCGGATCGCTCAAGCACAGCTACGACTTCGGCGTGGAGTTCACCAATGAGAAGAACAAGAACGCCAGCTACAACGTGACGACGACGGCGGGCAGCTTCTGCCCGGCGGTGTTCCCCGCCGGCGCCATGGACTGCACGCCGGTGTATCACCCCGATCCGCACGACAACTGGTCCGGCGATATTTCGCGCGGCCCGCTGACCAGCGACACCACGTCCAACACGCGTGCCATCTATGCCTTCGATACCATCGAGTTCAACGATCGCTGGTCGTTGAACCTGGGCGGGCGCTTCGACAACTATCGCATCGACGGCAATTTCCTGCCGCGCGGCGCGACCAGCTCGCAGAGCACCAGCGGCAGTTGGAATATCTTCAGCTACCAGACGGGTATCGTCTATAAACCGGCGCCCAACGGCAGCATCTATCTGTCCTACGCAACGGCGTCGACGCCACCCACCGTCAGCGGCGGTGACCAGGAGACCTTGTCCGCCGATACCGATAGCCTGGATCCGGAAAAGAGCCGCACGATCGAACTAGGCACCAAGTGGGATGTGCTGAACGAGAAGCTGACGCTGACGGCGGCCATCTACCAGACCGACCGCAAGGACGCGCAGATCCAGGTGGACCCGGGCATATTCGAGCAGGCGGGCAAGACCCGCGTGCGCGGCCTGGAACTGGGCTTCGCCGGCGCGGTGACACCCAAGTGGAATGTGTTCGGCGGCTACAGCTACATGGATAGCGAACTGCTCAAGGGCGCCTATAACGGCGTGAACGAGGGCGATCCGCTGGCCAATACCCCGCGCAACAGCTTCAGCCTGTGGAACACCTACAAGCTGCTGCCGAAGTTCACGGTGGGCGGCGGTATCTATTACGTGGGCAAGACCTACGGCGGCAATCAGGGCGGCGCGGGCGGCGGCGCCAATAGCGTGTACATGCCCGCGTACTGGCGCTTCGACGCAATGGCGGCGTACCAGGTGTCCCCCAACCTGAGCTTCCAGCTCAATGTGCTGAACCTGACGGACAAGGAGTACTTCGCCCGGACCAACGGCGTGCATCACGCCGATTACGGCCCCGGTCGCCAGGTGATCCTGACTACATCGCTGCGGTACTGACGCAGCGGGGGACGGCTGCCGCCACGGCCGTCCCGACCCCGGCGGCCATGACCGCGTCCGTCCCGATGTCCGCCAGGCACGAACAGGGGTTGTTCAGTCGAGCGAGATGCCCGACTCTTGCGCCACGCGCCGCCACTTTCGCTGTTCGCCCGCGAGCATATCGCGGAACTGTTGGGCCGAATCCGGAGACACCTCGACGCCCCTGGCCGTCAGCTTTTCCCGTACATCGGGCATTTGCAACACGCTGGTCAAAGCGGCATTGAGCCGTTCCACTGCGTCCGGCGGCAAATTGGCCGGTGCGAACAGTCCCATCCAGCCCTCCGCGGCCAAGTCCTGAAAGCCCAGTTCCCGCAGGGTGGGAATGTCCGGCAGGTCGCGCAGGCGTGCCGGGGAAGGCGTGGCCAACGCACGTAGTTTTCCCGATTTAATGAGAGGCAAGGCGACTGCCGCGGTTTCGAACGTGAAGTCGACCTCGTTCGCCAGCAATGCGCTCATGGCAGGCGCGCTGCCTTGGTAAGGGATGTGCGTGGCCCTGACGCCGGTGCGCGACAGGAACAGCTCACCGATCATATGGTTGGTGGACCCTATGCCGAACGACGAAAAGTTCAGGCGATCGGGCTGTGCTTTGGCCCGCGCGATCAGCGACTGCACACTCGTGATGGGCGAGGCGGCGGGCACGACCAGTACGAAGCTGACGCTGCCGACTTCGCCTATGGGCGTGAATTGCTTGAGCACGTCATAGGGCGCCGTCTTGCGGGTCACGGGATTGATGATCAGTTCGGCGCTGGTGCCAAGGAACAGCGTATTGCCGTCTGGCGCGGCACGCGCCGCGTTCAATGCGCCCAGGGTCCCTCCGGCGCCTCCGCGGTTTTCGACGATGATGGGTTGCTCCAGCAGGGCGGGCAGCTTTTCCGCAATGATGCGGGCGGCTCCGTCTGTGCCTCCGCCCGGAGGAAAGGCCACGATGAGACGTATCGGACCCGTGGCGGGGCTCGCGGCATCGGCATGCACGGCGCACAGCGCGCCCAGGCACAAGAAGGCCATACGGACCAGCATGTTCATGGAGGGTTCTCCTGTCGGAACGGGGGGCTGGGAAGGGGGCGCTTACGGGCTGACGGCGCGCTGGCGCATACCTTCTTCATGGGCGGCCTGCTCGGCCGCGCGCACGCTGGCGCGCGCGCCGACCCTGGCCAGATAGGCTTGCAGATGGGGCCAGCCGGTGGTGTCTATGTCATGCGCCCGCGTCCACATGGCGATCGTGTAGCAGTGAGCGTCCGCGATCGTGAACGCGGATCCCATCAGAAAGTCGCGTCCCTGCAACTGGTCGTTGAGCCATTGCAGCTTGCCTTGCAGATACTGTCGCGCGATCAGTTTGTATTCCGGCGGCGTGATCGCCTTGAACAACGGCATGAAACCGCCCTTGTGCAGATCCGCCGCGATGAAGCTCATCCATTCCATGATGCGGTAGCGCGCCAGCGATCCGGGCGGCGCAAACAATGGCACGTCGGGCCGCTGGTCGGCCAGGTACTGCATGATGACGGCCCCTTCGCTGAGGTACTGGCCGTCGGGTAGCCGCAGGGTGGGCACCGTGCCCTTCGAGTTGACGAGCAGATAATCCGTCCCGTCGCTCAAGCGCTTGGTGCGCATGTCGACCCATTGCAGATCCAGCGGGATGCCGAGCTCCCGCGCGACGATATCGACCGCCAGCGAGCAGCCCCGAACCTCGTGATAGAACTTCATTGGCCCATCCTTTCCAGTCGATGTTGCGAGGCCCTTGGCATGCACCGCCGCGCCGGAACATCATGTTGAATCGCGTGTTCTTGGAAAAATCGTACTACCAAAATAGAAAAATATTTAATCTGGTACTACAATTCTCGCGTGGCACCGGTCTGTTTCCAACTAGGGGAAACACTCGTGGCCACGAACGGCCGCCGGCGCGCGGGTCGGCGTGCCCGCGGTGGCAGGCCCGGCCCCCGACTGAACGGGAGCGCCAGGAAGGCGGCCCGCCATCCCGGCATCGATATCCCAGAGGGGAAGGACGACATCATGCAAGGCACAATCTTGGTGGGTACGGCAGGACAGGGCATATTGCGCAGCGTCGATGACGGGGCGAGCTGGCATCGGCTAGGTTTGAAAGAAGCGATCGAATTCGACGGGGTGGTGCGTTGCCTGGCTGTCGATCCGGCCGATCCCGCGCGCGTATTCGCCGGCGCGGATGCCGGCATCTGCCTGAGCACCGATGGCGGGGCACATTTCCGCCGGCTGGATTCACCGGCCGACGGGCAGACCGTCTGGGCTTTGGCGCTGGACCCGCGCGACCCCCGACTGGTGTACGCCGGTACCGGCGCGCCGTCGCGCGCGCGCATGTTCCGTTCGGCCGATGGCGGCCAGACGTGGCAGGCCTTGCCAGTCGAGTTGCCCGAGTTCTGCGCGGGCGTGAACCGGCCGCGCATCCTGGCAATTGCCGTGGACCCGGCCAATAGCGAAGTCTGGTTCGGCGTCGAGGAGGGCGGCGCCTGGCGCAGCCGTGATCGCGGCGACTCCTGGCAGCGGGTGGATACCGCCGCCAGCGGCATCGTCAGTGGCGACATTCACGGCATCAGTATTCTGCCCGCGCGCGGGCAGGCACCGCACACGCATCTGATCTGTTCGGTCAATTCGGTCTACACCAATGTCGACAGCGGCGAAGGCGTTTGGGACGGCGCCAGTTCAGCGGACCGCTTCGATGGTATGTACTACACCCGCACGATCCAGCCCTTGCCGGGCGCGGACGATGTGCTATTGCTGGCGATCGGTGACGGCACGCCCGGCTCGCGGACGCGGATATACCGCTCCGAAGACCGTGGCCGCAATTGGACTGCCGCGCTTTTGCACACCGCGCCGAACTCTACCTTCTGGGCCTTCGGCACGCACGCGGCCGATCCGTCGCTGGTGTTCGCCGGCACGAAGTATGGGCATCTGTTCCGCTCGATGGACGGCGGACGCAGCTGGTTCAAGGAATGGCGGGAGTTCAGCGAGATCACCTCGGTGGCGTGGACGCCGTTCGTCGCGCCCGTCAAGGCGCATCCGCAGTCCAGGCTTCCGCCCGCGTAACCGATCCGAGCCGCGTCGGGACCGGCCGCGCCGCGCCAGGCGCGGTTGTTCCGCGCAAATCCTGCCTTTCCAATTCCGCTGCCAGTAAAGAGACATACCCGATGAAAAGCCCCAACTTCAGTGCCTTCCACATCCGCAAGTGGTATCTCCAGATCGAGGACTCCCTGGCGGGAGAAACTGGCGCGCCCGCCGACGGAGAGCCGCTGCGAAAGATCGTTATTGCGGCATGCATCCACAACCCCTACGCTGGAACCTACGTCGACGACCTGTCCGCGTGGATCGATGCCTCGCCCGAACTGGGACGGGAATTCGCCCGCCGCATCCGGGAGGCAGCCGGGGGACAGGCGATCGAGAGCTACGGCAAGGCCTGCCTGGTGGGGACCGATGGGGAATATGAGCATGGCAATGCGCTGCTGACCAACCCCGCCGCCAACCCCGTGCGCGAAGGCGTGGGTGGAGCGAAATCATGGGTACCATCGACCGGCAAGCGGGGCGTGCCGGGCACGGCCATCGATATTCCGCTGGCCCACAAGGACGCGCTTTATGTGCGGTCGCACTATGACACCGTCACGGCCCAGTTCAATGACGGGCCGAACCGCGACGAGGTCGTCCTGGCCTGGGCGTTCGCAACGCGTGGAAGACTCAACGCGCGCCTGGGAGGCTTGCGCGCTTCCGAGGTGAAGGGTCTGGACGGTCTGTATTGAGGCGTAGCCTGGGAGATGAACATGAATCGGCGCGACTATTCGTTGAAGGTATCCGGGCTGCGTTTTCACGTGGCCGAGTGGGGCAACGCCGATGGTTATCCCATCGTCATGCTGCATGGCATACGCGGCTACGCCGAGACTTTCTCGCGATTGGCGGCAACGTTGCAGCCGGGATGGCGAGTGATCGCCTTCGATCAGCGTGGCCGCGGCGACTCCGATTGGGACCCAGGCTGGAACTATTATGTGGATGCCTATGTGGCGGACCTGGAGGCCATCACCGACCGGCTGGAACTGGATCGGTTCGACCTGCTGGGGCATTCGATGGGGGGCATCAACGCTATCGTGTTCGCGGCGCGCCATCCGCAGCGGGTACGTCGGCTGGTCATCGAAGACGCCGGTCCCGGCGCGTTCGAAGTCAGTGCGGGCGCCACGCGTATCTGCCAGGAGCTTCAGACCACGCCCGAGCGGTTTGCATCATGGGACGAGGCCGCGGCGTTCATGCGTGCATTGCGCCCCACTGTCAGTGAAGCGGCGCGCCAGCAGCGCTTGGCCAGCATGCTCAAGCCGGCGGCGGACGGCGGCTTTACCTGGCGCTACGATCATGCGGGGATCGCGGCGACGCGATTGAATCCCGACCCCGCGCGGATCGTCGATCTTCAGCCGCACGTGCAAGCGATTGCATGCGATACGTTGGTGGTGCGGGGCGGTCGCTCGGATTATCTGCAACCCGACATGGTGCAACGCATGTGCGACCTCAATCCGCATATACGCGCGGTCGAGATCGCGGATGCGGGCCACTATATCCATGACGACCAGCCTGCCCGTTTTGCCGAAGCCGTGGGTGCGTTTCTGCGTGACCAGCGCAACGAGGGCGTATAAGAACGGGCCTGGGACGACGGGGTCCGTCTCGGCGCCCCGTCGCGCATGGGTACCTGGCTGCGTCCCGGCGCTTCCGGATCGCAGGCGTGGGGGCGTGCGCTATCCGCGCAGATCCATCGATTCCGTTGCCAGGACTTTTTGATAGATCGCGATGGTGCTTTCCACTGCCGCCTGCAGCGCCGCCGGCGTGGAGCCGACCCAGTCGTAGCCTTGTCCTATCATGCGCTGGCGGGCCGCATCGTCTTTGCCCAGTTGCCCCGCCAGCGCCGCGACAGCATCGCAAATGGGCGCGGGAGTGCCCGCGGGGCCGAACACGCCGAACCAGCCGCTGAAGCCCAATTGCCGCACCTGCTGCTCCTCGAACGTCGGGGTGTCCGGGAATACGCGCGTGCGAGTCTCGCCCGTCACGCCCAGCACGCGGATTTTTCCGTCGCGAGCCAGGCTTTCAAGCGCACTGTCGGTCAGGAAAACCGCGTCGATGTGGCCGCCCATAAGATCGGTGATTGCCTGTCCAGAGCCCTTGTACGGGACATGAGACAACTTGGCCCCGGTCGATTGCGCCAGCAGCAGGCCGTACAGGTGCGCCGATGAGCCGGTGCCGAAGGTGCCGTAGGTCAAGGCCTGCTGGCGCGCGTCGGCCAGAAAAGCGTCCAATGTCTTCCAGCGCGAGTCGCTCGCAACGGCCAGCGCGTTGGCGGTGGTGGCCAGCAGCGTGATGGGACTGAAGTCCTTGACGATTTCGGCGGCCGGCGTCTTGGCGATGAGCGCGCCCAGCACATGGGTGCTGGACGTACCCAGCAACAACGTTGAGCCGTCCGGCTTCTGGCGCGCGACGTGGCGCGTCGCGATCGCGCCGTTGGCGCCGGGTTTGTTCTCGACGACGAAGGTGGTGCCCGGCGCGTGGGATTGGGCGAAGTGGGCGAACTCGCGCGCCAGTTGATCGGCGCCGCCGCCGGGCGCGAAGGGCACCACCAGGGTGACCAGGGCAGGCAATGGCTGGCTTTGGGCGCTGGCCAGCCGGGGCCGGCCCACGGCGCCTGACGCCAGGAGTCCCAATACCCCCGTGGTGAATGATCTGCGTTTCATGACCGCGCTGCTCCTTGGCAAAGTCCGGCCGCGGCAATGCACCGCCAGCCGTCCGAGAACGTGAATGACGATGCAGATCGTACTATCAAAACGATAAAAAATCGTGTTTGGTACTACAATTTAATGGATAACACTTAGTGCTGGCGGTTTCGCAGTACCCGGAGTGCCGTACGCGCCGCCTGGCGGACGTGGTGCAGGGCGGCTTTGCTGGCGGCGGCTTCATCGCGCGTCTTGAGCGCTTCAAAGATCTGGGTCAGTTCATAGAGCGTTTCCGGCAACCGGCTGGGTTCCGACAATGAGGTACGCCGCAACAGCACGATCCGGTTGTGCAGTTGGCGCAGCATATTGCCCAGCAACTGGTTGCCGCAGCCGGCGGCGATGGTGTCGTAGAACGTATCGCTGAGCGTGACCGTCTGTTCAATGTCGCCGCGACGCGCGGCGGCGGCGAGCGCGTCGAACGTGGCAGCCAGGCTCTGTATGTGTTCGCTGCGTGCGCGCAGGGCGAAGCCGGCGCAGATCTGCGCTTCCAGGATGCCGCGGACTTCGTAGATTTCCTCGGCCTCCTCGTAGGTCAGCACCGCGACCACGGGACCGCGATTGGGCATGACCTCGACCAGGCCTTCGGCTTCGACCTGGCGCAGCGCTTCGCGCACCAGCGTGCGGCTGACGTCCAGCAGCTGCATCAGTTCACGTTCTTTGAGACGGTCGCCGGGTTGGAATCGGCCCGAAAGAATGGTTTTGCGCAGCGCATCTTCCGCCTGCCGCCGCAGGGGCGTGGAAGGGGTATCCAGGCCAGCGGGGACACACGATTCCTGAATATCATTGTTCATGGTGACGTCATATCAAAAGGTTCCAAACGAGCGAGACCATCATACGATACCCAGCTTGTGGCCGGTACGGCGGCGCGGACCTGGCCAGCCTTGCACAGGCCGTGGATGGCCTCGCCCAGGGCCTTGTGTCGTAACTGTCGTCGTGGCCGTCCGGACCCGCGCGGCCATGTCCACGCGGGTGGCCACGTCCGGGGCGCTCAGGCGATTTTCCCTTTGATCTTGGGCGGGCCCTCGCCGCGGTCCGCCTTGATGGCAGCCACGGCGTCCTGCCATCCCTTCATGGGATCCGCATTGCTCCCGAGCAGGGTGGCGATCGCCAGCAGTGCGACCGGGCAGCGTCCCGACGAGACCAGCAGCTGGTTCGTCTTGTAGGCCTTGTGCATGGAAGGCGCCTGTGCGCCCTCCCACAGGCCGGTGGCGATGGCATAGCCGCCGCGGTGTGTCCTCTGCTCCGGGCCGCGCATCTTGTTGGCTGCCCAGTGGGCCTTGCTGTCGATGGCCTTGGCCGCGACGCCCGGCGCGAACACGGGGTGCAGCGCCAGGGCACGATCCATATTGGCATCCGTGCTCATGCTCGCGATCTTCTGCACGTGCTGCAGGCAGGTGCATTGATAGTGCCCGTAGTGCTCGGCGATGGCCTGCACCGCGTCGAACTTGCTGTACGACAGCGCCACGTTCATGGCCGCCATTCCCGCCGACATTGCCGGTCCCACGGCGGCGATGCAGGTGGCCACGTGTCCGAAAGTCGTCGCGGTGGCGGAGGTCCAGTGCGAAATCTGCACCAGCAGATTACCCAGCGAGGGCGCCAGCGCGGTCTTCACGCCCAAGGGCAGCGCCAGATGCGCGCCGGTCTGGGCGGCGCCGTGCGCGGTATAGCCCATCACGGATGCGGCGGCCGAGATCTTCTCCGCCCATCCTTCGGGCGTCGTGAACACGGGCGCCAGGCCGGAGAGCGCGACGCCGTTGTTCACGGCCTTTTCCAGCTTCGGCGCCGTGTATCCCCTGATGGCAAGTTTGTTGAATCCCTTGACGGCCATCTGCACCGGCGCCTTGACGGGGCCGCTGCCGAACGGAACCTGCGCGATCAGCGGCGCCCATTCGATCAGGGTATCGACCCAGTCGCGTGCTTCCTGTTGGGGCAGCGGCCTGCCATCGGCCAGAATATCCAGGCCATCCAGCATGGCGTTCATATACGTCAGGACCGTATCGAACATCTCCTGCCGCCTGCGTTCGTGCTGCGCATGCTGCTGCGCCGGCGAGGGCGGCAGGCGCGCGCGCGCGTCCATCATCGCTTGCAGCTCGCGCCGTTTGTATTCCAACTGGTGTACGTTCGGTGGCATGGTCATCTCCTGCGGATCAGTGCGGCCGGCCAGGGCCGGCGGGCGGGACGGCGCCCTTGCGTCATCCCTGTGATCCATTCTGGGCGCGTGCCACCCGCGCGTCGTTCAGAAATCTCTAGGCCGCGCGCGAATTCTAAATTTGGAGATGATTTTTCAACGGTCCGGTGGCGCGTGTCGCGCGCGGCGCCGCGCGGTCAGTGCTCGAACCAGTTCAGCACGCCGTCCAGGCCCGATACGTTCAAGGCGAATCGTGTCTGCTCACGCACTACCGGCTTGGCATGGTAGGCCACCGAATATCCGGCCAGGCCCAGCATCTTCAAGTCGTTGGCGCCATCGCCCATGGCGATGATCTGTTCGGACGCGGCGCCATGGCGCTGCGCGAAGGCGCGCAGTCGTTCCGCCTTGCCGGCCGCGTCGACGATGTCGCCCAGCACCCGGCCGGTCAGTTTGCCGTCGACGATTTCCAGCGTATTGGAATGCGCTTCGTCCAGCGCCAGTCGTTCGCGCAGGCGCTCGGTGAAGAAGGTGAATCCGCCCGATACCAGGAGAATCTTGATGCCGGCATCCCGCGCGGAGGCGATCAAGCTTTCCGCGCCGGGATTCAGGCGCAGCTTGTCGCGGTACACCTGTTCCAGCGCTTGCGCCGACTGGCCGGCCAGCAAGGCGACGCGGCGGCGCAGGCTTTCGGCAAAATCGGTGATCTCGCCGCGCATGGCGGCTTCCGTGATGGCCGCGACCTTGTCCTTGACGCCCGCCACGCCGGCGATCTCGTCGATGCACTCGATGTTGATCAGCGTGGAGTCCATATCCATTGCCAGCACCTTGCATTGTGACAGCGCGCTGCCCTTGGGCATGAAGGCGTAGTCCACGCCCGCCGATTCGCACCACTGGCGCAAGTCAGCGCGGGTGGCATCGTCGTGCTGCACGTCCAGCAGCCGCGCGGCGGTGGCGCTCAGGCGCAGCAGCCCCTGGGCCTGTGATAGCGCGGCTGCCTGTTCGCAATGATCGGCTGTCAGGGCGGGGGACTGGATGACGAGATGGTGGGTGTTCATGTGGGATATTTATCGGTTCGGGATCATGCCAGGGCGCGCAGCACCGTGCGCACCGCATCGACACGCGCGGGTATCTGCTGGCCCTTGATTTCGACGCGCAGCTTGTCCTGTCCGGCCAGCTTGATGTGCCGCTGCTTCTGTACCAGTTCGATGATGCGCATGGAGTCGATGGGCGGGTTCGGCCCGAACTGAATCAGCGCCTGCGCTTCGCTGGCGTCGATCTTGATGATGCCCAGCGCCTGCGCCGCCAGCCGCAGGCGGTGCGTAGCCAGCAGGGTCTGCGCCGATTCGGGCAGCTTGCCGAAGCGGTCTATGAGTTCTTCCTGGATGCGGATCAGGTCGTCTTCGCCTTCGGCGTGCGACAGGCGCTTGTACACGGCCAGCCGCGCATGCACGTCGGCGCAGTAGTCGGCCGGCAGCAGCGCCGGCGCGTGCAGGTTCACTTCGCAGGACTTGCCGAAGGGCGCTTCCAGGTCGGGTTCTTCGCCCGCCTTCAGCGCGCGCACGGCTTCGTTCAGCATGTCGGTGTACATGGAGAAGCCGACTTCCTGGATATTGCCCGACTGCGATTCGCCCAGCACTTCGCCGGTGCCGCGGATCTCCAGGTCATGCATGGCCAGATAGAAGCCGGAACCGAGTTCTTCCATGGCCTGGATGGCTTCCAGGCGCTTCTTGGCGTTCGAGGTGATCGCATCTTCGCCCGGTGTCAGCAGATAGGCATAGGCCTGGTGGTGCGAGCGTCCCACGCGTCCGCGCAACTGGTGCAGCTGCGCCAGGCCGAAGCGGTCGGCGCGATGGATGACGATGGTGTTGGCGGTCGGCACGTCGATGCCGGTCTCGATGATGGTGGTACAGAGCAGCACATTGAAGCGCTGCGCGTAGAAGCCCTTCATCACCTGTTCCAGCTCGCGCTCGCCCATCTGGCCGTGCGCGACCGCGATGCGGGCCTCGGGCACCAGTTCTTCCAGCCGCGCGCGCCGGTTGTGGATGGTTTCCACCTCGTTGTGCAGGAAATAGGCCTGGCCGCCGCGCTTGAGTTCGCGCAGCAGGGCCTCGCGTATGGTGCTGCCGTCTTCGCGGCGCACGAAGGTCTTGATCGCCAGGCGCTTCTGCGGCGCGGTGGCGATGACGGAAAAATCACGTATGCCTTCCAGCGACATGCCCAGGGTGCGCGGTATGGGCGTGGCGGTCAGCGTCAGCACGTCGACTTCCGCGCGCAGCGACTTCAGCGCTTCTTTCTGGCGGACACCGAAGCGATGCTCTTCGTCGATGATGACCAGGCCCAGCTGTTTGAAGCGCACGTCCTTCGACAGGATCTTGTGCGTGCCGATGACGATGTCCACGCTGCCGTTGTTGATGCCCTGGATCGCCGCGGCGACCTCCTTGGCGGAGCGGAAGCGCGACAGCTCGACCACGCGCACCGGCCAGTCGGCGAAGCGGTCGGCGAAGGTCTGCGCATGCTGTTCGGCCAGCAGGGTGGTGGGGCAGAGCAGGGCGACCTGCTTGCCGTTGGCCAGCGCCAGAAAGGCCGCGCGCAGCGCGACTTCGGTCTTGCCGAAGCCGACGTCGCCGCAGACCAGGCGGTCCATGGGCTTGCCCGAGGTCATGTCCTGGATCACGGCGCTGATCGCCGCGGCCTGGTCGGCGGTTTCCTCGAAGCCGAAGCCCTCGGCGAACGCTTCGTAGTCGTTGACCTGCAGCTTGAAGGCATAGCCTTCGCGCGCGGCGCGTTTGGCGTACAGGTCCAGCAGCTCGGCCGCGGTGTCGCGCACCTGCTTGGCGGCCTTGCGGCGCGCCTTGTCCCATTGCCCGGAGCCGAGCTGGTGCAGCGGCGCGGCTTCAGGGTCGGCGCCGCTGTAGCGCGCGATGACGTGCAGCTGCGAGACCGGCACATACAGTGTGCTGCCGTTGGCGTATTCGAGATGCAGGAACTCCATCTCGCCTTCGCCCATGTCCATATTCACCAGGCCGTGATAGCGCCCGATGCCATGCTGCGCGTGGACGACCGGATCGCCTTCGCGCAGTTCGGACAGGTCGCGCACCATGGCTTCGACATTGCTGGCGCGTTCCTGTTCGCGCCGGCCGCGCCGGCTGACCGCCGCCTGCCCGGGATACAGATCGTTTTCGGTGATGAAGGCGATGCCTTCGGCCGGCAGGCTGAAGCCGGACGTCAGCGGCGCCGCCAGCAGCGCCAGGCGCGCCGCCGACACGCGGAAGTCTTCGATGGAGGCGGCTTCGAAGTCCGGCGCCAGGTCGAATTCGGCCAGCATCTGCGCCAGCGTCTCGCGCCGGCCGGCGGAGTCCGCGCACAGCAGCACCCGCCACTTGCCGGCGTTGACGACGGCGCGCAGGCGGGCCACGGGATCGTCGGCGCGCCGCGTCACCGCCACATCGGGGGCCGGGCCGATGTCCGGGTGGCCGCGCTCGGCCGTCAGGGCCAGGCGCTCGAACTCCTTCAACTGGCCGAACAGCGAGTCCGCATCCAGGAATAGCGCCGAGGGCGGCAGCACCGGTCGTTCGCGGTCGCTTTTCAGGAAGTTGTAGCGGCTGCCGGTGTCCTGGGCAAAGCGGCGGATGGCGTCGTCGATGTCGCCGATCGTCACCGTGATGGTGGACGGCGCCAGGTAGTCGAACAGCGTCGCGGTCTGGTCGAAAAACAGCGGCAGGTAGTATTCGATGCCGGCGAAGGCGATGCCGTTGCCCATGTCCCGATACGGCAGGGCACGCGTGGGGTCGCCTTCGAAAAGCTCGCGAAAACGCGCGCGGAAACGGTTGCGCGCTTCTTCGTCCATCGGGAATTCGCGTCCCGGCAGCAGTTGCACCTGGTTGACCGGGTACAGGCTGCGCTGGGTATCGACGTCGAAGGCGCGTATCGATTCGATCTCGTCATCGAACAGATCCAGCCGGTAGGGCACGGCCGAACCCATGGGGAACAGGTCGATCAGCCCGCCGCGCAGGCAGAATTCGCCGGGCGCGGTGACCTGCGTGACATGCGTGTAGTTGGCCAGCGTCAGCTGCGCGCGCAGCGCCGCTTCGTCCAGTTTGTCGCGCTGCTTGAAGGAAAACGTATAGGCCGCCATGAAGGCCGGCGGCGCCAGGCGGTACAGCGCGGTGGTCACCGGTACGGTCAGCACGTCCACGGAACGCCGCATCAGCGCGTCCAGCGTTTTGAGGCGCTCGGATATCAGATCGTGGTGCGGTGAAAACGCGTCGTAGGGCAGGGTTTCCCAGTCGGGCAGCTGGCGCACGCGCAGCTGCGGGGCGAACAGCACGATTTCATCCGTCAGCCGTTGCGCTTCCAGCGGGTCCGCGGTCAGTACGAGCAGGGGTCGGCCGGCCCGGCTGGCCAGGTCGGCCAATAGCCACGCGTCCCCCGAGCCGGGAGGGCGGGGTTGCGTATATCGGGTGCCGGGTTTCAGGGCCGCCAGGGTGGAGTCCGTCGACGGGACCAGCGGCGCCGCGGGAGTAGGGGGGAAATCTGCAGGCATGAGAAGGAAGATTATAAAATCTCCGGCCTATGTCTGCTTCCCTGATTGCGCTCGTTCCTGCCGCCGGCGTCGGCGCTCGCGCCCTGACCGCCGGCCATGGCGGCGTTCCCAAGCAATACCAGCCGCTGGCCGGGCAGCCGATGCTGCGGCATACGGTGCTTGCGCTGTTGGCCGATCCGCGCATACGCGAAGTGCGCGTCGCCGTCTCGGCCGGCGACGCCTGGGTGGACACGGCGCTGGCCGGCCTGCCGCGCACCGTGTGGCGCCCCTGCGGCGGCCCGACGCGTGCTCGTACGGTCGCGCAGGCGCTGGCCGATAGCGGCGCGGCGGAGGACGATTGGGTATTGGTGCACGACGCCGCGCGTCCCGGCCTGCCCGCGGATGCGCTGGCGCGCCTGATCGACACCTGCCTGGAGGACGCCGTGGGCGGCCTGCTGGCGCTTCCCGTGCGCGACACCGTCAAGGCGGGCGCCGGGCGTGTAATGCGCACCGTGGATCGTCAGGAATTGTGGCTGGCGCAGACGCCACAGATGTTCCGCGCCGGCCTGCTGCGCCAGGCGCTGCGGGATGCCGAAGACCGCGGCGTCGATGTCACGGACGAAGCCTCCGCCATCGAAGCCGCGGGCCACGCTCCCCTGTTGGTGCCAGGCGTCATGCGCAATTTCAAAGTCACCTGGCCCGAAGACTTTGCCTTAATGGAGAAATGGCTGTGAGTATTCCCTTCCGCGTCGGCCAGGGTTTTGACGTGCATGCGCTGGTGACGGGCCGTCCGCTGATCATCGGGGGCGTCACCATCCCCCACACGCACGGCCTGCAGGGGCATTCCGACGCGGACGTCCTGCTGCATGCGATCACCGACGCGATCCTGGGCGGCGCGGCGCTGGGCGATATAGGCCGGCATTTCCCCGACACGGATCCGGCCTATCGGGGCGCCGACAGCCGCGTGCTGCTGCGCGCCGCCATGGCCAAGGTCCTGGCCGCCGGCTGGGTCGTCGTCAATATCGACGCTACCGTGCACGCGCAGGCGCCGAAAATAGGCCCGCATGCCGCGGCCATGGTGCGCAACGTCGCCGCCGACCTGGGCGTGGACGAAAGCGTGGTGAACATCAAGGCCAAGACCAATGAGGGCCTGGGCTATCTGGGCCGCAAGGAAGGCATCGCGGCGACGGTCGTCGCCTTGCTGGCGCGCGCTGGCGGCCTGGCGGGCGCCAACGGCGCGTAGCCGCCGGGCGGGCCGCGCGGCGACGCAAGACGCGCAAAAAAAAACGGGCAAGCGCGGCGCTCGATCGCCACGCTTACCCGGCCGGCGTTTCGGCCAGAGTGCTTACTTGCCCTGCGCGGTCAGCACCAGCGCGGCGGCATTGACCACCGACGCGATGCGGCCGACGTCGCGCAGCTGTTCCACCGTATAGCCTTCCTTCTTCAGCAAGGCGTAGTGCGATTGCACGCAGAAGTGGCATTTGCCGACGATGGACGCGGACAAGGCGAACAGCTCGAAGCGCTTTTTGTCCACGCCGCCGCTGGTGGCGTAGGCATTCATGCGCAGCTGGGCCGGCAGGCTCTTCAACTGGGCGTCTTCCGCCATCTCGACGTAGGGATACCAGACGTTGTTCATGCCCATCAGCGCGGCGGCGGTCAGGGCGGCATTCGCATCGGTTTCCGACAGGCCCTTTTTGAACGCTTCGATCAGGGTGGGGCTGCGCGACGCGAACGCCGCCGCCAGGGCCGCGCCGACGGCGTCTTCGGCCGGCAGGGTGGACCGGGCGATCACGCCGTCCAGGTTCAGCCGGATATCCTTGGCCCAGTCCGGCACTGCGTCCTTAATGGTTTGGATAAATTCCATAGTTTTTACCTATAGCGTGAAGCAGCAAAAGCCCGGCGAACCGGGCGATGGATATTACAGCGTGTCGCCGCCGACCTTACGGTTGCAGGGGCACAGCTCATCCGTTTGCAGGCCGTCCAGCAGACGCAGGACTTCTTCCGGGTTGCGGCCGACGTTCAGGTTGTTCACCGACACGTGCTGGATGACGTTGTCCGGATCGACGATGAAGGTCGCGCGCAGCGCAACGCCAGCGCCCTTTTCACGCACGCCCAACTGGTCGATCAGGGCGCCGGTGGTGTCGCCGAACTGGTAGTGACCCAGCTTGTTCAGGTCCGGGTGCTCGCGGCGCCAGGCCAGCTTCACGAATTCGTTGTCGCTGGAACCGCCCAGCAGGACGGCGTCGCGGTCTTCGAATTCCTTGGCCAGCGCGTTGAAGCCGACGATTTCGGTCGGGCACACGAACGTGAAGTCCTTCGGGTAGAAGTAGATCACCTTCCACTTGCCGGGGAAGGAGCTCTCGGTGATGTCCTCGAAGGCGGATACGCCGTTTTCTTCATGCTGGTTGAAGCCGGGCTTGACGCCTACAACCTTGAAAGGCTCGAGTTTGTCGCCAACAGTTTTCATGTGGACTCCTTGCGTTTTGCGTTTTGGGTGACGAAATTCAGACGTGTAATTCTACGCTATTAGGTTTCACTGTCTAATTGATAATTCCTAAGTCGCGCTTTGGGTAATTCTATCCTTGCCGTCAGCCCGCCCCCCGGGCGGGGCAGCATTTTAAGCGTGCCACCGACGTGCTTGAGCAGGCGTTCAACGATAGCCAGACCCAGTCCCGCTCCGCTGACGCCGGTGCGGGCGGCTTCCCCGCGGGAGAAAGGACGCAGCAGTCTATCCACGTCGTCGGCGGCGATGCCCGGCCCACGGTCGGACACTTCGATGGCGATGATATTGCCCTCGGATTGCACGCCCATGTACAAATGGGCCTGGCCATCGCCCGAGCGACCGTAGCGGCGGGCGTTTTCCAGCAAATTGCTGACAATGCGCTTGAGATCCAGCGCGGTGATGCGGGCGCGCAAGCCCGGCGTGATGAAGGCTTCGATTTCGCCACCGGTGGAAGCCGTGTGGCTGCGCTCCCTATCCAGCAGCTCGCCCAGCACGTTGGAAACATCCGTGGCCATCTGCGGCAAGGTGCCCGCCGGGCGGGCATATTCCATCAACTGCCCGATACTATGGTCTATCTGGGCCAGATCGTCGTCGATCGCCTGGCGCGCGTCTTCCGACACGCCGCTCATCTCGATCTCCAGGCGCATGCGCGCGAGCGGTGTTCGCAGATCGTGCGATATCCCCGCCAGCATCAATTCGCGGTCGGCCTCGGTCTGCCGGATGTCCTTGGCCATCCTGTTGAAGGAGGCGTTCAGGTCGCGGATTTCCAGCGGCCCGTTCTCCGGCAGCGGCGCGGGCGTTTCGCCGCGCGACAGGACCTGGGCCGCGCGTGCCAGGCGGGACAAGGGGCGGTTGACGAAGCCGACGCTGACCGCCGCGCCGACCAGCGAAAGGAGCAGCGCGGTCGCGCCCCAGCCCAGCCATTCGATTCCGCCGGTCAGACCTATCTGTTCCCGCTCGAACACCAGCCAGTACAGGTCATGGTCGATCTGGAAGCTGACCCAGAACCCTGGCACCTGGTTCACGCCCCAGGCGATCTGCGTTTCGGGGCCGAACCGGCTGCGTATATGGTCGGCCACCCGCTGCCAGTAGTCGTCATTGGGCAGGGGCTCGGCAAAGTCGGTGAGTTCGCGCGGGTAGACCTGTATGCCTTCATTGGTGGCCAGGTCCAGCAACAGCTTGCTGCGTTCGTCCGCTTGCGAATAGACCAGCGCGGTGCGCGTGATATTGACGGCCGTAATCACCCGCTGCGCCATTTGATTGGCGCGCGGGCCCAGTTCCATGCTGAAGAAAACCTGCAGCCAGGCGCCCAGACTGACCAGCATGAGCGTGGCCAGCAGCAGGAACGTACGGCCGAACAGGCCCAGACGTATGCGCGACGTCATGGCTTTCAGGGCGCTGCGAAAGCGGAGCATGTTGCGGCGTTCCTGCCCCGGGAACGATCAGGTTTCAGCTGCCACCGTCCGGCACGAAGACGTAACCCAGTCCCCAGACTGTCTGGATGAATACCGGTTTGGAGGGATTCGGTTCGATCAGTTTGCGCAGGCGGGAAATCTGTACGTCCAGGCTGCGATCGAACGCTTCATACTCGCGGCCGCGCGCCAGTTCCATCAGCTTGTCGCGCGACAGGGGGATTTTCGGATGACGGGCAAACACCTTGAGCACCGAGAACTCGCCCGTCGTGATCGGCACCTGTTCGTTGTTGCGCGTCAGCGTGCGCGTCGACAGGTTCAAGACATAAGGCCCGAAGGCGATGGATTCATTTTCCTGGCTGGGCGCGCCCGGGTGCTCTTCAGTACCGCGGCGGCGCAGGATGGCGTTGATGCGCGCCAGGAGTTCGCGCGGGTTGAACGGCTTGGAGAGATAGTCGTCCGCGCCCATTTCCAGGCCGACGATACGGTCGATTTCCTCGGCCTTGGCGGTCAGCATGATAATGGGCGTATTGTCGTGCCCACCCCTCAGGCGGCGGCAGATGGAAAGGCCGTCTTCGCCAGGCAGCATCAGGTCCAGTACCAGGAGATCGAAATGCTCCCGCTGCCAGAGCTTGCCCATTTCCTTGGCGTCTTCGGCGACGAAGACGTTGAAGCCTTGTTCCGACAGATACCGGCGCAGCAGGTCGCGCAGGCGGGGATCGTCATCGACAACGAGGACTTTGCGCGTCGGAGTGGTGTTTTGCGTATTCATGGCGGGAAATGTAACAGTGCCCGGAATGAGCGGCTAGTGGGCGTTCACAAGATATTACACATTGGACAGGATGGTTGAAATCCCCCTTACAAACGAGGGCAAGTCTTTGGTATTACGTACAATTCCGGCTATGAACTCCACCCTCTTGGCGCTTGAAACTTCCTCGTCCCGGTGCAGCGTCGCGCTGCTGCGGGACGTCCCGGGCGGGCCGGCCATCGCCACCCTGGAGCATGAGGGCGCGCAGGAACATGCCGAACGCCTGCTGCCGATGGCGCGCGACCTGTTGCGGGACGCCGGGCTGGACGCGGGCGATATCGAGGTGGTCGCGTTCGGCCAGGGGCCCGGGGGCTTCACCGGGTTGCGCGTGGCATGCGGCGTCGCGCAGGGCATCGCCATGGCGCATGACCTGCCGGTCGTTCCCATCGTGTCGCATCTGGCCGTGGCCGCGCAGGTGCCGGCCCGGCCCGAGCAGGCCATCGTGGTGGCCCTGGATGCGCGCATGGAAGAAGTCTATCTGGCCGTCTATCGCCGTGCGCAGGGCGCCGCGGACGATACCGCGTGGGAAGTGCTGGCGGCGCCGCTGCTGATCGCCGCCGCCGAAGTGGTGCCCTGGATAGAGGCGCATCTGGACGACTGGCGGGCTCGCACGGGGCTGGCGCTGTCGCCTGTCCTGGCCGGCGATGCCTGGGATGCCTATGCGACCCGCATGGCCCCGCATGCCGACTGGGCGCGCTATGACGCCATGCGGCCGCATGCCCGGGACGTCGCGCGGCTGGCCTTGCTGGCCTGGCGCAAGGGCGACACGGTGCCGCCCGAGCAGGCCATGCCCCTGTATGTCCGCGATCGCGTGGCCTTCACCACGGCGGAGCGGCTGGCGGGGCAGGGGGGCAATCCCAAAGCGGCGCAAGCGCTGCCTTCGACGCCGTCACTGGCCTCGGGTGATGCGTTGTCCTCCGCACTGTCCGCGCCGTTGGCGGACGCCCCGGGCTCGATATCGCCTTCGCTGCCCGTGGATGCGGTTCCGGTCGAGATGTCGCCCATTACCGAGCACGATCTGGACGATATGGCGCGCATCGAAGCATCGGTGCAGGCCTTTCCGTGGACCCGCCGCAATTTCGCCGACGCGCTGGCGGCCGGTTACGACAGCTGCGTGTTGCGGCGCGCCGGCAAGATGCTGGGTTTCTGCATCCTGATGCACGCGCCGGATGTCTCGCATCTGCTGGTGGTGGCCATCGACAAGACCATGCATCGCCAGGGGCTGGGTTCCCGGCTGATCAAGTGGTGCGTCGAACGCGCCCGCCAGCGCGGCATAGCCGGGGTATTGCTGGAGGTACGGCCTTCCAATACGGGCGCGGTGGCGTTTTACGAGCATCATGGTTTTCTGCGCGTGGGCCTGCGGCGCGGCTACTACCCGGCCGGCCGCGGACGGCGCGAGGATGCGCTGGTGATGCAGAAGCCGGTTTCCCTTGATGAGGCCGGTCATGGTTGACGCGACGGCAATGGCCGGAAAGGTGCCCGCCCTGAACCCGCTGCAGCGGGCCTGGCTGCGCGAGATCGGCATGGAAAAGGTGTGGCTGCGGCAGGACGCGTCGCAGCCGCGGAGCCCGGCCGCGCCAGTGCCCGCGCGCGCCGGCAGCGGCGCCGTGGACGGCGCCGGCGATAGCGCCGCCGGCGGCGTGCAAGACGGGCCGTTGCCGAAGACGGGGGCGAGCGCGGACGCGGATTCGGGCGCGGGCGCGGATGCCGCCGTGGCCGGCGATACGCCGGGGGCGGGCCACGCCGCGGTTACCGGCGATACCGTGGCGCGCGGGGTGCCGATCGGCGTGGACGCCGCGACCGCGGGCGGCGTGAAGCCCGGCGCCGCGAGCGCCCCGCAGGCAAGGCCGCCGGCGCGGCCGGTCAAGCCCGCGCCGGCGGGCGCCGGCAGCGAGCCGGCGCCGCTGCAACCGCCGCCAACCGCCGAATCGCTCGCCATGCTGGACATGGCGTCCCTGCGCGAGCGCGTGCTCGAATGCACGGCCTGCGGGCTGTGCCGCGGACGCCGGCAGGCGGTGTTCGGCATGGGCGCGGAACAGGCGCGTTGGCTGGTGGTGGGCGAAGCCCCGGGCGAACAGGAGGACAGGCAAGGCCTGCCTTTCGTCGGCCGTTCGGGGCAGTTGCTGGATGCCATGCTCGCGGCCGTCGGCATGGGCCGCGACCGCGATGTTTACATCGCCAATGTGATCAAATGCCGGCCGCCGGGCAATCGCAACCCCAAGCCGGAGGAAATCGCCGCCTGCCGGCCCTACCTGATGCGCCAGATCGCGCTGCTCAAGCCGCAGCGCATATTGGTGCTTGGGCGCTTCGCGGCGCAAACGCTGCTGGAAACGGACGCCGCCATCGGCAGCCTGCGTGGCCGCGTCCATGCGCTGAAAACCGACGCCGGCGAGATTCCCATGGTGGTGAGCTATCACCCCGCTTATCTATTGCGCAGTCCCGGCGAAAAGGCCCGCGCCTGGCAGGACTTGCGGCTGGCGGCGAGTCTTTAGGCGCGGGCTGGGCCGGGCCGTCAGTGCGCCCGGCCTTCCAGCGCCTTGCCGTGGCCTTCCTGGCCGATCTGGCCGATCAGCTCCGGGCGCTCCTGCATGTTGCGGCGGCTCCAGCGCATGAAGATCAGCATCAGGATCGCCACGATCGAGCCGAAGATCACGATGATGATGCCGATGGGCAGGTTCAGCCACAACAGCACGGTGTACACCGCCACCATCAGCAGGATATTCAGTTGCTCGTTGAAGTTCTGCACGGCGATCGAGTGGCCCGCCGACAGCAGGACGTGGCCGCGGTGTTGCAGCAGGGCGTTCATCGGCACGACGAAGAACCCCGCCAGTCCGCCGACGACCAGCAGCAGCAGGTAGACGCTCCACGTGGCCTGGACCAGCGGCATCAACAGCACGACCAGCCCCATGCCGGCGCCCACCGGCAGCACGCTCAGCGCCTTGCGCAGCGGGATGCGTCCGGCCAGGATGGAACCGATGACCGTGCCCACCGCGGCCACCCCCATCAGGATGGAGGCCTGGTCGAGCCGGTAGCCCAGCTGGCTGCGGCCCCATTCGATGACGATCAACTGCAGTGTCGCGCCGGCGCCCCAGAACAGGGTCGTGACGGCCAGCGAAATCTGGCCCAGCTTGTCGCGCCACAGCACGCGTACGTAGCCGCCGAAGGTGGAGATCAGGCGGACAGGATTTTTCTGCTGGGGCGGATACCGCACATGGGTATTCGGAATCAGCAGGTTGCAGGCGGAGGCCAGCAAGTAGACGCCGGCAATGACCAGGATGGCGGCCTCGGCGGGGGTATGCACGAGGTGGCGGCTCAGCGGGTGATGCAGGATGGCGTGCGAGATTTCCGGCGAGATCAGCGCGCCGCCCAGTACGGTGCCCAGGATGATGGAGATCACCGTCAGCCCTTCGATCCAGCTGTTGCCCTTGACCAGCAGCTCGGGCGGCAGCATTTCGGTCACGATGCCGTACTTGGCCGGCGAGTAGGCCGCCGCGCCCACGCCCACCATGGCATAGGCCAGACAGACCAGGTAGGTCTGGTGGGCCGGGGCAACGCCCAGGCTGGCGTAGGAAAACATCAGCAGGCAGCCGGCGACCTTCAGGGCATTGGTGGCGAACATCACGCGGCCCTTGGGATAGGAGTCCGCGATGGCGCCGACGAAGGCGGCCAACAGCACATAGGCCAGTGCGAACGACCACTTCATGATCGGCGCCATCCAGTCCGGACCGCGCAGTTCCTGGATGAGGGCAATCGCCGCTATGAAAAGCGCATTGTCCGCGAGCGAAGATAGCGCCTGCGCCGCCATGACCAGAAAGAAACCGCGTTTCAAAGAGATGTCCCCATTCACGTTGCCGGTCAGTATCCGGCAGCGGCCGCGCTATGAACAGGCCCGCGCCAAATAAAAGTGTCAGCGAGTATAGCGTCCGCCCCGGGAACGGGCGTTGATGGCGCCGGGTGCGTTGCGGCACGTGGCCCGCGGCCCGCGGCCGCCGCTCCGGGCCGGGCCGCCCGCGATGCCGCGACGCGGCATGGCGCAAGGCGCGGCGCGCGGGACCGCATGAGGATGCGCCCACGGACCGCCCGGCATGCGAGAGGGGCGGACGGTGGGGTATCATAAAGCCCCGAAAAAGCCGGTCCGTCGAGCCGGCTCGTCCGCATCGGCCCCGAGGGGCCGATTTGCAATGCGCGGCAGGTCCGTTCAAGCGCGTCCTTCAACTCTCCGGTCAGTCAATCAGATACTGTGCGTCTTACCCAGCTAAAACTCGCCGGCTTCAAATCGTTCGTCGATCCCACCGTCATCCCGGTCCCCAGCCAGTTGGTCGGCGTGGTGGGCCCCAATGGTTGCGGCAAATCGAACATCATCGATGCCGTGCGCTGGGTGCTGGGCGAGGCCAAGGCCTCGGAACTGCGCGGCGAGTCCATGCAGGACGTGATCTTCAATGGATCGGGCAATCGCAAGCCCGCGGCCCGCGCGTCCGTGGAAATGGTGTTCGACAACAGCGAAGGCCGCGCCGCCGGGCAGTGGAGCAGCTACGCCGAAATCGCGGTGCGGCGGGTCCTGACGCGGGACGGCACCAGCAGCTATTTCGTCAATAACCAGCAGGTGCGGCGCCGCGACATCCACGACATCTTCCTGGGCACCGGCCTGGGCGCGCGCGGCTACGCCATCATCGGCCAGGGCATGATCAACCGCCTGATCGAGGCGCGGCCCGAGGAACTGCGGGTCTTCCTGGAAGAAGCCGCCGGCGTGTCGCGCTACAAGGAACGCCGCCGCGAGACCGAAAACCGTCTTTCCGACACGCGCGAAAACCTGACCCGCGTGGAAGACATCCTGCGCGAGCTGGGCAGCCAGTTGGAAAAGCTGGAAGCCCAGGCCGAAGTGGCGCGCGAATACCGCGAGCTGCAGGCCGACGGCGAACGCAAGCAGTACGCCTTGTGGTTCCTGAAGGAATCCGGCGCGCGCCAGGAACGCCAGAAGAAAACCCAGGAAATCGAACGCGCCCAGACCGAACTGGAAGCCGCCATCGCCGAACTGCGGGCCGGCGAGGCCGCGCTGGAATCGCGCCGCCAGGCCCATTACGCCGCCAGCGATCTGGTCCATACGGCCCAGGGCCAGCTTTACGAAGCCAACGCCCAGGTCAGCCGCCTGGAAGCGGAAATCCGCCATGTGGTCGAATCACGCAACCGCGTGCAGGCGCGGCGCGAGCAGCTGACCCGCCAGATCGAGGAGTGGGACAGCCAGCAGACCCATTGCACCGAACAGATTGCCCAGGCGGAGGAAGACCTGGCCGCCGGCGCCGAGCGGGCGCAAGAGGCGCGCGCCATGGCGGAAGACGCCCAGGCCGCGCTGCCGGGCGTCGAGTCGCGGGTGCGCGACGCGGCCCAGGGACGCGACGCCATGCGCGGCGCCTTGGCGCGGGTGGAGCAGGACCTGGCGCTGGTCGCGCAAAGCCAGCGCGACGCCGACCGCCAGTTGCAGGCGCTGGAGCAGCGGCGCGAACGCGTGCAGCAGGAAATGCGCGAGTTGCAGACGCCCGATCCGGCGCGCCTGGAGGAACTGGCGGGCGCCCTGGCCGCGGGCCAGGAGCAGCTGGACGCCGCCCAGGAAGAACTCGCCACGCTGGAAGCGCGCCTGCCCGAAGCGGATGCCGAGCGTGGTCGCGCGCAGGCCGCCGCACAGCAGGAAGCGCAGGCGCTCGCGCGGCTGGAAGCCCGGCTGGCGGCGCTCGCCAAGCTGCAGGAAGACGTGCAGAAGCAGGGCACCCTGGAGCCCTGGCTGGCCAAGCACGAACTGACCGGCCTGGGCCGGCTGTGGCAGAAGCTGCATATCGAAGCCGGCTGGGAAACGGCGCTGGAAGCCGCCCTGCGCGAACGCATGGCGGCGCTGGAAGTGCGCAGCCTGGACTGGGCCAAGGCCTTCGCCGACGACGCGCCGCCCGCGCGCCTGGCTTTCTATCAATTGCCGGTGGCCGCGCCCGCGCCGGCCGTCCCGCCGGGACTACGGCCCTTGACGGCGCTGCTGCGCATCACCGATGGTGATCTGCGCACCTTGATGAATGAGTGGCTGCGCGACGTCTATGTCAGCGACAACCTGGGCCAGGCCCTGGCCGGCCGCGAGGCCCTGCCGGCCGGCGGCGCCTATGTCGTCAAGGATGGCCACCTGGTGGACGCGCACAGTGTGCGCTTCTACGCGGCGGATTCCGAACAGTCCGGCATGCTGGCGCGCCAGCAGGAAATCGAAAACCTGCAGCGCGAACTGAAGGCGCAGCAATTGATCGCCGACCAGGGCCGTGCCGCCGTGGCGCGCAGCGAAACCGCCTGGCAGCAGGTATCGCAGGCCCTGGTGCCGGCGCGCCAGCGCGTGGCCGAAGTCACCCGCCGCGTGCACGACATCCAATTGGAGTATTCCCGGCTGCAGCAGCAGGCGGAACAATCGGGCGAACGCGGCGCCCGCCTGCGTGAAGACCTGGCGGAAATCAGCGCCCACGAAGAAGAACTCCGCGCGGCGCGCGAAGACGCGGAAGTGCGATTCGAAACGCTGGACCAGGAACTGGCGGAACACCAGACGCGCTTCGCCGACGCCGAGATCGAAGGCGAGACGCTGGCCGAGCAGGCGGAAGCCGCGCGCGCCCGCTTGCGCGAACTGGAACGCGCGGTGCACGAATCGGAGTTCGCCCAGCGCGGTATCGAGGCGCGCATCCAGGACCTGCGCCGCAACCAGCAGCTGGCCGCCGACCAGAGCGCCCGTGCGCGCGCCGAACTGGAGCAGCTGCAGGGCGAGCTGTTCGAACTCGATGCCTCGGCGTCGCAGGCGGGCTTGCAGGATGCCCTGGAATTACGCGCGGAGCGGGAAGAAGCCCTGGCCCGCGCGCGTATCGAAATGGATAATCTGGCGGCCAATCTGCGCGGCGCCGACGAAGACCGCGTGCGGCTGGAGCAGTCGCTGGAACCGCGCCGCGCCCGCATCATGGAATTGCAGCTGCAGGAACAGGCCGCCCGCCTGGCCGAAGAGCAGTTCAGCGAGCAATTGAACGCCCGCGAAGTGGATCGCGAAGCGCTGGCCCAGTCGCTGGAAGCCATGCCTGACGAATGGCGCCGCGCCAGCTGGCTGCAGTCGGAGGTGACGCGCATCTCGCGGATGATCGACAGCCTGGGCTCGGTGAACCTGGCGGCGCTGGACGAATTGACGAGTTCGCGCGAACGCAAGCAGTTCCTGGATGCACAGCAAACGGACCTGATGACCGCCATCGAGACGCTGGAGGACGCCATCCGCAAGATCGACCGCGAAACGCGCGAGCTGCTGCAGGAGACCTTCAACACCGTCAACGGCCATTTCGGCGAGCTGTTCCCCCGGCTGTTCGGTGGCGGCGAAGCCAAGCTGATGATGACGGGCGACGAAATCCTGGACGCCGGCGTGCAGGTCATGGCGCAGCCTCCCGGCAAGCGCAACAGCACCATCCATCTGCTGTCGGGCGGCGAAAAAGCCTTGACGGCGACGGCCCTGGTATTCGCCTTGTTCAAGCTGAACCCGGCGCCGTTCTGCCTGCTGGACGAAGTCGATGCGCCGCTGGATGATGCGAATACCGAACGCTATGCCAACCTGGTCAGCGCGATGAGCGAACAGACCCAGTTCCTTTTCATTTCGCACAACAAGATCGCCATGCAGATGGCGAAGCAACTGGTCGGCGTTACGATGCAGGAACAAGGGGTCTCGCGTATTGTCGCGGTGGATATCGATTCGGCGGTTCAGCTCGCGGCCGAAGCCGCATAACATGGTTAGAAGAGGCGCGGCCCCAAAGGCGCGGAATTGATACATGAGTGATTTGCAGATCGGGCTGATCGTCCTTGGCGTCCTGCTCATCCTGATGGTGCTGGGTTTCAACTGGTGGCAGGACAGGCGCGTGCGGCGCAAGATGCAGGCGCATTTCCCCAGCAACGAACACGATCCCTTGCTGGGCACGGCCGCCCACGAAGGTGCGGCGTCGCACGGCGCCGCGTACGCCGGGCAGCCGGATCATCCAGGCCATGCAAGCCATTCCAAGCAGGCGCCGCAGCGCCGCGAGCCGGGGTTCGGCGTCGGCGGTTCGGCGAGCGATGCCGCCGGCGCGGCCGCCCACGCGGCGGCGGCCGCTTCGCCGGCGGCGCATGCCGATGGCGACGACGGCGAAGAGGCCGATCCCGCCTGCGAAGTCGTGATCGAAGTCACGTTCGCCGAGCCGGTGCGGGGGGGCGACCTGCTGCCCGTCACGCAGAGCATGCGCTCGGCCGGCCGCAAGCCCATGCGCGTCTTTGGCCAGACCGACGATCAGCGTCATCGCGCGCGGCTGCGCGGCGACGAGCGCTACGGCGCCCTGCAGGTGGCCGTATTGCTGGCCAATCGCACCGGGCCGCTGACGGCGATCGAATGGTCGCAGGCCTGGGCGCGCGCGCAGGATCTGGGCGAGCGCTTCGATGCCGCCATAGAAGGTCCGGATCAACAGGCGGTGCTGGAGCAGGCGGCGCGACTGGACGACACCTGCGCCGCGCTGGACACCCAGGTCGGGTTGACGCTGCTGCTGGGCAGCGCGCAGCCGGCCGCGGAAGTGCTGGCCATCGCGCGGGACCTGGGTTTCATCCATGACGGTCCGCGGCTGGTGTGGATGTCCGATGTAGGCCTGCCGCGTTTCACGTTGACGCGCGGCGACGGCGCCGCGTTCGACGCGGGCGTGGGCGGCGTCGAACGCTTGAACCTGCTGCTCGATGTGCCTTGCAGTCCGCCCGACGATCGTGCTTTCGGCCGCATGGTCGACGTGGGCCGGCAGTTGGCGCAGCGCCTGCGCGCCGAATTGGTCGATGATCAGGGCAAGCCGCTGGCCGATGCCTCCGTCGCCGTCATCGACGAGCGTCTGCAGGTCCTGTTCAGCCAATTGGAGCAGGCCGGCCTGCGCGCCGGCAGCCCGCGCGCGTTGCGGGTGTTTTCGTGAAGGCTGGGAAGGACGCCACCGCCGCGCAGGAAGAAATCGCGCGGCTGCGCGTGGAGATCGAGCAGCACAATTATCGTTACTACGTCGAAGACGCTCCGACCGTTTCCGATGCCGAATACGATGGCCTGATGCGCCGGTTGGAGGCGCTGGAAAAAGACCATCCCGAACTCGTCACGCCGGAATCGCCGACGCAGCGCGTGGGCGCGGCGCCGCTGACGGCGTTTGGCGCGGTGACGCATGCCGTGCCCATGTTGTCGCTGGGCAATGCCTTCGACGAAGAAGAAGTCCGCGCCTTCGACAAGCGGGTCACGGATACCCTGCGCGCTTCCGGGCAGCTTGGACCGACCGCCCAACCCGACTATTTCTGCGAACTGAAGCTGGATGGGCTGGCCATCAGCCTGCGCTATGAAGACGGCAAGTTGACGCAGGCCGCGACGCGTGGCGACGGCCAGACCGGGGAAGACGTCACCGCCAACATCCGCACCATCCGTTCCATTCCGCTGCAACTGAAGGCCGGCGCGCCCAGCGTGCTGGAGGTGCGCGGCGAAGTCCTGATGAACCGGCGCGACTTCGAGCGGCTGAACGAAGCGCAGGCGGCGCGCGGCGAAAAGGTATTCGTCAATCCGCGCAATGCCGCGGCCGGCAGCCTGCGCCAGCTGGATCCGCGGATCACCGCGCAGCGCCCGCTGCGGTTTTTCGCCTACGGCTGGGGCGAGGTGCACGGGCTGGCGGGCCGCCAGTCGGGCAAGTTCGACGAACCGGCGCCGGGCACGCGCGCCACGTCCACGCTCCCGCGTGAAGCGCACAGCGCCATGCTGGAATGGCTGGCTGAACTGGGCCTGCCCATCAATACGCAGCACAACCGCAAGGCATGCGGCGCGGACGGCTTGCTGGACTTCTATGCCCGGGTCGCCAAGCTGCGTCCGAAGCTGGCCTACGATATCGACGGAGTGGTCTACAAGGTCGATTCGCTGCCGGCGCAGAAGGTGCTGGGCTTCGTGGCGCGGGCGCCGCGCTTTGCCCTCGCGCACAAGTATCCCGCCGAAGAGGCCACCACCACGCTGCAGGACATCGAGGTGCAGGTCGGGCGCACCGGCGCGATCACGCCGGTGGCGCGTCTGCAGCCGGTCTTCGTCGGCGGCGTGACGGTCACCAACGCGACGCTGCACAACGAGGACGAGATACGCCGCAAGGACGTGCGCATCGGCGATACCGTCATCGTGCGGCGGGCGGGCGACGTCATTCCCGAAGTCGTGGGGCCGGTGCTGGAAAAGCGGCCGGCCGACGCGCGCGAATTCCGCATGGTCACGTCCTGTCCGGTCTGCGGCTCGGCCATCGAGCGGCCGGAGGGCGAGGCGATCGCGCGCTGCACGGGCGGCCTGTTCTGCGCCGCCCAGCGCAAGCAGACCCTGCTGCACGCAGCCGGGCGCAAGGCCCTGGACATCGAAGGGCTGGGCGAGAAGCTGGTCGATCAACTGGTCGAGCGCGGCCGGGTCAAATCGCTGGCGGACATCTATGGCCTGACCGTGGAGGAACTGGCCGGCTACGATCGCATGGGGACCAAGTCGGCCGAGAACCTGGTGCATGCCATCGATAAGGCGCGCAAGCCTACACTGGGCCGCCTGCTGTTCGCGCTGGGCATCCGCCATGTCGGCGAAACGACGGCGCGCGACGTCGCGCGCCACTTCGGCGATATGGACGCGATCATGGACGCCAGCGAAGAGCAACTGCTGGAAGTGTCCGATGTCGGGCCCGCGGTGGCGGCATCCATCCATCGCTTCTTCGCCGAGCACCACAATCGCGACATTGTCGAGGCGCTGCGGCAGCAGGGCGTGCATCCGGTGGCGGAGGCCGCCGCGCGCAGCGGTGGTTTGTCGGGCAAGACCTTCGTCCTGACCGGCACGCTGCCGAATTGGACTCGCGAGGAAGCCACCAGCCACATCCTGGCGGCGGGCGGCAAGGTCAGCGGTTCGGTGTCCAAGAAAACGGCTTACGTCGTGGCGGGCGCGGAAGCCGGCAGCAAGCTGGCCAATGCCGAGAAGCTGGGAGTGCCCGTGCTGGACGAGGACGGGCTGAAACGGTTGCTCGGCGTATCGGAGTAGGCAGCCGGCGGGCGGGCGTGGCCGGCTGCGGCCTAGTCCGCGATCAGCCGCTTGATCTTGTCCACGGCGCTGACCCGGTCCGAAATGATCGCGGCGGTCGCCTTGACGATGCCCGCTTCCACGTTCCCCTTGCCGAACAGCGACGCCAGGGCCAGCATGGCCAGCGGGCAGCGCCGGCCAGTCCTGATGCCGACGAACAAAGGCCTGGAAACACGGTGCGTCGGCGCGACGGCGTCCTGCGCCGCCAGCCATAGCTTTTCCGCGATGTAGTAGGCGTCGCGGTGCACAGTGTCATTCCCCGCCAGCTTTTTGCGGGCATAGTGGCTGGCCTTGTCATAGGTATCGTGCGCCAGCATGCCCAGGCCGGCGAAGCCATTCAGGCCGGCCGCCACGCCGAAGACGCCGCCTTGCCACCCATCCGCGATCTGGTCGATGCAGGTATTGCACGTGCAGGTCCCCGGATGGCGCTGGCTCAGGGCCAGCATCGGGTCCAGCTTCTTGTTCTTGCCATAGATCGTCGCGCCCGCGCTCAGCGCGCCCAGCAGTTGCAGGAAGGGCAGGTAGGTCGACGCCGCGGTCACGGCGGCCGGGCTCATCCACCAATTCAGGCACACCTCCACCAGATTGGAATTGCTGCCGGTCATGGCGCTCAGGGCGGCCGGCGCCGTGACCCCCATATAGCCCGCGACCCCCAGTGTGGCATCCAGGAGTTCGGCGCCGCGCAGCGCCACCGCCGCGGCGGTTTCGATCTGGCCGATGCCGGTGGCGCCGGCCACGGCGCTGGCGGCGGCGCCGATCGCGGCCGGCACCGCGCCGCTGAACAGTTGCCCCGCCGTGACGAAAGTGCCGCCCCAATCGTGGCGTTTGCCTATCGGGCCCGCCGGGCTGGTGTCCACCAGTGTCGCGACCAGCTTTTTGCTGCCCTGGTAGTCGGTGGACGGCGCGGCCCCGCTCTGTCCCGCGCGGATCTGCAGCGCGCCGGTCATCAACAGGAGCATTTGCTTGACGTTCTGGTGGTCTTCCAGTCGCCGCTTGTTCTGTTCCTGCTGGTGCAGGCGCTGCGCCGCGACGCTCGCCTGCCGATCGGTCGCTTGGGTTGCCGCAATCTGGGACGCTACCCCGCTTTGCTGCATCAGTCGCAAGCGTTGTCTGGCAAGGGTTTCGCGGTCTTTTGTCTGCATAGGGTGTTTCCTGACGAATTTCGGCCGACGAGGGGTTCCATCGGCATACCGGAAGGGTTGTATTCCAGGCGTCGTCCGGCTTCTTGCAGAAAAATCTCAAAATGGAAAAATCCGCCAATAAAAAAAGCGCCGGTGACGGCGCTTTTTCATGGCTTCCACGACGCGCCCTTGGGCGCGCGGGTCGGCTTACTGCACTTTGGCCTGCTCGCGCAGCGACTTCTGGTAATTCGCCAGCAGTTGCTGACGCAGCATTTCTTCCAGTTGCGGACGGACCTGGTCGAGCGGCGGGAATTCGACGGGGCGGGTGTCTTCGACCTGGATGATGTGCCAGCCATACTGGGTCTGCACCGGCTTGTCGGCCAGCTGGCCCTTCTGCAGGGAAGTCACGGCCTGGGCGAAAGGCGGAACGTAGTTGGTGGCCGGAGCCCAGCCCAGATCACCGCCTTTTTCGGCGCTGCCCGGATCCTTGGATTCCTTCTTGGCGGCGTCTTCGAACTTCAGCTTGCCGCTTTTGATCTGGGCCAGCAGGTCATTGGCGGTTTTCTCATCCGAAACCAGGATGTGGCGGACCTTGTATTCCAGCTTGCCGGCCTGCTGCTGCTTGACCTCGTTGTATTCGTCCTGCACCTGTTTGTCCGTAATCGGATGCTTTTGCAGGTAGTCGGCCATCAGGGCGCGCACCAGGATGCCTTGGCGGGCAAGCTCGACTTCGGTCTGCACGTCCGGCTGTTTGGCCACGCCGGCTTTTTCGGCTGCCTGCACGAAGACCTGGCGGTTGATCATTTCCTGCTTGACCTGATCGCGCAGTTGAGGCGAATCCGTCGCACCCTGGCTGACGAGCAGTTTAACGAACTGGTCCAGGCTCTTTTGAGTAATGGGCTTGCCGTTGACCGTCGCCACGTTCTGGGCAAAAGCGGGGGCGGCAATCACGCAGGCCGCCACCAGCAGGATAAAGCGTTTCATGTAGTTCCTTTCAGGGAGTACGGGTTTCCAGCGCAAGCGCGTGGATGGGGTAGGGCATTAAATCATTCAAATGATCATACACCAGGCGATGTCGCGCCACGGGTGACAGCCCTGCGAATCTGGCGGATGTAATCCGCACTGTGAAGTGCGACGCGCCGCCATGCGCGCCTGCATGTCCCGCGTGGAGATGGGAGTCATCCTGGATGTCCAGGGCCACCGGCGCGAGCGCTTGCAGGCGTTCGCGGATGGTAGCAGCGACGTCGGTGCTATCGGTCATGGAATTTAATCAAAATCTATTCAAAGTTTGCGCGCGCGCCGTTCAACGCTTGCCCGCATCGCCGCCGCTTTCGTCGCCGGCTTCGCCCGCGGGAGGTTGCAAATGCCGGCCCAGCCACAGGGATTGCGCCAGTACGAAGACGATCATCAAACCCATCAGTCCGAAGGCCTTGAATGTGACCCATTCGGATTCGGAAAAATAGCCGGAGAAAGCCACATAGAGATTCGCGGCCCCGGCGATCAGGAAGAATACGGCCCAGGTCGCGTTCAGTTTGTCCCATACCGCGTCCGGCAGCGCAATCTGCTTTTCCAGCAGCCGGCGCACCAGGTTGCGCTTGAATACCCACCTGCCGATCAGCAGCGCGCCGCCGAATAACCAATACAGCACCGTGGGTTTCCATTTGATGAAGACATCGCTGTGCAGCCATAAGGTCGCGCCGCCGAAAACGACGATCACCGTCAGATTGATCCAGTGCATGCCTTCGATGGGGCGACCCGTCAGGCGCAGCCACAGGATCTGCAGCACGGATGCCGTTATCGCCACCGCCGTGGCCGTATAGATGCCGGCGTAGCGATAGGCGATGAAAAACAGCAGGAGCGGAAACAGGTCGAATAAAAACTTCTTCATTCTTCAGCAAATTCGGATTTCAATACCGGCGGATGCCCTATCCGCCCGGATCCCGGTCCGGCGGGCCGGTTCGGGCATAATCGCGCCCCATGTTAATCGAGTTTGATCATGCCGTCGTAACGACACCCCGCGCGGAGATTCTGCATGGGGTGAGCGCGGTGCTGAGCGAACGCCGCGTCGGTATCGTCGGGCCCAATGGCGCGGGCAAGAGCACGCTGGCCCGGCTGGTGAATGGATTGGTTTTGCCCTCATCCGGAGCGGTGCGCGTCAATGGGCATGACACGCGCGCCGCCACGCGGGAAGTGCGGCGCGAAGTCGGCTTCGTTTTCCAGAACCCCGAGAATCAGATCGTCTATCCCATCGTGCGGGAAGACATGGAATTCGGCCTGAAGGCCCGCGTGCCGGACAAGACGGCGCGGCGCGCGCGCGCGGCCGAGCAACTGGACGCCCTGGGCATCGGGCAACTGGCCGACCGCGCCAGCCACACCCTGTCCGGCGGCGAGCGGCAATTGGTGGCGCTGGCCGCCGTGCTGGTGATGCAGCCCAAGGTTGTCGTGTTCGACGAACCGACCACCCAGCTGGACCTGCGCAACCGCAACCGCGTGCGCGCCGCCATTGGCGCCCTGGGCTGCGACGCCATCGTGGTCAGCCATGACCTGGACATCCTGGACGACTTCGATCGCGTGCTGGTGGTCGTCGACGGGCGGGTCGCCGCGGACGACCGGCCCGCAACCGCGCTGCGCTGGTACCGGGAGCACTGCGCATGATGGAGCCGCTCTATGTAGAAGGGGATCGCCTTCTGCACCGTCTGCCCGCGCCATACAAGGTAGTGGCCCTGGTGGCGGCCGGCGCCGGGCTGTTCCTGGTGCATCGGCTGGACGCCCTGGCGCTCGCTTTGCTTTGCGGCGGGCTGCTGGTGGCGGGGTCTGGCGTGGGGGCTGGCGCGCTATGGCGACACGTGCGCGGCCTGGTGGCGATACTGGCGGTGGTCGGCGTTTGCGCGGCTTACTTCGACGGCTGGGCGCGCGCGGCCGAAGTCCTGCTGCGCGTGGCCGCGCTGGTGGCCATGGCCCTGGCCGTCACCTTGACCACCCGCACCAGCGATCTGATCCGCGTCTGCGAACAGGCGCTTTATCCGCTGGACAGGCTGGGGTGGGTGGATGCGGGGCGCGTGGCGCTTGCCCTGGCGCTGACGCTGCGCTTCATCCCGGAGATCTGGCGCAACTACCAGGATATTCGCGAGGCGCAGGCGGCGCGCGGGCTGTCGCGCAATGCGCTGGCGCTGACCGTGCCGCTGCTGGTGCGCACGTTCAAGCGCGCCGAGGAGGTGGCCGATGCCATCGATGCCCGCGGCGGCTAGCGCGCTGGCTTTCGGGCTTGCATCCCGTCACTGGAGGGCATGGTTGCCCTTCAAGGCGGGCGTATCGGCGCAAGGCGCGCCATATCGTTAAGGGGGAGCGCGCATGCGCACGAGGAATACCGTAACGGTCGCCATGTTCGCGGCCTTGATCGTGGTGTTGAGCCTGGCTCCGCCCATACCGGTGCCGGCGCTGCCGGTGCCCGTCACGCTGCAGGCGCTGGGCGTCATGCTGGCCGGCTGCATGCTGGGCCCCGCGCGAGGCGCCGCCGCGGTTGCCCTGTATCTGCTCCTGGCGGTCGTCGGATTGCCGGTGCTGCCGGGCGGACGTGGCGGCCTGGGCGTTTACGCCGGGCCCACCGGAGGCTTCCTGATCGGAATGCTGGTGGGCGCGGCGCTGTGCGGCGCCATGGCGCAGCGGGTGGCGCGTTCCGGCGCCGGCGGCGTGCCCGCCATGCTGGGCTATTTCGCGGCCGCCCTGTGCGGCGGCCTGCTTGTCGTCTATGCCGTGGGGATCCCATGGCTGGCCGCCATCGCCGGCATGACGCTGGGCAAGGCGGCCCTGGCCATGGTGGTATTCCTGCCCGGGGACATCGCCAAGGCGGTGCTGGCGGCCGTGGTCACCCAGCGCGTACGGCGGGTCTGGGCCTTCTCCTAAGGGTGATTACCTACCCGCGTGGAACCCGGCGATTTGATACGTTTTTGAACCTATAATCCGATTTTCTGTATACCTTGCAGAATGGTTCCATATGTTGTTGCCGCCTGGCGCGACGGACGCCGCCGGCTCTTTCCGGAGACTTCAATGATGCATCCCAAACATAAGACACGCATCGCGGCCGCGGCGCTGGCACTGGCCTTGCCTTTGATGGCGCAGGCCCAGGTCAAGGTCGGCGTCACGCTTTCCAGCACGGGCCCGGCCGCCTCGCTCGGCATTCCGGAGCGCAACACCGTGGCCTTGCTGCCCAAGGAAGTGGCGGGCCAGAAGATCGAATGGATCGTCCTGGACGACGCGACCGACACGACGCAGGCCGTCAAGAACATGCGCAAGTTCGTCAGCGAGGACAAGGTCGACGTGGTCGTTGGAACCTCGGTCACGCCGGCTTCCCTGGCGATGGTGGACGTGGCCGGCGAAACCCGCACGCCCATGATCAGCGTGGCCGCCAGCGTCAAGATCGTCGATCCGGTGGACGGCCCGCGCAAATGGGCGTTCAAGACGCCGCAGAACGACGCCCTGATGGCCGGCGCGCTGGCCGACGCCATGGCCAAGGGCAAGGTCAAGACCCTGGGATTCATCGGCTTTGCCGATGCCTACGGCGATAGCTGGCTGCAGGAAATCAAGAACGCCACTGAAAAGAAGGGCATCAAGATCGTCGCCGTTGAAAAGTACGGCCGCACCGATACCAGCGTGACGGGCCAGGTGCTGAAGCTGGTCGGCGCGCGCCCCGACGCCGTGCTGATCGCCGGTTCCGGCACGCCGGCCGCGCTGCCGCAGAAGGAATTGCGCGCGCGCAACTATGGCGGCGTGATCTATCAGACGCACGGCGTGGCCAATGGCGATTTCCTGCGCGTATGCGGCAAGGATTGCGAAGGCATGCTGCTGCCCGCCGGCCCGCTGCTGGTGGCCGAGCAACTGCCTGACAGCAATCCGGTGAAGAAGTCCGCGCTGGCTTACGTGGCCACCTATGAAAAAGCCCACGGCGCCGGTTCGGTCAGTACCTTCGGCGGCCACCTGTGGGATGCCGGCCAACTGGTGCTGGCGGCCGTGCCCGTCGCGCTGAAGACGGCCAAGCCGGGCACGCCGGAGTTTCGCGCCGCGATGCGCGATGCCCTGGAAAACGTCAAGAACCTGGCGGTCTCGCAAGGCGTCTTCAATATGAGCCCCACCGATCACGCCGGCTTCGACGAACGCGCCCGTGTCATGGTGAAGGTGCAGAACGGCAAGTGGGTTTACCAGCCGGGACTCTGACCCCGCCGACATAGCCCGCCAACATGATGCCGACCGCCGCGCGCGCGATGCATGGCTCGCGCGCGGCGGCCTGACACGGGTAAACCATCGATGGATTCCTCCATAGCGTTCATCCTGCTGCAGGACGGGGTGGTCAGCGGCTCGATCTATGCCCTGCTGGGCATGGCGCTGGTGCTGGTCTTTGCCGTGACGCGGGTGATCTTTATTCCGCAGGGCGAATTCGTCGCCTTTGGCGCCTTGACCTTGGCCATGCTGGTCGACGGCAAGCTGCCCGGCACGGTCTACCTGCTGCCTTTGCTGGGCGGCGTGGTGTTCCTGCTCGAACTGGGCCGGGCCTTGCGCCTGCGCAGCGCCGCCGCGCTGCCCAAGGTTTTCCTGGCCAATGTGGTCCTGCCGGCCTTGCTGTACTGGCTGACCAGCCGCCTGACCGGCGCGGACACGCCGCTGTGGCGCAATATGGTCCTGACGCTGCTGCTTATCGTGCCGATGGGGCCGATGGTGTATCGCATCGTGTACCAGCCGCTGGCCGAAGCCAGTGTGCTGGTGCTATTGATTACGTCGGTGGCCGTGCACTTCGTGCTGGTCGGGATGGGCCTGGTCTTCTTCGGCGCCGAAGGCTGGCGTACCCCGGCTTTCGTCGACGGACAGGTGGATCTGGGCGTGACCGCGTGGTCGGCGCAAAGCCTGTTCGTGGTCGTGACCTCGCTGGTGCTGATCCTGGTGCTCTGGCTGTTCTTCGGCAAGACGCTGTACGGCCGCGCCTTGCGCGCCACGGCGGTGAACCGGCGCGGCGCGCGGCTGGTGGGTATCAGCAGCACCATCTCGGGCAGCATCACATTTACGCTGGCGGCCTTGCTGGGCGCCATATCCGGCATCCTGATCGCGCCGGTCACCACCATTTATTACGACACGGGTTTCCTTATCGGGCTGAAAGGCTTCGTCGGCGCCATCATCGGCGCGCTGGCCAGCTATCCGGTGGCGGCGGCCGGCGCGCTATTGGTGGGCTTGCTGGAGTCCTTCTCGTCCTTCTGGGCCAGCGCGTACAAGGAAGTGATCGTCTTCACCCTGATCATTCCCGTGCTGCTATGGCTGTCGCTGCGCGGCGGCGGACACGCCGAGGCCGAGGAATAAGCGATGAAGATGCCATACACCCGGCGCTTGCCTTTGCTGGTCTTCGTGGTGCTGCTGGCGCTGCTGCCGCTGTTCGCCTCGACGCCGGAGTTCTGGATCACCCAGCTCAACTACATCGGGCTGGCCAGCCTGGTGGTGCTGGGCCTGGTGGTGCTGACGGGCGTCAGCGGCCTGACCTCGTTCGGCCAGGCGGCCTTCGTCGGCATCGGCGCTTATGCGACGGCCTGGCTGACGACGGCGCAAGGCTGGTCGCCGTGGCTGGGCCTGCTGGCCGGCCTGGTGCTGACCGGGCTGGTTGCGTGGACGCTGGGCGCCATTACGCTGCGGCTGTCGGGACACTACCTGCCGCTGGGCACCATCGCCTGGTGCCTGGCGCTGTTCTACCTGTACGGAACCGTGGATGCGCTGGGACGCCACGACGGCATCGCCGGCATCGCGCCCCTGACGGTGTTCGGCGTATCGATGGCCAGTGGGCGCCACATCTATTATCTGATCTGGATATTGGTGCTGGCGGCGGTCTGGGCCACGGGCAATCTGCTGGATTCGCGTCCGGGGCGCGCCATCCGCGCCTTGCGCAACGGCGCCGGCATGGCGGAATCCATGGGGGTGGACACCCGGCGCTACAAGGTCATCGTTTTCGTCTACGCGGCCTTGCTCGCCAGCCTGTCGGGCTGGCTGTACGCCCATATGCAGCGGGCCGTCAGCCCCAGCCCATTCGGCCTGAACTATGGCATCGAATACCTGTTCATGGCGGTGGTGGGCGGCGCAGCGCACGTGTGGGGCGCGCTGCTGGGTTCGGCCATTATTCTGGTGCTGAAGGACCAGATCCAGAACGTCCTGCCGCGGCTATTCGATACCACCGCCAATTTCGAGATGATCGTCTTCGGCGTGCTGCTAATCCTGATGCTGCAGTATGCGCGCGACGGGATGTGGCCCATGGTGGCGTCCGGCTGGCGGCGGCTGGTGGGCGGCAATGCGGCGCGCGGACGGGCCGCGCCGCCCGCCGCGCCGGACCTGCCGCGGCGGACGCGTCCGGCGGCGGGACAGGTGGTGCTCGACGTCGACGCCATACGCAAGACCTTCGGCGGCCTGGTGGCCGTCAACGACATATCCTTCAAGGTGCGCGCCGGCGAAATCATGGGGCTGATCGGCCCCAATGGCGCTGGCAAAAGCACGACTTTCAATCTGGTCACCGGCGTGCTGCCTTGCACGCGCGGCGCCGTCAGCTTCATGGGCGAACGCATCGAGCGCCTGTCCGCGCGCGAGATCGCGCGGCGCGGGGTGGGACGCACGTTCCAGCACGTCCAGCTGCTGCCCGGCATGACGGTGCTGGAGAACGTCGCGCTGGGCGCGCATCTGCGCGCCGATGTGGGCGTGCTGGCGGGCGCGCTGCGCGCGGATCGCGCCGCCGAAGCCCGCCTGCTGCACGAGGCGGCCCGGCAGCTGGAACGCGTCGGGCTGGCCGATTGCATGTATGAACAGGCCGGCAATCTGGCGCTGGGGCAGCAGCGCATCCTGGAAATCGCGCGGGCGCTGGCCGGCGATCCCGTGCTGCTGCTGCTGGACGAGCCCGCGGCGGGGCTGCGCTATAAGGAAAAACAGGCGCTGGCCGACGTGCTGGGGCAATTGCGCGAAGAGGGCATGAGCATACTGCTGGTTGAACACGATATGGATTTCGTCATGCGCTTGACCAATCATCTGGTGGTGATGGATTTCGGCACCAAGCTGGCGGAAGGAGTGCCGTCCGATATTCAGCGGGACCCCGCGGTGCTCGAGGCTTATCTGGGCGGCCTGGACGACGACGACGCGATGGCGCCGGCCGCGCAGGCCGTGGTGGCGGGGGAAGGGCGATGAGCCAGACCGCGTTGCTGCGCGTGGATGGTTTGGCCGCGCGCTATGGCAAGGTTGCCGCGCTGTCGCCGGTTTCGCTGGCGGTGGCCGCCGGCAGCATCGTCACGGTGATCGGCGCCAACGGCGCGGGCAAGTCGACCATGTTGAATGCCATCATGGGGGCCTTGCCCTTGACCGGGCATGCCGCGGGCGCGGTGCTGCTGGATGGACAGGACGTCTCCGCCTGGCCGGTGGAGCGCCGCGTGGCGGCGGGTATGTCTCTGGTGCCCGAGAAGCGCGAATTGTTCGCCAGCATGTCGGTCGAAGACAATCTGCTGCTGGGGGGCTTCCGCCGCTATCGCATGCGCGAGTCCGGCTGGCGCGACAGCATGCACGATGTGTACGAACTGTTCCCGCGCCTGAAGGAGCGGCGCGCGCAGCAGGCTGGTACCTTGTCCGGCGGCGAGCGCCAGATGCTGGCGGTGGGCCGCGCGCTGATGGCCAAGCCGCGCCTGCTCATGCTGGACGAGCCCAGCCTGGGTCTGGCGCCGCGCATCGTGCGCGAGATATTCCATATCATCGCGCGGCTGCGCGAGGCGGGCGTTTCCATTCTGCTGGTCGAACAGAATGCCCGCGCCGCGCTTCAGGTAGCGGACCAGGGCTATGTGCTGGAAACCGGGGAGGTCGTGCTGTCCGGCGCGGCTGCGGATCTGGCGAACAATCCGCGGGTGGTCGAGAGCTATCTCGGTCTGGGCAAGGCCTGAGCCGGCCGCATCTGCACCGGCTGCATCTGCACCGGCCGCGCCTGGCCAGCCGCGCCTACCCTATTGTCATCCCTTCACGCAGCGCTTCCGGCGCCTTCCCCTGGCGGAACACATACCCCGTATGCGGTCCATGGAAGGTCATGCGCGCGCCGTCGCCGGCCAGCCAATCGCCTTCCGGCAGGCCCACCACCGTCACCCTCGGATTCGCCACCAGGAATTCCGCGATGCGGTCGTTGCGCGTTTCGCCCTGGTGTCCGGGCGGCAAGGCATTGTTGTAGTGCGGATTGATCTGGAACCCGATCAGCCCCAGGGCATCGAATCCCCCCGGATCGACGATGGGCATGTCGTTGGTGGTGCACAGCGTCGGGCAGGCCAGATTGGCGCCGGCGCTCCAGCCCGAATACGGCGTGCCGGCGCGCACGCGTTCCGGAATCGCCTGCAGCCAGCCGCGACGGCGGCATTCCGCCACCAGTTGGAACGTATTGCCGCCGCCGACCAGGATCAGATCGAAGCGCCCGGCTGCATCGGCATCCACCGTATGCGCGCCGGTGATCTCCAGCCCGAGCCCGGCCAGCCCGTTGGCGACGTTCGCGGTGTAGTCGTCCCAATTGGTCGTGACGCCGGCGAAAGGCACGAACAGCGTTTTGCGGCGTTCGCCAGCCAAGGCCCGCAGCGGCTCGACGGCGTGCGTCAGATAGCTGCCGTCGGCCGAGCGGGAATTGCTGAAGAGAAGAAGTTGCGTGGACATGTCAGATAACGAGCTCCGCGACGAGTTTGGCGATCAGGGCATTGGACAGGACCGTGGGCAGGCCGCTGGCACGTCGCGCCGCGGCGCGATGTTCCTCGACGAAGCCCATGCAGTCCATCAGCAGCATCCGCGCGCCACGGTCGCGCAGCGTGCGCGCCGCCGCTTCCAGCTTGCGCAAGTCGTCATCGTAAGGTGAAGCGGCCTCGCAGAGCGGCGTCCTGGCGAGCATGGAAAACTTGCCCGCCTCGCTGGCGGCCTGTTCCGCCAGCGGCACGATGATACCGACCTGGCGGTCGCCGGCCAACGCGGCGGCGGCCGGCGGCACGATGCGGTCGGGTTCGACCAGCCAGGCGCGCTGTGTCGCCAGGCCATGGAATTCGCCGGTGCACAGCACCAGGATCACCGTGCAGCCGCTGGCTTCCAGTTCGGCGATCTTGCCGGCCAGCGCGGCCTGGATGGCGGCCTTGTCCAGGATGACCGAGTTGCCGTCCAGCAGACGCGTCACCAGCAGCGGCTGTCCCGGCCGGGGCGCATAGCGCGACGCAATATCGCCGGCCGACAGGCCGTCCAGCACTCCGACATGCCGCGCCCGTACGCCGGCCGGCAGCGCGGCCTGCAGAATGGGGGTGATGTCGGCGCGCGGCGCCTGTCCGATGGTGATCGTGCCAAGTAAAGGTTGAGTGTCGGTCATATGTACTCCTTGCGCCTGCAACCAGGGGTGTGATGCCGGGCCAGGCTTATCGGCGAGCCGGCCTTACTGGCGCCTTTGCAGATGGGCCAGCGACCCGTACATCGCCAGCAGCCGGTCGTATTCCTCGGCATCATGGAAGCGGCATGTGCCGCGCGTGAATTCCTTGGCGACTTCCACCGCGAAGCGCACCGCGGCGGCGATGTCCGCTTCATCGCTGGCGCCGGTACCGCAGCCCGGCACCACGCTGATCGCCGAAATCGCCACGCCGACGGTGGGCGCCCGCGTCGCCACCGAGGGCTGCAGAATGCTGTTCAGGTGGTACACGCCATTGCCGTAGGGCGTGATGTCCTGCGTGGTGATGGGAAAGGTCACCGCCGGCCGGCCGCTGGTCATTTCCATGATGCGCACCAGATCTTCCGACACGCGCAGGATGTAGCCCTGCTTGACGGTGGGCGAGATCGCGTAGCCTTTGTGGTTCAGGATGCGGTTGCCCTTGGTGGTGTCGATTGACAGCACCGCATCCATTTCCTCCGATACCTCGTTTTCGTTCAAGGTTTCGGTATCCATGGGCGAATCCATGAAATCGACGGGTTCGTGCGGCCGCGTCGGCGCGTCGGGGCAGACGTGGGTGCTGATGACGACGTCGCCCGGCAGGCGATCGCCCTGCGTGGCCATATGCGCCAGCTTCAGGGCCGAAGCCACCGCGGCGATCGCGCCGTCGCCGTCGGACACCAGGCCGATGCGGCTGGGACGCGCGCCTATGCCGCCCAGGCGGCCGACGATACCCAGCGTGGGCGCGCTGCCGCCGGCCGTCTTGCCTTCGCTGCCGGGGATCTCTATGCGCACGAAATCCGTCTGGCCTTTGGGGCCGGCGATGGTCTTGACGCCGACCTTGGCATGCGCCGCATAAGGCCGCAGCAGTTCGACCACGGTCTGGCCGCTGGCGTAGGCGCTGTCGAATGCCTCGAAGACTTTAAGGGTGTGGGTGAGACTCATATCGATCTTCCATAAAGTTGGGAGGCGGCGCGCTTGCGCGGCCCTTATTTCCCCTTGGCCCGATACTGGATCAGGGAATTGAAGAAGCTGTACAGCGCATCGCCGGCGATGGAGCCGGCGGCGAAGACCTCCAGGCTGTTGCGTACCTTGTCGCCCCACAGGCGCAGCGCCAGCACGCGCAGCACGATGCCCGCGAGCACGGCCCAGCCGGCCAGCGGATTGGCGATGAGCAGGCCGGTGGAGAGCAGCACGCCCAGCTGGCGCCGCGGGCCGCCCAGCCACTGGATCAATGCGCCCGGAATGGCCCATATCAGCAATTGCATCGCCACGCCCGGCGCGACCCCGGCCTTGATGGTGGCGACATACACCGACGCCACCGGCGGCGTCAGGCCCTGGTCGAAATAGCTGTGATAGGTGAAATACACCATGGGCATGCTGATGACGAAGGCCAGCATGCCGGCGGCCAGCTGCTGGCGCCGGCCGTCCAGTTCGAATGCCGGGTCCGCGCCGTTGCCGCGCAGCAGGTAGCCGGCCTTCAGGTCGTAGCCCATGTCGGCGAACGCGGGGCCCGTCGCCGCGGCGAAGCCGCACAGGATGACCAGCGCCAGCGGCGGGAAGCCGATCAGCATGCCGACCAGCAGCGTGATCAAGGCCACGGCGAAGGCGGGGAACCAGCCCGAGTGCATGGCCGCGATGCCCACCAGCAGTTCGTGCACGAAGGCGGCGAAGGCGGCGTACAGGACGAAGCCGATCAGCATGGGCGTGGACATGCCCGTGTACAGGCCGCTGCCCAGCGCGAGCAGGGCGGCAAGTACGATGTAGGCGAACGCGCCCAGCCGCAAGGTGCGGCGCATGTCCTCGATCGTGCGGGTGGGCGCGGACGCCGGCTCCGCTTCGGCCGTGGCCGCCGCCGGCATGGCGTGCCGACTATCCGCCGCCGGCGTGCCGGCCCGGCCATCAGCGCCGCGCGCGCGGATCTGCGCGATCACCTGGATCAGCGCCACCAGGCCCGCGCCTATCATCAGGCCATGCGGGATATACAACGCATTGATGTCCCAGCCCATGAGAGGCTTCGCATAGCCGCGTATCAGCAGCCCGATGCCGAACATGGTCAGCGCCCAGATATTTCCCAGGAACGCCGTGCCGAATGCCGACATGGGAATGTGCAGCCAGGCGCCGACCAGGCCCACGCCTATGCCGACACCCAGCAGCCGCGCCTGCCGCCCGCCGGTATCGCCGGCCTTGATCGCTTCCGCCGCCGCCACGCCCGGCGGCCATGCGCCGGCGGCGGGAAAGATGCGGCTATCGAACAGCCGGTACAGCAGATAGCCATCCAGCAGCATGGCCGCCGCCACGCCGATGAACATGGGCAGCACCAGATCCGTGCGGCCGAACAGGTAAGGAATGGCGATGGGCAGCAGCAGGCTGTTGGCCGCGCCGAAGGTCGCCGACGAGATCGCGCTTTGCGCCAGGTTCTGCTCGTGTATCGAGCGGAAGCGGGCGAACAGCGCCAGCGGTATGCGCGCCAGGATCATCGCCACCAGCGCGCCGATGATGGATGTGTTGGGCGTCACGCCCAAGGAAACCAGCAGCTGGATGCCGATGATGGCGCCGAAGACGCTCAGCAGCGCCAGGAGTACGAAAGTGCCGCCGCTGAACGCGCGCGGATGAGAAGCCGGATGCCGCATGTGTATTCCCCGTATGTTTTTTCAGTAGTGGGCGGCGCCGGTCGGCACCGTGTTCAGCGGTGACGGGCGCCGGTCGGTGCCGTTTCCGCCGTGGACGCCGCTTGTCGACGCCACGTTCAACCTTGTACGGCGCCGTCCGGCGCCCTTGTTTGCCAGAAGGCATCGCCGGCGGCGCGTCCGATGGCCGCCACATAGCCGACCAGGCGATGGGCCAGCGCGTCGATAAAGCCGGGCCGGTTCAGCGACGCCGGAAAACTCAGGCAGAAGGCCAGCGTTTCGCCGCTCTGCGGATCGGCGACGGTAGCGCTGACGGACCCCACGCCGGCCAGGCTTTCATCCAGCGCCCAGGCCCAGCCGCGCGCGCGCACCTCGTCCAGCTGCGCGGCCAGCGCGACGGCGTCGCGCGGGGCGTGCGGCAGTACGTGGGCATGCGGGTGGGTCGCCGCGGGATGCGCCTGCCGGGCCGCGTCGCCGTCCAGCCGCGCCAGCAGCGCGCGGCCCGTCGAACTGGCATAAGCCGGCAGCCGGTAGCCGGGCTGCGTCACCACGCGCAAAGGATGCGAGCCATGGAAAGCGCGCAGCACGACCACGTCGCGACGGTTCTCGTCCAGTACGGAGATATAGCCGGTGTGCCCGGTGTCGGCGACCAGCGACTCCAGGGCCTGTTCCAGGCGCCGGATCAGCGGCGTGCTGCCGCGTGCCTGATGGGCGACCTCCAGCAGCAGCAGGGCCGGACGGTACTTCAGCGTGGCCGGGTCGCGTTCCAGCAGGCCGCTTTCCAGCATCTGCTTCAACAGACGGGACGACGAGCTCTTGGGCAGGCCCAGATGCGCGACGATCTCGGTCATGCTGACTTCGCCGCCATGCTGCGCCAGCACCCGCAAAACCCGGGTGGCGTTTTCGAGAACACTCATCTGGAAGATCGGAATGCCTGGAAGATCGGAATGCGGGTTCCAAAATACGGAACCAGGTATCGTAGGATGGAATCATCGCATTCTAATGCGATGTCGAGCCCCCGCACCGTCCGGACTTTCCCGGGGTCGTTGCGCTGCACCATCGAACCCGCGGAAACGCCGCATTCTCAAATCAGCAAGTCCAGATGCCGGAACGCTCTTAACATCGTCATCCTGGCGCACGCCCGCCCGGGTGGACGGGCATGCCGCCGCGCGTCCTCGTCGGGCCGTCGCGCGCCGGCCGCGCCTGCTGCAATGGCTGCCAGGAGATGACCATGATGAAACACGAACTGAAGATTTCTTCGATGAAGGAGCAATGCTCCGAAGCCGAGTGGGAAGCTCGCGTCGACCTGGCGGCCTGTTATCGCCTGATCGCGCACTACGGCATGTCGGACATGATCGCCAACCATATCTCGCTGCGCGTGCCTGGCGAACCGGGTGCCTTCCTGATCAACGCCTACGGCCTGCTCTACGAAGAGATCACGGCGTCCAGCCTGCTGAAGATCGATCATCACGGCAACATCCTCAGCAAGCCTGATTTCGGTCCCCACCTTTCCTACGGCGTGAACAAGGCCGGCTTCGTCATCCACAGCGCCATCCACGAAAAGCGGCCTGAAGTCGACTGTGTCATCCACACGCACACCTGGGCGGGCATGGCCGTGTCGTCGCTGGCCTGCGGCCTGCTGCCGCTGAACCAGACGTCGATGCGTTTCCTGAAGATCGGCTATCACGACTACGAAGGCGTGGTGCTGGACCTGAGCGAGCAGGAGTCGCTGTGCCGCGACCTGGGCCAGAACGAAGCCTTGATCCTGCGCAACCACGGCCTGCTGACGGTGGGACGCACCATCGGCGAAGCCTTCAACTGGATGCACCGGCTCGAAGTGTCGTGTCGCGCGCAATTGGCGGCGATGGCCTGCAACGCGCCCCTGAACCCGGTATCCAAGGAAGTGATCCAGGCGACCTGGAACCAGTATCAGCCCGGCACGCGCCGTCCCTACGGCCAGATGGAATGGCCGGCGCTGCTGCGCCTGGCGGACCGTCTCGATCCGTCGTACCGCACATAAATTTTTCTCGTAAGCAGTTCGGAGACTTCAATGAAGCAGTTCAAAGGCGCTGTGAAAGCGCTGGGGATGGTTATTGCCCTGAGCCTGGGCGCGCACGCCGGATTCGCGGCGGCGCAAGGCTATCCCGATAAGCCCATCCGGCTGGTCGTGCCTTATCCGCCCGGCGGCAATCTGGACATCACCACGCGTGCCATCACCACGGCCATGGCGCGCCACCTGAAGCAGTCCATCGTCGTGGAAAACCTGGGCGGCGCCGGCGGGTCCATCGGCGCGGGCAATGTGGCGCGCGCCGCGCCGGACGGCTATACCGTGCTGTCGACGACCATCGTGCCGCTGGTGGTCAATCCCACGCTGGTGCCGGGCACCAAGGTCAAGTTGAGCGACTTCGATCCCGTCGGCATGCTGGCGGTGGTGCCGTCGGTGCTGGAAGTGAATGCCAAGAACAAGCAGGGCATCAAGGACTTCAAGGGCTTCATCGACTACGCCAAGGCGCACCCGGGCGAGCTGGCCATCGCGCATTCGGGCACGGGTACGACGAACCATATCGCCGAACTGCTGCTGGAGCAGGACTTCGGCATCAAGATCAATCCCATCCCGTACAAGGGCTCGGCGCCCGCGCTGGCGGACGTGTTGGGCAACCAGGTCGACGGCATGGTGGACCAATTGACCAGTTCGCAGCCGCAGATCCAGAACGGCTCGCTGACCGCGCTGGCCGTGACCTCGGCCAAGCGTGTGCCGTCGCTGCCGAACGTGCCTACCGTGGCCGAGCTGGGCAAGCCCGACTTTGAAATGGTGACCTATTCGGCGCTGATGACGCCCAAGGGGACGCCCAAGGAAGTCCGCCAGGTACTGAACGACGCGCTGGCGAAGGCCGTCGCCGATCCGGAGGTGCAGAAGCAACTGGCCAATATCGGCTCGGAAGTGGTGCCGTCGACGATCGACCAGTCCGCGCAGATCTTCGCCAAGGAAGAGGCCAAGCTGCAGCCGCTGCTGACCTCGGGCGTGCTCAAGCCCGAGAACGCACGTTGATAGTGGAGCGTATATGACCAGATCCTGTCTGCCCCCCCATCCCGATATCACACCGGTCCGCTTCGCCGTGCCGGCGGGCGCCTGCGATTCGCACGCCCATGTCTTCGGCCCCTACGCGCAATTCCCACTCAGCGAGGATCGCAGCTACACGCCGCCGGAAAACGGCGTCGAGCGCTTCATCGCGCACCTGGACCGCCTGGGCCTGTCCCGCGGCGTGCTGGTCACGGCCAGCGCGCAGGGCGACGACAACCGCAACGTGCTGCAGGCGTTGGAAGCATATCCCGACCGGCTGCGCGCGGTCGCGGTATTGCGCGGCGATATCTCGGACAAGGACCTGGATGCGCTGGCGCGGCAGGGCGTACGCGGCGCGCGTTTCAACCTGTTCAAGCATGATGGCAAGGCCGTGTACCGCAACGGCGTCGGCATCGACGACTTCACCGCGCTGGCGCCGCGCCTGAAGGCGCGCGGCATGCACGCGCAGATCTGGATACATGCGCCGGACCTGCCGGATATGGCCCCGACGCTGCTGGCGTCCGGCGTGGACCTGGTGGTGGACCATCAAGGCCGCATGAACGCGGCGCGCGGCGTCGATGACGCCGGCTTCCAATTCCTTTGCAAGCTGCTGGCCGAAGGCAAGGCGTGGACCAAGATATCGGGCGCCGACCGCAATACCGCGGTGGGCTCGCCATTCCCCGATATCGCGCCGTTCGCGACCTCGCTGCTGAAGGCCAATAGCGAACGCGTAGTCTGGGGCACCGATTGGCCGCACATCAACTACTACGAACCGGCCCACGTGCCCGATGACGGTATTCTGCTGAACCTGCTGGGCGACTGGATGCCCGACGAAGCCACGCGCAAGCGCGTGCTGGTGGACAATCCCGCCCGCTTGTACGGGTTCGGCCAGGCCTGAAGCAGAAATCGGCTGTGGAAGGCAGCCGCGGCGCGGCTGCCCTTGCCCGGCCCGCCACCGCACGCGAGACCAGGGCAGGTGAGGGCGGAAGGCAGCAGGAGTCGAACCTACGTGGGAACGTCTGACGCCCCCAACCGGGTTTGAAGCCCGGCCGCACCACCGGGTACGGATGCCTTCCGGATGGGCTGGATTGTAAGGGATGCGGTCATGGCGTGTTCGGCGGGCGCTCGAAGACCCGCGCGCCGCCGTCGGTGCGCAGCATATGCAGGTCGCGCAGTCGACGCGTGTAGCCGACGCGATCGAAGTATTCCAGTATCTGGATCGCGCGCTTGCGTCCCAGGCCGGTGGCGTCGCGAAAGCGCGCGGCGTTGATGCCCGTGGGTACCGCATGCGCGGTATCGTGCGCCATTCGTGCCAGCAGCTCGGCCAGCTCCTGCATCTTCTCGCGGTGATAGAACAGATCCGGCACGATCTGCGCGACATCTCCGCGCCGCAGCAGCTTGCGCAGCACCTTGCGTACGCGGTCTTCCGGTTCGTTGCGCAGGCGAGCCAGGTCGCGTACCCACGGTGGATCGTAGGCGCCGGCGTGCAGCAGGGGCAGCAGCGCTTGCGCGAGCCGCGTCTCGTCGTCATCCAGCTGGACGGCGTGGCCTGGAAGGTGCAGCCATGGCCCATTACGCACGATGATCCCGTCTTGCACAAGTTCCGCGACCAGGGCCTGCCATGGGGCGTCCGGCAACACGGGCGCGGCGATGCGCCGCAACCTGGCCGTGTCCGCGCCGGGTTCGTCAGGCGTGTCCGCGTGCAATCGCTCCAATGCCGCCGCCACCGCCGCGCGCAGCGCATGCCAATGCGCGCGCAGTATCAGCGTGCGCGCGCCGTTGGTCGAGCTCGTCGCAACCCATAGGGCATCGTCCGGTATGGGCGTGTCGCTCGCCGGGCGTCCGGTAAGCCGCATGAGCCGATACTCGTCCAGGCCCAGCGGCGCCTGCGCCAGCAAGGCCCGCGGGCCGGCGCCATCCAGCATGGCGGCGACGGCGGCCAGCCATGCCATGCGCTGCGGCGTGCGGCGCCGGCGATCCGGCGCGTCCGGATCGAGCACGCGTCCGCCACCCAGGGTACGGGTGGCCTGCGCGTTGCGGACGATGTAGCGATCGCCCGGCATGGCGCATACCGGATGCTCGAATACCAATTGTGCGTGTGCCGTTTGTCCGGGCGCCACGCTGTCGGCCGACAGCGGCACGATATGCGCCATATGATGCGCCGCGCCCAGATGGACGTGTACGGGCAGCCATGTCGTCGCGGGCGCGTCGGCGGCGTCGAGCATGCGCAGCTCGACGTCGATGTGGCGGGAAGGCATGAAGCAGCGGGCATCGGCGATCCAGTCGCCGCGCGCGATCGCGGATCGGTCGATGCCGGCCAGGTTGAGGGCGCAGCGCTGCCCGGCCTGGCCGCTGTCGCTGGGACGGTTCTGCGCATGGATGCCGCGTATCCGCACCGGCGTGCCCGCCGGCATCAGGCGTAGCGCGGCATGGCCGTCGGAATTGGCCAGTACCCGGCCGGCGTGTACCGTGCCCGTCACGATGGTCCCCTGGCCGGAGAGGGTAAAGACCCGGTCCACGGCCAGGCGGAACAGGCCGCCGGCCCGGCGCGCGGGCAGCGCGGCCGCGGCCTCCTCGATATAAGCGCGCAAGGCACGCGTGCCGAGATCTACCGGGCTGGTGGCGTTGACCAGGAATACCCGGGCTTCGGCCAGGAAGCTTCCCGCGGCAAGTCCCAGTACTTCTTCCCGTACCGCGCGCAGGCGGTCGGCGTCGACACGGTCGACCTTGGTGATGGCGATCGCGCCCTGTCCGACGCCCAGCAATTGCAGGATGGCCAGATGTTCGCGCGTCTGCGGCATGACGCCGTCGTCGGCGGCGACCACCAGCAGGCCGAAGTCGATGCCGCCCGCGCCGGCGGCCATCGTATGCACCAGCTTCTCGTGCCCCGGCACATCGATATAGCCCAGCACGTCGCCATTGGGCAGCGGCGTGTAGGCATACCCGAGCTCGATGGAAATGCCGCGCGCTTTCTCTTCCTTCAGGCGATCCGTGTCCACGCCGGTCAGGGCGCGCACCAGGGTGGTCTTGCCATGGTCGATATGGCCGGCGGTACCGACGATCATGCCAGCGGTGTTTCCAGCTGCGCCAGGAAGGCGGCTTCGTCGCGGGCCTCCAGGCAACGAAGGTCCAGCCACAAGGCGTTGTCGGCGATGCGGCCGATCACGGGGCGCGGTAGCGCGCGCAGCGACGCCTGCAGGGTTTCCAGCGCTCGTCCGGGACGGCCCTTGCCCGCGTGGCGTATGGCATATCCATAACTGGGCAATTGGTCGACCGGCAACGCGCCGCTGCCGATCTGGCTGGCCATGGGCGCGGCTTCGGCAACATAGCGTTCGCCTAGCGCGCGCTGCAGCGCCGGCAGCATGCGCTCGGCCTGTTCCCGCATCTGCGCGGCAGGGCGGGTCAGCAGGCGCAGCGTCGTCAGCCGGTCCGTCAACAGTTCGGGCGCGCGGTAGAGTGCCAGTACGGGCTCGAGCGCGGCCAGCGTCAACTTGCCGACCCGCAGGGCGCGTTTGAGCGGATTCTTCTTGATCTTGCGGATCAGGTCGGCGCGCCCGACGATGAGGCCGGCTTGCGGGCCGCCCAGCAGCTTGTCGCCGCTGAAAGTGACCAGGTCGGCGCCGGCAGCGATGGTCTCGCGCACGGTGTCTTCGCGCGGCAGGCCCCAGCGCGACAGGTCCAGCAGCGTGCCGCTGCCCAGGTCCACCGTCATGGGCAGGCCGGCCTGGTGGGCGATGCGTGCGACGTGGCCGACCTCCACGCTGCGCGTGAAGCCGGTGACGGCATAGTTGCTGCAATGCACCTTCATCAGCATGGCGGTGCGCGGCCCGACGGCGTTTTCGTAGTCGACGGGATGCGTGCGGTTGGTGGTGCCGATTTCCACCAGTTTCGCGCCCGCGCGTTTCATGACGTCGGGTATGCGGAAGGCGCCGCCGATTTCCACCAGCTCGCCGCGCGATACGACGACCTCGCGGCGGTCGGCCAGGGAGTTCAGCATCAGCAGCACCGCCGCGGCATTGTTGTTCACCACCGTGGCGGCTTCCGCGCCGGTCAGTTCGCGCAGCAGGCCTTCGACCAGATCGTCGCGGTCGCCGCGGCCGCCGCTGTCCAGGTCGAATTCCAGGTTGGCGGGCGTCGTCAATGCGCGCACCACCGCCGCTACCGCTTCATCGGGCAGTAGGGCGCGGCCCAGGTTGGTGTGCAGCACGGTGCCCGTCAGGTTGAAGACCGCGCGCAGGCGCGGCTGCGCGGCCAGGGCCAGTGCGTCGCCGGCTTGCCTGGCGATCGCGTCCGCGTCGACCCGCGGCATCGGCAGGTGCCCGGCCAGCGCGTCCTGCCGCAGCGTGTCCAGGTGTGAGCGCAGGACGGCGACAAGCTGTGTGTGGCCGTACTGTTGCAAGAGCGCGCGCATGGCGTCCGTATTCAGCAGCCGGTCCAGCGACGGGATGTCCGCCGCGCGCGCGGTCGGGATGGATGCCGCTTCGGCCTGGAGCAGGGCGTCCGAGGGCTGGACCTGCTCGCCCTTGCGCCTCGCCGACCTGCCGGCTGCCGCCCGATCCGCCACGGCTATTCCTCTTCCTGCCACAGCAGGGGATTGCCGCTGGCGCGACCGTAGCCGGCTTCGCCCATCAGCACGTCCAGCGTCAGGCTGGCGAGGTCATCCGCCACGGGCTCGACGTTCATGTCCTTTTCCTGATAGAAGATCTTGCGGTACGCCTGGCACTTATCGCAGGATTCCGCCTTGATCGCTTCCGATCCCCCTTCGATGCCGTGGTATGCGATGCCTTCGGTCGATTCGCACTGCGAACATTTCACGCGCACCATATGCCATTCGCTGGCGCACAGCGAGCAGCACAGGTAACGGTAGCCTTGATACTGCCCGCCGACGCGTACCACGCTGGCCACGGGCAGGCTGCCGCACAGCGGGCATAGGCCGAAAGGGGTGACCACCGGCAGCTGGGCCGGATCGAAGCGGGCCGCCATGTCGGTCCATGTCACCTGCAGCGCGGCCATGACGAAAGGGGCCGCGGCGGCATCGATCTGTTCTTCGCTTTCGCGCAACAGATCGTCGGCCCATTGTTCGATGCCTTCGGGATACTCGTCCAGCGTGGCGCGCGTGGCCAGGCAGGTTTCCACCGCTTGCGGCGGCACGCCGGACGCCTGCGCGACGTCGTCCAGCAAGGTCCGCAATATGCCATGCCAGGCGGTATCGCGCGGCCAGCCCACGGCTTGCAGCGGCGGCATGCCATGCGCCTGCGCCAGGGCAATGCGCTCGGCGGAAGCGCCCGGCGTGGACTCGCCCTGCGCCCCCAGCCTGTCCAAGGCGCGCTGCTGGGCGTCGGCGACGTGCGCCATCAGCAGCAGGTAATCGCCGACCGGACTATTCGCCGCGAGTTGCCGCATGCGCGCCGCCCTATCCTTGAAGACGCTGTCCCGGGCGGGTAGCCTCAGCCGCGGCAGGGCATTGTGATCCAGCGCCTCGATCTCGCCGCGTTGCAGAATGCGTTGCACAACCAACCTCCGATCGGAAAAAGCCTGGTGGACGACCGTCGGCCAACGCGGCGCCGCTTAGGCGGGGGCCTACTTGCCCAACGGTTCCTTGCGTACCGCGCGAAACCAGGCGCGATGGTGTTTCCATGCCCAGCCCCAGGTCACCGTCCCGCGCATCATCGCGCCGACCGAACCCTTGACCCAGATTCCCGCGTAGATGTGCACGATGATCGCGCAAATCATAACCAAGCCACAAACCGCGTGCACCACCGACGCCGCCCGGATGACCGTGATGGGGAAGTAAAACGAAAAGTACTGCCGCCATATGACGATGCCGCTAAGCAGCAGGCCGATCATGCAGATGATCAGCACGTAATACAGCAGCTTCTGCCCGCCGTTGTAGCGGCCTACCTCGGGCAGGCGGTCTTCGCGATTGTTTAGCACGTCGCGTCCGCGCTTCAGCCATTCGCGGTCGCGCGCGTCCATCTTGTTGTGTCGCCACATGCGAGCGGCGAACAGCGCGAAGCACAGGAACATGAACACCCCGACGAAGGGATGCAGGATGCGCGTCCACGGCCCGCCGCCGAACAGATTGGTCAGCCAGAACATCGCCGGATGGAACAGCGCCAGCCCGGACAAGGCCAGCAGCACGAAGCTGATGGCGATGATCCAGTGATTGGTGCGCTGTCCCGCGGTATAGCGCTGGATCAGGCCGGCGCGGCGCGGGTAGCCGCCGGTTGTGGAATCATGCTCCGTCATGGCGCGCCTCCTGTTCGGCCGCCGGGCCATCCAGCGGCATGGCTTCGGCGTTGCGTTCGTCTTCCTCGGTGACCTCGTTCGGCCCCACGCGGACGTAATGGAAGAAGCCCGCCAGCGCGGTCAGCGCGACGGCCGCCAGGCCCAGCGGCTTGGCGATGCCTTTCCACAGCGACACCATGGGGCTGATCGCCGGCTTGTCGGGCAAGCCGTGATACAGGCTGGGCTGGTCGGCATGATGCAGCACGTACATGACATGCGTGCCGCCCACGCCCGCCGGGTCGTACAGTCCGGCCTGCTCGAAGCCGCGCGACTTCAGGTCCTCGATGCGCTCGGCCGCGTGCTGTTTCATGTCCTCTTTGGTGCCGAACACGATGGCGCCGGTGGGACAGGTTTTCACGCAGGCCGGCTCCTGGCCCACGGCGACACGGTCGGAGCACAGCGTGCATTTGTAGGCCTTGTGGTCCTGCTTCGAAATGCGCGGCACGTTGAACGGGCAGCCCGTCACGCAGTAGCCGCAGCCTATGCAGTTTTCTTCGTGGAAGTCGACGATGCCGTTGGTGTACTGCACGATCGCACCCGGCGACGGACAGGCCTTCAGGCAGCCCGGGTCCTCGCAATGCATGCAGCCGTCCTTGCGGATCAGCCATTCCAGGTCGCCCTTGGGGTTCTCGTATTCGGAGAACCGCATCACCGTCCACGAGTGCTCCGTGAGGTCGGCGGGATTGTCGTACACACCTTCGGCCTCGCCGACGACGTCGCGCAGGTCGTTCCACTCCATGCAGGCGCTTTGGCAGGCCTTGCACCCTATGCACTTGCTGACGTCGATCAGCTTGGCCACGCTGCCGGTGACCGGCTCGCGCACGCCGGGCGGCGGCGTGGTGGTGGCCGAGCGGCGCTTGATATCCAGGGATTGCATACTCATCGCTCGGCTCCTAGGCTTTTTCCACTTGGACCAGGAAGGACTTGAATTCCGGCGTCTGCGAATTGCCGTCGCCCACGAAGGGCGTCAAGGTATTCGCCAGGAAACCCGGCCTGGCCAGTCCGACGAAACCCCAGTGGATAGGCACGCCGACGTGATGCACCGTCTTGCCTTCCACCGTCAGCGGCCGTATCCGCTTGGTGACGAGCGCCACCGCCTTGATATAGCCGCGGTTGGACGAGACCTTGACCTGCTGACCGTTGGCGATGCCCAGGTCCTTGGCCAGCGCTTCGCCGATCTCCACGAACTGCTGCGGCTGCAGCACGGCATTGATATGGCAATGCTTGGTCCAGTAGTGGAAATGCTCGGTCAGCCGGTAGGTGGTGGCCACGTAGGGGAACTTGTCCACCGTGCCCATGGCTTCCAGGTCCGACTTGAACACGCGCGCCGCCGGATTGCTGGTGACGCCCTTGGCCTGCGGATGCAGCGGGTTGTAGCCCAGCGGGTTCTCGAACGGTTCGTAGTGCTCGGGGAAAGGACCTTCGGCCAATCCGTTGCGCGAGAAGAAGCGCGCGACGCCTTCCGGATTCATGATGAACGGACCCATGCCGCCGGCCGGGTTTTCGTCCAGCTTGAAATCCGGTACGTCCGCGCCGACCCAGGACTTGCCGTTCCACGACACCAGGCTGCGCCGCGGGTTGAACGGCTTGCCCGACGGATCGCAGGACGCGCGGTTGTACAGCACGCGGCGATTGGCCGGCCAGGCCCAGGCCCAGTTCAGGGTCTGGCCGATGCCGGTCGGATCGCTGTTGTCGCGGCGCGCCATCAGGTTGCCTTCCGGTCCCCAGGCGCCGGCGAATATCCAGCAGCCGCTGGCCGTCGTGCCGTCGTCGCGCAATTCCGCGAAGCTGGCCAACTGGTCGCCCGCGCGGCGCAGGACGCGCGACGGATCCTTCGGATCGGTCAGGTCGGTGACCGCCTTGCCCGTGTATTCCTTGGCCAGTTCCTCCGGCGTCGGGCTTTCCGGATCGGAATAGGGCCAGGCCAGGTTGACGATGGGATCGGGGTACTTGCCGCCTTCCTGCTGGTACAGCTTGCGCAGGCGGGTGAACAGCAGCGACATGATCTCGATATCGCTCTTGGCCTCGCCGGGCGGTTCGGCGCCTTTCCAGTGCCATTGCAGCCAGCGGCCCGAGTTCACCAGCGCGCCGTTTTCCTCGGCGAAACAGGTGGTGGGCAGGCGGAAGACCTCGGTCTGGATCTTCGACGAGTCCACATTGTTGTGTTCGCCGAAATTGCGCCAGAACTCGGAAGTTTCCGTGACCAGCGGATCCATGATGACCAGCCACTTCAGCTTCGAAAAGCTCTCGATCAGCTTGCCCTTGTTGGGGGCGGCGGCCAAGGGGTTGAAGCCCTGGGCGATATAGCCGTTCATCTTGCCCTGGTGCATCAGCTCGTAGACTTGCAGCATGTCGTAGAGCCGGTCCAGCTTGGGCAGGTAGTCGTAGCCCCAGTTGTTCTCGGGCGTGGCGGCCTTGCCCCACCAGGCCTTCATCAGGCTGACGTGGAATTTGCGGTAGTTCTGCCAGTAGCTCAGCTGGTTGGGCCGCAGCGGCTTGAGCGCGCGCTTGCCGATGTATTGCTCGAAGTCCTGCTCGCTTTCCACCGGCAGGGTCAGGTAGCCCGGCAGCAGATTGGACATCAGGCCCAGATCGGTCAGGCCCTGGATATTGGAGTGTCCGCGCAGCGCGTTCATGCCGCCGCCGGAAATACCGATATTGCCCAGCAGCAGCTGCACCATCGCGCCCGTGCGTATCATCTGCGAGCCGACCGAGTGCTGCGTCCAGCCCAGCGCGTACATGATGGTGGCGGCGCGGCCCGCGGTGGCCGTCGATGCCAGCATCTCGCACACCTGCAGGAACTTGTCCTTGGGCGTGCCGCAGACGCGCTCCACCATTTCGGGCGTGTAGCGCGAATAGTGTTTCTTCAGCAACTGGTAGACGCAGCGCGGGTGCTGCAGCGTCGGGTCGGTCTTGACGTAGCCGTCGTCGCCGCGTTCGTAGTCCCAGGTGGACTGGTCGTAGGCGCGCTTTTCGGCGTTGTAGCCCGAATACAGGCCGGCGTCGAAACTGAAGTCCGAACGAACGATGAATGACATGTCGGTGTAGTTGCCGACGTAGTCGTGGTGGATCTTGTCGTTGGTGATCAGGTAATTGATCACACCGCCCAGGAACAGGATGTCCGTTCCGGTGCGTATGGGCGCGTAGAAGTCCGCCACGGATGCCGAGCGGTTGAAGCGCGGATCCACGACGATCAGCTTGGCCTTGTTATGGGCCTTGGCTTCGGTCACCCACTTGAATCCGCAGGGGTGCGCCTCGGCCGCATTGCCGCCCATGATAAGGATGATGTCCGCGTTCTTGATGTCGACCCAATGGTTCGTCATCGCTCCACGGCCAAACGTCGGGGCAAGACCTGCCACCGTCGGGCCATGTCAGACACGAGCCTGGTTATCGAACGCCAGCATCCCCATGCTGCGGATGGTTTTATGCGTGATGTAGCCGACTTCGTTGCTGCTGGCCGACGCGGCCAGCATGCCGGTGGTCAGCCAGCGGTTCACCGTCTTGCCGTCGGCGGTCTTCTCGACGAAGTTGGCGTCGCGGTCCTGCTTCATCAGCCGGGTGATGCGCGCCAGCGCATCTTCCCAGGAAATCCGCTGCCATTTGTCGGAGCCCGGCGCCCGGTATTCCGGATACTTCAGCCGGTTGGGACTGTGGATGAAATCGATCAGGGCGGCGCCCTTGGGACAGAGCGTGCCGCGATTGACGGGGTGATCGGGATCGCCTTCGATGTGGATGATGCTGGACGTGGCGTTCTTGGCGCCATCGCCAAGGCCGTACATCAGGATTCCACAGGCGACCGAACAGTAGGGACAGGTGTTGCGCGTTTCGGTGGTCCGCGCCAGCTTGTACTGGCGCACTTCCGCCATGGCCTGCCGGGGCGCGGCCCCGAGCAATGCCAGGCTGGAGCCCGCCAGCGTCGCCCCCGTCACCTTGAAGAACTGGCGCCGGTTCATATTGACCATGGCTATTCCTTCCTGGTGGTTTATGTGCGGCGCAACATCGGTACACGATGCCTATGGCGCATTATCGCCAGTGTCGCCGCGAACGCGTTGCAGCATACGGCTGAGCTGCCCGCGCCGTCAAACCGCCGTCAAATGGCCATCACCCTGTCGTGAAACTGTCGTGAATCCGCCGTCAAACTGCCTTCACCAGGAAATCGAAGAGATCCCCGGCCGCCATGCGCATGTGGGCGCGGTCGCGGGCGCAGACGTAGAACTGCCGCTTCGCCCAGTCGTCCAGGAGCGGCACTTTGACCAGGCCCAGCAGGCCCAGGTAGGTGTCCGCGATGGGCTCCGGCATGACGGCGATGCCCAGGCCTTCGCGCACCATGCGGCAGCGGGCCTCGTAGTTGGCCACCTGGATCTTGACGTTCAAAGGCCCGGTCAGCGTCGGCCCGACGAGCTCCATGAAGGCCTCGAAGGAATGGCGGGGGAAGTAGCCCAGGAAGTCGTATTCGCGCGCCTGGTCCAGGTGCAGGGCCGGTGCGTCGGCCAGCGCATGGCCGCGCGGCACCACCAGCACCACATGGTCGCTGCGATAGGGAAAGGAGACCACCCCAGGCGCGGCGCCGGCGGCGTGGTAGATGCCGATGTCCACTTCCTGGTCGGACACCATGCGTGGAATATCGCCGCTATAGGCTTCGACCAGGTCCAGGCGGGACTTCGGGCTGATGGCCTGGAAGCCGCGGATGTCGGCGGGCAGGAACTCGATGATGGCCGAACGGTTCGCCGCCAGCCGTATCTTGGGGATGCCGTCCGGCGAGAACTCCTCGCACAATCCTTCCAGCGTGCGCACGCTGGTCAGGATGGCCTTGGCCTTGTGATACAGCGCGGCGCCGGCCGGCGTGGGTTCGACGCCGCGGTTATGGCGCACCAGCAGGGCGGTGCCGATCTGGCGTTCCAGTTCCGCGATGCGCTTGCTGGCGGCGGAGGTCACCAGATGCTCGCGCTCGCCCGCCTTGGCCAGGCTGCGCTCTTCGACGGCGGCCACCAGCATCTGCAGGGCGGATAGGTCTATCTTCATTGCCGTGGCGGCCCGCGGGCATGACGCGGGCCCAGGTTTTCCATGGGCCCGAGTGTACCCGGGACGCCCGGCTCGCCACGGCTTAAAAGTCCACCGCCACGGACAGCTTGACGGTGCGCGGATCGCCCTGGATCAGATAGCCGCCATTGGCGGACGTCCAATAACGCTTGTTCGTGACGTTATCCACGCCCAGGCGCCACACCACATCGTGCCGTTCGATTTTCATGGCATAGCGCGCGCCCAGGTCCAGCGTGGTCCACGGTTTGACCTTCAGGTTGTTCGCCGTATCCAGATACTGCGAACCGGCGCGAGTGACACGGCCCTGCAAGGTCAGCCCGGGCACCCAGGGCAGGTCCCATTCGGCGCTGGCCACCGCCGTATAGTTGGGCACGCCCACCGCCTTATTGTCTTCCGTGGCCGGATTTCCCGTATCGCGTTGCCGGGCGTCGATATAGGTCACCCCGCTGATCAGCCGTACGCCGCGCACCGGTTCGCCATAGACGTTCAGCTCGACGCCGCGGTTGCGTTGTTCGCCGGCCACCGAAAAGAGGTTGGTGAGCGGGTCCGTTACGCCCACGGGCTGCTTGATTTCGAAGAAGGCCAGGTTGGCGCCATACGCGCCCATGTCCAGCTTGGCGCCGATCTCGTTCTGCTTGGACTTCGACGGCGCGAAAACATCACCGCGATTGAGGGCGGTAGCGGGCGCCGACGGGCCCTGCTGCAGCCCTTCGATGTGGTTGTAGTACAGCGACAGCTGTTCCCACGGTTTGACCACCAGCCCATATACCGGCGACGTCGCCGAATCGTCGTAATGACTGGTTTGCGCGCCGGTGTTGTAGCTGTAGCCGCTGACGTCGATCTTCTGATGGCGGGCGCCCGCCGTGACGAAGACGCGATCGTCCAGGAAGGACACCGTATCCGATACCGAAACCCCGGTCATGCGGGTGCGCCCCGTGACGCCCGGCGAGCCAAGATCCCCGCCTCCGCCGGTGGTCGCGGGCTTGGCGACAGTGGGCGTGTCGTAGAGGTCGGTCGGGAATGCGGCCGAGGTCTCGTAGGCCGCGCGCTTCTTCAGATACACGCTGGAGAAGCCCACGTTGACGGCGTGTTTCAGCGGACCGGTGTCGAACTTGCCCCGCACGCCGAACATGGTGCCGACGGTATCCTGGTCATAGACCGAATCCATTCGGCTGGCGGTGCCCGCGCCACTCTCATTCACCCTGAGCGACGAATACGAGCCGTCTTCACGCGCATGGTTGCCGCCCACGGCCGCGTACGCCGTCCACCGGTCGGTCAGGTCGTATTCCGTACGCAGCATGCCGAAGGTGTTCTCGGTCATCGAGTACGTCCACGGCTGCGCGTAATTGCGCCGCGCCGAAGGCGGATCGGGGATGCCGTCGCCGATCACCTGTACCATGGGTCGGCCCTGGTCGGTGCGTTGCTTCTGATAGCCCAGGTCCAATGAAGCTCGGAACCGATCGCCGCGATAGTCCAGGCCGACGGAACCGAAGGTCATGCGCGTGCTGTTATCGTCGATGCCCGTGTCGCCCTCGCGCTGCAAGGCATTGACGCGGATGCCGAACTGGTTGCTGCTGCCCCAGCGGCGCGCGATGTCCGCGCTCGCACCGACTTGCGACGAGGTGCCGTAGTCCAGCGAAATCCGGTTCAAGGGGTCGTCGCCGGCGCGCTTGGGTTCTATGTTGACCATGCCGCCCACGCCCGAGCCGCCCGCCGGGACGCCGTTCAGGAAGGCGCTGGGCCCCTTGAATATCTCGATCCGTTCCGCGCCCTGCGGCGAGATGATCTGCCGCGGCATCACGCCGAACAGCCCGCCGTAGGAAATGTCGTCGCCATAAAGCTGGAAGCCGCGGATGACGTACGACTGCGAGTCGTTGCCATAGCCGCGCGTGACCTGCACCGACGGGTCGTTGCGCAAGACGTCGCCCAGCGTGCGCGCCTGCTGGTCTTCCACCAGTTGCGAGGTAAAGCTGGTCACGCTGAAGGGCACGTTGGCGGCATCCTGTTCACCCAGGATGCCCAGGCGCGCGCCCTTGGCGACCTGGCCGCCCGCATAGGTGGGCGGCAGCACGTCGCCCTCGGTCACGGCGGTGCCGGTGACGGAAACCGGCGCCATGGTGGCGACCGGTGGCGTACCGCTGCCGGCGGCCGCGCCGTTCGAAGACGGGGCCGCGGTCGTTTGCGCCCAGGCGGGCGCCGACAACGTCGCGCTTGCCGCCATGGCGGCGCAAGCCAGCCGCAGATCCAGCCTCAGAGGCTTGTGAGATGGCATGTAAAGATCCCTTGGAGGCTAACCGCGCCGGGCCCCGCGTGGCCCGACGCTTGAATGGGGTACATGCACGTATAGGCATGCGGAACTTTCTTCGCAAACGTAACTGTTTAAACAAATGCGAAGCGTTCGCATTATCAATAATTAATGCTCTTAATGCAACGTTCCATGTCGAGCGATAGGGGGTGATGGCGGCAACGCTGCATCGCCGGCGCCGCCACCGGCGGCACGTCATCTCATCCGTTTGCTTGGCCGCGCGTAGTCATGACGGCAAGAAACAGGTGCTGCCAGACCGGGGACGCCGCGGAGCCGGCTTCGCCGGTCCGCGTGCGTCGCCCCCTTGAGGGGGAAGCGCGTAGCGCTTCGGGGGTGGGCTTCCTACACCTCCACCGCGTCGGCCACGTCCTTATAGTCTTCGATCTTGTCGAAGTTCAGGTACTGGTAGATCTTGTCGCCGTTGTCATTCACGACGCCGATGTCGGCCATGTACTCCTCGCGGGTCGGGATGCGGCCCAGCTTGGAGCAGATGGCGGCCAGTTCCGCCGACCCCAGATACACGTTGGTGTTCTTGCCCAGACGGTTGGGGAAGTTGCGGGTGCTGGTCGACATCACGGTCGCGCCTTCGCGTACCTGCGCCTGGTTGCCCATGCACAGCGAGCAGCCCGGCATTTCGGTGCGCGCGCCGGCCGCGCCGAAGGTGCCATAGTGGCCTTCTTCGGTCAGCTGGCGGGCGTCCATCTTGGTCGGCGGCGCGACCCACAGCTTGACCGGGATATCGCGCTTGCCTTCCAGCAGCTTGGACGCCGCGCGGAAATGGCCGATATTGGTCATGCAGCTGCCGATGAACACTTCGTCGATCTTGGCGCCGGCGACGTCGGACAGCGGCTTCACGTCGTCAGGGTCGTTGGGGCAGGCGACGATGGGTTCCTTGATGTCGGCCAGGTCGATCTCGATGACGGCGGCGTATTCGGCGTTGGCGTCCGGCTCCAGCAACTGCGGGTTGGCCAGCCACGCTTCCATCGCCTGGATGCGGCGGCGGATCGAGCGCTCATCTTCATAGCCGTTGGCGATCAGCCATTTCAGCATGACGATATTGCTGTTGATGTACTCGATGATCGGCTCTTTGTTCAGGCGCACCGTGCAGGCCGCGGCGGAACGCTCGGCCGACGCGTCGGACAGTTCGAATGCCTGTTCGCACTTCAGGTCGGGCAGGCCTTCGATTTCCAGGATGCGGCCGGAGAACACGTTCTTCTTGTTCTGCTTTTCGACCGTCAGCAGGCCCTGCTTGATGGCGTACAGCGGGATGGCGTTGACCAGGTCGCGCAGCGTCACGCCGGGCTGCATCTTGCCCTTGAAGCGCACCAGCACCGATTCCGGCATGTCCAGCGGCATCACGCCCGTGGCGGCCGCGAAGGCCACCAGGCCCGAGCCGGCGGGGAAGGAAATGCCGATGGGGAAGCGGGTGTGCGAATCGCCGCCGGTGCCGACGGTATCCGGCAGCAGCATGCGGTTCAGCCACGAATGGATCACGCCGTCGCCCGGCTTCAGCGAGATGCCGCCGCGGGTGCTCATGAACTGCGGCAGCGTGTGGTGCGTCTTGACGTCCACGGGCTTGGGATAGGCGGCGGTGTGGCAGAAGGACTGCATCACCAGGTCGGCCGAAAAGCCCAGGCAGGCCAGATCTTTCAGCTCGTCGCGGGTCATGGTGCCGGTGGTGTCCTGGCTGCCCACGGCCGACATGCGTGGCTCGCAGTAGGTGCCGGGACGCACGCCCTTGCCTTCGGGCAGGCCGCAGGCGCGGCCGACGATTTTCTGCGCCAGGGTATAGCCCTTGCCGGTGTCGGCGGGGCTGACGGGCAGACGGAATAGGGTGGAAGGCGGCAGGCCCAGGGCTTCGCGCGCCTTGGCCGTCAGGCCGCGGCCGATGATCAGCGGAATGCGGCCGCCGGCGCGAACTTCGTCGAACAGCACGTCCGACTTGACCTGGAATTCGGCGATGACCTTGCCGTCCTTCAGGGCCTTGCCTTCGTAAGGACGCAGTTCGACGACGTCGCCCATGTTCATCTGCGACACGTCCACCTCGATGGGCAGGGCGCCGGCGTCTTCCATGGTGTTGTAGAAGATGGGGGCAATCTTGCTGCCCAGGCAAACGCCGCCGAAGCGCTTGTTGGGAACGAAGGGAATGTCTTCGCCGGTGAACCACAGCACGGAGTTGGTCGCCGACTTGCGCGACGAGCCGGTGCCGACCACGTCGCCCACGTAGGCGACCAGGTGGCCCTTTTCTTTCAGCTGGTTCAGGAATTTGATCGGGCCGACCTTGCCCGGCTCGTCCGGCTCGATGCCGGGACGGGCGTTCTTCAGCATCGCTTGCGCGTGCAGCGGAATATCGGGGCGGCTCCAGGCGTCCGGCGCGGGCGACAGGTCGTCCGTGTTGGTTTCGCCGGTCACCTTGAACACCGTCACGGTCAGGCTCTTCGGCACTTCGGGACGCGAGGTGAACCATTCGGCGTCGGCCCAGCTTTGCAGCACGGCCTTGGCGTTGGCATTGCCCTTGTCGGCCTTTTCCTTGACGTCATGGAAGGCGTCGAACATCAGCAGGGTGGTCTTCAGGCCATTGGCGGCGATGGTGCCGACCTGGGCGTCGTCCAGCAATTCGATCAGCGCGCTGATGTTGTAGCCGCCCAGCATGGTGCCGAGCAGTTCCGTCGCCTTGGCGCGATCGATCAGCGGACACGATTCCTTGCCCAGGGCCACCGCGGCCAGATAAGAGGCCTTGACCTTGGCGGCATCGTCTACGCCCGCGGGTACGCGGTGGGTGATCAGGTCCAGCAGGAAGGCTTCCTCGCCGGCGGGCGGCGCCTTCAGCAATTCAATCAGGTCGGCGGTTTGCTGGGCCGACAGGGGGAGCGGGGGGACGCCCAGTGCCGCGCGTTCGGCGACGTGTTGGCGATAGGTAGCAAGCATGGAATGCCCTGGTCGTGGTTGGGGGAATGTCGGTCGCGATTGTAGTAGCGGCGGCGGCGGCGGGCAAGGGGTCTTATATCTTATATAAGAGTAACGCGGCCACGCCGCAACGCCGGTCCGCGCGACGCCGCCGTCTCCGCCGCGCCGGTGTCCCTGTCTGCTGCCCCGCGGCGCCGCGGTCGCGCCCAGCCGCGGCGGCGGCGCGGGCCAGCCAGTGACAGCCCCGCGGCCAGCGGCCGACGCCGCTACCCGCGGCAGTCGCCCGTGGACCATCCCGACCCCGGCCGGTGTTTAATACGGGGTTCCGGCCCGTTTTTCGGCCGGCGCGGTGACGGCGCGGCGCCGTCGCCGCCGACCAGCGAGGTATCCGTCATGTCCGTCTCCTCCTGCACCCAGATCGTGCTGGCCGCGCGCCCGCAAGGCGCCGTGCGCGCCAGCGACTTCCGCATCGAAACCACGGCGCTGCCCGCGCCGGCGGACGGTGAAATCCAGCTGCAGGTGCGTTACCTGTCCCTGGATCCCTACATGCGCGGGCGGATGGACGAACGCAAGTCATACGCGCCACCCGTCGCCCTGGGCAGCCCGATGGAAGGCGAGTCGGTGGGACAGGTCATCGCCAGCCGGCACCCCGATTACGCCGTTGGCGATATCGTGCTCGCGCGCACGGGCTGGCGCAGCCATGCCAATGTGCCGGCGCACGGCAAGCGCAAGCTGGACCCCGCGCTCGCGCCCATCACCACCGGCCTGGGAGTGCTGGGCATGCCGGGCTTTACCGCTTATAGCGGACTGCGCTTTATCGGCCAGCCCAAGGCCGGCGAAACCCTGGTGGTCGCGGCCGCCAGCGGACCGGTCGGCTCGCTGGTTGGACAATTGGCCCAGATCCAGGGCGCGCGCGCCATAGGCATCGCGGGCGGTCCGGACAAGTGCGCATACGTCAAGGATGAATTGGGCTTCGACGCCGTGGTCGATCATCGCGATCCGGATTTTCCCGCGCGCCTGGCGCGGGCCTGCCCCGATGGCGTGGACGTGTATTTCGAGAACGTCGGCGGCGCGGTATGGCAGGCCGTGCTGCCCTTGTTGAACAAGTACGCCCGAGTGCCGGTCTGCGGCCTGATCGCCGACTATGACGGCGCGGTCTCGGACGGGCCGAACCGGCTGCCCGCCACCATGCGAGAAGTGCTTTCGCGCAGCCTGACGCTGCGCGGCTTCATCAATACCGAGTTCGCGGAGCACTATCCCGATTTCCTGCGCGAAGTGGGGCAGGCCGTGGCCAGCGGCCGCATCCGCTATCGCGAGGACATCGTCGATGGCCTGGAGAACGCGCCGCGCGCGTTCATGGGCATGCTGAAAGGCGCGAACTTCGGGAAGCTGCTGGTTCGTGTTTCCTGATCACCGTGGCCGGCGTGGCGCCGGATCGTTACGCCTGGGCGCCCTGCGCCGCGCCGCCTTGCTGGCGGCGCTTTCCTCTTTCCTGGGGCTGGCCGGCTGCGCCAGTTCGCCGCCGCGCAACCCGGACGACATCTGTGCGATCTTCCGCGAGAAGGACGACTGGTACGAAGCCGCCCTGGACGTGCAGAAAAAATGGGGCGTGCCGGTGCAGGTGCCCTTCGCCATCCTGTTCCAGGAATCCGGCTTCCGCTACGACGCCAAGCCGCCGCGCGACTATCTGCTGGGCTTCATTCCCTGGGGACGCGTCAGTTCGGCATACGGCTACGCGCAGGCCAAGGACGAAACCTGGAGCGACTACGTCAGCCAGAACAATCGCTGGTTCGCCAGCCGCGACGACTTCGACGACGCCATGGATTTCATGGGCTGGTACATCGACAAAACCCAGAAGCTCAATGGCGTGTCGAAGTGGGACGCCTATGGCCAGTACCTGGCGTATCACGAAGGCTGGGGCGGGTATCGCGCCAAAAGCTACAACCGCAAACCCTGGCTGATCGGCGTCGCCCGCAAGGTGCAGGCGCGCGCCGACCGTTTCCGCCAGCAATATGCCGGCTGCAAGGACGACCTGGGCTCGGGCTTCTGGCCGTTCTAGCTCGTCGACGCGCGCTCCGGCGGCGCCTTCGCCGCCGGGTTGGTCCAACCCCTAAGCATCCCCTTGTCCCGGCGCCGGGGCGGGACGTGGTTGTTCGACCGCCGAGATTCCCGGCAGCAGCGGCGCGGCGGGGGCGCTGACCAGCATGGTCGGCGGCTTGCCCAGGCCGATGTTGGCCGCGGCCAGCCGCTGCAGCACCTCGAATAGCAGCGCGCTGCGGGTCCCGTAGGCCTGGCGCGGCGAACCGACGTAGCCGGTGGCATTGAACACCAGATTGCCGGCATCGATGCCGTCCAGGAACACATTGGGCGCGGGCGACTCCAGCACGTCTTCGTGATCGATGAAGGCGGAAAGAATAATCTCCCGGGCCTTGGCCGCATCCGTGCTCAAGGGCATGGGCAGCTTGATCTGCACCAGTCCCAGCGGATTGGCATGGGTCACGTTGCGCACGGTCTTGGTGATGAACTCCGAATTCGGCACGATCACCGTGGAGCGGTCGCCCATCTGGATTTCCGTGGCCCGCACATTGATGCGCCGGATGTCGCCCTCGACGCCGCCCAGCGATACCCAGTCGCCCACCTTGACCGGCCGCTCGGCCAGCAGGATCAGCCCCGACACGAAGTTCTGCACTACCGCCTGCAGGCCGAAACCGATACCCACCGACAGGGCGCTGGCGACCCAGGCCACGCGCTCCAGCCCGATGCCCACCGCCGACAGGGCCAGGCCCACCGCCACCACGACGCCCACGTACCCGAACAAGGTCGTGGCCGACGTCTGCATGCCGGGATCCAGTGTGGTCGTCGGCAGATAGCGGGTGAGCAGCCAGCGCTTCAGGATGCGCACCGCCAGCAGGCTGACCGCCAACACGATAAGGCCTTGCACCAGCGCGGCCGGGCGCAACTGCACCTGGCCGATGGCCAGGCCGTTCAACAGTTGTTCCGCGCGCTGCAGCAACTCGACAGGACCTTCGGCGAATTGGCCCAGCACCATCACGAACGCCACCAGGCCGATCAGCACGCGCGCGACGCCGGACAGCACCACTGCGGCCTGGTCCCGTATGCGGGGCTCCTGGCCGCGCTCGTGTGCATCGCCGTCGCGCCGCGAAGCGCCGAGCACCGACATGAAGAAGTCATCGACCAGCACCGTCAGAAGATACGAGGAGCTGAGCACGATCAGCGTCCAGATCACCTGCTTGGCGGCGAAGTTGCCGAACGCCACGTAGCCGGTCAGCACGGCGATCAGCGCGATGGCGATCATCAGCCACACCACGCTTACCGTGATCAGCAGCCACAGGTGGCGGGGCGGCGCCTGGCCTGTTTCCGGATTGTGCAGGGCCTTGCGGCGCGCCCGTTCCAGTTTCACCAGGCCCGCGACCACGACCGCGATCAACAGGAAGGTCACCAGGCAGTTGACCGCGATGGTGGTGCTCAGGCTGGCGTTCAGCGAGACGGGCAGGCGGTCCAACAGCCAGACCACGACGATCAAGGGTCCCAGCGTATGCGGGAACCAGCGCATTTTCCCGGCGATGCGGTCCGGGATGTCCGGCAGCCGCCACGACGGCCGCGAGGGCGACAGCAGCGCCAGGCCCAGGCCGGTCACATAGCCGCCCAGGCACAGGATCCCGGCGAAGCCGGACACCAGCGTCTGCGTGGCATCCGGCAATTGCCCCTGCCAGTCCAGCCCGATATACAGAAGCTGGCCGATCAGGCCCGGCGCCAGGCTGGCCGCGATGACGACAACCAGCGCGTGGAACGAGCGCCGCAGTCGTCCCGCCGGCACGCGCGACGCGGTGAAGGTGCGCATCACCCGCGCCGCCACCACCGTCAGGGCGACGATGACGCCGGCCAGCAGCACCAGGATGGTCCACACCCATCCCGGCGTGCCGCTCAGCGCGGCGGCGAGTTCATCGCGCAGGCTGGCCAGGCGGCTCAGGTCGCGCGGCAGGTCGTCCTTGAGATCGTCGCGGAACTGCGCGCCCAGGATCGATGGCCGCCGTTCGCCCAGCCGTGCCTGGAATTGCGAACGCCGCATGGTGGATACCATTTCGGCCGTCTGTACCCCTTCCACGGATAGCAGCCGCGCCAATTTGATCTGCGCATCCAGCGTAGAGCGGCTTTTTTCCAGATCGGCTCGCTGGGCGGCGATGTCGCGCGCTTCCTTGCCCGTATCGACCGCCGGGCCGAGCTCGGTCAGGCGGGCCTGGACCGACGTCAGGACGGGCCCCAGCTTGTCGGCGATCGCGTCGGCCTTGGACTGGATCTCCAGCGCGGCGGCCCGGCGCCGCAGCAGCTCGGCATCGTCCGTCTGCTCCGACAGGTTCTTGCGCAGCGCCTCCATCTCCTTGCGCGCGGCGTCCAGGGACTTGTCGATTTCCTGCTGCGGAGCCGCCGCCTGGGCCTGGGCCCGGCCGGGGCTCAGGGACAGGGGCAACGCCAGGCATACGGCCAGGATCAAGGCCGCGAACGGCGTGGTCCGCAGGCGTAGCAAAAAAAGGGAAAGGAGTCGGATGGCGCGCGTGCGGGCCGTGGCGCGCGGCGCTTGGCCCCGGACCGGGAAAGGGCGCGCGGCGGATGATGGGAGAGCGGGAAAACGCATCGGGGTCATGCAGGTTCGGGACGCGGGAGCATACCGCGCGGCAGGGACCATGGCTGCAACAAATTATGCAGGGGACGCGGATGCGTGTTCAGGGTTTCCCCGCCTCATGGAATAAATATATTTAGGATATTGTCCAGAGTTTGTATCGTGATACAGACCTGCGGCGGCATGGGCCGGCGCGCGCCTTATCGCGCCATGCCATGACTCCATAAAAGGGGAAGCGCCATGCAGCGCCGCGAATTTCTGAAGAAGTCGGCCGTCACGGCCATCGGTCTGTCCGCCGCGGGCCGGCTGCCGCTGGCGGCGGCGCAGTCCTCCGGTACGCTGGCGATGATGACCTGGGGCGGACTGTGGGGCAACGGCATGGCGCAATACGTCGACGCGCCTTTCGCCAAGCAGACCGGCTACGCCATCACCCAGGATAGGGGCCCCACGCCCGTCGAGCGCGTGACCAAGCTGAAGATCAACTTGTCCAGCCAGCCGTACGACCTGGTGCAGCTCCATGACGGCGTGGTGCCGTTGGCGGAATCCCAGGGCGTGCTGGAAACGCTGGACCCGGCCTCGCCCAACCTGGGATTCCTGAAGGATATTCCGGACCGCTTCAAGCGTCCGGGCTGGGTCGCGATGATTTATTCCGCGCTGGGCATCGTCTACAACCCCAAGGAAGTGAAGAACCCGCCGCGCAGCTACGCGGATTTGTGGCGTCCGGAGTTCCAGGGCCGCATCGTGCTGCCGGAGATCACGCACTCCATCGGCCCTTACATCATCCCGATCGGCGCGATGGCGGCGGGCAAGGATCCCAAGGACGAAAAAGCCGGCTTCGATATGCTGCGCAAGATGGTCAAGCTGGATCCGATCTGGGCGAAGGACACCGATACCATCATGAGTTCGCTGCAGACCGGCGAAGCCGTCGTGGGGCTGCTCTATAAGTCGCAAACCTATACCGTGCGCGAAAAAGGCGGCCAGGCGGAATGGGTGTTCCCCGGCGAGGGCGCGATTTCCTATCTGGCCGGCACCGGCATCGCCAAGGGCACCAAGCACAAGGCGTTGGCGGAGCAATACATCAATATGACGCTGAATCCGGAATACCAGGCCTGGGTGGCGAAGGTCTTCAACTATGCCGGTTCCAATCCGGCGATGCTCAAGCTGCTGCCCGCCGACCTGCAGCAGCGGGTGCAGTTTTCCGATGCCGAGGTCGCGCGCATCATCGACCTGGACCAGGCTTTCATCTCGGGGCGGCGCGCGGAATGGACGGATCAGTGGAATCGCATCGTCAGCGGCGCGTAGATCGTCGTCCCGGGTCGCGTACGGCGCGCGGCCGCTTGCAGTTCTGACAGGTTCCGGGGTATCCATGTCCAGGCTTTCGTGGGCGCCGCGCGCCGACGCCTTGAGTACCGCCGTGCTGGCGCATCGCGCCGCGGCGCACGGCCATGCCATCCGCGTGACTTCCGACGGCTATGCCGGCCCGGCGAGTCTCGCCGCGGCGGCCCGCGCCCTGGGACTCCAGGCCGCCTCCCTGCCGGCCGCGCAGGCCGATGCCGGCAAGTCCATCATGCCGCCCCGCATCGTGTTGTACTGCGGCGCGGCCATTGGCTATCCCTACTATGCGTACTACTCGCATTGCCTGTGGAGCCTGGGCCTGCCGTACCGGCGCGCGAGCGCGGCCGACATCGCCGGCGGCATTCTGGACGGCGCCGATCTTCTCATCCTGCCCGGCGGCTTCGCCACCTGGGGGCTGGACCGCGCGGAAAACGCGGAGGGTGTCGACGACGCGATACGCGCCTTCCTGGCGCGCGGCGGCGCGGGCATCGGCTCTTGCGGCGGCGCCTATTATTTTTCGCAGGGGCGTCCGCATTGGCTCGGCCTGCTCGACGCCAAGCCCCGCTATACGCATGAATACCTGTATACCGGCGCGGGCCTCTTGAACGTGCGCCTGGACGATCCCGCGCTGCGCCGCGATCTGCCCGAAACGCTGGAGCTGGCGTACTACCATGGCCCGGTCTACGAAAGCGCGCAACGGCGCGCCCGCGCATGCGGCTCATTCGAAAGCCACATCATGTCGACGCGGCTGTTCATCGACAACCCGCTGGATGCCGATCGCTTCGGCGCCATCATGCAGGATCGCGTGGCCGTGTTGGCGGGCGATGCGCCGGGGGGACGGGTCGTCGGATTCTCGCCGCATCCGGAGATGGGCGAATTCCTGCGCAAGGCCATGGCGCTGGACGGCTACGTGCGCAAGTACCTGCCGATCCGCGGCCGCAAGACCATGGACGAAACCCTGCGCTTCTACGCGAAGGAAGATTGCCTGAGCTTCCGCCTGGTGCTCAATGCCGCGTTGATGCTGGGCGCGTTCGACGCCCCCGGGCGCGGCGGCGCCGCGTCCGTGGCGGCATCGCAGGCGCCCCCGCGCCTGGATCTGCAACGGATGAATCAGGCGTGGCGTCCCGCCGTCGATAGCCTTGCCAGCCGGCTCTCGCACGAAGAGCCTGAATTGAGCGACCTCATGGGCGGGATGCTCGACGCGCTGCGCGCCGAATGGGAAAGCCTGGTGGCGGCGGTCCAGGACTGGCCGGACGAGGCGCTGGCCGATGAGCTCGGGTACGTCCTGGAGGATGCCGTCCTGGCCCTGGAGGCACCGCCGCGCCGGGCGGTCGAAATGCTGGTCCTGTTGGAATTGCCCGTGCGCCTGCTGGCCGCCGCGGCGCGTATTGCGCGGGTCGACCGCGTCGTCAAGGAGTCGATGTGAACGTGGAGGGCAGCACGGGAATGGATGAAGCTTCCCTGGATGTGCGCTTCGATGGTGTGGAAAAGCGCTTCGGGGCCGCCGTCGCGCTGCATAGGCTGGACCTCGCCATTGAACGGGGCAGCTTCTTTTCGCTGCTGGGGCCCAGCGGCTGCGGCAAGACCACCACCTTGCGGCTGATCGCCGGCTTCGAACAGCCCAGCCGTGGCGATATCCATATCCGCGGCAGGCGGGTCACGGGCGTGCCCGCGCATAAAAGAAACTTCGGCATGGTGTTCCAGAGTTTCGCGCTCTTCCCGCACCTGACGGTGGCCGAGAACGTCGCATTCGGCTTGAAGATGCGCCGCGTCGACGCGGGCAGTATCGGCCGGCGCGTGGCCGGCGCCCTCGACATGGTCGCGCTCGGCGGCTTCGGCGAGCGGTATCCGAGGCAGTTGTCGGGAGGGCAGCAGCAGCGCGTGGCGCTGGCGCGCGCCATCGTCTTCGAGCCCGACGTGCTGCTCCTGGATGAACCTCTGTCGGCCTTGGACAAGCTGCTGCGCGAGCAAATGCAGGTGGAGCTGCGGCAGCTGCAGCGCCGGCTCGGCACCACCACTGTTTTCGTCACGCATGATCAGGAAGAAGCCCTGACCATGTCGGACCGCGTTGCCGTCATGAAGGACGGCCGGATACAGCAGACGGGCGCGCCGCGCGACATCTATGAACGGCCAGGCACGGAATTCGTCGCCACCTTCCTGGGCGCAAGCAACATTCTGCGCGGGGAAGTCCGCGGCCGCGACGGCGACAAGCTGGTGGTCGGCCTGAGCGGCACCTGCGTGACCGTCGACGCGCCCGCCGCGCTTGGCGGCAGCCATTCCGTCGGCGATTCCGTCAAGCTGGCCTTGCGGCCGGAAAAAGTGCGGCTGGATGCACGCGGGGGCCTGGCCGCGACGCTCAGGGAGGTCGTCTATCGCGGCGCCCAGACGCATTTGTATATGGAGACGGAAGCGGGCTCGGTGGCGGCGCACGTGCCCAATAGCGGCGTCGGCGCCGTCGACCTGGCGCCAGGCTCGGTGGTTCGCCTGGCCTGGGAGGACGCCAGCATCGTCGCGCTCCCGGCGTCGCCGAGCGACCCCGATGAGGACGGTTCCGCGTCCGCCGGCATGCCGGGCTTGCGCGCGGGGAGCCGCGCATGACCCGTGTCATCCAGTCCGCGGGCGTACAGGATCGGCGCGGCGGCGCGGCCGCGCGGCGGCTGTTGCCGCGTACCGGGCTGCTATGGGCGGTCGCGGCGCCGCCGGTGCTGCTGCTTCTGGTCTTCTTCGTGCTGCCCCTGGGCTATCTGCTGTTTGTCAGTCTCATGACGAACTCGCAATCGTCGCTGTACGAGCTGCAGCCCACGCTGCGCAATTATGTGGAAATCGCCACCGATCCCTTCTACCTGCTGATCATCCAGCGCACCCTGCTGGCCACCGGTGTCGTGCTGATCGCCTGCCTGCTGCTGGGCTACCCGGTGGCCCTGTACGCGTCGCGGCTGTCCACGCGCGGGCGCATGATCATGCTGCTGCTGATGATGTTCCCGCTGATGGTCAGCAATGTCGTGCGTGCCTATGGCTGGGTCAGCATACTGGGACGAACGGGGATCGTCAGCGTGACGCTGCGGGAGGCGGGGCTGACGGACCGGCCCATCCAGTTCCTTTATTCTTTCGAGGCCGTGGTAATCGGCTTGTTGACCATCCTGCTGCCCTTCATGGTCGTGTCCATCACCAATTCCCTTACCGCCATCGACCAGCGCTATATGGAAGCCGCGCAGTCCCTGGGCGCCGGTCCCTGGCAAACCTTTTTCCGCGTCACGCTGCCGCTGTCCAGCCCCGGCGTGACCTCGGGCCTGATGCTGGTGACCTTTCTCATGCTCAGCGCCTACGTCACCATCGCGCTGCTCGGTGGTCCGCGATTCAAATTGCTGGTGAGCCTGGTATTCGACAGCGCGGCCACTTTCCGCTGGCCCCGCGCCGCCGCCTTGTCCTTCGTGCTTCTGGCGATCGCACTGGCCATCGCAGCCCTCATCCAGCTCGTAATGCGACCGCAAAGAGTGAGGGGAAGGGCATGAGCGCGCCGGGCCGCCCCAAGCGCGAATCCTCCCTTGGGGAGGAAGTCGCGCAGCGACAGGAGGGCACATCACCTTTCGCGCCGGGCCGCCCCAAGCGCGAATCCTCCCTTGGGGAGGAAGTCGCGCAGCGACAGGACAGTGTGCTGGTGGGCGTTGGCCGCTTCCTGCTGCGCCTGGTGACCGGTATCGCGCTGGTTCTCATACTGGGGCCTATCCTGGTGATCCTGTTGTTCGCATTCAGCTCGGCCGATACGCTGGTGTTTCCCCCGCCCGGCCTGTCCCTGCGCTGGTTCCAGGCTTTCTTCACGATTCCGGAAATGCGACAGGCCTTCGTGCTCAGTCTCTGGCTGGCTTTCGTGTCCGCGACGCTGGCCGGCCTGCTCGGCCTGCTCGCCGCGGTCTATGCATCGCGGCGCCATGGCTGGCTTTCGAACGTCCTGCAGATGCTCTTCATGGCCCCGCTGGTCTTTCCCACCATCATCCTCGGCCTGGCGCTGCTGTTGCTGTATCGCTCGTTGGGCGTATCCATACTGCCCGGGTTACTGATCGCGCACGTGGTGGTCTGCCTGCCTTATGCGTTCCGCACCATCGTCGCCGCGCTGCAGGCCTTCGATACCGCGCTGGAAGAAGCGGGCCAGAGCCTGGGGGCCGGTCCCGTCAAGTCGTTCCTGCTGATCACCGTGCCCATCATCTGGCCCGCGCTACTATCGGGCTGGCTTTTCGCTTTCATCGTTTCCTTCGGCGAACTGAACGCGGCCTTGTTCCTGACCGGACCGGGCATCGTCACGCTGCCCATAGAGATCTTCAGCTATCTTCAGTTCCAGGGCAGCCAGCTGGTCGTCGCGGCCGCGTCCGCCTTGCAGGTGATCATGATCATCGCCATCCTGATACTGGCCGAACGCATCGTTGGCGCCCGGCGTATCGTGCAACGGTAGACGACGGGTACACCGTTTGCTTAACCTGGCCTTTCCCGTGGGAGACGCAACGATGACACCTTACGACCTCTGGTATTGGGACGGTATTCCGGGCCGCGGCGAGTTCGTCCGGCTGGCATTGGAGGCCGGCGGCATTCCATACCGGGATAGGGCGCGGGAACCCGGCGGCGACGAGGCCATCGTCCGCGACATGAAAACCCGCGATCATCACCCGCCTTTCGCGCCACCTTATCTGGTCGGGGAAGGCATATCGGTCGGGCAGACCGCCAACATCCTGCTTTTCCTGGGTGAAAAACATGGCCTGGCGCCGCAGGATCTGGCCGGCCGGCTGTGGGTGCACCAAATCCAGCTCACCATTGCCGATCTGGTCGCGGAAGCCCACGATGTGCATCATCCCATCGCCAACAGTCTGTATTACGAGGATCAAAAGAAAGAGGCGGCCCGCCGCGCCCGGCATTTTCGCGAAGAGCGCATCCCCAAATTCCTGGCCTGGTTCGAACGCGTCCTGGTGCATGAGGGCATGTGGCTGGCGGGCGGCGAAAAGTGGACCTATGCCGATCTCTCGCTATTCCAGCTGATCGACGGCCTGCGCTACGCCTTTCCGAAGCGCATGGCGACCCTGGCGGGCCAGTATCCCAAGGTGCGGCGCTTGTATGAGCGGGTGGCGGCCTTGCCGGAGCTGAAGGACTATCTTTCCAGCGAGCGTCGGTTGCCCTATGGCGATGGGATCTTCCGCCACTATCCGGAACTGGACGCCAGTTGACGCGCATTCTCCCTGGAGCGCGACGCTTCGAGTTCCGCCAGGGAGATCGCCAGCTCGTCATGTATCCAGTCCCGCAGCGCCATCAACGGCGGCCAACCAGACAGGGCTGGCGGATAGACCAGGTGATAGGCGCGCGCGCTTTCATATTCGATTGCGATCGGCGATAACCGTATCAAGTGCCCGTCCCGGAGCGCATCGGCGGCCAGCAGTTCACGCACCACGGCCAACCCCAGCCCTTGCTCCGCCGCCGACAGCAACAGCGTCGCATCGTTGAATACCGCGACCGGGGTGACCCTGCCCCTTACGCCGGCGGCGGCGAACCAGTGTTCCCACAAACCGCTTTCGCCCAGCAGCGGCTCATGCAGATAGTCCTCCGGAGTCGCGCCCGCCAGGCGACGGGCGACGGCCGGGCAGGCGACCGCGATCATTGCCATCGATCCGTCGAACAGGCGCTCGGCGGCGACGCCCGGCCAGCTTCCCAGACCTTGGCGCAAGGCGGCATGGAAACCGTCGCGCTGCAGGTCCGCGACGCGTTGCGAAGTCTCGATTTCCAACGCCAGATCGGGGTGCCGCTGGCGCCAGCGGCCGATGCGCGGCAGCAGCCAGCGTTGCGCGAAGGAAGGCAGCACGCTGATGCGCAGGCGCTGCTCCGTCGTGCCGGCCGCCGCCGCGGCGGCTTGCACGCCTTCATCGAGCAAGGCAAGCGCGCCCTGTACGTTGCGCAGCAAGGCCGCGCCCGCCGCATTCAGCACCACGCGCCGGCCGCGCCGGTCGAAAAGCGCGTGACCCAATCTTGATTCCAGCAAGCGGATCTGCTGGCTGACGGCGCTGTGCGTCAAGTGCAGCGCATCCGCGGCCGCCCGCAGATTCTGCGACTCCGCGACGGCGCGGAAGACGGGCAAGGTGTTCAGGGGCAAGCGGCTCATATCAGCGCTGTCTGGTAAGTATTCCTAACCATTCTGCGCAGGAATCATTGATTCCACGGGCGCGGCTGGTTCGATATTCTAACCAGTATCGCCGCCGCCGGTTTGATCGTTCCTTGCGGCGGCGCTTTGCCGACGAGCATCGGTCACCGCGCCGCGGCCGCTACGACGTAACGATCGTCCCGCCATGATTTGGAGGCTCATTCATGTCACGTTCGTCCGGGTCGGCGTCGGATAAATCTGAAAAAGAGGGCGGAGCACCGACATCGTCCTTGGACTCGCCCGCGGCGAGGAACCGCCAGTTCGAACACGGTGACTCCCAGGCGCCTGTCGCCGAACGCCTTTCAACCGCGTCGGCGTGCTCGCCGCCCCTGGATTCGCCAAGAGGCGAGGGGCGGCGAGAAGGCTCTTGCAAATCCCCATCCTGTTTACATGAGGAGCAATCCATGTCCGACAACGCTACCGCTGTGGCCGCCATATCCTCCGATTCCGTCGAGCGCGGCGGCGCATGGCGCGGTTTATGCGCGTTCTTCGCCGCCCCGTTCGTCGCCCTGTGGGAGAGCTGGTCCACCCCGGATACCTCGCTCAACCTGCGTGAGGTCACCGAAGCCGAGCTTATCGATATGGGTGCTTCCCCCGAAATGCTCGCCGAGGCGGAGGCCCTGCGCGAATTCGAGCAGCACCGCGCCTACGCCATGAGCCTCTATTACTGGTAGTCGACCGGCTCTGCCGGCGATTCGCCAGCGCGCCCGCCAGTAGCCGTCGCCGTGCGGCTCTGGCGGGCGCTTTGTTTTGGACCGCGCTATCCGCCCAACTCGGGTCGCGTATCTTCGGGTGGCCGGATGTCGAAAGCGCCGAGCGTCATGGCGATCAAGGTGTAGTAGCCGGCAATGCTCACCAGGTCGATGACGCCGGATTCGCCCAGCACATGCACGATCCGGTCATAGAGTTCCTGCGGGGTCCTGCGGGTCTCGTGCAGTACGGTCAAAAACTCGTGGACCAGCGCTTCATCCGCATGGGCATATGAAATAGTCGTGCCGTCGCGCAGTGCCGCGATCATTTTCGCGTCCACGCCGGCCTTGATGGCGCGGGGCTTATGGGCCCACCACTCATATTCCGAGCGCCAGTGGCGCGCCATGATCAGGATCGCCCATTCCGACAGCCGGGTCGGCAGGCTGGTTTCATAGCGGCAATATTGGCCGAGCGCCTGCGCATGCTCCGCCATGGCCGGGCGATGCAGCCATACCGCAAGCGGACCGCGTACCTGTCCGCGAGGTCCCGAAGTGATCACGTCGTGGATGCGTTTCTGCTCGGGGCTCATCTGCGCGGGTTCCAATAAAGGAACACGGGGCAAACGGGGGGTGCTCATGCGGGTCTCCAGGGCTGCGCTCGATGCCGATCGGTGACTGTCCCGCCGTACGGGACTGTCATTCCGGCGTCAAAACACGATGGCAGCGGGTGTATCGGATCCACATTGTGGGGGCTGACCCCCTACATCGATCTGAAACGGGCGTCGCTTCGGTCCACGCGGCCACGCACACTCCAAAACGATGTGCTATAGTCGCGCCCCTTCGCTGTCGAGGCGAAGGTGAGAGGCAAGGCGGGGGCCGAGCCGGCAAGCAAATAGATGCGACGCTGATTTGACAGCCCCAAAAAAAGTCTTCATAATCTCGTTTCTCTGCTGCTGACACAGCAACGACGCGAAGCAAGG
>NZ_CBCSCA010000016.1:0-115719 GCF_965137885.1 Bordetella sputigena
GCAGCGTATAGCCCGAGGCCAGCAGGAACATGGCCCCGAACATATACCACTGCAGCTCCAGCCACGCATTCGAGCTGGTGTGCAGGACCTTGCGCACCACCGCGTTGCCCGCGCTGACCAGCACCACCAGCAGCGTCACCCAGGTGACCGCGCGGCCCACGCGCAGGTTTATCGCGTCGATCAGACGCGACAGGGCTATCAACGACTGCATTTGTTTTCCCCTTTCCATAATGTTGTTGCAGGCCTGTCGCGCGCGGCGTGCGATTCCAGGACGTCAGTGATCGTCCTGATGACGCCGCCAGGGCGTCGCCCGGCGCTCCAGCCAGGCCAGCGCGCCGAACAGCGCGAGGCCGATGAAGGCCAGCACGAACAGCGCGGCGAAGACGCGCACCGTGTCGAAAGTCCCCTGCGCGGTCATGATCACGTAGCCCAGGCCGCTTTGCGACGACACGAACTCGCCCACGATGGCGCCCACCAGGGCCAGCGAAATGGCCACCTTCATCCCCGCCAGGATGGACGGCAAGGCGCAAGGCAGGCGGACCTTGAAGAAGAAATCGCGCCGCGAGCCTTTCAACACGCGGCCCAGGTCCAGAATGTCCTTCGGTACCGAGCGCAGGCCGTGCACGGTATCCACGATGATGGCGAAAACCGCGATCAGGAAAGCAATGGCGATCTTGGGCTCCGCGCCCGTGCCCAGCCAGATCACGAACAGCGGCGCGACGGCGACCTTGGGGACGCTGTTCAGCGCCACGATCAGGGGCTGCAACACGCTCTCGAACCAGCGTGACCCCACCAGCAATACCGCGACGCCCACGCCGCCCAGCACCGATAGCGCGAAGCCGGCCAGCGTGGTCATCAAGGTATAGGCGGCCTGGCCGGCGTACCAGCCGGCGTCGTTGTACAGCTCCACGCCTATCTTCGACGGCAAGGGCAGCATGATGGGCTTGACGTGCAGCAGCCGCGCCGCGGCTTCCCATATCAGCAGGAACAGGACGAGCGAACCGGCGCCGGCCGCGCCGTGCATGAGCTTGCGGGACGATGGTTTCATGCGTGGGTCCTTTCGTCGATCAGGCCCATGTCCTCGAACAGACCCCTGATATGCCGCACATAGGCGCCGAACTCCGGCGATTCGCGCAGCGACAGCGGCCGCGGGCGCGGCAGATCGATCTCCAGGGTTTCGACGATGCGCCCGGGACGGGGCGAAAACACGATCACCGTGTCCCCCAGGAACACCGCTTCGGCGATGCCATGGGTCACGAACAGCACGGTATTGCGCGTTTCCAGCCAGATACGCTGCAGCTCGACGTTCATCTGGTCGCGCGTCAGCGCGTCCAGCGCGCCGAAGGGTTCGTCCATCAGCAGCAGGCGCGGATCGTCGATCAGGGCGCGGCAGATGGCGGCGCGCTGCCGCATGCCGCCGGACAATTCATGCGGATAGCAATCGGCGAAGTCCTGCAGACCGGTCAGCTCCAGCAGTTGCCGCGCCTTGGCGGCATAGCCGGCCAGGGGCTTGCGGGCGAACTCGATGGGCAGCAGGATGTTGCGGCGGATGCTGCGCCAGTCCAGCAAGGCGTCGCGCTGGAACACCATGCCGATGCCATCGGGCGGCCCCTTCACCGGCCAGCCCTCGACACGCAATTCGCCGGCGCTGATGGTTTCCAGCCCGGCGACGCAGCGCAGGAAAGTGCTTTTGCCGCAGCCGCTGGGCCCCAGGATGCTGACGAAGCGGCCTGGCGGCAACTCGACGGAGACCGAGTCCAGCGCGCGCACGCCGCGCTCGCCCGGATACTGCTTGCCGACGCCGCGCGCCGACACGGCCGCGGTAGTCATTTGCCCACCATGGCGTCGTAGCGTTCCGGATGCACCAGGCCGGTGGCGTAGAAGCCGGCGGGATCCGCCTGTGCGCCCTGACCGGCGGCGCCGATCAATCCCACGGACGACAAGGTCTTTACCGCCTGCGCCCAATCATCGGGCACCGGAGGACCCACCCTTCCGGCCGTGAGGGTATCGCCGAAATAAGGCTTCAAGGCATCGATCTGGCCGCGCAGGACCTTGCGGTCCAGCCGCGCCTGCGGCCGTTGCGCCAGCACGGCGTCCACGGCTTCTTCCTCGTGGCCCGCGTAGATGTATTCCCAGGCCCGCGCCGTGACGCTGGCGAAACGGCCGATCGCCTCGCCACGCGCGCGCAGTTTTTCCTCGGTGGCGAACAGGCCGAAGCTGGGCATATTCAGGCCGTAGTCCGCGAAGCGCACCGCCGCCGACGGCCGCGTTTGCGATACCACGGGCAGGAAGAAGGGGATGGTGGAAAAAGCCGCGTCCGTCCGGCCGACCGCATAAGTCGAGGCCTTGCTGGCGGCGTCCACATTGACCAGTTCGACATCGCCGCGCTTCAGTTTTCCCGCCGCCAGGAATGCATCGATGAAGGGCGCTTCCAGCGAGCCCGCCGTGTAGGCGATCTTGCGGCCCTTCAAGGCGGCGGGGCCGGTGATGCCGGATTCCGCGGGCACCAGCAGGCCGATGTCGCTTTGCCGCGCGAAGACCGCGACGGCCTTGACCGGCAGCCCTTTATCGCGCGCGATCATCATGGACGCCAGCGCCGCATGCCCCACGTCGAAGGCGCCGCTGGAACCGACGATCTGCACGGTGGTGACGGAACCGTTGCCGTCCTCCAGCGTTACGTCCAGGCCCGCCTGCTTGTACCAGCCTTTCTGCTGCGCCAGGTGGAAAGGCGCCTGCACGCCCCACGGCGTCCAGTCCAGGCGCACCTTCAGGGACTCGGTGCCCTGCCCGGCCGCGGCCGTGGCGGCCGCGCCCAGGACCAGGCCGGCCAGACCCTTAAGAACATGGCGCCATGCAACTGCCCAGTTCGCTCGCATGAGCTTCCCCTTGTATGTTGTATGGACTCATCCGCACGCGATCGCGTGCGGATGGCCCCGCGGATGACGCCCGGGGCGGCCTACGCCGCCGGCGGACCCTGTAACGCCGGGGCTGCGGTCAGCCGCGGCCGAACCAGCGCTTGATGCGCGCCCAGATGACATGGAAGAACATGCCCGAGGCGTTGAACGAGGCCTGAACGGGCTCGCCCGACGCCGTACCACCCAGGCGCGCCGCGACGTTGGCGCCGAAGTCGGCGATCATCCGGCGCACGAAGTCCCGCACCAGCCCGGATCGCGAAAACTGCGCCAGCGGTCCCTGCAGCGAGTACGCCAGGTCGACGTCGACGCGCGCGCCGCCGTTGCCGGCATCCCGCACCTGGTAGGTAATGTCGCCGTTGGCGCGTGAGCGGCTGACCGTGTCCTGCCCGGCGCCGCGGAAGACGGCACGCATGGCGGTGTCGTCGCGGTCCAGCCGCGCGGCGCCGTTGAAGGCGGCACGCATGGGACCGAACTTGACGGCGATCGTGCCCTTGACCCGATCGCCCTGCTGTTCCTGGATGGAGGCGCCGGGCAGGCAGGCCGCGACGGCCGGCAGGTCCGTCATGAACGCCCATACCCGGTCCGGCGGAAACGGCACTTCGAAACCGCCGTCGATCTGGCTGGTCTTGCCGGCGCCGGGCACAGCCTGCCCGGCCTGCGCCGCCGGCGTCGGCCGCGCGTCGTCGGCGGCGGATACGGCGGCGGTCTTCGTGGCGACCGGTGTCGCGGCGGCCGTCTTCACGGCAAAGGCCTCGAACACCACCGGCTGCGCCAGCGCCGGCGGCGCACCGCCCTCCCCGCCCCGCAACGCCGCCCGCATGCGGTCCACCTCCGCGTCGGGCGATTCGCGCAGGCCGGCCAGCACCGACATCACGGCGGCGACGATGCCCATATAGCCCGTGCAGCGGCACAGGTTGCCCGACAGTTCGATCCGCACGCGCGCCTCGTCCGCATCCGGCAGGCGCAGCACGATATCGCGCGCCGTCGCCAGCATGCCCGGCGTGCAATACCCGCATTGCAGCGCGTGGTGGCGCGTAAAGGCCTCGCGCAGCCGCTGCATGACCGGGTCGGCGTCATAGCCTTCGATCGTGGTCACGCGCCGCCCTTCGCAGGCCACCGCGTAAGAGATGCAGGAACGCACCGGCACGCCGTCCAGCAACACCGTACACGCGCCGCATACGCCGTGTTCGCAACCCAGATGCGTACCGGTCAATCGCAGCTTGTCGCGCAGGAAATCGCCCAGGTGCATGCGCGCCGGCGCTTCATCGGCGACCTGGCGGCCGTTCACTTCCATCGTCACCTGGGTCATGGCTGCAATCCTTTGCCCGTCGCCTGCGCCAGGCAGCGGCCGACCGCGGCGGCATGCAACTGGCGATGCGCTTCATCCTTGCCGGGCATGGCGTCCGCCACTTCCCGGGCGATCTCCACCGGATCCAGTGCGGCGCCGCCAGCCTGCGCCACGCGCGTGGCCAGGCCTTGCAGCAGGCGCGGAGGCCCGTCCAGCGCGCCCAGCGCAATGCGCGCCTGTCCCGTTGCGGGATCGAACCACGCCGCACAGCTGGCTTCGGCGAATTCGCCGGTCTTGCGGCAGAACTTGTAATAGCCCCAGCGGGCCCGCGCGCCGCCCGCGGGGACGTGGATGGCCTGGATCAGTTCGTCTTCCCCCACGGCGGTCGTATAGGCGCCCTGCATCAGGCGGTCGGCTTCGATATGGCGCACGCCGCCAGGGCCGGCCAACTCGATGCGCGCGCCCAGCGCCGCCATCGCCACCACCCAGTCGGCGGCGGGATCCGCATGCGCCAGGCTGCCGCCCAGCGTGCCGCGGTTGCGCACGGCGCGATAGGCGATACCGGCGGCCACCGCGCGCATCGGCGAATCGCGCAGCGCCGGATGAAGGCCGTCTTCGATCTCCGCGTGCGTCACGGCGGCGCCGATGCGCACGGAGTCGCCTTCGCGGCTGACGCCACGCAGGTCCTGCAAACCCGAGATGTCGACAACCGCGGCGGGCCGGGCCAGTCGCAGATTCAGCATGGGCCCCAGGGACTGACCGCCGGCCATCAGCTTGGCCATGCCGGCATGCTCGCCCAGCGCATCCAGCGCCTGGGCCACCGACGTGGCGCGAATGTAGTCGAATTTCGCCGCTTTCATGGAGGTCTCAGGCTGCCTTGGGCTGGCTGGTTTGCTCGTGGCCCCGCCCCCGCGCGATGGCCTGGAGCACGCGGTAAGGCGTCAAGGGCGTCTGCGCCAGTTCGGCGGCGCCCATCGCGCGCAACGCGTCGTTGACCGCATTGAACAGTACGGCCGGCGGCGCGATGGCGCCGCCTTCGCCCATGCCCTTGGCGCCGAACTCGGTGTGCGGCGACGGCGTCTCGAAATGATGCATGCGCAGATGCGGCACTTCCGTCGGCCCCGGCAGCATGTAGTCGGCCAGCGTCGACGCCAGCGGCTGGCCGTTGGCATCGTAGGGCGTTTCTTCGTAGAACGCCGTCCCTATGCCCTGCGCGATGCCGCCCATGGTCTGGCCTTCGACCACCATGGGATTGATCATCGTGCCGCAGTCTTCCACCACGACATAATCCAGGATCTCCACGCCGCCGGTCGCCGGGTCCACCGCGACGGTGGCCGCCTGGCTGGCGTAGGTAAAGCAGCCGGTGTCCACCTTGGGCTTGTAGCCCACGGTAACCTCCAGGCCCAGCGGATCGACGTCCGGCGGCAACAGATGCGGCTTCAGGTACCAGGCATCGGCGACGTCGCCCATGGACACCGAGCGTTCATCGGCGTTCGCCGCCACGAAGCGGCCGTCGCCGACCTTCAGCTGTTCCTCCGGCGTCCGCAGCAGATGGGCGGCGATATGCATGACGCGCGGCAACAGCCGCTTGCATGCCTGCGACACCGCCCCGCCCGACATCACCAGCGAGCGCGACGCATAGGTTCCGGTGGAGTAAGGCGTCTGGCCGGTATCCCCGTGCAGCACCTTGATGCGCGCCACCGGAATGCCGAGGATTTCGTTGGCGATCTGGGCAAAGGTGGTTTCCATGCCCTGCCCGTGGGAATGCACGCCCACCCTGACCTCCAGCCCGCCGTCGGGCGTAATCCGGGCGGTGGCCTGGTCGAAGCCGGGTATCACCGGCGTGCCCCAGGTGGCGAACACGGACGTGCCATGCGCCGCCTGTTCCGTATAGGTAGCGACGCCCAGCCCGATCAGGCGGCCATCGGCCTCGCCGCGCCGCTGGCGTTCGCGTATACCGGGCGCGTCTATCATCTCCAGCGCCTTGCGCAGGCTGGCCGGATAGTCGCCGCTATCCAGATGCTTGTTGGTGACGTTCACATAGGGCATCTGCTCGGGCTGCACCAGGTTGTCCAGGCGCACTTCCCAGGGCTCGCGGCCGACCTCGCGGGCGATCGCGTCCATCATCAATTCGATGGCGAAGCAAACGCCCGTGCGCGCCACACCGCGATACGGCACGAAGCCCGGCTTGTTGGTGGCGACGGCGCGCGTCACGCAGCGATAGCCGCGAAAGGCGTAAGGCCCCGGCAGATTGCCCACCGCCTGGCCCGGCTCCAGCCCGATCGTGAAAGGCCAGACCGAATATGCGCCGCCATCGACGGTGATCTTCGCATCCAGGGCCAGCAGCTTGCCGCGCCGGTCCGTGTAGGCCGTCATCTCGTAATGATGCTCGCGCGAATTCGCGCCGGCGGTCAGGTGCTCGCGCCGGTCCTCGATGAAGCGGAACGGCCGCCTATAGGTCTTGGCCAGCCAGGCGATGCAGAGTTCTTCCTGTTGCAGCACGCACTTGTAGCCGAAAGCGCCGCCCACATCCGGCGAGATCACCCGCACGCGGGCCTGCTCCAGCCCCAGGCATTCGGCCAGCACGGTACGTATCATGTGCGGCACCTGCGTGGCGCTGTAGACCACCAGCTGGTCGGCCTGATGGTCCCAATAGGCAAGCACCGCCTTGCCTTCCATCGGCACCATGCACTGGCGCGCCAGCCGCATGCGCCGGTTCACGACGACGTCGGCCTGGGCCGCCAGCGTATCGAATTCCCGGTCCGCGGTCAGCGTAACGAAGACATTGTCCCGCCATGCTTCATGCACCAAATCGGTGGTGGCGGATTGCGCGGCGAACACGTCGGCGTAGACGGGCAGGTCTTCGTAGTCGACGTCGACCAGCTCAATGTAGTCTTCGGCTTCGGCGCGCGTGGGCGCGAACGCCATGGCGACCGGTTCGCCGACGAACCGGACCTTGCCGCTGGCCAGCGGCGGCTGGGCCGACGACTGGTACGTGGGCAGGGTCGAATCGGCCACGATGTCCGTGCAGTCGGCCATATCCGTCCGCAGCACCACACAGGCCGTCACGCTATCGTCCACCCGCGTCCCGGCGATGCGCGCATGCGCCAGCGGGCTGCGCAAAAAGGCGACCTCGGACAAACCGGGCATGGCCATGTCGGCGACGAAATTGCCTTTGCCGTGCAGATGGCGCGCGTCCTCTTTGCGAGGCACCCGCGCGCCCACGCCTTCAGGCTTGACGGACCTGCCGTGTTCCACCGTCATTCTGCTCCCCCGCGCTGCTTACTTGGACTGGGCCCTTGCCACTTCGGCAAACGTGTAGTTGTCCAGGGCGCTTTCCGCGACGCGGAACCAACCCGCCTCGTCCTGCTGGAATTTCTTCCAGCCCGGATACAAGGCCTTGAAGTCCGGGTTATTGGCGGACAGCTCTTCCCACAATTCCTGCGATGCCTTGTACACGGCATCCATCACTTCCTTGGGAAAATAACGCACCTTGGCGCCATTGGCGATCAGGCCGCGCAGGGCCTGTGGATTGCGGGCATCGTAATTGGCCAGCATGCGCATGGTCTGTTCGCCGGCGGCGCATTCGAACGCCGCCTTGTATGACGCGGGCAGCGCTTCCCAGGCCTTGTCGTGCACCATGCTGGTGATGGAGGCGCTGCCTTCGAACCAGCCCGGGGAGTAATAGAACGGCGCGACCTTGTTGAAGCCGAGCTTGGCGTCGTCGTAGGGTCCTATCCATTCCGCCGCGTCTATGGTGCCTTTTTCCAGGGCGGGATAGATATCGCCGGGCGGGATCTGCTGCGGCACCGCGCCCAGCTTGGACAGCACCATGCCGCCGATGCCGCCGATGCGCATGTTCAGGCCCTTCAGGTCCGCTACCGATTTGATTTCCTTGCGGTACCACCCGCCCATCTGCACGCCGACGTTACCGCAGACGTGGTTGACGATGTTGTACTTCTTGTACAGCGTGCGCAGCTGTTCCAGGCCGCCGCCGTAATGTATCCACGCATTGTGCTGGCGCGCGTTCAGGCCGAACGACAAACCGGTATCGAAAGTCAATGCGGTGTTCTTGCCGATATACGCGGTGCTCAGGACATGATTGCATTCCACCGTGCCGTTGCTGACCGCATCCATGTTCTGCGCGGGCGGCACGATCTCGCCGCCGGGAAAGGCGCGGATTTCGAACTTGCCGTCGGTCAGCTGCGAGATGCGCTTGCACATCTCATCGGCGGAGCCATAGATGGTGTCCAGGCTCTTGGGCCAGCTGGTGGACATGCGCCAGCGCACGGACGGATAGGCCTGCGCGACGGCCGGCGCGGCGACCGCCGCCAGCCCTGCGCCCGCGGCCCCCGCGGCCTGCGTAAGAAAACGGCGTCGTTGCATAACTCTGACTCCTGGACTCGTGGACCGTGGGTGCGTCGCGCTCGACGTGCACGACTGTGCCGAAAAAACGTAAGTACACTGACTTGTTAGTCAGCATACTGAGAGAGTTTTGGAGTGTCAACGATGATTACCCGAGTATGTCGCGCGAGCTGTCGCAGGCGCCTCGCCCCGGGAAATCCCTAGGAACGCGCCGCTTTTTATGAGCAGTACACTGATCACAATTACTCAGCATACTGACGAGAATGATATGAACTGGACAAAAATCGCATCGACGGACGCGCTGGCAGACGACGAAGTAATGGCGGTTGAAGCCGGCGGCAAACAGTTGGCGTTGTACCGCAGCGAGGGCGAGTTCTTCGTATCGGATAACGTATGCACGCACGCCTACGCGCTGCTGTCGGACGGCTATCTGGAAGATGGCTGTATCGAATGTCCGTTGCATCAGGCGCGCTTCGACATCCGCACCGGCAAGGCGATGTGCGCGCCCGCCACGCGTGATATCCAGGTCTACCCCGTCAAGGTGGAAGGCAGCGACGTCCTTGCCGATGTTTCCGAGTAGGCCCATGGCGGCTCCCGCATCCATCGTGATCGTCGGCGCCGGCCAGGGCGGCGCCATGGCGGCGGCCGCCCTGCGCTTGCAAGGCTATGCCGGAAAACTGACGCTGGTCGGCCGTGAATTTCATGCGCCCTATGAGCGCCCGCCCCTATCCAAGGCGGTGCTGCGCGATGCGGCGGCGGAAGCGGCGGCGGCCATCCACGCCGAGGCTTATTACGCGGAGCAGGACATCGAGCTGATGCGCGGCGTCGAAGCGGTGTCGCTGGATCGCGCGCGGCGGGAGATCGTCCTGTCGGACGGCATCGTCCTGGCCTACGACCGCTGCCTGCTGGCGACGGGCGGCCAGGCGCGGACACTGCCGGCGCTGCCGCCCGGCATGGCCAAGGTGCACTACGTGCGCACGCTGGACGACGCCCGCGGTCTGCGCGCCTGCCTGCGCGCCGGCGCCCGCGTCGTCGTCATCGGCGGCGGTTTTCTCGGTCTTGAAATTGCGTCCACCGCGCTGGAAAGCGGCGCGGACGTGGCGGTAGTCGAAAGCGCGGAACGGCTGCTGCCTAATGCCCTGCCCGTCCCGCTCGCGGAGTGGCTGGCCGCGCGCGCGATTGCATCGGGCGCCAGGCTGCACCTGGGCGCGCGTATCGCGTCGGTGCTTCCGCGCGCGGACAGCCCGGGCGCCGGCCCGTCCACCAACCCGCCGGCCGGGCTGCTGCTGGACAACGGCCTATCCCTGCCGGCGGACGCCATCGTGGTGGCGATCGGCCTGCAACCCGAGACCGGACTGGCCCGCGCGGCGGGGCTGGAGATCGATGCGAACAACGGCGGCATACGGGTCGACGCGCACTGCCGCACTGCCGATCCGCGCATCCTGGCGATCGGCGACTGTGCCAGCCAGCATCGCGATTTCCTGGGCCGGCATGCGCGGCTGGAGTCCTGGCAGAACGCCAACGAACAAGCAAGGGTGGCCGCCGCGGCCATGCTGGACGCCGATCCCCCGCCCGCGCCCTATCCCTGGTTCTGGACCGACCAGTTCGGCTGCAATATCCAGATGCTGGGTATGCCCGTGCCGGGGCTCGCCTACGTATGCCGCGGCGCGGCGCCCCCGGACACCGGCACGCCCAGGCTTATCTGGCTGGGCCATCGCGACGGCGTGCCGGTGCACGGCGTCGCCGTCAACGCCGCGGCGGATCTGCGCCAGATGCGCGTCCTGTTCGAACGCGGCATCCCCATGGACCCCGCCGGCTTCGCCGATACGAATGTCGCCCTGAAACCCTGGATCAAGGCCTGCCAGCAGGCCGCCGCGCCGGCTTGACACGAGCCGGCGTCATGCATCGCGCAAGGAGCCCACATGTACCAATCCCAAACCGTGATCGGCCGCACCGAAGCCGCCAAGGACGCCGAACTGGCGCAATGCAAGTGGCCGGAAGACGCCCTGCACGCCATTCCCGACTGGATCTACACCAGCAACGCCATCTACGAACGCGAGATGGAGCGCATCTTTCGCGGACGCAGCTGGAACTATGTCGCGCTGGAGGCCGAGATCCCCAATCCCGGCGACTACAAGCGCTCCTACGTCGGGCCGACACCCGTGGTGGTATCGCGCGCCGACGACGGCTCCATCCATGTGTTCGAGAACCGCTGCGCCCACCGCGGCGCGGAGTTCTGCCGCAACTCGCAGGGCAATACCAAGGAGTTCGTCTGTCCCTACCATCAATGGTCCTATGACCTGAAGGGCAACCTGCAGGGCATACCCTTCAAGCGCGGGGTGAACAAGGAAGGCGGCATGCCCAAGGACTTCCGCAATGACGAGCATGGACTGCGGCGGTTGCACGTCACGACCCGGCACGGCGTGGTCTTCGCGTCCTACGCAGCCGATGTGGAACCGATAGACGAATACCTGACGCCGGAGATTCTGGCCGACTTCGATACCGTTTTTCCGGGCAAGCCGCTGAAGATACTGGGCTACTACCGCAACGAGCTGCCTTGCAACTGGAAGATGTATCACGAGAACCTGAAGGATCCCTACCACGCCACGCTGCTGCATTCCTTCCTGGTCGTCTTCGGGCTGCTGGTCGCCGGCAACAAATCCGCCATGCTGGTGGACGGCGTGCATGGCCGGCACGGCACCATGGCGTCGGCCAAGAGCGAAGACAAATACGCCAGCGTCAGCGAAGAAAACAAAAAAGAGATGCGGTCCTTCCATGACGGCCTGCGCCTGCGCGACGACCGCTTCCTGGAATTCGTCAAGGAATTCGACTCGCCCTGGTCGGTGACCATGCAGACCATCTGGCCCAATCTGATCGTGCAGCGCGAGATGAATACGCTGGGCGTGCGCCACATCGTCCCCAACGGGCCGGACAGCATGATCATGCAATGGACCATGTTCGGCTACGAGGACGACACGCCCGAAATGACCCGCCATCGCCTGCGCCAGGGCAATCTGATGGGGCCGGCCGGGTTCCTGGGACTGGAGGACAACGAAGCGATGAAGTTCGTGCAGGAAGGCGTGCGCCGTTCAACCACGGACGTGAACGTGCTGAAGCTGGAATCGAACAAGCTGGGCACGTCCAACACCTTGATATCCGAGGCGGCGATCCGCTCGATGTATGGCTATTACCGGTCCGTCATGGGACTGTAGGGCGCCCCGCCACGCCGACCTTGCCACGAAACAGCACCGAGATTCGCACAATGAAAACGAACTTCCCTTATGCTCCCCGCCGCATCGACGCCGCGCGCGCCATCGAGCTGCGCCAGCATATCGAGGAATTCCACGCCGACTATTGCGCCGCGCTGGATGCCAACCAGATCGAAAGCTGGCCGGATTTCTTCACCGAAGACGGCCTGTATCGCGTCACCGCGCGCGAGAATGCCGAGCGCGGGCTGCTGGTCGGCCTGGTCTACGCGGAAGGCCGCGCCATGATGCAGGACCGTGCCGTCGCCATCTCGCGCACGCAGATGTTCGCGCCGCGCTACATGCGGCATCTGGTGACGAACACGCGAGTACTGGATGAATCGGCCGCGGGAATAGAGGCGCAGTCCTCCTTCCTGCTGCTGCAGACCCTGGTGGAAGGCCCCACCACCCTGCACCTGGCCGGCTTCTATCACGACGTCTTCACCCGGGTCGACGGCATGCTGAAGCTGAAGGAACGCCAGGTGATCTACGACACCGAGATCCTGGCGAACGATCTGGTATACCCCGTCTAACCGCTGATCGCGGCCAGGGCCTGGTCGCGCGTCATCACGGTCGCGTACTTCTGTTCCATGTCGAACAGATTCGCCTCGTGCGGCCCCAGGGCGCGGTCGCCCACGCAATCGGCCACGACCAGGGGACGAAAGCCGTATTGCATGGCGTCGACCACGCTGGCGCGCACGCAGCCGCTGGTGACGGCGCCGGCCACCAGCAGGGTTTGCACGCCGCGCTGCGCCAGCCAGGCGGAAAGACTGGTGCCGAAGAAGGCGGACGGCACGGTCTTGCGCACCACCAGTTCACCTTCGCGCGGCGTCAATTCCGCCACGATCGCGCTGCGCGGATCATGCTCTTTCAGCGTAAGCATGCCGGGCACCTTGATGCTGAAGATGTTCCCGTCGGCGCCGTCGTCGGCGTAGACGATGCGGGTATGGGCGATGGCCCAGCCCTGCCGGCGCGCGTGCGCCAGCAAGGGCACGGTGTTGGCGATGGCCTGCGGGATGTTGCCGCCGCCGAACACGGCGGGATCGGCGAAACCGTTGACGAGGTCGACGATCAACAGGCCGTAGGGCGGCCGCGGCTGCATGGTCGCGCCGAACCCCTGTCTTGCGTATGTCTGCTCTTTGCTTTCCATGTCGTGCTCCTGCGCGCCGGCCTGCGGTTCCCGCCGCGGCATGCCTCCCGCGGCGCCATCGTTCACATCGTCTCGTTCACCACCTTGCCGTCCCGCACCACTTCCTGGCCATCCAGGCTTACCGTGCAGCGCCGCAAGGGAATATCGATGTGGCATGCCGTGGTGCGCGAGCCGCCCGCCTCGTTGTTGGGCCCCAGCGAGAACAGGAAATTGCCCTCGTAGGCGCGCGCATCCATGCCCAGCGTGGCCTCGCGGTCGTACATCGCCAGGGTGCTCCAGTGGGCGCGCGGCTGCAAGCCCCAGCCGATATGCGAAATCGCATAGGCTTCGGGATCGTTGAAGGTGGCCATATAGGTGCGCAGCAGCTCGGCGTCGACGCCGCCTTCGATCCGTGTGGCGTAGCCGTTCTCCACCGTCAGCACGATGGGATCGGCCACATAGGATTTCTGCGGCAGCACGATGTCGCCACGGTCGATGACGATGGTGCCGTTGGCGCCGCCTTCGTCCGGAAAGGTCAGGACGAAACCGCTGGGCCAATGGTCCCAGCGGCCCGGTTCGTCGACGAAACCGTATTCGCTGATCGCGGGAAATTCGCCCAGCGGGCAGACCAGCGACGTGCCAGCCGCCGACGTCACCGTCATCTGTTTCGCGGCCTGCACGCGGCGCGCGGCGGCCTGGACCCGGGCCCGGTCAGCCTCGGTGGGCACCAGCCGCGCCAGGACTTCCGGCGGCTCGACCGCCAGCAGGATCTTCGTGCCGCCTTGCAGGATTTCATGCTGCTCGGGCGAGAACAGCAGCGTCATCAGGTCCAGCACCAGATCGCTGGCCTTCAGCGCCGCCATGGCGGCCTTGTTGCCGGTCAATGGCGTCGTGCCGAGATAGGCCAGCGCGTCGCGGCTCAAGGCCTTTTCCCCGTTCACCGGCGGCAGGTCCAGGCGGTTGACCACCGCGCCCATGTCCTGGCAGGCGATCAGGGCCGTCGCCAGTGTCTGCGGGTGCGTCGCCGCGCCCGTTAGTATCGTCACCGCCTGGCCGGCGCGCAGATTGGACAGCGTCAGCACCTGTTTCCAGGCGCGGATCATTTCATAGTCGGCTACTGGCATTGCTCGCTCCTCGATCCACTGCCACGTTGCTGAAGAGGGTCGCGGTGCGCGGACACCGCCGCGCGGCCTACTCCGGCAGGCGCGCGCCCAGGAAATCGCCGAATGCGGCGTAGAAGCCCGGCTCGTTGTCCCAGGGGATCATGTGGCCGGCATCCGGCACGCGAACATGCAGGGCGCCGGGCTTCAACCGGCGGATTTCGGCAACGTCTTCATCTTTGACGACATCGCCGCGCGCGGCCGTCATCAGCAGCAAGGGCACGGCGACCGCCGGCAGGTTGGCGTGGACGTCTTCCGTATGGAATTCGTCGAAACTCTGGCGTATCGCCCGTTCGTCGCAGGTATGCAGCCATTCGGCGCGCAGGCGCAGCTGTGCTTCCGTCCACGTGGGGCAGAAGCGCCGCATTTCTTCCACGCCCATGCCGGCGCGGGCCTGCGCGATGGAATCGACGTACCAGGGCAGCTGTGCCGGATAGGCGCGCCGGCCGGGACCGGAAACCGGCGGATCGACGGCGACGACGCGCGCCAGCCCGCCGGGCGCGCGGCTGGCCGCGCGGATGGCGATGCGCCCGCCCATCGAATGGCCAACCACGCTGTAGCGGGTCAGCCCCAGCGCGCCGGCCAGCGCGATCACATCCGCGGCCTGGGCATCCAGACTGTAATCGAGATCATCGCCTGCCTGCGACAGGCCGCGGCCGCGCACGTCCAGCACATAGGTGTCGAACACCCGGCCGAAATGCTCACCGACGAAGCCCCAGGTGATGGCCGGACTGGTGATGCCCGGCACGATGATCACAGGGTCCAGGTCCTGCCCTGCTCCACCGCCGGGTCCGTAGCGCAGATAGTGCTGCCGGATACCGTTGGCGTGGATGTTGGCGCCATATAGAAAGGACATATCGCTAAGCTCCCGCGGTGGCCATCACCGTCAATACGCGCCCGACAGCAACGCCCCCGCGCCCGGCACGATGCGTTCCATATCCAGGGCCTTCAGCATCGCGTAGGTCGTGGCGATCGCCGCGGTGATGACCGGCTTGCCGGTCATGGCCTCGACCTGCGCCACCACCGGCAAGGATGGCATCTGCACGCACGCGGACAGCACGACCGCGTCGGCGCGCGACAGGTCCATACCGGCGACGATGTCCGGCAGTCGCGAAGGATCATGCCGCCCGACCTCCAGATTGTCGGGAATCTCCAGGGCGCGATGATCGACGACCTCGTAGCCTTCGTTGGCAATGTAGTCGATCACCAGCTGCGTCAACGGCTTCATATAAGGCGCGACGACGGCGATGCGGCGCGCGCCGATCACCTCCAGCGCCTCGATCAGCGCGCCGGCGCTGGTGATCACGGGAGCATCGGCGCCGTTGGCGGCGGTATGCGCCTTCAGCCGGCTTTCCGACTGCCGGTGGTATCCCGGCCCCATCGCCATGATGGCCACCAGGCAGGCGTAGCCCAGCACGTCCACGCGGGCATCGCTGAGCTCCACAGCACAGCGGTCCGATTCCGCATCCATCGCCGCCAATTCTTCCTTGACCACCTTCTTCATGCGCATGCGGCTGGAATGGAAGGTGAAACGCTCCGGCCGGATCTGCTGGCGCGCCAGCAGCATGGCCGGAATTTCGGTTTCCATCGTCGTATTGGAACTGGGCACGATCTGCCCGATGCGATAGGTGCGCTGCATGACGGTCTCCTGCGTCAGAGCTTGAACAGGCGGCGCGCGTTGCCGCTGCAGATTTTTTCGCGGACGCTTTCGTCCATCGGCGCCTCTTCGATGAAGCGCGCGGCGATGCGCGTCGATTCGTAGGGATAGTCCACCGAGAACATGACGGCATCCTCGCCCATTTCGGCGATCGCGCCCTGCAGGGTGTGCGGCGAGCACACTCCCGAGGTCGTGATGACGATATTGCTGCCGATGTACTCCGACGGCGCCCGCTGCAGCGTGATGCCATGCGAATACACGGAAAAGCGGCTGTCGAAACGCCAGCGCTGGAATGGCAGGCCTTCGCCCATATGCCCGAGAATCAGCTTCAAGCGGGGAAAGCGATCGAACACACCGCCGAACAGCAGCCGCAAGGCATGCGTGGCGGTCTCCACGCCCCACCCCCATGTGGCTCCCACCAGCTCGGGATGGCCCTGGTAGGACTGCGGCGTCACGTAGGGATCTATGGGATGCAGATACAAGGGCACGTCCAGCGCCTGCATGCACTCCCAGAATGCGTCATACGCGGGATCGTCGTAGTAGCGCCCGTTGGTATGGCCATTGACCAGCGAGCCCTTGAAGCCATATTGACGGACGCAGCGCTCCAGCTCGCGCGCCGCCGTCGCCGGATCGTGCATGGGCAGCACCGCGAACCCGCCGTAGCGATCCGGATGGCGCGCGACCTGTTCGGCCAGGAAATCGTTGTTCTGCCGGGCCCGGCTCAAGGCCAGCGCCGCGTCGGGCTCCGCCTGCACGCCGGGGCCGGTCTGCGACAGGATGACATAGTCGATGCCGGCTTCGTCCATCTCTCGCAGCCGCATATCGTCGAAGTCTTCCAGCCTGGCGCCGATGTCCGCGAAAACCGCCGGATCGATGTGCTGGGAAAAGCTCTTCGTGTAGTCCTTGAAGCCCACCGCGGTGTAGTGCTCTTCAAAGGCGATCTTGCGCACCCTGGCCATGCATGTGCTCCCCTGATGGTCGATCTGGTCAGTATACTGACTTTATAGTCAGCGTACTGACAAATTAGGGAAATCCTGGATACGGGAAAACGGCGAGCGCCGGCGGGACGCGCCGCGCCCTCGCGAATCCGCAATGGGATGAATCAGAACGCCCGCAGCTGGGCGCGTCCGTACTGGTTATTGGCTTCGACCAGCGTGGACAGCAGCTTCATGAAAAGCTGCTGGTTCCTGGGCGACAGCGGCTCCAGCAGGCGCTGCTGCGCCCGCGCCATGCCGGCCTGGAGCAGCCCCATGATGCGCAGGCCTTCTTCCGTGATCACCGCCTGGCGCGACCGCTTGTCGTTGGGATTGATGCGGCGCTGCACCAACCCGCGTTCCTGCAGGCGCTTGATGACGTCCGCGGTGGTGGTGCGATCCAGGCCGAGTTCCATGCCGATGGCCGTCTGGTCCATCCAAGGCGTCAGCGACAGCGCGGTCAGCACGCCGTACTGGACCGGCGTGATGTTCTGCGTCCTGCATTCCTCGAAAAACATGGCGTAGTGGATCTGGTTCAGCCGCCGGACCAGATAGCCCGGCCGCGCCCAGAGCACCTGCTTGGCGGGCGCGAACACGGTATCGTCAGGGCCGTCGGCCGCCGGGGAGCGCCGCCGTTTGCTTGCCTTGGGTCGAGTATCCGCGTCTGCCATGGAATAGGAGTGCGAGGAAGCGCAAAGTTGTTAGTGTACTGAATATTACACCATCGCCCCCGCCTCCCCGCCCGCCGGCGGCCAGCGCATGCCGGTGCCGCGCGCAGACGCCCGCGGCGGCATGCGCGAGGCACGGCGTCATTGCCCCATCGGCGCCTTGCCGTTGCAGATATCCATGATCATCCGTGAGGCGAGATACATGCGCGGCACGATGGTCTTCACCTCGATGTATTCGGCCGCATTGGAGTGGGCGCCGAAACCGCTGGTGCCCATGCCTTCGATGACCGGTCCGCGCGCCTTCAGCGCGGCGAAGGCCGCATCGGTGCCGCCGCCCGCCGCGCGGTCCACCACATTGATCGATATGCCGAGTTCACGCTGGTAGATTTCCTTGCCGTAGCCCGCCAGCGCGCGCGACGCCGGAGTGGCCTCCAGCGGCGGGCGGCGCACTTCGAACTTCATGCTGACCTTGGATTCCGGCAGGAGTTTGTTCTTGATGCGTTCCTGCAAGGCCTTTTCCAGCGCGTCGAAGTCGGCCACGCGCAGCGCGCGGGCATCGGCCTGCGCGCTGGCATTGCCGGGAATCACGTTGCGGTTGGTGCCGGCCTGGGCCACCGTCCAATTCAGCTTCAATCCTTCCTGCGGCTTGGACAGATCGTCCAACTGCAGGATCTGGTGCGACAGCTCGTACAAGGCGTTCACGCCGCCCTCGGGCCGCGAGCCGGCGTGCGAGGTGCGCCCTTCCACCGTCAAATACGCGGCGCCGATACCGCTGGTGGCCAGCCGCAAGTCGCCATGCGTGCCACCGCCTTCGAAGGAGAACACGGCATCCTGCTCGGCGCCCAGCCGGGTGATCGTGCTGCGCGCGCCTGGCGAACTGATTTCCTCATCGCCGTTGAAGAGCACCGTCAGGGTGCCGAAATCATCGAAGTTCAGCTTCCGCAGCAACGCGACGGTATGGATGACCAGCGCCACGCCCTGCTTGTCATCGGCGATGCCCAGGCCGTAGGCGCGATCGCCGTCGATACGGAAAGGCTGGTCCTTGAGCATGCCGTTGCGGTAGACGGTGTCCATGTGCGCGATCAGCATGATTTTCTTGCTGCCCTTGCCCTTGAATTCGGCGTGCACCATGGGACCGATGGCTTCCGGCGTGTCGCCCATGCGGAAAACGTCGGTCGGCTTGAGGATCTGCACCGTACCGCCCAGCGCCTTCAGCTTGTCGGCGACCAGCGCGGCGATCTGTTCGACGCCTTCCACGTCGCGGCTGCCGGATTCGATACCGACCAGATCGCGCAGGGTGTCCAGCATGGGCTGCTGCTGGGCCTGCGCGGCCGCCATGACGTCCGCGACCGGTTCGGCGCGAGCGGCAATCGGACCCAGGCTCGCCAGGATGAGCAGCGCGGATGCGGCGGCGCGGCGCAACTTCGACGTGTGCATAGACATGAGACAAGCTCCTTCCCGTGTTGTGGTCCCCCGATGATAGACCTGGAGCCTGGCAATCGGGACGCGGACGGACGCGACCCGGCACGGCGGGCATACGGCGCCGCGTAGCGCCGGCGCGGCGAGCGCCGGCCAAGCCGGTCACCACGCCAGTAGACGTACCGCGCGACGTGGTGCTACGCTGGAGCAAATTTCATATTTCGTTTGCATCATCCCAAATATTAGGAAATATAGATATGCCAGATTCCATGGTTGCGCCCCTGTCCGGAATCACCGTCGTCGAGATCTGCAACGTCGCCGCGGGCCCCTTCTGCGGCATGCTGCTGGCCGACATGGGCGCGGACGTGATCAAGATCGAACATCCGGAGGGCGGCGACACGCTGCGCAGCTGGCCGCCCATTTCGCAGGGCTACAGCGAAAACTTCGCTTCGCTGAACCGCAACAAGCGTTCGGTGACGCTGAACCTGAAAGACGCCGACGACGTCGAGCTGGCCCGCCGCCTGATCGCCGGCGCCGACGTCCTGCTGGAGAACAATCGTCCCGGCGTCATGGACCGCCTGGGCCTGGGCTATGCCGCGCTGCGTGAGCGCAATCCCCGCTTGCTGTACTGCTCGATCTCGGCCTATGGGCAGTCCGGTCCGCGCGCCCAGGAGGGCGGCTTCGACCTGACCATCCAGGCGATGAGCGGCATCATGAGCGTGACGGGGGAACAAGGCGGCGCGCCGGTCAAATGCGGCGTCCCGCTCGCCGACTTCTCCGCGGGGCTCTATGCGGCGTTCAGCATCGCCAGCGCGCTGCGCGAGGTGCGGGAAACCGGCCAGGGCTCGCATATCGACGTGGCCATGCTGGGAGCGACGCTGGGTATCGCGGCGCTGCAGACGTCGGAGTTCTTCGGCAGCGGCCGCGATCCGGTCAAACTGGGCTCGGCCCATCCGCGCAACGCGCCTTACCAGGCCTTCCGCTGCCGCGACGGCTATTTCGGCATGGCGGCCGGCAACAATGCCTTGTGGAAAAGCGTCTGCGCGGTCGTCGGCCACGAAGCCTGGTATGACGATCCGCGCTTCGCCGACACCAGCCTGCGGGCCCGCAACCAGGACACGCTGCGGGAAATGCTGGAGGAGATCTTCGCGCGCGAGGACGCCGAGCATTGGCTGCGCTGCTTCCGGCAGGCGGGCGTGCCCTGCGCGCCCATCAATTCGTACTCCCAGGTGCTCGACGATCCCCAGGTCGCCCACATGGGCTGGGTCCAGCCGGTGGAATTGCCGAATGGCGTCAAGACCCGGACCTTCGGCATGCCCGTGCGTTTCGACGGGCGTACCGCCGCCATACGCCAGCGGCCTCCAGGGCTGGGTGAGCACAATAAGGACATCCTGGCGCCCTTGCGCGCGTCCGTGACGGCCACGGAGGGCGCCAAATGAGCGGCCTGGTACAGGTGCGGCGGGAGGGCAAGGCCGTCCACATCCTGCTAAACCGCGCCGAGAAAATGAACGCGCTGTCGGCCCCCATGGTCGAGGCCCTGATCGACGCGATAGAACAGGCGCATCGCGCCGCGGCCGACGTCATCGTGCTGGAGGGCGCCGGAAAGAACTTCAGCGCGGGCTTCGATTTCTCCGATGTGGAGACGCAGTCCGAAGGCGACCTGCTGCTGCGCTTCGTGCGCATCGAAACGCTGCTGCAAACCGTGCGCGCATCGCCCTGCCTCACCGTGGCGCTGGCGCATGGCCGCAATTTCGGCGCGGGCGTGGACCTGATCGCGGCATGCCGGCTGCGTTATGCCGAGAAGGAAGCCACCTTCCGCATGCCGGGCCTGAAGTTCGGCCTGGTGCTGGGCACGCGACATCTGGCCTCGCTGGTGGGCGTAGAGCCGGCCCGCGCGCTGCTGGAAGCCGCCGCCACCTTCGATGCCCCGCACGCCGCGAACATCGGCTTCGTGACGCAGGTTGCCGCGCGCGATGCGTGGCCGGCGCTGTGCGAGGCCGCGCAAGCGCGCGCCGCGCATCTGCCGTCCGCCAGCCGCGCGGCGCTGTACGACACGCTGGCCGACCGCGGCGCCGATGAAGACCTCGCCCGGCTGGTGCGATCGGCGGCCGCGCCGGGATTGAAACAACGGATCGCGGCGTATTTGCAGGCGTCCCGGACCGAAGCGCCACCCGCGCGGGTATCCGCCGAACAGGCCTCCGGCGCGGCGAACAAAAACATCGCCGGCCGCAAGCAGGCATAGGAAGAGGCCCAGGCCAGGGCCGCCAGTACTTACGACCAAGAACACTGGGAGACACAGCATCATGGGATCCGGCTTCAACGCACCCGACAAGCAGCGCTCGCTGGCCGAACTGGCCGCGCTGATACCCGACGGCGCCTCGGTGGCGCTGGGCGGCAGCTTTCTGCACCGGGGCCCGTTCGCCCTGGTGCGAGAGCTGATACGCCAAGGCCGCCGCGACCTGGAATTGATCAAGCAATCGCCGGGCTACGACGTCGACATCCTGTGCCGGGCCGGCACCCTGCGGCGCGTGCGCGCGGGCATCGTCGCCATGGAAGGCAACTTCGGCCTGGCGCCGGGTTATCGCAAGGCCATCGAGCAAGGCAAGGTGGAACTCGAAGAGCACGCCTGCGCCAGCCTGACGGCCGGCCTGCGCGCCGCCGCCTTCGGCGTACCCTTCATGCCGTGCGGCGGCCTGCACGGTAGCGATCTGCCCGCGCTGAACCGCTGGGCCTGCCTGGACGATCCCTACGGCAGCGGCGCCAAAACATGGGTCATACCCGCGGTGCGGCCGGATTTCGCCGTCATCCACGCCAGCGAGGTGGACGCCCGCGGCAACGTGCGGGTGCGCGGCACCTATCACTGGGACCGCATCATGAGCCGCGCCGCCGGCAGCGTGCTGGTTGTGGCGGAACGCATGGTGGACAGCGCCGTATTCGAACGCGAGCCGGAAGCCACCGTCGTGCCCTACTTCATGGTGCAGGCCTACGCGGTGGTGCCCAACGGCGCGTGGCCGGGTTCCTGCTGGCCGCACTATGCGATCGATTATCCGGCGGTGGAACGCTATATGGACGCATCGCGCGACCTGGACGCCCACATGGCCGAAGCGCCGGAAATCCGGGAGACCGCCCATGCGTGAATCCTGGTCCCCCTTCTCCTATATGGTGATCAATCTGGCGCGGTTCATCAGGCCGGACGAGATCACCTTCAGCGGCGTCAACTCCACTTTTCCCATGCTGGCCTGCCTGCTGGCCAAGCAGGCGTACGACTGGGACTTCGTCTACATCAACGTGGCGGGCGGGGTGGATCCACGGCCATCGCATGTGCCTTTGTCCAGCTCGGATCCGGTGCTGGCGGAGCATTCCGCCTCGATCTTCGCCAACGAGGATTTCTACGACCTGTGCACGCGCGGGCGCATGGACCTGACCTTCCTGGGCGCGGCGCAGATCGATGGCGATGGCTGCGCCAACAACTCCAGCATCGGCGACTGGCACCGGCCCAAGGTGCGCCTGCCCGGCGGCGGCGGCGGCGCCGTCATGTTGCCGACCGCGCGGCGTGCCTGCACCTGGCGCACGGAACATTCGACGCGCACCTTCGTGCGCAAGCTGGACTTCAAAACATCCTGGGGCGGTTTCCACGGCGTCGCGACGCCCATCGCGGTGTTCGTCAAGCGCGACGGCAGGCTGGCCCTGCAGTCATGGCATCCGGAAGCCAGCCTGGAGGAAGTGCGCGCAAGGACAGGCTTCGAGTTCGACGCCACCGGCGCGACGCCGACCGAGCCTCCCACGGCGGGGGAATTGCGCGCGCTGCGTGCGCTGGACCCGGACGGCCAGTTCGAACGCGACGCCGCGGTCAGGTTGCGTTGATGGCCCCCCTGCCCCTGCGCGCACCGGAGCCGCCGTCCACAAGAGCCGCCGCCATGCACGACGACACCGATAGCAGCCGCCACGACGGCGTGGCCGGCCCCCACACCGACGACAAGACGCTGCCCGCGGCCCTGCGACGCCGCTGGCGCGACCCGGCATGGCGCGCGCGGCCGGCGCTGATCCACGAGGACGGCGTCCTGTCCTACGGCGATATGGCGGATCGCGTCGCCGGTATCGCCACGGGGCTGCGTGGACTGGGCGTGGGACGCGGCGACTACGTCGGCCTGGCGATGGCGCGCGCGCCGGCGCAAGTGCTCGCGCTGCTGGGCGCCTTGATGGCCGGCGCCTGCCCCTGCCCGCTCGAACCGCGGATCTCCGCCGACGAAACGCGCCGTCGCGTGGCGGCGGTGGATCTGCGCTGGATGATGTACGACGCCGGACACGCCGCGCTGGCCGCGGACTGCGGCCTGCCGGCCGGGCGGCGCCTGGCCTGGGACGCGATCGACCCATCCTCCGCGGGCGCGCCGGCGGCGGCGCTTTCGCCCGCGCCATCCGCCGGCGGCACTTCGCCCACCGGCGCGGCGCCGGAAGACGATCCCGGCATCCTGCCCGACGACCCGGCGCTGCTGCTGTTCACCTCCGGCAGCACGGGCCAGCCCAAGGGCGTGCTGTTGAACCATCGCGGCCTGTTGTGCAACGCGCGCGGCGTGGCGGCGCATACCGGCCTGCGCCCGGACGACAGGCTGCTGCACGTGATGCCGCTGCATCACACCAACGCCATCAATAACCAGGTGCTGGCGCCCTTCTACGCCGGCGCCGCCGTCATCCTGGGCGGCCGCTTCCGCGCGGAAGACATGCCCGCCCTGATGGCGCGTCATGCACCGACCATCATCACGGGCGTGCCGACCATGTATGCGCGCATGCTGGACCTGCCATTCGACCGCGCCGATCTGGCGCGCCTGCGTTTCGCGCGCTGCGGCTCCGCGCCCATCACCGAAGCCCTGCATCACCGCATCGAGGCCTTCCTGGGCTGTCCGCTGATCGTTTCCTACGGCCTGTCCGAGGCCACCTGCACGTCGACGATGAACCCGCCGGATGCGCGGCGCATCGGCACCGTCGGCACGGTCCTGCCGGGCCAGCGCGTCTTTCTGCGCGGGCCCGACGGCGGCGAGGCGCCGGCCGGCGCGGAAGGCGAGATCTGCATCGCGGGCGACAACCTGATGACCGGCTATATCGGCGCCGCCGAACGCGGCATCAGCGACGGCGTGCTGCGCACCGGCGACCTGGGCCGCTTCGACGCCGACGGCTACCTGAGCATTACCGGCCGCATCAAGGACGTGATCATACGCGGCGGCGAGAACATATCGCCGTCGCTGATCGAACGCGCGCTGGCCGCCCTGCCCGCGGTCGCCGCCTGCGCGGTGGTCGGCGGCCCCCACGGCGACCTGGGCGAGGTGCCCGTCGCTTTCGTGGTCAGCCGCGACGGCGCGGGCATCGACGAGGCGTCGCTGCGCGGTGAAATCCTGCGCGGCCTGGGCCGCATCTACGTGCCGGACCGCATCATCGCCGTGGACCGGCTGCCCGAGAACGCCGTCGGCAAAGTGGACCGCAGCGCGCTGGCCGCGCGCCTGCGGCCGGCATGAACAAGCAGTCGTCATGCCGCATCGAAGAATGCGGCGCATACACAAGCCCCAAAGGGGATAAGGAAGGAGACTCATCATGCACCATCATTGGCGTACCCTCGCAAGCACGGTCGTGCTTGGGCTCTGCGCGGCCGCCGGGCCGGCGCAGGCGCAACCCGATAACTGGCCGTCGCGGCCCATCAAGCTGGTCGTGCCCTTCCCCCCCGGCGGCGCCAGCGATGCGGCGGGCCGCATCTATGCGCAGTACCTGACGGAGAAACTCGGCCAGTCCGTGGTGGTGGAAAACCGCGCCGGCGCCGGCGGCGAGATCGGCGCGGACCACGTCGCCAAATCCGATCCCGATGGCTATACCCTGTTGCTGGGCGCGCTGGGCAGCCATTCCATCCACGCCGCGCTGGGCGAGAGCCCCTACGATCTGAGCAAGGCCTTCGTCGGCGTCTCGATGGCGGCCACCGTGCCCATGGTGGTGGCGGTCAACAGCAAGGTGCCGGTGAAATCGGTGGCCGACCTGATCGCGCTGGCCAAGCAGAAGCCCGGACAATTGACCTTCGGATCGGCCGGCCCCGGCACGCCGCAGCAGATGGCGGTCGAACTGTTCAAGGCCGACACCCACACCAACCTGATGCACGTGCCCTACAAGGGCAGCGGTCCTTCGGTGGCGGCATTGCTGGGCGGCCAGGTCGACATGGTTTTCGAAACCTTGCCCGCGCTGCAGGGAAACATCAACACCGGCCGCATCCATGTGCTGGCGGTCACCAGCGCGCAGCGCTCGCCCAGCATGCCGGACCTGCCGACGCTGCAGGAAGCGGGCGTACGCGGCTATGACGTGACCAACGCCTATGCCGTACTGGCCCCGGCGCGCACGCCACAGCCCGTCATCGACAAGCTGGCGAAGGCGATGAAGGAAGTCGGCGCCATGCCGGACGTGCAACAGAAGTTCCGCCAGCAAGGCGCGCAGGCCGTCACCACCACACCGGAGGAAACCACGCGGATGCTGCAGGCCGAGCTCAAGAAGTGGACGGCGGTGGTGCAGGCCGCCGGCGGGAAGGAGATCGCGAAGAAGTAAGAGGGAATTCGCTGGTCGCGCGCGCCAGCTCGGCAATGGCGCCGACCAGCGGATCCAGCGCATCGCGCTTGTACACCGCGACGAACTCCACCGGCGGCAAGGCGGGCCGGGTCGGGATGCGGCGCAGGCGCCCGCTTTCCAGCTCCCTGGCGCAGGAACGCAGCGGCAACAGGCTGACGCCCAGGCCGGCCATGGTCAGATCGGCCAGCACCCTGACGTTGCTGCATGAAACCACGGGCGCGTAGGAAGCCTTGCCGGCGCTGAACCATTGCTCGATCACCGGGTAATGGTGGGAGGCCTCCGACAATCCCAGCACCGGCCACTCCGCCAGCTCGGCGGGCGTCAGCGCGCGCCGCGGCAGGCGCATGCCGCCCGGCGCCATCCAGACGAATTCGTCGTAGCCCAGCGACAGGCATTGCAGGCGCGCGCCCTGCACCGGCCCCGTCGCGATGGCCAGGTCCAGTTCACCGCTGGCGAGCCGCTCCACCAGCGGCGTGGTCAGCGCGATATCCAGCTGTATGGCCACCGCGGGAAAGCGCTCGCGCAGCGCGGCCATCAGGCGCGGCAGCCAGGTCATGGCCACAAGACCCGCCACGCCCAGGCGCACGGTGCCGCTCGCGGCCCGTGCATCGCCGATATCCCGGGCAATATCGGCCGCCAGCCCGACCATCCGGCGCGCGCGCGGCAACAGTGCGCGCCCGCGCGGCGTGAGGACCGCCCGATGGCCGCTGCGGTCGAACAGCGGCACGCCCAGGGACTCTTCCAGTTCGCGCATGCGGGCCGAGATGGTCGATTGCGTGGCATGCATGGCCTGCGCCGCCGCCGCGAAGCTGCCGCTATCGACGATGCGTATGAAAGTTTCCAACTGACGGATATGCATGCCGTGCCTCCCGAACGCGCGCCGCCTCGCGACCCAGGCCGGCAGTTCATCGAAGTATCCGATGAAGTCGCATAAAAATAAATCGCTTTCTTCGATTGACTGGCGAACCTAGACTGTTTTCGAACCGGCCTGCCACACATGGAGGAAGACATGGGCGCCATAGAACGAATTCTTGCCGAACACCACGACGAATCCGCGCGTGCCCGCGACACGCCCTTCGTGGGCCCGGTGGTCTGGCGGCGCGACACGCTCGCGCCGGACGACGGCATCATCGCGCTGGACGCCGCCAGCCGCCGCGAGCTGGACGAACTGGTCGAAACGCTCAGGCGCAATCCCCTGCCCACGCCGCTGCTGCAACTGGAAGACTTCGACCTGCCGGCCTGCCGCGCGATGATGTCCGGCGCGCGCGCCGTGCTGGAAGACGGCGTGGGCTTCGTCATCATCGACAAGCTGCCCATGGACGACTACACCGTCGACGAGGCGCGCGCCGTGTACTGGCTGCTGTCCCAGATGGTGTCGCGCCCGGTGGCCCAGAGCTGGGACGGCAAGGTGATCTACGACGTCCGCGACCTGGGCAAGCCCCCCGGCAACGGCGTGCGCCCCGACATCACGAACGCCGAACAGAACTTCCATACCGACAACAGCTACAACCTCTACCCGCCCGACTACGTCGCGCTGCTATGCCTGCGGCCGGCGAAGGAAGGCGGCATCAGCAGCATCGTCAGCTTCTATTCGGTCTACAACGAGATGCTGGCCGCGCATCCCGACCTGGTGGAGCGGCTGTACCAACCCTATCTGTTCGACCGGCAGCGCGAACACGCGCCGGACGACGCCAGGCTGATCAGCCACCCGCTGTTCCAGGCGCGCGGCAGCCGCACGCTATGCCGGTTGTCGCACCGGCACGTCGTGACCGGCTATGCGATGGCGGGACAGGAAATGGACGAGTTGACCAAGGCCGCGCTATTCACCCTGGAGTCGATCATGATGGAGCCGCGCTGGTCGCGGGAGTTCTTTTTCGAAGCCGGCCAGATCCAGATCGTGGACAACACCCGGCTGGGACATCGGCGGACCGGCTTCGTCGACTACCCCGAGGAGGACCGCAAGCGCCATCTGGTCAGGTTGTGGCTGCGCAATCATGGGCGCCGGTTCTACAACGGGTGATCGGACGGGCCAGGCGCCGGGCATCGGGCGGCACGGCGAACCGCCGCCGTGCTGTCGCAACGTGCTGTCGTGCCATGCGGGGCGCCGTGCGGGACGCCGTCAGGCCGCTTCGGCGCGATACCCCAGCAATTCCGATACTTCGCGAGCACACGCGGTCACGGCCGGGGCCAGCTCTTTCATCCGGGCCGCGGTCAGCCGTTCCAGCGGTCCCGATATGCCCAAGGCGGCCACCGCCTGCCCCATGCCGTTGAAGATCGCAACGGCAACCCCGCCTACGGTGGCCCGCCATTCGCCGCGATTCACGGCATGGCCCTGGCGGCGGATCCTGCGCATTTCGTCTTCCAGCGCCGCGATGGTGGCGATGGTCCTGGGCGTATGCGCCTGCAGCGCATCCGCATAGCGCGCAATATAGCCGTCGGGCTGGTGCGCCAGCAGCACCTTGCCGGTCGCCACGGCATAGGCGGGCGCCCGCCCGCCGATATAGGAATAGGCCCGCACGGGCTGCGGACTGTCGATCTTGTCGATGTAGACGACCTCGATGCCATCCAGCAGGGACAGGTGCACGGTTTCGCCGGACAGTTCCGCCAGCTTGCGCATGGCCGGTTGCGCGAGCTTGCGCACGTCCAGCTGCGCCAGCTGACGCGCGCCCAGTTCGAACAGCCGGACGGTGGCCCGGTATTCGCCGCTGGCTTCGTCCTTCACGACATACCCGGCATGCGCCAGCGTCTGTAAAGTCCGGTGCGTGTTGCTGCGGGTCAAGCCGACGCGGCTTGCCAGCTCCTCGATCGTGCGGGGCTTGTGGTCGACTTCAGTGACTGCCTCGAGCACCATCAAGCCCTTCAATAGCGTCTTGTCCATAAGGGATCCTGTGTCGCGGCAAAGATAACACGGTCGTCTGGGGGAACCCCGATGTTGCCCGGGTGACGAACCCGCACTTTCCAATTACCCGGCAAGGGAACCCAATGATTGTGGTCAGTCCGATGATCAGGACTTCCGCTATGCCCGTCGACACGCAGCGCATGGAAGCGGACGTCAACATAACGTGGAGCGCGCTCGCGGAAGCGACGGCGGCCATGACCCAGGTGGAGCAGGCAGCTAAACCCGTGCTGCTGCGCAGCGGCGTCAAGGTGGATCCCCGCATCGCCAAGACGCTGGACATTTACGTCGCCAATGCGCGGCCCGGGGAAGACCGCGCGACGGCCCGCCGCCGCATCGAAGCCGCGATCGCCCAGGGGGACAACGCCAAGCTGTCGCTCAAGGGACTTGGCCTGCGCGAATTACCGCCCGTCCTTCCGGCGGTATTCAGCCTGGATATTTCGAACAACCGTATAACGGCCTTGCCCGTACTGCCCTGCGACATCCAGTTCCTGCTGGCGTCGGGCAACCGGATCAAGGAACTGACGAATCCCCTGCCCTCGCAGCTGGTCGTGCTCGACCTATCGCACAATGCGCTGACGTCCCTGCCGGAAACCCTGCCCACCCGTTTGATACGCCTGGATGTCCAGAACAACCGCCTGTCATCGCTGCCGCTCAAACTGCCCCGGGAATTGCGCATCTTCAACGTCGCCAGCAACCGCGCCGATTTGAAAGAAGAGGCGTCGAGCCGCCTTTCCACGGGTTCCATGCGGCGCATATTCGACGTAGCGATGGGCGGGCCCGGCGTATCGGCGGCGCGCGCCCGCACGCGGCTGGACGCCAACTGGTGCAATGCGAACTTCGGTGTGCATCTGGCGCAGATCAAACCGGAAAAAACCGAATGATCGCGCCAGGGGCAGCTTAAAGATACGCGGGCTTGTCCAGGCTCAAGGACGCCTTTACTTCACGGCTGATATCGTCGATCAACAGTTCGGGTTGGTCGTCCCGTATTGCCGCGATGATCTTGTCCGCGACGACGGCCGGCGAGGTCTTGGGCGCATCGATGCTCTTGACCATGTCGGTATCCATATAGCCGACGTGCACGCCCGTTACCTGGATGCGCTGGGCCTTCAGCTGATGCCGCATGCCGTTGGTCAGCGCCCACGCCGCGGCCTTGGAGGCGCTATAAAAGGTGGAGCCTTCGATGACGACCCAGCTCAGCACGGACAGCACATTGACGATGGCGCCGCCCCCCTTGCGCGCCATTGCCGGCGCGAAGGCGTCGCTCACATTGAAGATCCCGTAGAAGTTGACGTCGAACAACTGGCGCGCCCGCGCCAGGGCATCGCCGCCCAATGCCGGCCCGCGCAAGGAAATGCCGGCGTTGTTGACGACAATGTCCACGTCGCCGCAACGCTCCGCGGCGGCTTTTACGCTGGCCGGATCGGTCACGTCCAGGGCGATGGGAACCACACCGGGCAGATCGACGCTGTCCGGATTGCGTGCGGCGGCATAAACCTTGGCGGCGCCGGCCTGCAGCAGCGCCTGTGCGACGGCCTTGCCCAGGCCCCGGTTGGCTCCGGTAACCAATGCCACGCGTCCTTTGATTTCCATGATGCTCTCCATAAGGTTGCAGTACAGCGGCGGCATCGGCCTTTGCCGTACGGTTAGATGTCAGTCGACATCCAATTAGATGTCGAGTATCATCTAAATGTCAATCACATTTTTAAGGGAGTCCCGCCATGCGCAAATCCCGCGAAGAAGCTGCCCGCACGCGCGAACGCATCGTCGTCGCGGCGGGACAGGCGTTCCGCCGCGACGGCATCGCGGCGACCGGTCTCGCCGGACTGATGCATGCCGCCGGACTGACCCACGGCGGGTTCTACAAGCACTTCTCCTCCAAGGAAGAGTTGGTCGCGGAAGCCTGCGGGAAATCGATAAACCGTGTGCTCGACGATCTGGTCGCGCGGGTGGCGAAAGAGCCGCCCGAACGGCGCCTGGCGGTTTTCCTGGAATCGTATCTATCCGCCACGCACCGCGATTCGCCCGAGAACGGCTGTGGCCTGGCGGCGCTTGGAAGCGAACTGAGCCGCGCGGGCGACGCGGCGCGCGCGGCGACCACGCGCGCTTTCGAGCGCATGGCCGATATCATTGTCCAGTACCTTCCCGAGCCGGACACGCCGCAGGCACGCGCGCGGGCGCGGACCATCATGGCGGCCCTGATAGGCACGGTCGCCATGGCGCGCGCCATCGACGATCCCGAACTATCCGACCGCCTGCTGGATGATGCCAGGAAGAGCCTGGCGGTGATGGCGGCCGCGCCGCGGCCCTGAGGCCGGCTGGCCGCACGCCGGCCCTGCCGTCGTTCCCCGCCCGAATGGGTACATCATGGACGGCTGGCCTTCCGGCGGCCGGCCGGATCCCCCCGGCCTGGCGGCCCCGCCGCGAGATGAATGGGCATGCAGCGTGCTGAGGCGGCGCGACGTCGGCCGGCGGCCACCGGGCGCCGGGGACCGGCGACACGGGAAGAGGAATCCCCTTCATGATCGAAGCTGTCTGGTATGTGCTGGTCGGATGCCTGCTGATCGCCATGGCCCTCGCGCGCAACGTCATCGCGCGGCTGCCCATGACCGGCGCCATGGTCTACCTGATGGTCGGATTCGCCATCGGCCCATCCGGCGTCGGCCTGCTGGATGTGGACATCTATCACGACACCCATACCTTGCGGGTCATCACGGAAGCCGGCCTGATCATCTCCCTGTTCGCCATCGGCCTGCACCTGCGCGCGCCGCTGGGCCATCGGCTCTGGTCGCCGCCCTTCCGGCTGGCGCTGCCCGCGATGGTGATCACGATCGCGATCATGACGGCGGCCGGCTACTACGGCCTGGGTTTCTCAATCGGGCCGGCCTTGGTGCTGGGCGCGGCGCTGGCGCCCACCGACCCCGTGCTGGCCAGCGAGCTGCGTCCGCGCGAAGCGGGAGACGACGATCCGCTGCGCTTTTCCTTGTCCGGCGAAGGCGGCGCCAACGATGGCGCGGCCTATCCCTTCGCGCTGTTCGGCATGATGCTGTGCGGCATGCCGGACAGCCCACTGGATAAGCCCTGGCTGCTGGCCGCCGGCCTGCTCTGGGGCATCCTGTCGGCCGCCGCGATCGGCTGGGCCATGGGCACCTTCACCGAAAAACTGGTGGCGCGGCTGCGCATACGCTACGCCAAGGCGCTCGGTTTCGAAGGCTTCCTGGCCTTGGGCCTGATGACGGCCTGCTATGGCCTGACACTGCTGGCGCACGGCTACGGCTTTCTCGCCGTGTTCTGTGCCGGCGTGGCGCTGCGGCGCCGCGAAATGCGCGAAACCGGCGAGGAAACGCCACGGGAAGCGCTGAACGACGTGACCCATGGCGAACGCAAGGAAGCCGCCAAGGACCCCGGGCTGGCACATGCCTACCTGGCCGAATCCATGATGGCCTTCTCCATCGAGATGGAGCGCATCGTCGAACTGGCGTTGATGTTGATGATAGGCAGCGTGATTTCCGCGCACTGGCGCGAGATGTTGTCCTGGCCCTTGCTGGGTACGGTCGCCCTGCTTTTCTTCGTGGCCAGGCCGATGGCCGTACAGGCCGCGATGGCGGGCACGGATGCGCCCTGGCGCGAACGCCTGGTCGCGTCATGGCTGGGGTTTCGCGGCGTGGGCACGTTCTTCTATTTGCTGTTCGCGCTGGAGCACGTGCCCGAGCAGGTGAAACCCATCATGCCTTTCCTGCTGGGCGCCATCACGCTATCGGTGATCGTGCATGGCGTTTCCGCCATGCCGACGCTGACGTGGTACTACAGGAAAAAGCCGGTGGAGGAATGAAAAATGTCCGCTGTCAAGCTATTTTTGACTGGCGCAGTGAAGCAATAGTCCATATAGGACAATGGGTTAGGACAGATTTTGGGCCTTTCCTGCATTTACCCTCGCGTGTGCTAGGCGCTGCATAGGTGCGTTGCGAAGGAAAGCCCTGAAGCCATGTAGCGGGTTCTGGCGCAGACAGCGAAGCACATTGCTACCGAACCGGCCTAGCGTATTGCCCAACATCACGGACAGTGTACGGCCAGCAAGCTACCGGCGCACTGTCGCAGCCGCCTGCTGGCGCGAGCACGCGAGCGTTTATCACCTTGCTGGCATGTCCGTCTAGTGTTCACGCGGGGAATTGGATAGACTTCACAAGCTAGCTGGATTTTTAAGGACACGTGCATGGGAGTAGGTCCGTCCACAGATCGTTAAGCCGCAACAACTTCATGTTCTAGTTGTTGCGGCGATCTCTCCTCGATCTCGATATAACCGAACAGGCAGATCGCCGCCAGATTTCCATTTCTGAGCGGATGCTTTGCCATGCCTAAAAAAATTACCCACGCTTGGGCCTACTCTTTGCCGTCAACGTTGATGTTGATGGTTCCTTTTGATCTCCTCGCTTCACTGGCAATGGATGTGTATTTGCCGGTTGTTCCACAGATGCCGGTCGCCCTGGCCACATCCGAGTCCCTTATCCAATTAACGCTGAGTGCCTATATCCTGATCTTGGGATTGGGGCAGATCATTTTCGGGCCAGTTTCGGATTGGATTGGCCGACGCCCCGTCGTGCTGGGAGGTGCAGGGCTTTTTGCCATCGCATCGTTCTTGCTGGCGATGGCAAGCAGCGGAGGTGAATTTCTTGTCCTTCGAATCTTCCAAGCCTTGGGAGCCTCAGCGGCACTCGTAGGCACGTTTGCCACTGTGCGCGATGTTTTTGCCGACACGCCAGAAAGCACCACTATCTACGGTCTGTTTAGTTCCATTCTGGCGTTCGTACCGGCTTTAGGGCCAATTCTTGGAGCAACAGTCGCGCTGACATTAGGCTGGCGGGCAATTTTCGTCATGCTCGGCATGATGGCTGTCCTAGCGCTTTTGCACGCTTGGCCTAAATGGCATGAAACGCGGCCTAAAAATTCATGGCGGCAAGGCCCAGCCATTTCTTCCATCCTCAGAAGTCAATCCTTTTGGGTTTATACCGTTGGCTTCGGGGCAGCGATGGGCGCTTTTTTCGTCTTCTTTTCTATCGCCCCGAGGGTGCTGATTGACGGGGCTGGATGGGGCCAGGTTTCCTTCAGCTTGGCGTTTGCCTCGGTCGCGTTGGTGATGATTGGCACCACGCGCTTTATCGGCATATTTGTAAATAAATGGGGTATCTCAGGCTCTTTTGCTCGGGGCCTTTTCGTCATGGCCGGAGGGGCCATTGTCCTGGGAGTTCTATCCATTTCGACGAAGGCAAGTTTCATCAGTTTCGTGATGCCCATGTGGCTGATTGCCGTTGGGATTGTTTTAGTGGTTGCTGTCACGGCAAATGGGGCACTTGGGGATTTCGGGGATGCTGCGGGCACTGCCGTCGCCATGTATTACGGCATTCAAAGTTTAATCGTCAGCGGTTTGGGTACGTTGTCAGTCTTGGCGCTTGACGGCTCTACCGCTTGGCCGTTGGTAGCCTATTGCCTTGTCATGTCTACAGCAGGCATAGCTGGCTATGCGACCTTGAAGCAGAAATGAGGAGGCCCTATGGAACTCCGACATTTACGTTGCTTCCTGGCCGTTGCTGACGAATTGCATTTCGCTCGCGCAGCCGAACGGCTACACATCGAACAGTCGCCTCTGTCGCGAGCGATCAAGGAGCTGGAAGAAGAGCTTGGCACACGCCTGTTTATCCGTAACTCGCGCAACACGCGCCTGTCGCGGGCCGGACAGATGTTCCTGGAGCACGTTCCGCGCATCTTTACCTCCCTGCAGCAGGCCCGCGAAAGCGTCAAGGCCGTCATGGCTGGCTACGACAGCCAATTGCGCGTTGCGCTGTCCGATGGCATCCCACCGCCGCGCCTGAGCGCCTTCCTGATGCAGTGCCGCGAGGAAGACCCCGAAGTCGATATCCATCTGGTTGAAGTGCCGCTATCGCAGCAGATCGAAGGGCTGCGCGCCGACCTGTACGATGTGGGGTTTGCGCAGTCTGACGAAGTCGGCGACGGCCTGCTGGCCGAATTGGCGTGGAGCGACCTGCTGGTGGTGGCCGTGCCCGTGCGGCATCCCCTGTTGACTCACAAGCGCATCCCGCTTGAGGAAGTGTTGCGCTACCCGTTGGTGATGTGCGACCCGCACATCTGCGAGGGCTACTGCCGCCAGATCGCGCGAGTGCTTCGCACCGTGGACATCGAGCCACTGGTGGCGGAGGAAGTCGCCTCGTTCGACCTGATGCTAACCCTGGTGGCGGCCGGATATGCCTTGGCTCTGGTCGGTGCTTCGCAGGTCGCCGCCTGCCGTACCGCCGATGTGACCAGCCGCCCGCTGGCCGGGCAGGCACCCCGGTTGAACACCTATCTGCTGCGGCCCGACAAAGCGGCCTCCGAGCCGCTGGCCCGCTTCATCAAGCGCGCCATTTCGGACGCTCCCGCCTCACGCCGTTGACTTGCCTTCTGGTCTCGATGCCCTGCTGCCCTGGCGCAGCAGGGCATGTTGCGGCGTGGATGGCACGCGGCCAAGCCAGCCGCCATGCGGCTTTGCGCATCTCGACGGCACGGTGCCGCAATATGGCGCGTGCCGCGTCAACCTCATGTGCAGACTGGCTTTGCGCGCACCGTGGTGCCGCGCCCTTTAATCTTGTCTTCCGCCGCTCTCATGCCAAACGGCACGCGATTTCGATGCAGCGGTGGCGGCGGCAAGCCTGTTGCCTGCACGCTGGACGGCTACGCTGAGTGCAGTTCGGCGTACAGTGCGAATGCACGCGCAATGACAGGCCGAGGGCACGTTGCCATACATGGGTATGACTTCACGGCGTGCAGCGGCCATGCAGTCCTGCTGACAGAGTTTTGAAAGGGCCACCCGGGCGGGCCCACCTGGGCGGCCCCACCCGATAACACTCAGTCCGAACCCAGTTGCAGCGAATTCGGCTGGCGCTTCTCGATGTTCCACTTCAGCAGCGCGGCGCTGCGATAGATACCGTGGGCGAATTTGCCATACGGCAGCGTCAGGAACAGCGCCATCACCGTGCCCAGGTGGATGGCCAGCAACAGGCCCATCGCGCCGGTGTCACGCCCCGCCAGCAGCGCCAGCCCGGTGATCGAGATCAGCAGCAGCAAGGCAATAAAACCGCGGTCCATGGGACGCTGGTTCACATCACCCTGCTCCGGATTGCGCCGCAGGTTCAGCCACAGCAGGCCCGCCGGCCCGATGATCAGGCCGATGCCGCCCAGTGTTCCCAGCAGGACCGGCGCGCTGAAGAAGGGATACGGCGCGTGATAGTCCAGCAGGTAGTGGTACAGCGTGGCCACGCAGGTGGCGGCAAAGCACAGCATGAAGCCGTAGAAAGTGAAGTGATGGAAACGGCGGCGCGCCAGCGTGAAGGCGTCGTCGTTCTCGTTGCAGCCCTTGCCATGGCCGCCATCCAGATAGCGCAGCCGCAAGGCGTCGTGCGCCGCCTCCGCCACCGCGGGACCGGTGGCCTTGCCGGGCGACACATTGCGCCAGAAGCGCGTCACCCCTATCCCCAGCGCCAGGATGGCGAACAGGAACACCACGCCGAACATCAGCGCCAGCGTGTTGTGCGGGAAGATGGCGTAGAAATTGCCTGCCAGCGGCGCGTGGATCAGCGAGCCGGCCGACATCATGGCCAGGACCAGGAACAGGGCCAGCATGGCGGCGGTCGCCAGCGATACCGTCAAGCCGTTGCGCTTGTACAGCGACCCCAACGCCGCCGGCCAGGCGTAATCCGTATACGTCTGCACCCGCACCTTGGCCATGGCCTGCGGCACATTCACGGCGAATTCGTGCGGCGGCGCATACTGGCAGGCGTACAGACAGGCGCCGCAGTTGTGGCACAGGTTGGCCAGGTAATTGACGTCGGCCTTGCCGAACTCCAGGCGCCGCGTCATGGCGGGGAAGACCGCGCAGAAGCCTTCGCAGTAGCGACAGGCATTGCATATCTGCATGATGCGCGCGACTTCGGCTTCGTTCCCGGTGGTCGGTTCGCGCTTGGACACGAACTTGACCGTGGTTTCCTTCATGGCGCCGTGGCCTTCGGCCGTACGGGCCGGGGTGATGGAAGCGTCGGGCGTAACGATATGCATGGCGCTCGCCTGTTTGACGAGGGCTTCAAGCTGTTTCAAGAGCGGCTCCCATGGATGATTTCTTGCCGGCGGCCTGCGCGGCCTGCGTACCGGCGATGCGGCCGAATGCGGTACCGATCGACATGCCGACCCCGGCGGTATAGCCCTTGCCCAGCACATTGCCGGCCATCATTTCGCCGGCGACGAACAGGTTGTCGCTGGGCACGCCGTTGAAGTGCACCGCGGCCTGGTCGTTCACCTTCAGGCCCAGATAGGTAAAGGTGATGCCCGGACGCAGCGGGTAGCCGAAGAACGGCGCGCGGTCGATGGGACGGGCCCAGTGCGTCTTGGCGGGGGCGATGCCTTCGGTATGGCAGTCGTCCAGCTTGGTGTGGTCGAAGGTGCCGACGCGGCAGGCGGCGTTGTACTCGCGCATGGTCTGCATGAAGCGCGCTTCATCCAGCCCCAGCTTGCGCGCCAGTTCTTCCAGCGTGTCGGCCTGGGTACCGGTGAACACCGGCGGCATGAAGCGGCCGATGGCCTTCGCATCGATGATGGAATAGCCGATCTGGCCGGGCTGGCCCGCCACCAGGCGGCCCCAGATCGCGTAGCGCTTGGGCCAGAAGTCTTCGCCTTCGTCGTAGAAGCGCTGCGCGTCGCGGTTGACGACCACGCCCAGCGACACGCAGTCGATACGCGTGCAGATGCCGCCGTCATACAGCGGCGCGCGCGCGTCGATGGCCACGCAATGCGATTGGGAAGGATCGCCGATGATGTCGGCGCCGGCCTCCATCATGAACTTCAGCAGCACGCCCTTGTTGAAGCGGGTGCCGCGGATCAGGAAGTTATCGGCCGGCCATTCGCCGCGCTCGTTCTGGCCCCAGGCCTCGCGCAGCCACTCGCGGTTCGATTCGAAGCCGCCGGCCGCCAGCACGCAGGCCTTGGCCTCGATGCGCTCCTGGCCGACGAAGGCGGCGACGAAGCGGCCGTCGCGCAGCTCCAGGCGGTCGACCGGCGCGTTGTAGCGCACCTGCACGCCCAGTGACTCGGCGCTGCGGTAGTAGGCATTGACCAGCGCCTTGCCGCCGCCCATGAAGAAGGCATTGGTGCGCGCCACGTGCAGCGCGCCCGACAGCGGCGGCTGGAAATTCACGCCATGCTTGCGCATCCAGGGCCGACAGGTGGACGACGCGCGTATGGTCAGGCGCGCCAGGTGTTCGTTGGTGATGCCGCCGGTGACTTTCAGCAAGTCCTGCCAGAATTCTTCTTCCGGATAGGCCTCCACCAGCACATCCTGCGGCGCGTCGTGCATGCAGCGCAGGTTGCGCGTGTGCTGGGAGTTGCCGCCGCGCCATTCCTTGGGCGCGGATTCCAGCATCAGCACGCTGGCGCCGGCCTCCCGCGCCATCAGCGCGGCGCACAGGGCGGCGTTGCCGCCGCCGATAACCAATACATCCCACATGGCTTTCTAGCCCTCCTTGGACAGGTGCGGACTGTAGACGAGAAGCCACGCGGCCGTAAGGGGCTAGTCTTCAACAGGTCTTCACGAATTTTGAAGACTTGCGCCGGGCCAGCCGCCTTCCCTGACCAGCTCGCGCGCCACATCGCCCAGGACGACCCGGGCAGCCAGGCCGGCCGGCGAGAGCTCGTCTTCAGGCAAACTGACGAGCAGGTTCTTGCGATGCAGGTCGGCGCCGGTCAGCCAGATGCGGCCCAGGCTGGGATCGGCGGCCAGGGCGGCGCCCGGCTGGATGGTGGCGACGTGCCCCACCCTGACCATGGCCATCAACGTGGCCAGGCCGTCGACCTCCGCCACGATATTGGGCTCCGCGCCCAGCCTGGCGAACGCCGCGTCCACCAGGTTGCGCAGGCCATGCGCGGCGCTGGGCAGCACCAGCGGGACGCCGGCGAGCTCGCCCAGGCCGGCGATGTCGGCGACCGGCCAGTGTGGCGTGGTGGGCTGGCCGATCAGCGCGAGCTGTTCGTCCAGCAGCGGCAGCACGGTCCAGCGCTGCGCGGCGTCGGTATTGAACACGATGGCCAGATCCAGCTGCCGGGCATTGAGCATGGCCGCCAGATGGCCGGACAGGCTTTCCGTCATGCGCAGCCGCACGTCCGGATAGCGCTGCTGCATCGCGTGTATGAAACGCGGCGCCAGCACCGTGGCCGTGGTCGACGCCAGGCCGACGCTGACCTGGCCGGCCAGCCGGGCCTCGCGCGCGGCCATGGCGGCGGCGTCGGCATGGCGGATGGCCAGTTGCGCCTGGCGCAGAAAGGCGCGGCCGGCGTCGGTGGGGACCACGCCGGTGGCGGTGCGCTGCAACAGTCGCGTGGCCAGTTCGCTCTCCAGGCGGCTGATCTGCTGGCTGAGCGCCGAGGTAACCACGCCCAGTTCCGCCGCCGCGCGGCCCATGCTGCCCAGTTCGACGATGCGCGCGAAAGCGCGCAGCTGCCGCAATTCCATGACGCCGCCTACCCGTTGCCGTTATCGTTCGCCAATTCGCTGTAGCCGGTCACGGTGACGGTGACCAGGCGCCGGTGCGGCCGCAGCCGATGCTCCCACAGATAAATGCCCTGCCACGTTCCCAACGCCAGATCGCCACGGGTGACCGGTATGGTGAGGGTGACGCCGGTCAGGGCCGCGCGCACGTGGGCCGGCATATCGTCGGGGCCTTCCTCATCGTGCAAAAACAGGGGGTCGCCGTCGGGAACGATGCGTGCAAAATAGCGTTCCAGGTCGGCGCGCACCTGGGGATCGGCGTTTTCGGTGATCAGCAGCGAACAGCTGGTGTGCTGGGTGTAGACGTTGACCAGCCCGTATTGCACGCCGCTGCCCGCGACGCGCGAGCGGACCTCCTGCGTCAATTCGAAGAACCCCCGCCCCGAGGTGGCGATCTCCATTTCATCCTGCAGCATGGACCGCATGGGAAGGACTCGCGCCTTGGATTTTTTCATCGTGACTCCGGTGTCTTGGGGCGGCATGGGCTGGCGTTATAAAAGTTTAGCCCGCACCTGCGTGGCCCGATGTCGATACACCCATGCGCCGTTCGTCGTAAGACAGGCCCCGTATCCGCGGCCCGGCCCGCCGCCCTAGCTGAGAGGAACCTTACCATGCCCAAACCGTCGCCCCATCCCATCCCGCCCGGCATGCACACCCTGACGCCGCACCTCATCTGCGCCAACGCGCTGGCCGCCATCGAGTTCTATGAGAAAGCGTTCGGCGCCAGGCTGGAAACCAGGCTGATGGCGCCGGATGGAAAGATGCTGATGCACGCGATGCTGCGCATCGGCGACTCGGCCGTGATGATGGCCGAAGAGTGCCCGCAATGGGGCTCCCTGGGCCCCCAGCCCGGCCAGCCGAAATCCATGGTGCTGCACCTGTACGTCGAAGACGCCGACGCCTTCATCGAACGCGCCGTCGCGGCCGGCGCCACGCTGGTCATGTCGGCCACCGACATGTTCTGGGGCGATCGCTACGGCCAGATCGACGACCCTTACGGGCATCGCTGGTCGGTCGCCACGCACAAGGTCGACCTGACCCAGGAGGAGATAGAGGAAGCGCTGAAAAAGATGCCGCCGGGCCGGTGACGCCGGCGGTCAGCGCCGCAGCGCCAGGAAGCCGGGCACCGCCAGCAGGCCGGCCAGGCGCGCGAAAGCCACCAGGCCGCTGTCGATATGCTCGGCCGGCATCAGCAGATTCAAGGTGCCCAGGCAGACATCGTTGGTCACCACGGGCACATTGATGACCGATTTCAGGCCCAGCGCCAGTATGGCCGCGTGGTCGTCGAACGACTCGCGGATGGCGTCGACCCCTTCGCCCACATAGACGCGCCGGTCCAGCAGGACATGCTGGCCCCAGCGCGTGCCCGCCTTCTCCTTGGACCCGCCCGGCGGATAAGCGACCGGGTCCGAGCTGTACAGCCTGACCACGGCGACGCGCTTGGCATCGAAGCGGTTCACGGTGCACAGCGTGTGCCGCAGAACCGGCTTGGCGTAGGCATCGATGGCGGCGAACAAAGCCACCGGATCGGTGCCGGCGCAGGCCGTGGCGATGGCGTCTATGCCGTCCAGCACGGCGCGCTGGAGCGGGATGCCATTGATGGAGAAGGCGGTGTCGGTCATTACTCGTCGGCCTTGATGCCCAGTTCGCGTACCAGCTTGCCGTACTTGTCGGCATCGCGTTCCAGGGTCTTCTGGAACTCGGCGGGCGTGGTCTGCAGGACCTGCACGCCGATATCGCCCATCTGCTTCTGCACCTCCGGCAGGGCCAGGATGCGGTTGATCTCGGTGTTCAGCTTCTGCACCAGCGCCGGGTCCATGCCGGCCGGGCCGAAGGCGCCGTACCACACCGCCAGTTCATAGCCGGGCACGGTTTCGGCCACGGTGGGCACGTCGGGCAGCAGCGGCGAGCGCTTGTCCTCGGTGACGGCCAGCAGCTTCAGCTTGCCGGTCTTGACGTGCGGCAGGGTCTGCGTGCCGGCGCTGAACAGCAGCTGCGTACGGCCGGCCACCGTGTCCAGCACGGCGGGCGCGCCACCGCGATAGGGAACGTGGATCATCTGCACGCCCGTCGCCTTCTGGAACAGCGCGGCGCTCAGGTGGTTGGTCGAACCCGCGCCGGCGGAGGCATACGCGACCGCGCCGGGATGGGCCTTGGCGTAGGCAATGAACTCCGCCACGTTCTTGGCCGGGACTTCCGGATTGATGACCATGGTGTTGGTCACCAGGGCCAGTTCGGCGATGGGGCTGAAATCCTTCACGCCATCGAAAGGCATGGTGGCGTACAGCGCCTGGTTCATCGTGTGGGTGCTCATCGAACCGATCAGCAGCGTGTAGCCGTCCGGCTTGGAGCGCGCCACGAAGGCCGAGCCGATGTTGCCCGATGCGCCGGAACGGTTTTCGACGACCACCGACTGGCCGAAGCTCTGGCTCATATGCTGGGCCAGCAGACGCGCCAGGATGTCGGTGGAGCCGCCGGCCGCCCAGGGCACGATCAGCGTAATGGGCTTTTCAGGATAGGCGGCCGAAGCCAGGCCCGGCAGGATCGCCAGCGCGACGGCGGCCGCGCGCAGGTAATGTCGTATCGATTTCATAAGGGAATCCCCAAAATAGTGCCGCGCGATCCGGTTGTCGCGCGGCGGGTTGGAACAACAAGCCGTGGCCCGCGTGCCCCGGCTTGCAAGAACGTCAGGTTGCTAGCGGCCGACCGCGTACCCCTGCATGCCGCGCGGATTGGCGCCGGCGCGCAGCAGCCGTCCGCCGCCCGCTTCGGGCTCGCGGGTGCAGGCGCTGATGCGGCCCTCCGACCAATCGCCGCCCACCTTGACCTCATGCCCGGCCGCGCGCAGCGCTTCGAGCGTGGCGATCGGAAAACGGGACTCCGCGGTGATGCGGTTGAGCGTGGTGGTGCGCGGCCAGAAGGAGCCGGGAAAGTGGTCGATGTGCCAGGACGGATGCTCGATGGCTTCCTGCAGATTCATGCCGCACAGCGCATGGCGCAGGAAGAAGCCCACGGCCCACTGGTCCTGCTGGTCGCCGCCGGGCGTGCCGAAGGCCATGTAAGGCTCGCCGTCGCGCAGCGCCATGCCGGGCGACAGCGTGGTGCAGGGGCGCATGCCGGGGCGCAGGGAACCGGGCAGGCCCTCGTCCAGCCACGTCATCTGCAAACGCGTCGTAATGGAAAAACCCAGTTCCGGGATGGCGGGACTGGAGGACAGCCAGCCGCCCGAAGGGGTCGCCGCCACCATATTGCCGTCGCGATCGATCACGTCGATATGGCAGGTGTCGCCGACGAAAACCTCGCGCTCCAGCCACTCCTGCACGGGCGGCAGTTGCGCGAAGGTCGGCTCGCCCACGCCGAAGCGCGTGTCCGAGGCCGCCAGCGTACGCACGGCCGCCTCCAGGTCCGGCAGGCGCGGCTCGCGGCCATCGGGACGGCCGGGGCGCAGCTCGGTGGAAGCGCGATCGCCGATCAAGGCCGCCCGGCTGCGGGCGTATTCGTCGGATAGCAGTGTTTGCAGCGGGACGTCCACGGCGTCAGGATCGCCGTACCAGGCCAGCTTGTCGGCGAAGGCCAGTTTGGCGGCTTCGGTGACCTTGTGCACGAACTCGGGCGAACCCGGAGAAACATTCTCGATGCCGAGATGCCGCAGTATCGCCAGCTGCTGCAGGAAAACGGGGCCCTGCGACCAGGGGCCGCACTTGGCCACGGTATAGCGGCCCAGTTGGGTGGTGACCGGATCTTCGTAGCGCGGCTTCCAGGCGGCCAGGTCGTCCAGACGCAGCAGGCCGGTGTTGCGCTCGCCGGTGGTATCGCGAATGGCCTCGGTGCGGTAGAACTTGTCGATGGCCTGGGCGACGAAGCCGCGGTACCAGCAGTCGATGGCGGCGTCGATGCGCGCGCGGCGATCGGCCTTGCCGCTGGATTCGTTCAGGATGCGGGTATAGGTGTCGGCGATGCCGGGCGTGCGGAACAGCCGTTCCGGATGCGGCACGCGGCCGTCGGGCATCCAGACCGCCGCGGACGACGTCCATTCATCGCGGAACAGGGACTGCACCGCGTAAATGGCCTGTACGATGCGCGGCACCAGCGGAAAGCCGTTGCGGGCGTATTCGATGGTGGGGCGCAGGACGTCGGCCAGCTCCCAGGTGCCGTGGTCGCGCAGCAGCGCCAGCCAGGCGCCGAAGGCGGCCGGCACCGTCGCCGGCAGCAGGCCTATCCCGGGCACCATGTCCACGCCCAGGCCTTTGAAGTATGCCGGCGTGGCCAGCGCGGGCGCGTTGCCCTGCCCGCACAAGGCCTGGATGCGGCGTTCTTTCTCGCTCCAGAACAGCATGGGCACTTCGCCGCCCGGCCCGTTCAGGTGCGGCTCCAGGATCTGCAGCATGAAGCCGCCGGCGGCGGCGGCGTCGAAAGCGTTGCCGCCGCGCTCCAGCACGCTCATGGCGACCTGCGAGGCCAGCCAATGCGTCGAGGAAACGACACCGAAGGTGCCCCGGATCTCCGGGCGGGTAGTGAATGCGGGAGTGGCCATGGCTTATTCCTGAAAGATGAAAGTATATGTTGCCGAAAATAACGGAAGTGCTGTTTTTTCTGATGGTGTGATAACCATTTGGTTATGATCCACGGCACCTGTCCCGCAACCGCCAAGGAGTCCGCCCGTGCAATCCGTTTCCGCGCGCCTGCTATCGCGCCTGAAACTGCGTCATCTGACGTTGCTGACGCGCATCTCCCCGGGCGACTCCCTGACCCGGGTCGCCGAATCGCTGGGCGTCAGCCAGCCGGCGGCGACCAAATCTCTGGCGGAGATCGAAGACCTGTTCGGCGGCCCGCTGTTCATCCGCACCGCGCGCGGCCTGCACCCTACTCCGCTCGGCGAGCTGGCGGTCGTGCGCGCCCGCCACATGCTGCAGGACATCGACCACTGGGCGCTGGAAATGGATGCCCTGCGCGGCGGACATTCCGCGCATCTGCACGTCGGCGCCATCCCTTTCATCTCCGCGCGTATCCTGGTGCCGACCATAGAACGCCTGTACGACGGCCATCGGATCACCGTCAGGCTGGAACGCGCCACCACCGACCAATTGCTGCAATCGCTGCGCGCCCACGAGCTGGACTGCGTCATCGGCCGTGCCTCGGTGATGATAGGCATGGACGAACTGCACCATGAAGTGCTTTATCCGCAACGCCCCGCCCTGATCGCCAACCCCAGGCTGGCCCGCCGCATGGCGCGCCGCAAGCCCGACTGGCGGGAGTGGGCCGAGATGAACTGGATCCTGCCGGCCCCCGCCACGCCCATCGGCAACATGGTCAGCGAGTTGTTCACGCGCGCCGGCGTGCGGCCGCCTTCGCCGCGCATACAGACTTATTCGATGGACGTCATCGCCATGCTCATGCGCCATGACGACAGCCTGGTATCCATCGTTCCGGAGGACATCGCCGACGATCTGGCGCGCAGCGGCGACGTCACCCGCGTGGCGTGGCGCTTCGATTGGTCGCTGCCGCCCATCAGCCTGATCCGGCGCCGCCGCGACGTCGCGCTGGAAGCGGAAGAACGTTTCGTCGACATCCTGCGCGCCGTCTGCCGCGAAACCGTCGGCGATCCGTCCGCCAGCGACATACGTCCGGGACCGCTGCTGGAATGACCGCACATTCTGGATGAGTCGTAAGCATAGGCAAACCGCCGCGCCCGGCGTCCGTCGTGCCGAACGGCCCGGGATGCAGGCAGTCACGGCTCGCGCCTGCCGCGCCCGCCTGAAGCTGACAGTACGATTCATCACCAAATAAGGGGGACGGCGCAAATTCGCGCGCCGGCAAATGCGTATGCTGAGCACCGCCTTCCACCGCGCGCCCGGATCGCGGGCGCGGCCCGGACTCCAAGCCGCATTCCTTCAGGAGAACAGGATGAAACTCCGCATCACCGTGCTTGCCGCGTCCCTGCTATTCGGCACCGCGGCCCTGGCGCAAACCAGCGCCGTAAGCGCCACCGGCGCCGCCGCGTCGACGCAGGCCGATGCCCGCGTCGAACAGCGCATCAAGCAATTGCACGACCAACTGAAAATCACGTCCGCCGAAGAACAGCAGTGGGCCGTCGTCGCCCAGACCATGCGCGACAACGCGTCACAGGTCGACCAGTTGATCTCGAAGCGCGAGGCACACGATCCCATGTCGGCGCTCGAAGACCTGGACTCCTACGCCCAGATCACGCAAGCCAATTCCGACGGCGTGAAGAAGCTGGCCGCCGTTTTCGCGCCGCTGTACAACGCCATGCCGGACGATCAGAAGCGCAACGCCGACAAGGTATTCGCCGAATCGCATGAACGCCATGCGGCCCGCAAGCAGCAGCACAAGGCCGCGCCCGCGCCCAGCCAGGGCTGACCCTGGCGGGAGGACCCTCCATGAAACGCGCCATCCTGGCCACCCTGAGCGGAATCGCCGCGACCGCTCATTCCAATGAGATATTCATCTCGTCGCCCAGCTTGCGTATCGTCGCCACGTAGTTCTTCAACATCGCGTCGAACTGCTCGGGCGTACTGGACTGCGGCTCCGCGCCCAGGTCGTTGAGCCGCTTGCGCACCTCCGGCAGCGCCAGTATCCGCGCGATTTCGGCGCTCAGCTTCTGCCGCACGGCCATGGGCGTCTTCCCGGGCACCAGGGCGCCGAACCAGTCGTCCGCATCGAAGTCGCTCATGCCGGGCTGATTCACCACCGCCACGCCCGGCAGGAATTTCTGCGCCGCCGCGGAGGTCGCGCCCAGCACCAGCAGCCGGCCATCCCGCGCCAGCGGCAAGGCATTCGGCCCCGGCGCGAAGGCATACTGCACGCGGTTCTGCATCACGTCCGTCACGGCTTCCGGCGTGCCGCGATACGGCACGTGCACGCCGGAAAACCCGTAGACCGCCGCGAACTGCGCCGCGTGCAAATGCCCGGTGCTGCCGGCGCCCGCCGACCCGTAGCTGACGCCCTCCGGCCGCCCTTTCGCATACGCCGCCAGCTCCGCCAGCGACTTCACGCCCAAGGTCGTCGACACCACCAGGAAGCTCGGCGAGCGCGCCATCAGGCCTACGCCCGCAAGGTCCTTCAAGGGATCGTAGGGCAGCCGCCGATCCAGCGCCGAGCGCACGCCGAAGGCGCTGGGCGCCACCAGCACGGTCTGCCCATCGGGCTTGCTGGAAATCACATACGAGGCGCCGATGACGCCGCCCGCGCCCGCGCGGTTCTCCACCACCACGGGAACGCCCCAGGATTGCGTGATGTGCTGCGCCACGACGCGGGCGATGACGTCCGTCGTGCCGCCCGCCGTCGCGGGCACGACGAAACGGATGGGACCATTGGGATAGACATCCGCCGCTTGGGCCATGGAGGACGATGCGCAAACGATGGCACAAGCCAGCGCCGCGCGCAGGAAACGCGATCGAGATATGGACATGATGGCAACAGGCGCGCACCGCCTCGCGGCGCGACGCCACTCCTGTGACGATTGAACACAGTACCGCCGCGCTCCGTGCCGGGAGGCGCCGCGGTTCCCCGCATCGGCCCGTGCTTTACCATCCGCCGGCGCCTATGCTTTTGCCGTCTCCACCCTCTACCCGGTGGACCGTCCGCGCCCGCGGGCGCGGATCCTTGTTCGCGATCCCGCTATCGCCGGGATCTTCCATCCGATGCAACTGTCCGCGCCGGCAGGCGCGGATCTTTGTTCGATCCGGCTGTTCCCGGGATCGAGACCGAAAGTAATGCCCTAGGCGGCGGCGCCGGCCGGCGTTGCCTGCTGGCGCTGGAGCCACCAGTGCCTGAGCCAGCCCTCGTTGCCGCCGCACGCCAGCAGTTCGCGCAGCGCCTCGGGCACCGGCGGAACGGCGCGCGTCAGTCCCTGCGTGAAATTGGTGAAGGTCCCATTCAGGAAATCGACTTCCAGCTCGTCGCCGGTTTCGCAATACGCCGTGATGTCCTGGCAATGATTCAGCACGCGCAGCCCCGTGCTGATGGCGGCGCGGTAGGCCTGCACCGACATCGATTCGCACACCAGGCCCAGCCCCAGCGCCTGCATCGCGACGTAGCCGTTGCCCTTGGGCCCCATGCCGAAATTGCGTCCGGTGACGATGATGTCCCCGGGCCGGCAGCGTTGCGCAAAGCCCGGATCGGTTTCCGCGAACAGATGCGGTGTCAGCACCGCCGGATCCATCTCGCGCGCCGTAATGAAGCGCGCGGGAATGACGCCGCCGGGATGCGGTACGTCGTGGCCCAGCTTGTAGCAGCGGCCGCGCAGGACCCATTGATAGTCATTCATAGGCGTCCTCGCTGCGGCGGTACAGGTCGGCATCGGCATCCAGCCCGCGCGGATCGGCGATACAGCCGGCCACCGCCGACGCCGCCACCGTGGCCGGATTGCCCAGGAACAGGCGCGCATCGACAGGTCCGAAGCGTCCCGCGTTGTTGTTGGTGGCCGTGGATATTGAAGCTTCGCCCGGCGCCAGCGGGCCGACCACGGCGTCGTTGCATGGACCGCAGCCGGCGGGCAACAGCATCGCGCCGGCATCCAGCAGTACCTGCATGACGCCCTCTTCCGCCAGCCTGCGTGTCGACTTTTCGGTGCCGGGCACGATGAACAGCCGTACATGGCCGGCGATGCGCCGCCCCTTCAGCATGCTGGCGGCGCGCAACATGTCCTCGTAGGTACCCGAGCCACAGGATCCGATGAAGGCGTGATCGATGCGCGTGCCGGCGGCTTCGCCCACGTCCACGGCATTGCCGACGTTGCCCGGTAGCGATACCTGGGGCGCGATGCGCGCCAGGTCGATAAGATGGCGCGATTCGTATTCCGCGTCGGGATCGCTGTACACCGGCTCGAACGGCCGCCGCGCATGCCGCCTGCAATACGCCAGCATGGCCTCGGAAGGCGGCACGAACACGCCGGCCGCGCGCATTTCGGTGGGCGTACTGCACAAGGCCACGCGCGCTCCGAAGCCGAAGGCATCCAGGTCGCCGCCGTACTCCACCACGCGGTAGTCCAGATCGATGTCCAGCACCTTGCGCTTGACCTGGCGCGCCAGGAGAAACCCGATATCGCGCGCCATGACGCCGTCGGCCAGGCTGCCGCGCAATTCCAGCAGGACGGTACGCGGGACTTCCACCCAGGTCGTCCCGGTGGCCAGCACCCGCGAGATCTCGTTGCCCACCCGCATGCCGAAGGCGCCGACCGCGCCGGCATTGGTGGCATGCGTGTCGTTGTCGAAATAGAACATGCCGGGCAGGACCTTGCCGTCTTCCATCGGGAAGATATGGCCGTGGCCGCCGCGCCCCGCGTCGTAGAACTGTTCCACGCCCCACTGCGCCGCCGCCTTGCGGTTGAAGGCGCCGCGCTCGGCGGCCCGGTCGCTGCCGTAGACCACGTCGTGGTCGCTGACCATCATGACTCTTTGCGGCTGCATGACGCGGCCGATGCCGATGCGGTCCAGCTCCACCTTGGCTTCCTTGACCAGGCCGTCATGGATCATCACCAGGTCGGGCTCCGGGTAAACCAGGTCGCCCGCGCGCACGCCGGGTTTACCCGAGGCTCGCGCCAGCACCTTTTCGATAGCGGTGTAACCCATGTCCCTGGCCCTGCACGTTGAAGCGATGCGACAGTGTCATGCGCCATGGTTGATAAGTAAAATAACAGTCAACTATCCACTCATTGCAGAATTTTATGAATCTCAATCTGCGCCAATTGGAGGCCTTCGTACTGCTCGCGCGCCTGGGCGGGTTTTCCCGGGCGGCGGATCAATTGCATCTGACACAGGCGGGGCTGAGCATCCTGATTCGCCGGCTGGAAGAACGGCTGGATGCGCGGCTGGTCGAACGCACCACGCGCAGCGTGGCGCTGACGCCGGCCGGCAACCAGGTGCTGCCGATCGCCGAACGCATGCTGGCCGATGCGCAGGCGGTGCTGGCCTGCGGCCGCGGGATGACGGCCGATCAGGCGGGCAGGATCTCGCTGGGCCTGGCGCCGCAGCTGGCGGGGACGGTGCTGCCCGAAGTCTTGAAGGCCTTCCGCGACGATTACCCGCGCGTGTCGGTGGTGTTCCGCGAATGCGTGAACGAAGAGATCATCGGCCGCATCTATGCGCGCGAGATCGACTTCGGCCTGGGCTTCGGGATCCAGAAGAACAGCGAGCTGGATAGCCTCGCGTTGACGGAAGATACGTTGGCGGTCGCGCTCCCGCCTGGCCATGCGCTGGCCCGCAAACGCGTCGTGCGCTGGAAGGACATCCTGCACGAACCCATCATTACCCTGACGGTGGGCAGTACGGTGCGCACGCTGACCGAGAACGTGTTCATGGCCGCCGGCCAGGCGCTGCGGCCGGCCTATGAAGCCACCAATACGATCACGGCGCTGGCCCTGGCGCGCGAGGACCTGGGCGTGGCCATCGTGCCGACCAGCATCCGGCCGGCGGCCACCGCGCAGGACATGGTGCTCAAGCCGCTGCGCGATCCGGTCGTCCGGCGATCGTTGAATCTGGTCACGCGGCGCGGGTCGGTGCTGTCGGACCCGGGGCAACGCTTCATCGAGCTTTTCAGCACGGCGATCGCGCAAATCGACACACCGCCGAACGCCGCCGCGCGCCGCGCGCCGCGGCGGACATCGCATCAGTCGTAACGCGACGGCACCGACAGCCGCGATGCGCGGCGCCGTGCCCCTAAACAGGTGTCAGGCGCGTCGCCGCGGCCCTGATCAGATCGGAATACCTGCATAATGCGACGGCGAGGTCATGCTTGTCCGAGCCGGCGCTCTGCACACCGATTTGCACTTCATTCGTCGACATCAGCGGGCTGCCCGAGTCCCCCTTGTCGGCCACGGACTCGGATGAAAGATGCAGATGGCGGCCGTCGTCCACGCGCACGTTGACGGTCTTGGTGTGCTGGATACCCATATCGCTCGGCGGCAGGCCCATGCCACGATAGGCCTGCGCGGTGTCGCCGTCGCGGGGACAATCGCCGTGCTGCGGCAATCGGGCGGTGATGGCGCCTTCGTCGGCGCCAACCGGCCTGGACAGTTTCAGCAGCCCCCAGTCCGCCGCGGCGCCGCGGCCGGGCACCGCCTTGGCCTTCACCCAATTCGTTCCTTCCTCGCCCAGCACGATCCGCCTGGAAAACCCGAAATCGCGTCCGTAATAGATATTGACGGTCCGTCGTTCCGGTTTGATGCAGTGCGCGGCCGTCAGCACGACATCGTCGCCGATCAGCGAGCCGTGGCAGCGGGCGTAATTGACGCCCGTGGGACTCTGCAGCTTGACGTAGCTGGATTGTTCGGGACGGAAGCCGCGATACCCTTTCGGCGGAGCGGCTGCCCACCACTCGTTGGCCCAGAAGGAGAATCTATCCCACAAGGGCGGCCGGTCATCCGGCGTGGCTGCAGGCCAAACGGGCTGGTGGTTGGCGGGAGATGGCTGAAGCGATGCGCTGGTCATGGAAACTTCGTCGTAAGGTCAATCGACGCTCCTGAGTCCGGAACACCCATCCGCGGTTCCTGACGCATCGAACCGGGCGGCATGCGGGCGCGCTGCGCGACATCCCCGGACGCTACCTTGCCGGATCAACCGTCGTGGTTCATCAGGCCGGTCAATTCGCGTATCTGTTCCGCGCATGCCGCTTGGGCGCGTGTTTCTATGTCTCGGTATAAAGCGACGATGCGCTGGCCCACCGGAGTCAGTGTGCTGCCCCCGCCGCTGGCGCCGCCCGGCCCGGAATGCGTCGCCGGCTCGGCCAGCGCGCGGTTCAGTTCATCGATCAGCAGCCAGGCGCGGCGATACGACATGCCCAGGTCGCGCGCCGCGGCGGAGATGGATCCGTGCTCGGCGATGGCTTCCAGCAGCGCCACTTTGCCGGGACCGATCGCCAGCAGATCGCCTTTGCGGATACGCAGGCGAAAGCGCGCGTCCGCCTGGGTGACGGACACGCTGGAATTCGACGTCTTGCGGATCGACGAAGTCGCCATCGTCGCAGGATACTTCATCGGCGGCAGCGGGCGACCGTCAGATAGCATCGCGCCAGGCGGCGATGCTGCCTGAAGCCGCGGGCGCCGCGCCACAGCTCGCGCCAGATCTTCATGTCATGCAGACTGCGGGCGACTTCCCGCCGCTGCGATCCGCCGTGCAGCTCCTTGCGCAGGATGCTCTCGAGGCAGACGCATTCCACATTGGCGTGGCGCAGCAGCGCCCGACGCAGCGCCGCGTTGCCGCGCGCGCGCCCCGCACAATCGACCAGGGTTTTCAGGATATGCACATAGCTTTGCGCCCGCCGCGCCAGCGATGCCTGCGAGGGCGAGCGGACGATGGAGTGCGGATTGACCCGATAGGCATAAGCCGGCCGCCGGGCAAAGCCCACGCGGCGGGCCGCCAACGCCAGATGCAAGGTCCAGAGTATGTCCTCGTGCAGCAGCGCGGGGGTGAAGCTCAGCCGGTGCTGTTGGATAAGCGACCGGCGTATCAGTTGCAGCCAGACGTAATGCGGCCATTCGCCATGGCTGGTGCAGTGGATGATCCATTCGGGGCCGGACATGACCTCGCCCCATCGCTGCCGGTGCAACAGCGGCCCTTTGGTCGGCACCAGCGGATCGGCCGCGAAACGGTAGCCGTTGCCGATCACCACGTCGACGTCCTGCGCGCGGGCCTGTTCCTGCCACTCCTGCAAGGTATTGGGGGTGAGCCAATCGTCGGCATCGGCGAAGGCGATCCATTCGCCGCGCGCCGCCTGCAAGCCGGCGTTGCGCGCCACGGAGGGGCCTTGATTGGATTGGTCGATGACGACAAGCCGCTCGTCCGCGCGCGCCCGTTCGCGCAGCACGGCAAGGCTGTCGTCGGTCGAACCGTCGTTGACCGCGATGATTTCCAGCGACAACCCGCGCTGGCTCAGCAGGGAGTCCAGCGATGCCGGCAGAAAAGCGGCGCAGTTGTACACCGGCATAACGATGCTGACCTGGATGGAAGCCACAAGTCCGAGGCATTACGCCAAAAGTATTGAACCGGACCCATTTTACCGTGCCAGAAACGGTGTGCCGGAGGCCATCCCCGGCTGCATCCCACGGCGGTATCCGTACCGTTGGCGCCGCGCGGCCAGGGTCCCGGAGGGGCTCGACGTCCGGCGAAGGGGCATTCAAACCAGGAGGGAGACCGCCTTGATCTGCGCCCACAGCCGCAGTCCCGGCGCGAGCTCCAGGCGGTCATGCGAATAGCGGGTGACGCGCGCCAGCAGCGGCGTGCCGTCGGCGTCCAGGCGCACCATGACGTGGGCAGGGTTGTCGGCCGGCGTACTGCCCCGTACGGTGACCGGGAGGATATTAAGCATGCTGCCGTCGTCCTGCCGGCTCAGGGCCAGGCTGACGTCGCGCGCCTTTACCACCAGCCGCATGGGACGGCCACGCGGCACCTCGGCATGCACGACCCGCAGCGTGGAGCGGCTGCCCGGCAAAGCGACGGACAGCAGCCGGTAGCTGTCGTCGTAATCCGCGACGACGCCCTGCACGACGACCGAGGCATCGTCGCCGCGCGCGGGCGGCAGGCCCAGATCGGCCAGCGTTTCGGCGATCGGTCCATTGGACACCGCGCGGCCGTTATCCAGCAGCACGACGTGGTCGGCGAGGCGGGCGACTTCCTGCGCCGCGTGGCTGACGTAGATCACCGGGATGTCGAGTTCATCGTGCAGGCGTTCCAGGTACGGCAGGATTTCCTGTTTGCGACGGTCGTCCAGGGCGGCCAGGGGCTCGTCCATCAGCAGCAGGCGCGGACTGGTCAGCAGCGCCCGCGCGATGCCCACCCGTTGCCGCTCGCCGCCGGAAAGCCCGGCCGGCATGCGGTCCAGCAGGTGATCGATGCCCAGCAAGGCAATCGCGTCGGCCGGTTGCACGCGTCGTTCCGCTGGCGCGACGCGCTTGTAGCCGTAGTGCAGGTTGGCGCGCACGTCCAGGTGCGGGAATAGATTCGCGTCCTGGAAGACATAGCCCAGCGCCCGCCGGTGCGGGGGCAGCGCGTGGCGGCGGGACGTGTCCAGCCATACCTCGCCATTGATGTTCAGATAGCCGGGCTCGGGTGTCTCCAGTCCGGCCATGCAGCGCAGCAGCGTGGTCTTGCCCGAGCCGGAGGGGCCGAACAGCGCGGTGACCCCGCTGCCCGGCAGGCGCAGGTCCACGTCCAGGTCGAAAGTGCCGTGCCGCAGGCGGAATCGCGCTGCTATCGTCCGCCCGGCGCCGGTATCGCCGCTTGCGGGCACCGTCGCCGCGTCCGGCGGCGACCAGCCCTGGCCCGCGCTCATGCCTTGCCCCAGGGAGCGCCCCGCCGCGCATAAAGCAGCAGCAGGATCAGGAACGAGAGCACCACCATGCCGGCGGCGAGGCTGTGCGCGCGGCTGTATTCGAGGGCCTCGACGTGGTCATAGATCTGCACCGATACGACGCGGGTGCGGCCGGGAATATTGCCGCCTATCATCAACACCACGCCGAACTCGCCCACCGTATGCGCGAAACCCAGTACCGCGGCGGTCAGATAGCCGGGACGGGCCAAGGGCAGCGCCACCGTCATGAAGCGGTCCCAGGCGCCGGCCCGCAAGGTGGCGGCGGCTTCCAGCGGCCGCCTGCCGACCGCGGCGAAGGCGTTATGCAGGGGCTGCACCACGAAGGGCAGCGAATACACCAGGGACCCCACCACCAGGCCGGCGAAACTGAACGGCAGCGTGCCCAGGCCCACGGCCTGGGTCAGCTTGCCGACGTAGCCGTTCGGTCCCATCGCCAGCAGCAGGTAGAAGCCGATGACCGTGGGCGGCAGGACGAGCGGCAGCGCGATCACGGCGCTGACCGGGCCGCGCCAGCGGGACGAAGTACGGGCCAGCCACCAGGCGATGGGCGTACCGATGAGCAGCAGCAGGCAGGTGGTCAGCGCCGCCAGCTTCAGCGTCAGCCAGATGGCGGCGGCGTCCTCGCTCGTCAACATGGAAGTAAAGCCTTTAGCGTTCTAGCGCTTGTAGCCGAAGGAAAGAATGATTTTCTCCGCCTCCGGGCCCCGGAGGAAATCGACGAAGGCGCGGGCCGCGGGATTGTCCCTGCCCTTCTCGAGGATCACGGCATCCTGGCGGATGGGTTCGTGCAGGGACTCCGGCACGATCCAGGCCGAACCGCTGGTCAGCTTGCCGTCCTTGTAGACCTGGGACAGCGCGACGAAGCCCAGTTCGGCGTTGCCGCTGGCGACGAATTGCTGGGCCTGGCTGATGTTCTGGCCTTCGACGATCCTGGGCCGCAGTGCGTCCATCAGGCCCAGCTTTTCCAGCGTCTGGATTGCCGCCAGGCCATAGGGAGCCGCCTTGGGGTTGGCGATGGACAAGTGCGCGAAATGGCCTTGTTTCAGGACCATGCCGTCCTTGTCGACATAGCCGTCCCTGGCCGACCACAGGGCCAGCGCGCCCGTGGCGTAGGTAAAGCGCGTGCCCGGCACGGTGGCCTTTTCCTGTTCCAGCCTGGCGGGCGTGGTGTCGTCGGCGGCAAGGAACACTTCGAACGGGGCGCCGTTCCTGATCTGCGCGTAGAACTGGCCGGTGGCGCCGTAGGCAGCGGTTACGGTGTCGCCGGTCTTCTCCTGGAAGGCTGCGGCGATCGCCTTCATCGGCGCGGTGAAGTTGGCCGCGACGGCGACCTGGACATCGGCGGCAAGCGCCATCGTGCCGCTCAGCGCGGCGTACAGGCCGATGCCCAGGCGAACAACTCGCTGCTTCATCGCAACTCCCTTCGTTATGTTCGGATATATACAACGGGCGATATAGTACGCCAGATTCCACGTCGCCGGTTCCGGCCCTGGCTTGATAGCGGCACCACCGGCGCCAGGTATCCGCCGTTGCGCCGGCCCCGGTGTCTTTTAGAATCGAAGCGGTTACCGATATGGGCGCGCCGCCGGATGCCGCGCTCCGCGCGCCACCGTCACCCGCTCCGCCCAACCGCTTAATGCCTATGCCGATGCCCCGCACGCCAGCCACGCCGCTCCGCCGCCCGTACTCACGCGTACGGCCCTGGCTGCGGCGCGCCTGCGTGGTGGCCGTGCTGGCGCTGGCCGGCTGCGGCACCGCCTACCAGCCCATGGGGCCGGCACGCGCGACGCCGGCGATCGACGGCGACGAGCTGGTTTCGATCGACGGGGCACGCCTGCCTTTGCGCACCTGGCAGCCGGCGCGGGCGCCGTGGGCGGCCATCGTCGCGCTGCATGGGATGAACGATTATTCCAACGCCTTCGACCAGGCCGCCCGCTATTGGGCCGGATTGGGCATCGTCACCTATGCCTACGACCAGCGCGGCTTCGGCGCGGGCCCCCGGCCCGGCATCTGGGCGGATACCGCCACCATGGTCGCCGACCTGAATGCCGCCGTCGAGGCGGTTTCCGCCGCGCATCCGGGATTGCCGGTGTACGTGCTGGGCGAAAGCATGGGCGGCGCCGTCGTGGCGTCCGCGCTGGGCAGCCCGCCGGCGCTGGGGCAGCGGGCACCGCTATCGTCCCATATCGCCGGCGCGATCCTGTCCGCGCCAGCGATGTGGGGCCGGCAGGTCATGAACCCGTTCTACCGTTTCACGCTATGGCTGGGCTACAACACCGTGCCGGGCATGGAAGTCGAGCCGCCGCGCGGGTTGAAGATCATGCCGTCGGACAACATCGAGATGCTGCGCGCATTGGGCAGCGATCCGCTGGTCATCAAGCGCACGCGCATCGACGCCTTGAAGGGGCTGGTCGACCTGATGAGCGACGCCGAAGCCGCCCTGCCCGCCATCCCGCCGAATGTCCCGCTGCTGGTGCTGTTCGGGCGGCATGAACAGGTATTGCCGGACAAAGTGGTGACCGAAACCCTGCGCCGCATCGAAGACGCCCCCGTCGACGCCCGCCCTCGCGTCGCGCTGTACAGCGACGGCTATCACATGCTGCTCCGGGACCTGCAGGCCGAAATCGTCTGGCGCGACATCGCGGCCTGGATGCGAGCCCCCATGGTGGCGGCGCTGCCCAGCGGCGCGGAGCAGCATTACCCGACGGCACACGCCACGCCCCCTGCCCCACGCGCCCCCCAGGCCTACGCCGGCGGCGGCGCCCAACCTGTCGCGCCGCATTGAAAACTGGACATCCACGCGCCCGGTCATGACGTCGGCCAGCGCCGCCTGATCGCCCCGATAGGAAACATGCATCATGTCGTGCCGGCGGCCTGCCCTGACCATCGAAGATCGTCGGATCGAGCGCGGCCTGTTGTCCGGGCGTCGCGATAGCCGCGCCCGCGGCGGCGTCCTCGTCAGCGGAAACGGGGCGGTCGCTTTTCGGTGAAAGCGCGGGCGGCTTCGTGGTGGTCTTCGGTTTCCATGCAACGGAGCTGACGCCAGCATTCGCGATCCAGGGCCTCGTTCAGGCGCAGATGAGGCGCCTCGTTCAGGTTGTCCTTGATGTAGGCGATCGCGGTGCGGGGGCCGGCGGCCAATTGCCGCGCGATGTCCATGACGGCGGGCTCCAGGGCGTCTGTTTCGAAGACGGTATTGAGGAGTCCCAGCGACAAGGCCGTCGCGGCGTCCAGCATGGGAGAGGTGAAGAACAGCTCGCGCGCCTTGGCGGCGCCGACCAGGCGTGGCAGGAAGTAATGGGCGCCGAAGTCGCCCGACAAGCCCATGTCGACGAAGCCCGTGCGCAGGCGCGCCGTCGTATCGGCATAGCGGAGATCGCAGGCCAGCGCCAGGCTGAGACCCGCCCCTATCGCGTGACCGCGCATCATCGCGATGGTGGGCTTGGGCATGGCGTGCAGCAATTCGCAGATGCCGGTGCGGCGGCGCAAGTCGCGCAATCTGGCTTCGAAGGACAATGGCGGCGCGCCACTGGCTTCGGAGGACAATGGCGGCGCGCCCTGGGGCTGGGCGTCGGGCGATGCGCCGCGCGCGGCGGCATTGTTCGCCATGCGGACGACGTCGCCGCCCGCGCAAAATGACGGGCCCGCGCCGGTCAGCACGACGGCGCCGATCCCGTCATCGTCGGCGGCGGCCCGCAGGGCCGCCAGCAGGCTTTCGTACAGCGGCAGGCTGAGCGCGTTGCGGCGTTCAGGTCGATCCAGCGTCACCACCAGCACGCCGCCGTCGCGGACTTGCCGAAGGCATGGGTCGGCGGCAGGGGCGGCGTTGGCGCCCGCGGTTTCAAAAGGGATCACATCGTCTCCTTGCGTTGGTTTGCGCGAGGGCGTGGGTGGACATTGCGGCGTCCACGGTTTCACGCGCGCAACCCGGGCCGCCGCCGGCCGCGCAGCCTGCGGGCCGCGCTCAGGCCGCGGAGCGCCCCACCAGGCTGCCCAGGCGCTCCCGCACCAGGGTTTCGGCCTCCGATACGATGCGCTGCACGAGTTCCCTGCATGTCGGAATGTCGTGTATCAGCCCTTGCACCATGCCGACGGTCCACACGCCCGCTTCCGTATCGCCTTCTTCGTAGACGCGCCGGCCCTTGGCGCCCGCGACCTTGGGGCCTATCTGGTCTATGCCGGCGCCCGCGGCTTCCATGTCGATGATGCTTTGCGCGAGCTCGGAGCGCGCCACGCGGCTGCTGTTGCGCAATGTGCGCAGGATCAGGCAGGTGTCCGTTTCGGTGTTGTCGACGATGGCGCGCTTGATGTTGTCGTGTACCGGTGCTTCCCGGGTGCACATGAACCGGGTGCCCATATTGATGCCCTCGGCGCCCAGGGCCAGGGCCGCCACCAGGCCGCGCGCGTCGCCGAAACCGCCGGAAGCGATGACCGGGATACGCACCCTGGCCACCGTGGCTGGGATGAGGATAAGGCCCGGAAGGTCCGCCTCGCCCACATGTCCCGCGCATTCGAAGCCATCGATGCTGACGGCATCCGCGCCGATCTGCTCCGCCTTGACGGCGTGGCGCGGTGTCGTGCATTTGTGTATGACCTTGATGCCGGCGGCCTTGAAGGCCGGCATGTGGGACGCCGGATTGTTGCCCGCGGTCTCGACGATTTTCACGCCGCTGTCGATGATGACGTCGCGGTAAGCCTCGTAAGGCACCGGCTTGAGCGTGGGCAGGATGGTCAGGTTCACCGCGAAGGGCCGGTCCGTCATGGACCGGACGCGGCGGATTTCGTCATGCAGGGCTTCGGGCGTGGGCTGGGTCAGCGCCGTCAGGACGCCGAGCGCGCCGGCATTGGAGACGGCCGACACGAGTTCGGCCCGGCCGACCCACTGCATGCCACCCTGCACGATGGGATGCTCGATGCCGAGCAATCGGGTAATCGCGGTTTGCACGTTCAGATTGTCCTTGGTGTAGGCGTTGGCGTGTGCCTGGTTGATTGCCTCGGGCGGCGGCTTCCCGGCATTTGGCTTCGTAAGCGCGCGGGCATTCGTCCCGATCGCGACGGATTATCCACGCGCTTTCAGCTCGCGCAGAACGCCCGGTATCAGTGTGGGCAGGTCTTCCGCGATGAGTCCCGGACCATGCGCCGTAGCGGCCGCGCCATGCATCCAGGCCGCCGCGCATGCGGCTTCGAATGGCTCCATACCCTGCGCGAGCAGGCCCGTGATCATGCCGGTCAGCACGTCGCCGCTGCCGCCCGTGGCCAGATCCGGCGGCGCGTTGGCGTTGATGGCGACGCGTCCGTCCGGGGCGGCGATCACGGTGTCGGCGCCTTTCAGCAGCACCACCGCGCCGCTGCGTTGCGCGGCGCGGCGCGCGCTGGACAGTTTGTCGCCGGCGCGGTCGAACAGGCGGCCGAACTCGCCTTCGTGCGGGGTCAGCACGCAAGGCCCGCGTATCGCATGGAAAAGCGTCGCGGATTTGTCGGCGAAGGCCGTCAGGGCGTCCGCGTCCAGCACCACGGCGCGACGCGTGGCGAGCGCGGCTTGCACGTGGGCGCGGGTGGCGTCGGATACGCCGGCGCCCGGGCCGATGGCGATGGCGTTCTTGCGGGTGTCCGTCAAAAGTTCCTGGAAAGCCGCCTCGTCCGCCACCGGCTGCACCATGATGCTGGTCAGCGCCGCCGCATACACCGCCCAGGCCGGGCTGGGCGCGGCCACCGTCACCAGCCCCGCGCCGACGCGGGCCGCCGCCAGCGCGGACAGGCGCGCCGCGCCTGTCATGACGGCGCCGCCCATGACGACGGCATGGCCGCGCGCATACTTGTGACCATCCATGCGTGGCCAGGGAACGCGCGGCAGCCAGGCCGCGGGGACGTTCTCATGCGCCTGCGGTTGGATCGTATCCAGCACCGACGGCGGGATACCGATGTCGGCGACGACCAGCTCGCCGCACAGGGCGCGACCCGGCAGCAGCAAGTGGCCGGGCTTTTTGCGAAAGAAGGTCACGGTGCAGGCCGCCGGCACGGCGATGCCCCGCACGGCGCCCGTGCCGCCATCCACGCCACTGGGCGTATCCACGGCGCAGACGGGCAATGCGTGGTCCATCGCGGCCTGCAGCGTCGCCGCCGCCAGGCCCTCCACCGGGCGAGCCAGGCCAGCGCCGAATATGGCGTCGATGACCAGTTCCGCCCCTTGCAGGACCGATGGCGACAAAGGCAGTACATCGCCGCGCCACAGCGCGGCGTGATGAGCGGCGTCGCCTTTCAAGGCCTGTACCGTGCCAAGCAGCGCCACCGTCACCGGCCAGCCGGCCGCCGCCAGATAGCGGGCGGCAACGAAACCGTCGCCGCCGTTGTTACCCGGCCCGCACAGCACGGCCACCGGACGCGGCGTCCAGCGCGCGCGCACCGCCCGCGCCACCGCCGCGCCGGCATTTTCCATCAAGGTGATTCCGGCATGCCCGGCCAGCATCGCCGCCTGATCGGCGGACGCCATTTCCTGGGGGGTCAGCAGCGCGCAATCGTGGTTCATCCGGGCCTCCGTCGTCATCCGACGCCGCGGCATGTGCCGCGACGTCCTTAGACTTTAGCCTACCCAGTGCGCCCGATTATTTGAGGCATGACAAATCGAGGCGCAAGCGCCGCACGACAGTCCCATGGATCAGGCCAGCAGCAGATGCAGGCCCAGCGCGCCGACGCCGGCGAAGAAGCAACGGCGAAACACCGTGGCGCTGACGCGCTGCCGCAGCCACTGCCCGGCCATCATCCCGAGCAGCGCGGGCACCAGCGCCAGCAGCGACGCCCAGGCCTCGCGGCCGCCGAGCTGGCCGCCATGGATCAAGTCGCCGGCCAGCGCGATCGTCGATGCCGTAAAGGCCAGCCCCATGGCCTGGACCAGCGCGTCGCGCTCCAGCCCCAATGCCTGCAGATAGGGCACGGCCGGAATCACGAAGACGCCGGTCACCGACGTAATGGCGCCCGTGGTGGCGCCGACGACGGGCCCGGCCCAGCGCTGCGCATCGGGCGATACATGCATGCGCACGGCGCTCAAGCCTACGGCGGCATACAGCAGCAGGGCCGCGCCCAGGGCGTGGCCGGCCCAGGCCGTCTCGCGCCCGGCCAGCCAGGCGCCCGCCAGCCAGGTGCCGACGAAAACGCCGGCGAGCATGGTCCACAGGCGCCGCAGCAGGTACAGGAAACGTCCGCCGGCGGCCAGCTGCCAGACATTGGTGACCATGGATGGGATGATGAGCAAGGCCGCAGCCTGCGGCGGCGCCATAGCCACGCTGAGCATGGCAATCGAAACAGTGGGCAGGCCGAGGCCGATCACGCCCTTCACCAGGCCGGCCACGGCGAAGCTGGCCAACACCAGCAGAATCAGGGCGGCGCCGCCATCGCGGTAGAAATCGAACAAGCTATCCATGGCCGGCATGATGCCTGCCCGCGCCGCGCCCGGAAAGCGGTATTACACTGAGGCAGCCTTCGTCCCTACCGTAGGCAGAACCGAACACCCTCCTTCCATGCACTTCGACCTGACCGACCTGCGGCTATTCCTGAACACGACTGAAACCGGCAGCATCACGGCCGGCGCGGCGCGTACGCATCTGGCGCTGGCGTCGGCCAGTGCCCGGCTGCGCGGCCTGGAGGCCTCGCTCGGCACGCCCCTGCTGGCGCGCGGCCGGCGCGGGGTGCAAATGACCGCCGCGGGCCAGGCATTGGCCTACCATGCGCGCAGCCTGTTGCAGCACGTCGACCGCATGCAGGAAGACCTGGGCGATTACGCCAGTGGTTTCAAGGGGCGGGTGCGGCTGCTGTGCAATACCTCGGCCGTGACCGAACACCTGCCGGAACCCCTGGGCGCATTCCTGCGGGCGCATCCGAGTATCGACGTGGATCTGCAGGAACAACCCAGCCACCGCATCCTGCCGGAGCTGCGCGCCGGCACGGCGGACGTGGGCATCGTATCGGACGCGCTGGACCTCGCGGGCCTGTACTCGACGCCGTTCCGCCGCGACCGGCTCGTTCTGCTGGCGCCGCGCGGACACGCGCTGGCACGGCGCGCGCGCGTCCGCTACAGCGAGACGCTGGACCACGATCATGTCGGACTGCCAAGCGCGAGCGCCCTGGGCATCTATCTGGACGACCAGGCCGCCCGCATCGGCCGATCGTTGCGCGCCCGCGTACGCGTGCATGGCTTCGACGCGGTGGCCCGGCTGGTCATCCAGGACGCCGGGCTGGGCATCATGCCGGAATCCGCGGCGCGCCGCTGGGCCGGACGTGGCGAGGCCTGCGGCCGCGCGCGTCTGCTTATACTGGACGAACCCTGGGCCGACAGGCGCCTGATGCTATGCGCGCGCACGCTGGAGGCCCTGCCCAATTACGCCCGCGCCCTGATCCAGGCGTTGCAACCGGAAGCCGGAGATCCGCTATGACCGCACGCACGGCCGCCCGTATCGCCATTACCTACTGCACGCAGTGCCAATGGCTGCTGCGCGCGGGCTGGATGGCGCAGGAGCTTTTGTCCACCTTCGGCACGGACCTGGGCGAAGTCGCCCTGATCCCTGGAACCGGGGGCATATTCCAGGTGCACTGCGACGGCGCGCTGATCTGGGACCGCAAGGCGCAGGGCGGCTTTCCGGACGCCAAGACGCTCAAGCAGCTGGTGCGCGACCGGATCGACCCCGCGCGCGATCTGGGCCATATCGACCGCACCCAAGGCGCCTGACAGCGCCGCGCCGCCCGCCTGGACTATTTCATGTAAAGCCTGCGCAGCAGCCGCGCGTCCTTGACCTTGTCGATATTCCACAAGGTATCCAGAAGCTCGACGGCCCTGCCCTTGCCCAGGACCGGCGCCAGCAGATCCAGCGCTTTTTCGTTTTCCTCCGCCGGCGACAGCGGATTCTCGAAACTGCCCTTGGCCGCCATCGTCCGCCCACGCAGCACCCGGCCGTCCTTGAGGTGGACCTCCATGACGCACCGCCAGCGCCGCTGCACGTCCGTCAGCGACGGGTCGCCGACCGCATGCACGCGGTCGCGCATCTTCAGCACCGTGGGATCCTTCATCCGCTCGAAATCATGCGCGGACTTGAAGGTCAGCTTGCGGTCCAGCAGCATGACCGCCAGCAGATGCTGCACCGAGATATCCGGCATGGGCCGGTTGTTGACGATTTCCAGTTCCTTGTCCGGCATATTGGCCACGACTTTCTCCACGTCGGCCGCGCCGAAGCCATGTTCCGCCATCAGGTCGTTCAGCACGTGCATGGGGCCTTGTATGGGCCCGCCTATCGGCCAGCGCTTGATGGACGCGCGCAGCATCTCGTAGTTCTTGCCCAGATCGCGCGCCAGGTCCTCGCGGTCGAAGGCCTCCGGCGCGAAAGTGTGGAAGAAGTCGCGTTCGCCGGAAAAAATATCTTCCACGCCGGTCCAGCCCGCGGCGGCCATCATGGCCGCCTGCAGGCCGTTGTGGGCGGGCATGCCGCCCATGGCATAGGCTTTCTCGATATGTTCGGGATCGCGGAACATGGTGTACAGGCCCGCCGTCTGCTGTCCCGTATACGACAGCATGTAGCGCACTTGCAGCGGCGTCAGCCCCAGCAGCGTGCCGGCCGCGGCGGCGGCGCCGAACAGCTGCCCCGTGGCGCCGGCGTGGTGGCCGGAGCGCAGGTAGGGCATGGGCTTCAAGGTAAGCAGCATGCGCGCGCAGACGTCGTATCCCAGCACCACCGCGCGCAGCAGTTGCTCGCCGCTCAAGCGGCCGCGCTCCGCGATCGCCAGTGCCGCGGGGACCACGCTGGTGCCGGGGTGCGTCAGCGAAGGCGGATGCGTATCGTCGGTTTCATCGGCATGGCCGAACATGCCATTGGCCAGCGCGGCGTTCTGCACCGTGGTAACGATGCGCGTGCCTATCACGCCGGCCTCTTCGCGGCCCCCCAGCGGCTTGACGTAGTCGATCGCCTTCTTGCCCGGCAACAACCGCGATCCGGAGACCATGGCGGCGAAGGTATCGACCAGGTGCAGCCTGGCGCGGTCGGCCACCTTGGCCGGAATCCTGCGCGACGCCGCGCCCGAGATGTACCGGCTGAGCTTCTGCATGACCGCGGAGACTTCGTTGTTCTTCATCGAACCATCCTGTGTGGGATTACCTGAAGGGCCGGCGGCGCGCCGGCCCCTGCAAAACCCGGGCGCCCGCGATGAACGTGACGCGCCCGCCCTGTCCAGCCAGCCGTCGCCCTACTCCGCCTTGATGTTCATCTTGCGGATCAGGTCCGCCCAGGTCGCGGTTTCGGTCTTGATGGTCTGGGCGAATTCGCGCGGCGTATCGATGCTCAGCTCCAGGCCCTGCTTGGCCATGGCGTCGCGCACCTCCGGTTGCTGGATGACTTTCTGCGCGGCCGCCGCCAGCCTGGCCACGATGGCGTCCGGCGTCCTGGCCGGCACCAGCAGCCCGTACCACGAGGTCACGTTGAAACCCGGCAAGCCGGACTGGTCCAGCGTCGGCAGATCGGGCGCGACGTCCGAGCGCTTCATCCCTGTCACCGCCAGCGCGCGCAGCTTGCCTTCCTTGACGTGCGGCATGACGGCCGAAACGCTGCCGAACATCAGTTGCGCCTGGCCGCCCAGCAGGCCGATGGTGGCCGGGCCGCCGCCCTTGTAAGGGATATGCACGATATCGGTGCCCGTCCGCGCCTTGAACAGTTCTCCCGCCAGATGCAGGGGACTGCCCGGGCCGCTGGACGAATAATTGAGCTGCCCCGGCCTGGACTTGGCCAGCGCGATCAAATCCTGCACCGTGTGCACCGGCAGCGAGGGGTTGACCACCAGCACGTATTGCGCGGCCGCCAGCATGGTCACCGGCTTGAAATCCCGCTGCACGTCGAAGGGCAGGTTCTTGTACAACGACGGGTTCATGGTGAGCGCGGTATTGAACCCCATCAGCACCGTATAGCCGTCCGGGTCGGCCTTGGCCACGATGTCCGTGGCGATGTTCCCCGAGGCGCCGGCGCGGTTGTCCACCACGATGGGCTGGCCCAGTATGTCGCCCAGCTTGGGCGCCATGATGCGCGCCAGCGTGTCGGTGCCGCCGCCCGGCGGAAAAGGCAGCACCAGGCGGATGGGGCGCGCGGGCCATTTGGCCTCGTCGGCCGTGCCGCCGGCCGCGCTGGACGCGGCGCCGTACGTCATGGCGGCCGTGGCCACCACGCCACCCAATAGCGCCGCCATCGGCCGCAAGAAGGCCGTCGCCGCGCGCCGCCCTCCCGGGGTCCAAGGGCGCGCGCCGGCATCTTTCGCCGGGATTGCGAAATCCATGATTGTCTCCTTGCACCTGCTGCGTTGTTATTCCTGCGTTCCCGCGGAAAGCTCGCGCGTGATGTCCCGCACATCGCCGACGTCTTCCAGCCGGCGGACCAAGGCGATCGCGCGCTCGGCCTTGCCGGCCGGCCAGCGGCTGAACTCGGCGCACTCGCGGAATTTGTCGGCGACTTCGTCTTCCGACATCGGATTGGCCTTGTTGCCCTTGCCCGCATCGACGCGTTCGCCGTAGCGCGTGCCGTCGTTCAGCTCGATCTCCACATAGGAAGTGACAATGTTGTGATGATCGCGGGCGGCCTCCTCCGGCGTAAAGGTGGTGTAGTCGACCTTGGCGATGGCGGCCTGGACGTCCGGCCGCCTCACGTACTCGTCATGAAACTGGTTCAAGCCGCATCTGCGTTCCAGCAGCAGCGCCGCCAGGCAGAATTCCAGGCTGAACTTGGCCTGCAGCTCGGTGGTGGGATGGTGATGCAGCAGGGTATGGTGGATGTTCTGGCTGGTCTTTACGTGGATGCGCTTCACGTCGCCGGGGCGGATATCATGGCGCTTGACCAGTTCCAGCATCTTGGTCATGGCCGGATGGCCCAGGCTGCCGGTGGGAAAGGCCTTCAGCCAGATGCCGCGGTCGACGAACGACCACGGCTGGCCCAGTTTCCCCATCAGGCGCGACGCCTCGCAGCCGCCGCCCAGCGCCTGGAAGAAGCCGCGTTTCGCCTCCAGGATGATGGGCGACGCGGTGAAGCCGCGCTGCCGCAGATCGGCGGCGAAGATGCCGACTTCCGCCGAACGCCCCGCGTGGAAAGGCTTGACCGACTGGCCGAAGTTTTCCTGCAGACCGCCCGCCTGGCTGGCCGCGATGCCCAGCGTGGTGGCGATGCCGGCGGCGTCCATGCCGTACAGCCGCCCCATCGCTGCCGCCGCGCCCAGCATGCCGCAGGTGGCGGTCGCATGGAAACCGTTCAGGATGTGGTTGATATGCGTGGCGTCGAACAGCCTGCAGGCCACTTCCACCCCGACTTGATAAGCCAGCAACAGCTCGCGGCCCGATGCGCCGCGGGCCTCGCCCGCGGCCAGCACCGCCGACAGTACGGGCGCCGTGGGATGCACCCCCTGGAAGCGTCCGGTCTCGGCCTGCAGCGTGTCGTCGTAATCGTCGGCATGCATGGCGGTGCCATTGGCCAGCGCCGCGAAGCGCGGCGACAGTGTCAGCGCGGTGCCCAATACCGTGGCCGGACCGGGACAACCCAGGTCGTGCAGATAGCCCGCCAGGACCCGTCCGGGCTGCGATATCGCACCCGGCAACGCGACACCCAGTGCATCCAGTATGGCCTTTTTGCCTAGCTGCCGGACTTCCTGCGGAATGTCCTGTTCGCGCGTATCCACCACGAACTCCGCCACGTAGCGGGTCAGCGGCGGCGCGCCGGCGGCGCCGGTCGTCGTCATGATGTGCTCCTTCCTTATCCGGCCGGCCGCGGGATTCGCGGGCCGGCGCATTTTTGAATATGCGCGAAGAATGAAGAAGCCCGACAATCGTGTAAAGTGCAAATATTCTTAGGATTATTGCGATTTACGCATAGATGAATTTCGACCTGGCAGATCTGCGCGCCCTCGTCGCCGCCAGCGACCATGGCAGTTTCCGCGCGGCGGCGGAAGTGCTGTGCATTTCCCAATCCGCGCTCAGCCGCCGGATAGAGAAGCTGGAAACCGCCCTGGGCCTGAGGCTGTTCGAGCGCACCACGCGGCGGCTGGAGCTGACCACCGCCGGCCGCGGCTTCGTGCACAAGGCGCGCCACGTACTGAACGAACTGGAAAGCGCGCTGCTGGGCACGCGCGACCTGGCCGAGCGCATGTCGGGCGAGGTCACCATCGCCTGCGTGCCGTCGGCCGTGGCGTTCTTCCTGCCGCGCGTGCTCAAGGCCTATCACGATGAGTATCCGCGCATACGCCTGCGCGTCCGCGACGAAACCTCGGCGGAAATCCTGACCACCGTGGCCCGCAGCGAAGCGGACTTCGGCCTGACCTATATCGGCACGCAGGAGCCGGACATCGAGTTCCAGCCCCTGATCGAGGATCCGTTCGTTCTGGCGTGTTCGCGCGAACACCCGCTGGCGCGCAAGCGCAAGGTGCGCTGGTCCGAACTCGCGGCGCATGACTACGTCACCGTCGCGCAGGGCAGCGGCAATCGCATGCTGATCGATCAGGCGCTGGCCAATACCGCCACGCTGCCCCGCTGGTTCTGCGAAGTACAGCACGTGCCGGCGCTGGTCAGCCTGGTGGAAGCCGGCCTGGGCGTGGGGGTGGTGCCCAAGCTGGGCATGCCGCACCTGGGACACGCGACCCTGGTCAGCGTGCCGCTGGTCGAGCCTTCGATCTCACGCACGCTGGGCTTGATCCGCCGCCGCGGCCGCGCGTTGTCGGCGGCGGCGCAACGGCTGTACGACTTTATCGTGCAGTCTCATCTTTGAACCGGCTACGCGCCGGCAGGCAGGCCGGGCCTTGCGCGGAAAGGCCGGCGGCCGGCCGCTTACCCGCGCCGGCCGCCCGCAACGCAAGGGCTCACGCGGCAGGATCGGGCAGCGGATAGGCGTCCGGTGTCGGATACGGCAGCGGATACGTGCCCGGCATCAGAATACCGCGATCGATGTCGTGGATATCCCGATGCCCGCACAAGGCCATGGTGACGTCCAGCTCGGCGGCCAGGATCTGCAAGGCCTTGGTCACCCCTTCCCGTCCGCCGGCGCCCAGGCCGTACAGGAACGAACGGCCGATCAGGGTGCCGCGCGCGCCCAGCGCCACGGCGCGCAGGATGTCCTGGCCCGAACGTATGCCGCCGTCCATCCACACCTCCATCCTGCCGCCAACGGCGTCGACGATGGACGGCAGCATGCTGATCGACGACATCGCGCCGTCCAGCTGCCGGCCGCCATGGTTGCTGACGATCAGGGCATCGGCGCCGCTGTCCACGGCCAGGCGCGCGTCTTCCGTATCCAGGATGCCTTTCAGGATGAGCTTGCCGCCCCATAGCCGCTTGATCCAGGCCACGTCATCCCAGTTCAGCGTCGGATCGAATTGTTCGGCGGTCCACGACGCCAGCGACGCCATATCGGCCACGCCCTTGGCATGGCCGACGATATTGCGGAAGGCGCGGCGCCGGGTGCCGAGCATGTGATAGCACCAGGCCGGCTTGCCCGCCATATTCAGGATATTGCGCAGCGTCAGGCGCGGCGGCGCGGTCAGGCCGTTGCGCAGGTCTTTGTGGCGCTGCCCCATGATCTGCAGGTCCAGCGTCAGCATCAGCGCCGAGCAGTTGGCTGCCTTGGCCCGCTCGATCAGGCGTTCGATGAAGTCGCGGTCGCGCAGCATATACACCTGGAACCAGAACGGCTTGGTGGTGTTCTGGGCGACGTCCTCGATGGAGCAGATGCTCATCGTGGATAGCGTGAACGGTACGCCGAAAGCCTCCGCCGCCTGCGCCGCGAGGATCTCTCCATCCGCGTGCTGCATCCCCGTCAGGCCGGTGGGGGCCAGCGCCACCGGCATGGCGGCAGGCAGGCCGGCCATGGTGGTGGCGATGTTGCGGTTTTCCATATTGCGCGCGACGCGCTGGCGGAAGCGGATTTTCTGCAGATCGGCCTCGTTGGCGCGATAGGTCGATTCAGTCCATGAGCCGGAATCCGCGTAGTCGTAGAACATGCGCGGCACGCGTTTTTCGGCGATCTTGCGCAGGTCTTCAATAGTGGCGATGAAAGATCGTGACGGCAAAGGCATGGTCGAATTGGCAGTCTCTCAGACAGCGTTTCAGGAAGTTGCAGCGAGCGAGAGCTTAACCCACCGCCGGCGGGGACACCGCCGGCCGCCGGCGGAAGCGCCCCGCATCGGGTTACCGGGCCACGCGGCGTTCGTGCGAGGCGCTTTATAACCGCCGTCCCCCGGCGACGCCAAAACGGCGGATATCAGGGCAAACCCCGCGTTTATCCGCCTTGCGCTTTGATGCGGTATGCCTAAGAATACCTGTTACGTTTCGTAGTCATATCGTCCGCTCGTTGGGGGCCCCGCTGTGTCGGTAGTGCAATTGGCCTTGCGGCGCCCCTATACGTTCATCGTAATGGCGCTGCTTATCCTGCTCGCCACGCCATTCACGCTGATGCGCATGGCGACGGATATCTTCCCGGAAATCAATATTCCGGTGATCAGCATCATCTGGAACTACAACGGCCTGTCCGCCCAGGAAATGGGGCAGCGCATCGCCGCCCAGAACGAGCGCAGCCTGACCACGACGGTCAGCGATATCGAACATATCGAATCGACCTCGCTGGCCGGCATCAGCGTCATCAAGATCTTTTTCCAGCCGACCGCCAATATCCAGACGGCCATCGCCCAGGTCGTCGCCGCCGAGCAGACCCAGGTGCGGCAGCTGCCGCCCGGCATCACGCCGCCTTTGGTGATCAAGTATTCGGCCTCCAGTATTCCGGTGATCCAGCTCGGCCTGTCCAGCCCCACGATGCCGGAGCAGGCGCTATTCGACGCGGCCCTGAACACCTTGCGGCCGCGCCTGATCACCATCCCGGGCGTCGCGGTGCCCTTCCCCTACGGCGGCAAGAACCGCGTGATTTCGGTGGACCTGGACCTGCAGGCGCTGCAGGCCCGCGGACTGTCGCCATCGGACGTGGTGAATGCGATCAATGCGCAGAACCTGATCCTGCCCTCGGGCACCGCCAAATTCGGCGAAACCGAATACAACGTCAGGATGAACAGCTCGCCCGAGACCATCGCCGGGCTGAACAATCTGCCGGTGCGCGCGGTGCCGGGCGGCGCCACGACTTATGTCCGCGACGTCGCCTACGTGCGCGACGGCTATAACCCGCAGACGAATATCGTGCGCCAGGACGGCGTGCGCGGCGTGCTGCTGTCGGTGCTGAAGAACGGCGGCGCGTCCACGCTGGATATCGTCTCCAATCTGTACGACCTGCTGCCCAGCGTGGTGGCGACCCTGCCGCCGGAAATCAAGCTGACGCCGTTGTTCGACCAGTCGGTATTCGTGAAGGCCGCCGTCAAGGGCGTCGTTATCGAAGCCCTGATCGCCGCCCTGCTGACGGCCACCATGGTGCTGCTGTTCCTGGGCAACTGGCGCAGCACGTTGATCATCGCCCTGACCATCCCGCTATCCATCCTGGCGTCCATCCTGGTGCTGAAGGCGCTGGGCGAAACCTTGAACCTGATGACGCTGGGCGGCCTGGCGTTATCGGTGGGGATCCTGGTGGACCAGGCCATCGTGACGATCGAGAACATCGAGCGGCACATGCACTTGGGTAAGGATCATTTCGCCGCCGGGCCGCCCCAAGGCGAAATGCGCCCCCGCGGGGGGCAGCAAGCCAAAGGCGCGGCGTGGGGGGATCATTTCGCCGCCGGGCCGCCCCAAGGCGAAATGCGCCCCCTCGGGGGGCAGCAAGCCAAAGGCGCGGCGTGGGGGCCCCTGGAGACCGCCATCCTGGACGGCGCCAATGAAATCGGCGTGGCGGCTTTCGTATCGACGATCTGTATCTGCATCGTTTTCGTGCCGATGTTCTTCCTGTCCGGCGTGGCGCGCTTCCTGTTCGTGCCGCTGGCCGAGGCCGTGGTGTTCGCCATGCTGGCCTCCTACATCCTGTCGCGGACGCTGGTGCCTACCCTGGTGATGCTGCTGATGCGCAACCATGGCAAGGAAGATCCGGCCGCGCGGCCCAGCCCGCTGCAGCGTATCTACCGCGCCTTCGACCAGCGCTTCGAGCGCATGCGGCGCGCATACACGCTGGTGCTGTCGGCGCAGCTGTCCCGGCGCAAGGTGTTCGCCTCGGTGTTCCTGGGCTTCTGCCTGCTGTCCTGCCTGCTCTACCCCTTCCTGGGACGCGACTTCTTCCCCACCGTCGACGCCGGCCAGATCCGCCTGCACGTGCGCATGCCCACCGGCACGCGCATCGAGGAAACGGCGCGCCTGGCCGACGAGGTCGAAAACCATATCCGCGAACTGATACCGCACAAGGACCTGGAAACCATCCTGGACAACCTGGGCGTGCCGAACAGCGGCATCAACCTGTCGTACAGCAACGCCGGCACCTTCGGCTCGCTGGACGGCGAGATCCTGATGTCCCTGCGCGATGGCCACGCGCCGACCGACGATTACATCGCCCTGCTGCGCGCCGAGCTGCCCAAGCGCTTTCCCGGCCTCGAGTTCTTCTTCCAGCCCGCGGACATCGTCACGCAGATCCTGAACTTCGGCCTGCCGGCCGCCATCAACGTCAAATTCACCGGCGCCGACATGGAGACCAATGCGCGGCTGGCGGGCGAACTGGTGAACGGGATACGGCGGATTCCCGGCGCCGTCGATGCGCACGTCCACCAGCGCCTGGACCTGCCCACGCTGAACATGGTGATGGACCGGACCCGCCTGCAGCAGGTGGGCCTGAGCGCCGCCAACGTCGGCCAGAGCGTGCTGATCGCGCTGTCGGGCAGCACGCAGACATCGCCGGCGTTCTGGCTGAATCCGCGCAACGGCATCGTCTACAACGTGGCGGTGCAGGCGCCGCAGTACCAGATCGACGGCATGGACCAGTTGCTGGCGCTGCCGGTCGGCGCGCCCGGGGCCGCGGGCGGCGGCAACACGCAGCTGCTGGGCAACCTGGTGGATATCCGGCCGTCGCGCCAGCCGGCCGTGGTGTCGCGCTACAACATCCAGAACGCCATCGACGTCTACGTCGGCGTACAGGGCCGGGACCTGGCCAGCGTCGCCGCGCAGGTGTCCCGCCAGGTGGATGAAATCCGCCACAAGCTGCCGCGCGGCAGCCAGGTGCAAATCCTGGGCCAGGTCGAAACCATGCAGAGCTCCTTCATCGGCCTGGGAGTCGGCCTGCTGATGGCCATCGTGCTGGTCTATCTGCTGATCGTCGTGAACTTCCAGTCCTGGATCGACGCCTTCATCATCATCACCGCCCTGCCCGCGGCGCTGGCCGGCATCGCCTGGATGCTGTTCATCACCGGCACCACGCTGAGCGTGCCGGCCCTGACGGGCGCCATCATGACCATGGGCGTCGCCACCGCCAACAGCATTCTGCTGGTCTCCTTCGCCCGCCAGCGGCGGGAAGAAGGCGTGCCCGTGCTCTCGGCCGCGCTGGAAGCGGGCGCCACGCGCCTGCGCCCGGTGCTGATGACGGCGCTGGCCATGATCATCGGCATGATCCCCATGGCGCTGGGCCTGGGCGAAGGCGCCGAGCAGAATGCGCCGCTGGGCCGCGCCGTGATCGGCGGCCTGCTCTTCGCCACGGTATCCACGCTTTTCTTCGTGCCGGTGGTCTATGCCGGCGTACATCATCGACTGGGACGCCGCAAAGCGGGCGCCGCCGACGCCGGGAGCCCCCCGCCGCTGGCGCCCGATGCCGCGCGGCGGGAGATCTGAGCATGTCGGAGCAGCGGCACAACGAATTGGGCATACATCCCCTGGATGCGGGCGCGGCCGGCGCGGGGGAATTGCCCAAGCGCGACCAGGTCGTCCGCCGCACCCGCCTGCTGGTGCTGATCGTCCTGCTGCTGCTGGCCTTGGGCGCGGCGCGCACGGTGGTCAGCCGCATCCAGAATGCCAATGAACTCGAAACCGGCACGCGGCAGCGCGCGGTCCAGTATGTGCAGACGACGCAGGCCACCACGCCGGAAAGCGGCCAGTCCCTGGCCCTGCCCGGCACCTTGCAAGGCTATGTGCAGGCGCCCCTGTCGGCGCGCGCCAGCGGCTATCTGAAACGCTGGACCAAGGACATCGGCAGCCGCGTGGAAAAAGGCGAACTGCTGGCCGAAATCGAAACCCCCGAAATCGACCAGCAATTGTCACAAGCCATCGCCGCCCGCGAACAGGCCAAGGCGGCCCAGGCGCTGGCCAACAGCACGCTGGCGCGCTGGGAGGCCTTGCGGCGCAAGGACGTGGTCTCGCAGCAGGACCTGGAAGAAAAGCGCGGCAGCGCGGCGCAGGCGGCCGCCAACCTCGCGGCGGCGCAGGCCAACGAGCAGCGGCTGCGTCAGCTGGAAGGTTTCAAGCGCATTGTCGCGCCCTTCTCCGGCATCATCACGCGGCGCAATGTCGACGTCGGCGACCTGATCGACGCCGGCAGCGGCCGCCCGCTGTTCCTGATGTCGCAGACCGATCCGCTGCGCGTCTACATCAACGTGCCCCAGCGCTACGCGCAGCTGGTCAAGCCGGGCGTGCACGTAACCGTCACCCAGGCGGAACTGGGCGGCCAGAAATTCACCGGCACCATCGCGCGCACCGCGGCGTCCATCGACCTGGCCACGCGCACCATGCAGGTGGAGATCAGCCTGCGCAATCCCGAGAGCAAGCTGCTGCCGGGCGCCTACGTGTCCGTGGCGCTGGACCTGCCTGCCGGGGACACGCTGGCCGTTCCCAACAACACCTTGCTGTTCCGTCGGGAAGGGACCATGGTGGCGGTCGTAGGTCCGGACGGCCGCATCGAACTGCGCCGCATCACGCTCGGACGCAACCTCGGCCAGACCATCGAAGTGGCCGATGGCCTGCAGGCCGCCGATCGCATCGTGCTCAACCCGCCGGATTCGCTGGCGACGGGCGATATCGTGCAAGTGGCCCAGGCCAGCACCAGGCCGCCCACGCCGGTCGCCACGCCGGCCGTGGGCAGCGGCGGCCGCGCCGCGGGAAACGAACAATGAGGGCAAGCGGCGGCAGGTCCCGGATGCCGGAAAGCCAGGACGGCCTGCTCGCGCGGTTCGGGGCGCCGCGTACCTGGATAGCCGCCTTGGCGGCGCCGCTGCTGCTGTCGGCCTGCGCCGTCGGGCCGGACTACGCGCAGCCCAAGGTCGATATGCCGGTGACCTGGAAGCTGGAATCGCCCTGGCGCCAGGCATCGCCGGCCGACGGCCTGGACAAGGGCGAATGGTGGCTGCGCTACAACGATCCCACGCTGAACCGCCTGCAGGCGCAGGCCTTGAGCGCCAACCCCACCCTGGCGATCTCCGCCGCGCGGCTGGCCCAGGCCCGGGCCAATGCCGACGTCAGCCGCGCCGGCCTGTTCCCGGCGCTCAGCGCCGGCACCCGCGTGTCGCGCTTCAAGATATCCGGCAACCGCCCGTTGACGAACTACGCTTCGCCGCAATACTCGACGGTCCAGAACGACTACAACTTTTCGTTCAACGCCAGCTACGAAGTGGATCTGTTCGGCCGTGTGTCGCGCTCCGTGGAAGCCACCTCCGCCACGGCGCGGCAGGCCGAGGCCGATCTGGCCAACGCCCGCCTGGTGCTGACCGCGGAACTCGCCGCCAACTACGTCAACCTGCGCGCGCTCGATACGGAGATCGACGTCGTCAACCGCTCGGTCGCCCTGCAGCGGCGCGCCCTGGAACTGATCACGGCGCGCTACGACGGCGGCGCCGCATCCGGCCTGGAGGTCGCGCAGCAGCAGGCCTTGCTGGATAACACGCTGACGCAGGTCGAAGTGCTGGCCCGGCAGCGCGCGCAATTCGAACATGCCATCGCATCGCTGACCGGGACGCCGGCGCCCAGCTTCGAGCTGCCGCCGCAACCCTTGACCGCCGCCATGATGCCGCCGGCCATCCCGCTGGGCCTGCCCTCCGACCTGCTGGAGCGCCGCCCGGACATCGCCGCCGCCGAGCGCGCCATGGCCGCCGCCAATGCGCAGATCGGCGTGGCCACCGCCGCTTTCTACCCCAGCATCATGCTCAATCCCAGCATCGGCGCCGACAGCCGCGAAATCGGCGCCCTGCTGGATGCGCCCAGCCTGCTGTGGTCCGTCGGCGTGTCCGCCGTGCAGACCTTGTTCGATGCCGGACGCACCCGCGCGAATGTCAATTTCGCCCGGGCCGGCTACGATGCAACGGTCGCGAACTACCGCCGCGTCGTGCTCGGCGCCATGCAGGAAGTGGAGGACGGCATCACCGGCCTGGCCGCCCTGGACCGCGCCACCGCGCAATCGCAGAGGGCCGTGGCCGACGCCCGCAAGGTACTGGACATGGCCGCCGACCGCTACAGCGGCGGCGCCACGACCTATCTGGACGTGATCACCGCACAACAGTCAGTGCTGAATACCGAACGGCAGGCCGCCCAGCTGAAAGGCCAGCACCTGCTGGTTTCGGTGTTCCTGGTCAAGGCGCTGGGCGGCGACTGGAACAAAGGCGGCGCCGCGCCTTCCGGGCCGCCGGCTCCCCCCAGCGCTTCCCTGCCTTCCGGGCCCGATGTCGCGGCACGCGACACCGGGGCCGTTACCCGCTGAGCACGCGTCGGATTACGCGGCAGCCAGGCATTCGGACTTCTGCTCCAGCACCGTCTGCAACTGGCGTTTGCCGCAATCCAGGCGACGGATCCGGCCGGCGAACTCACGGTAGGTGCGCTCGTCGCCTTCCATGAAACAGTGGTCCTGGAAGCGTTGCAGCTTCACGCGTATGGTCTCATGCAAGGCCATGATGCGCTCGATGTCTTCTTTCGCGGCACGCCTGACGAAGTCGTCGCGAAAAGCCTTCACGGTGTGATTCGCGTCCTTGTCACGGTCGGCGGGAAAACCCGTCTTGGCGGCGCTGATGAAGTCCACGAACAACGCCTTGTCTCCGCCCATGTCCACATAACGCCGGATCTCGTCCCGCCAGTCCTGCTCGATACGCTGCCGGGCTTCCAGTTCGGGAACGGAGGCGGTGCCCATATTCCCGTAGTACAGGTTTTCGTAATAGCCCGCGCTATTCCCGTAAGGAACATTTTCGTAATAGCCCGTCTGCGACAGCATCTTCAATCTCTCGAAAAAATTAAGGGATGGGCAGAATACCGAGCGTCTTTGCGGGCCAACAATCGTGTATCGGTCTGAAGTCGTTCGAAGCGGCGCGATCCTACCGTCGCGGCGGCATCGATTCCGGGTCACCGCGGAAGCAATCCGAACGGCCTGGTAATCCCATGCCTACGACGCGCGACATTGCCGCAATAGAAAACGCCGCTTCCAAGGGAAGCGGCGTCGGCGCCGGAGCGGCCAGTCGACACGCCATTCGGCCAGCCATTCGGCGGGCCATTCGGCGGCCGGTCAACGGGCCTTACTTGTCGGTGTACCGCTTTTCCAGCTCGTCATACAACGGCTTCTGCACCAGGCGCTGGCGCTCCAGGAAGGGCGCGACCAGCGCGGGATCTTCCTTCAGAAGGCCGTCGCGCTTGAGCATGCCCAGGGCGCGCTGCATGCCGGCCACCGCGCTCTGCAGCGCGGCATTGGCGTACAGGATGATGCCGTAGCCCATTTCGCCCAGCTCGGCCGCCGTCAAGGCGGGCGTCTTGCCGCCGATTACGATGTTGATCAGCTGCGGCTTTTTCAGCAGCTTGGGCAGTGCGCGGACTTCTTCCAGGCTTTCGGTCGCTTCAACGAACAGGATATCCGCGCCGGCGTCGGCAAAAGCCTGCGCGCGTTCGACCGCGGCCTCGAAGCCCAGCACCGCGCGTGAATCCGTGCGGGCGATGATGAGGAAATTCTCGTCACGACGGGCATCGGCGGCGGCGCGGATCTTGGACAGCATCTCGGGCAGCGGCGCGACTTCCTTGCCGGAAAAGTGGCCACAGCGCTTGGGGAACAGCTGGTCTTCCAGCTGGATGGCATCGGCGCCGGCATGTTCCAGCGCGCGCACCGTGTGCCATACGTTCACGGCATTGCCGAAGCCGGTATCGCCGTCGACGATGATGGGCACGTCCACCGCTTCACGCAGGCGGGACGTGGCGTCGGCGACATCGCGCAGGCCGATGATGCCCAGATCGGGTACGCCGTAGTGCATGTTGGTCAGCCCGGCGCCGGTCAGGTAGACGGCCTCGAAGCCCTGGTCGGCCACGACACGGGCACTCAGGGCATTGAAGGCGCCGGGAACGAGCAGGCCATTGCGCTGCTCGACCCGATGGCGCAGGCGCTGTTTCGTTGTTTCGCTCATGATGATGTCTCTTTACGCGTTGATGGCAGGGCCGTGTCGGCCCGCGGCGCGGGCCGCGGCGGGTATGCCCGCACGGCCGCGGCCGTTGCAGTCTAGTCAGCCAGCCGCGGCAGGTCAAACCCGCATGCGTCCATTCAGTAATGAAGCGCAGTCATCAATGATGAATAGACGGTACGCAAGGGATGATCACAGGCCACGCTTACACGCGGTTTAAAGCGACCCGCGGCGCCCTTCAGCCCAAGCGCTTTACCCAGGCCGCGCCGGTTTCGCGGGTCCCCAGCGTGCCGCCGACGTCCTTGGTGCATTCGCGTGCCGCGACCGCGTCGGCCAGCGCCTGCTCGATGGCGGCGGCGGCCTGCACGAAAGCCGGCTTGCCTTTGCGCTGCCCATACCAGTTCAGCAGCATGGCGGCCGACAGCACCTGCGAGGCGGGGTTGGCGATGTTCTGGCCGGCAATATCCGGCGCCGAGCCGTGCGCCGCCTGCCCCATGGCATGTTCGCGGCCGGCATTGAGCGACCCGCCCAGGCCCAGGCTGCCCGACATTTCCGCCGTCAGGTCCGACAGGATGTCGCCGAACATATTGGTCGTTACCACGACGTCGTAGCGATCCGGCGCGCGCACCACGTGGGCCATCATGGCGTCCACGATCACGTCGTCCACTTGGACTTCCGGGAATTCCTTGGCCACCTTGAGGCACTCGCCGATGAACATGCCGTCGCCGATCTTCAGCACATTCGCCTTGTGCACGATGGTGACGTGCTTCTTGCGCGTCATGGCCAGTTCGAAGGCCGAGCGCGCGATGCGCTCGCAGCACAGGCGCGTGATGCGGCGCAGCGACACGACCACGTCGGGCGTGATCAGCATTTCGCTGGCGCCGGATTCGATGTTGCGATCGGCGTAGAAGCCTTCGGTGTTCTCGCGCACCACCACCAGGTCGAACTCGCCCAGGCGTACCGGCACGCCCTTATAAGTGCGTGCCGGCCGGATGTTGGCGTACAGGTCCAGCTTCTTGCGGAAGTACATCGACGGATTGATTTCGCCCTTGGCCTCGTCCTTGAAGTCATACGTGGACATCGGACCCAGCATCAGGCCGTCGGCGGCGCGCACCTTTTCCAGCAGGGCCGGCGTCACGGTGGCGCCATGGCGCTTCAGGCTCTCGTGGCCGGCAATGTCGTGGTCCAGTTCCAGGCCGAGATTGAAGCGGCGGTCGACGGCTTGCAGCACGTCGACGGCGACCGCCATCGTTTCCGGACCAATCCCGTCGCCGGGCAGCACTACGATTTTCATGTGATTTCCTCGATAGGGATAGGGACGCAAAGCCGCGGGTTCAATCCAGCTTCATGCCCGATTGCTTGACCACGCCCTTCCACAGGGCCAGCTCGCTATGCAGCACCCCGGCGAAGTCCGCCGGCGTGCCCTTGAACGACTGCGCGCCTTCATCGGTCAGGCGTTGACGCACCAGGTCGGCGGCGGCGGCGTCGTTGACCGCGGCGTTCAGCTTGGCGATCACCGCCGGCGGCGTGCCGGCCGGCGCGAGCACGCCCCACCATGTGCTGACGTCGAAGTCGGGAACCCCAGCCTCGGCCATCGTCGGCGTGTCGGGGAACAAGGGCGAACGCGCCTTGCTGGTCACGGCAAGCAGCTTGACGCGGCCATCCTTTACCTGCGGCAGGATGGTCGGCACGGTGGCGAAGAACACCTGCACGCGTCCGGCCAGCAGGTCCAGCGTGGCGGGACCGCTGCCCTTGTAGGGCACATGGGTCATCTGCACGCCGGCGCGCTGCTTGAAGAGCTCGCCCGACATGTGATTGATGCTGCCGTTGCCGGCCGAGCAGAAGTTGATCTCGCTGGGCTTCTTCAGCGCCAGTTCACGCAACTGCGCGATGCTATCCACCGGGACGCTCTTGTTGGTGACGACGAGCAAGGGGCCGCGGCCTATCATCGCGATGGGCTGGAAGGATTTCTCCACGTCGTACAGAGTGGTGCCTTCGGCCGCGGCGTTGGTCACGAAGGTCGACGTGGCGAACAGCAGCGTATAGCCGTCGGGCGCCGCGTGCGCCACCAGATTGGCGCCGATGGCGCCGCCGCCACCGCCGCGGTTCTCGACCACGATCGCCTGGCCCAGTTTTTCTCCCAGCGTGCGCGCCATGTCGCGCGCGATGCTGTCCGTGCCGCCGCCGGGCGCGAAAGGCACGATCAGGCGGATCGGCTTGTCGGGATAGCCGTCGGCCGCGGCGCCCTGGGCGGCGGCCAAGGCCGGCAAAAAGGCGGCGGCGGCCAGCAGGCAACGGCGCCGGGAAATAAACCGGGTCTTGAACACGTGCGGTGTCTCCTGTCGAATCGTCCGGCGGCGCCGACCAGTGGCGCGCCGTAATCTCGGTTAATGCATATCTTTGCATACAAAAACCATGCGAGCAACACGAAAACAGGGACGGTCTTTTGGGAAACCTGGCGCCGCAGGGCTTACCATAGGACTGATTTCCCCACCTGAAGCCAGCCCAAAACCCATGCGTCGGCGCATCCCGCCGACGCCCATTTCAGGAGACAGCAGTGACTTCTCTCACCCAAAGACTCGAACGTCCCGACCTGCTACGCAGCGCCTGCTATATCGACGGCAAATGGCATGAGGCCGGCAAGGGCGCGACCATACCCGTCAACAATCCGTCCACCGGCGAGATCATCGTGGCGGTGCCCAAACTGGGCCGGGCCGAAACCGAACACGCCATCGAAAGGGCCGCGGCCGCCCTGCCCGCCTGGTCCGCCCGCCCCGCCAAGGAGCGCGCGAACATCCTGCAGCGCTGGGCGCAACTGATGATGCAGCACCAGAAGGACCTGGCGGCCATCATGACCGCCGAGCAAGGCAAGCCGGTCACCGAGGCAGCCGGCGAAATCGGCTATGCCGCCTCCTTTCTGGAGTGGTTCGCCGAAGAAGCCAAGCGCATGGACGGCGAAGTCCTGCAAAGCCCCAAGGCCGGCCAGCGCATGATGGTGCTGAAGCAGCCGGTGGGCGTTACCGCCGCGATCACGCCATGGAATTTCCCGGCGGCCATGATTACGCGCAAGCTCGGTCCGGCGCTGGCGGCCGGTTGCACCATGATCGTCAAGCCCGCCCAGCAGACGCCGCTGACCGCGCTGGCGCTGGCCGTGCTGGCCGAGGAAGCCGGCGTGCCGGCGGGCGTCATGCACGTGATCACCGGCAGTTCCAGCGATATCGGCGCCGCGCTCTGCGAAAGCGAAACCGTGCGCAAGCTCAGCTTCACGGGATCCACCGAAGTCGGCCGCAAGCTGATGGCGCAATGCGCCCCGACCATCAAGAAACTGTCCCTGGAACTGGGCGGCAACGCGCCCTTCATCGTGTTCGACGATGCCGACCTGGACAAAGCCGTGGACGGCATTCTGGCGTCCAAGTTCCGCAACGCCGGCCAGACCTGCGTCTGCGCCAACCGCATCTACGTCCAGTCCGGTATCTACGATCAGGTTGCGCGGCGCCTGGCCGAGAAAGTCGGCGCGATGAAGGTGGGCGACGGCTTCGAACAAGGGGTCACGCAGGGACCGTTGATCGATGAAAACGCCGTGAAAAAGGTACGCGAGCACATCGAGGACGCCACCCGGGCCGGCGCGAAGGTCGTCACCGGCGGCAAGACCCATGCGCTGGGCGGGACCTTCTTCGAACCGACGGTGGTGCGCGATGTGACGCAATCCATGCTGTTCGCGCGCGAGGAAACCTTCGGTCCCGTCGCGCCGCTGTTCAAGTTCGAGACGGAAGAAGAAGCGCTGAAGCTGGCCAACGACACCATCTTCGGGCTGGCGGCCTACTTCTACACCCGCGACAACGCGCGCGTGTGGCGGGTATCCGAAGGACTGGAGTACGGCATCGTCGGCATCAACACCGGCCTTATCTCCAACGAGGTCGGCCCGTTCGGCGGGGTCAAGCAATCCGGCCTGGGCCGCGAAGGCTCGCGCCATGGCCTGGACGAGTATGTCGAACTGAAGTACCTGTGCGTGGATATCGGCGCTTGACCTCGCCGCCGTCAGATGCCCAGTCGCCGCAGGAAGGGTTCGATCTGGTCCCGCAGCGACAGGCGCGGCGGCTCGCTGCGCGGCTGCGGCTTGGCCAGCCAGCCGCGCAGCGCCCGCGCGCTGGATGGCAAGGCCTTCGCAGCGTGCGGCAAAACGAGTGGGTGCGTGACCAGCCGCCGGTAGGCCGCATGGCCGGGACAGCGCGGATCGAACAGCCGGTTCAGGGCTTCGCGCCGGTGCGCGGACCAGCGCCAGGTTTTTTGGGGAACCTCGGCCACCAACTGGGGCAGGATGCCGGCCATATGCGGCAGCACGGCGGGATGGACCAGCACGTCGCGATAGGCATCGATCGCATCGACGAAACCCTGTTCGCAAGCCGATAGCAAGGCGTACCGGTCGAACGTACGCTTGTCCGGCCGCGCCGGGCGCGACACGCTCCTGGTGTCGAAAATCGTCGCCATCATCCTGCCCAGGCATTTCTCCATTCCAGGCACCGCGGCCAGATCAATGATCAGCCTGCCGTACGCCCGCAGGCGTTCAGCGTCGCCGAATATGAGCAGAACCCACATCGGGTACACGTAGTGCGTGTGTTCGTTGAAGAATAGAGACGGCAGTACATGGGAGATATGCGGCAGAATCGCGGGATCGCGGATAATGCGATGGATCGCCTCGATGACGGGCGCGTCACGCGCATGCAGCAGGCTCAGGAAAGACCGGTACACCGCGTGCTGGAACAGCGCCGGCAGTCTGGAAGCGAGCGCCTCCCGAATCTCGCCGGGCTGGGACAGCAGTTGCTCCAGCAGCCGGTGGATGGCATCGATGGTGTTCGCGTCGGCGGTCGGCAGCCCATACAAGACGCTGTGGCCATCGAAGTCCCTGAACGCCTGGTCGACGGCGCCTTCCAAGGCATCGGGGTCGGTCTTGACGGGCCAGATGCCGCCGACAAGCACGCGCATGGCGTCGATCGCCGCCACGTTGCCGGTTTCTATCCAACGCTGCAGATGGGTCCGTTGCCGCCCGGCGTCTCGTTCCGTCAGCAAGGCCCAGGGGTCGATGTACCAGTTGCGCACGAGCGCAGCGCCGGCCTTTCCCATATGGATGACCGCATCGACCCAGACCGGCCGCTTTTCCAGCTCGACCCTGGCGATCAGCGCCGATAGGTTTTCTTCCAGGTATTCAACGGCCTGTGCGGGAGGCAGGTGCTGCAGCAGCCATAGCTCCGAGTACCAGGCGCACGCCAGGGACTGGCCTGGCTTGCCCATGAGCATCGCTTTATCGACAAAGGCTGCCCGCTCGCGAACGGGCAGCCGTGCCACCAGATAGTCCATGTTGGCCGCGAGATACTCCGAGGCTCTTTCGGGGCCCAGACGCGTGAGCAGGTCCAGGATGGCAGCCGCCGTTCCCAGCCATGATGCCCGCACGCCCATGAGTTGCTCCGGATCGGTACAGTTGGCCAACTGCCGCACGACAGCGGCCGGAGGGTCGACGTGGTCCGCCCCCAAGGCGGCGGACCATGCGCGCAGCCCCTGCATGCCTATGACCGCCAAGTCTTCATGGGTCTCCCACGATCCCGCGGCCGATGCCGCGGCGGCATGCCGCCGCAGCCACGCCACCGTCGATCCGCAGGCATACAAGGTGAAATGTTCTCCATCGCCCAGGTCCAGCTCGGTCACGTAGGACGGGACGCCAGCCAGCAGATGATCGGCGTTCATGGCCTTGAGCAATCCCACGGCGATCAGGGAAGGATCCTCCAGCACCTCGAACCGCTCGTTGTCCTGGTCGATGCGCACAAAGGCATGCAGGCTCAGTTGGTCCTCCGTCAGATCCAGGCCGCGCTGGATGTCGCGCACCACGATGTTCAGCCATTCGGTGTGGTCGCTGTCGCATGGAATGGCGGATGCGCCATCGCTCACCGTGCGCGCGCGGAAGTCCTCAAGACAGTTTTCGGCGAGTGTCCTGGCGACCTTGTCCGGCGATAACGCGGCGTGGACCCTGGCGCGGCAATCGTCTACGAAGCCTTGCGTGATCCGCCCCGGTTTCGTCGATTCCGGAACGGCGACCAATCCAAAATCATCGGCCAGCTCGTTCCAGACCACATTGACGTAATGGATCTCCATCGCGGCGGTCGGGGCATAGGTCGCCACCACGGCCGCCTGCAGGAGGGCGCGAACCATCTCCTCCTTGGTCTTCCACAGCCTGCCGCGTATGCCGCCCACGGCAAGCGCCAGGTCGCGGTCCGCATCTATCAGGTTGCGCACCGTACCCGATGCGCAAACCGCCACGCCCTGGGACAGGTTGCGGATGGCGGTCCTCTGTTTGTCCGGTGCGATGCGCGGATCGGCGAGCATCGCGCAAAAGTGGTCCAGCGCTTCCTTGCCCCTGCTGTCTATGAGTTCCGCATGGGTGTCGAAATAGGAATCTTCGAAGCGATGGCGATAGAAGGTCAGCAGGCGCTGCGCGACGACGTCGCTATCCTGCATCCCCAGTTGCCTGGCGCGGGCGATAAGGAAGTCGATGTTCTCGCGCATTTCGTCGCGGAAGCGGGTGAAGCCCTTGCCGTTGCAGAACTCGGCGTACGAACCGTCCCGATCGGCGCAATAGCTGATCCTCGGCTTGCCGTCCGCGCCAGGCGCGGCGACGCTGGCCTGCGGCGGCGTGTGGCGGTCGAAGAACGCCGGCAGGAAGCCGGGCGATGGCGGCACGTTGATGGCGGCGGTAACGGCGGCGGAAACCGGTGGGGACATGGACACCTCTGGAAAAATACCGCGCTGAGTAACGCTCGCCGCCTCGGGTTCCGGCCGACCATGCGGCGGACGGATCGCCGCGTCCGTCAAAAGCGTTGGAAGAGGCGGTCCATCCAGTATCGAACCGGACCTGCCTGACGTGGGCGCGCGTCCGCCGCTTGCGCGCGGTGCGCTGCCTGCCCCGCTCCGGCTTCCGTTGCCTCCGCCGCGATTGCCGCCGCATGCCGCTGCCGCAATCGCGCCCGGATGGCCGTGGCATCGCGCGGCAGGGCTTCCAGGACCCGCGGCAGGATCAGCGGATGCGCGGCCAGGTCCAGACAGGCCGCATGTCCGGGCAGCCGCGGCTCGAACAACAGCCCGAGGGTTTCGCGGCGCGCCGGGGACCAGGGGCCGATGCGGGGCCCGTCCAGGATGAGCTGAGGTATTGCCTGGGCGATATGAGGAAATATCGAAGGATGCGTCAGCAGGACGCCATACGCCCGGATGGCGTCGACGGCGCCGATCCTGGATGCCTGCAGCAAGCCTAGACGGTCGCTTCGATTCGACGTTGCGCCGACATTCGGCATCAGCAGCTCCGGCAGCTGCGCCGCGATTTCCGGGATGGCGGCCACGACGTCGGCCAGCAGGGCCCCGTATGCCTTGATGACCGCGGCCTTTCCATGACGCAAGGCGTGCCACATCGGTTTGTCGCTGCCAGGATAGGCGCCCGCCAGGATAGTCAGCATGCAGTCCCGGATGCCGGGCAGGATCAGGTCATCGGTCAGCATGCGGTGCAGCGCCTCTATCGCCGGCGCGTCCCGCTTCAGGACCATTTCCATCAGGTCTGACCGATATGCTCCAGGGTCATGGAACAGGGCCGGCAACCGGGGGACGACCAGCTCCCGCAGGGCCGGCATGGTCAATAGATGGCGCAACAGCCTATGCAGCGCGCCGGCCGCCGCCGTCCCGGGCGCCTGCGCCAGGCACTTCAGGACATGGGTACCCTGGTAATCACGGAAACTGCGGGAGATGGCGTCGCCCAGCCAGCTCGGGTCCGCGTTCATGGACCACGCTTCCGTCATGAGTTCCCGCACGGCGTCGAGCGCGGCGGCGTTATCCGCGGCCAGCCACTGTTGCAGCCGGGTGCCGGACTTGGCGGGATTTTTTTCCGACAGCAATGTCCAGGGGTCGGGGTACCAGGCGCGAGCCAGCGCCTTCGCCGGGTCTCCCAGATGCATGATCGCGTCCATCCAGCGCCGGCGCTCGTTGACCGGAGCCTCGATCAGCCGGTCCATCCGCTCGCGCAGCGCTTGCACGGCCTGGTCGTACGGCAGGCGGGCGATCATGCCCATTTCCGAATACCATGCGCTGGCCAATACCCTGCCCTGCTCCCAGGCCAGCACGGCCGCGCTGGCGAAGCGGTCGCGTTCGCCGCGCGGCAGGTCTTCCCGCAGGTATTCCATATTGCGCCGCAGGTACTGGTCGGCCTGCCCCGGCTCCATCCGGCGAAGCAGCTTCAGGATTTCCTCCGCCGTCCCCAGCCAGCGCGCCCGCACCCGCATCAGGTCCGCCGGATCGTCGCTGGCCAGAAGCCGTCGCACCGCCGCGGCGGGCGGCAGCACCACGTCGCGCGCGGCGGCGCCGGGTCCGGCGTCGGCGGACCCGGCGGCCTCGCCAGGTCCGTCCACACAGGGTCCGTCCAGGCCGCGCCTATCCAGGCCAGGCCAATCCAGGCCGGACCTGTCCAGGTCGGGCCAATCCCGCAGGTCGGTGACGTCGATGACTTCCACATCATCGTGGTCGGTCCATGACGGCGCGCCGTCAGGCGCCGATGCATGCCACAGCCGCCACGACACCAGCGAACCGTAGCGGTAGCGTTCCATGTACCTGCCGTCGCGCTCAACGGGATCACCCAAAGGCACGGGGACACCGGCCAACAGGCCTTCGGCATCGATGGCCTTCAGCAGCTCCAGGGCGACCAGCGAGGGATCGTCCAGCACCTCGTAGCGCTCGCCCCCCGCATCCAGGCGCACGAAGGCATGCAGCCTCAGCTGCTCTTCCCCCAGGCCAACATCCTGCCTGATGCCTTTGACGACGGCGGCGAAAGACGCCAGGCGCGCGCCCGTACACTCGCCGGCGGCCGACGTCGCATCGTCCAGCACCGCCCCGCGGAACTGGGACAGCAGATCCTGCGCGATCGTCGATGCGATGCGGTCGGGCGTCAACGCGGCCAGGACCTGGGCGCGGCATGGGGCGAGGAATTCCGAGCCCATCCACGGTGCGAGAGGATCGCCAACCCGTGTCAGCCCCACCGCGTCCGCGACGTAGTCCCATGCGCCGTTGACGTAGTGCGCCTGATTGCCGGAGAAGTTGGCCTCCGCCCCGTACTTTTCCGACACGAGCTCCTGCAGCAGCGCCCGCGCCAGCCGGACTTTGGCCTGCCACAAGCGGCTGCGCAGCCCACCCACGGCCAGCGACAGATCGCCCTCCACCTCGATGATGTTGGCCGCCACGCCCGGCGAGCATACGCCTATCCCCAGGGACAAATTGCGGATCGCCGCCGCCTGGGCTTCCGGGCGTATGCGCGGGTCCGCCAGCATCGCGCAGATAGCGTCGAACGACCGTTTGGCGGCGCCGTCCAGGAGCTCGGCGTGAGCTTCGAAGTAGGCCTGCTCGAAACGGCGCTGATAGAACTGGTGAAAGCGGATCGCCACGAGCGCCGCATCGTCCATCTTCAGCTGTTTGCAGCGGATGGCGATGAAGTCCACGTTCTGGCGCACTTCCTTGCGGTACTGGGCGAACCGCGGACTGCCGCAGAACGCCAGGTGCGAGCCGTCGCGACGCGCCTCGTAACTGGTGCAGGGAGCGTTGGCCGGCGTCCGCGGAGCCTCGTCGGCCGGCGCGCCTGGCGGCTCCGTCGTGAAGAAGGCCGGCAGAAAGCCGTAGGCGGGCGTGCCGGCAGTCGCCGTGGTCAGTTGATGCGATGGCATGGAGTGCTCCTGAACCGAACGCGCTAAGTAACGATGCGATCGACCGGTTCCGGGCCGGCCCCGACGATTTCCGTCCGCACGAACGACACGAGGAAGAACTTTCAAGGCGGGCCTGCTACTCAACGCCCGCTCGTCAACCCCTGCCATCGTGCTGCCATCCATGCCGATGCAACCGCCCAGAAGGAGCCGGACATGAATATCCCCCCGAGCGGAATCGCATACCCCAACCTCACACCGCTGGCCGTCGCCCAGGGAGGAGCGCCACCGGCCCGCGATCAAACGCGTGTGATCTGTTTGGCGCACCTGCTGCACGCCGTGGTCACCGGTGATCCCGGCGGCCCGCAATTGCGCCTGGCGGAGGCGCACTTTCGCGACCTGCATGCGACCGACTACGGCGCCGCCGCGCTGCACCAGCTGCGCGCGGTGGCGGAAGAACATGGCTGCCATCCCGTGCTGGAGTTCGGCCCCGACGCGACGGCCATTCCCATGCTCGCCATGCCGCGAGCCGGCGTCGGCTCGCCGGCGCACGACGCCCTGCGCGCGGTGGTGGCCGTGGCTTCGCAGGCCCAGCTGCGCCTGGTGTGGCAGCAGTACTTCGGCTTGCTAAGCGGCACCGTCGCCAACGCGGCCCTGCAAGCGCAATATGGCCTGGGCATCGGCGGCATCACGGGAGCCGCGTGGCCGCCATCCATGTACCAGGATGCACAAGCGGCGCTGGCCGGCGCTTCCGCCACGCTCGACGCGCCCCTGCGCGTATTGTCGTCGTCACCGAACATCACCACCGCGGCGGTGTCGCCGGACGCCGAAGCAGGCCCGGCGGCCGCTGCCACCGATGCGGTCCCCGCGGGGCCGGTCCGCCGGCAGCGGGTGCGGCCGCGCCTGGACTCCATCCGCCATGCCCAACCGGCGGCGTCGCAGCCGCTTTCCCATGCCGCCATGCAACGCGACGGCGAGCGACGATTGCTGGGCGTTATCGTCGAACAATGGATAGGCCGCCAGGACGCCGAACTGGCCGCCCGCTGGAATGACATCGCCCTGTCCGCCGCTGTCGAACCATCGGGCTTGGTCTCATTCAAGAAATTCCTGCTCGCCCTGAAGTTCACGCACATACACAACTCGGCGGTCACGCGCGAAGAGCTTAGCCGTTGGCTGGCGCGGGCGGCGGAACCCGACCGCGCGGCGCTGCGCGCCGAAGCCTTCCGGATCTGCGATGAAGGGTCAAGCATGTGCCGCGACAACGCCTTGCTGACATGGAACCGCTTGAAAATACTGATGCTCAAGGATGACGTCCTGGCCGGACGTTATGCCGGCGAGCTGCGGATTATCTGCAAGCTGGGGCTCGATACCCTCAGGATGGACAGCCTGGAAGCCATCGCGCAGGACAAGATCATCGCCCTGCATAAAGTGAACAAACAGCGTCTCGAACAAATACAGGAGCGTATGCTGGCCAAGCCGCAGCCTGGACAGCTGCCGCAGGACAGCGTCGCGAGCGGCCTCATCCCCATCGATCCCATCGAGATCATGCTGGATTATCACGTCAGCCTGCGCAAGGAATTCAATCTGCCCCTCAGCGTGGAAGAGATGACTTTCACCACGCTGAGCGTGCTCACGCCACGCGACATAGAGCAAGCACGCGACGCCATCAAGCGCATAGAAGGCGAGTGGTTCCATGAATACCTGCTGCTGGACTTCAGTCCTTTCCTGCTGGAGGTCCGGCGGCAGATCGGCCCGGAAAAGTGCGCCGAAGTCGAAGCCGAACTCCACGCCGGCCTGGAGGGCTTCGACGAACGCCTGCTCGAGCGCCTGCGCGACATCGGCGCGTCGGACGACGAACAGGCGCGCCGCAACATGGGCGTCAGGCTGGAAAGAGAGCTGCGCTACAACACCTGGCTGCCGCATGCCAACGCGGCGCTGGAGGCGGCGGGACTGGCGCCGCTCCCACCCATGGGCGCGCCGTCGTTCGAAATGCGGCCCTGGGCGACGGATAACGCCTGACTACTTTTTTACGCGGCGGAAGGCCTCGCCCACCCGGTGGCGCAAGGCCTTGCGCGCCGGCGCTTGCGGGCCTTCCAGATCGGCGACGACGCCGCGCCCTTCCAGACGCGCGCGGATGATGATGGCGGTCCTGGGCACCGCATCCACGATATGCGGCAGGATCCGTGGATCCTTGACCAGGTTGCCGTAGGCCGGATAGCCCGGCGCCGCCATATTGAACAGGCTTTCGAGAACTTCATACCGGGCTGCCGGCCAGCGCCGATGCCGCGTCCTCGGGTCGATGGGCGGGGCGCCCAGCACCAGCTCAGGCAGAACGTTCAGGATATGCGGCAGGATGCCCGGATGCACCAGGATCTGGTGATAAGCCTCGATCACCTTCGTGGCGCCCGCCGTGGATGCATCGAGCAAGGCGTAGCATCCCGACCGGCGGCCAAGGCCGGACGCCGGGGGCGCCGGATCCGCCATCCATTTCGGCATCAACAACGGGACTATCCATCGCGCGCCGTCCGGCATGCTGGCCATATCCGCCAGCCATGCGCCGTAGGCCGCGATGAAACCGGTCTTGCCGGTGGCCAGTACATAAGACATCGGATATCCGGCGTAAGAGCCGCTGGCACACAGGATAGCGGGCAGGTCCGGCCCTATCCGCGGCAACAGTTCGCGGTCCGTCAGCAAGCCGCGGAACGCCCTGGCCGTCGGCGCCGAGCCGGTTTCCAGTACATAGAGCACGTTGCCGGGCAACAGGGTCGACAGCCGCCGGCCGAACTGCTCGCTGGCCGGCGAGGTAAACGACAGCTGCCGGAGCAGACGGCGCGCGGCCTCGATGGTGGCGGCGTCCTTGGTTACCGCGACATTGCCCTCTTCGTCCAGGCACCAGGCGCAGATACGGCCTTGCATGGTGGACACGCCCTGGCCGGAAGAGGCGGACACGCTGCCCGCGCCCCACCCTTCGGCGACGAGCTGGCACACGGATTCCAGGGCCCTTACGTGATCGCATTGCACCCAGTACGCCAGCCGCGTGCCGCGCAGGGGCTGGGTGGACTGCGTCAACAAGGTCCAGGCATCCGGGTACCACGCGCGCGCCAGGTCGCGGGCCGGCTCTTCCAGATGCATGATTTCGTCCATCCATTGTCCGCGGCTGTAGGCGGGAATGGTGTCCGCCAGATACCGCAGGTTGTCCCTGAGATACCGGACCGCCGCGCCATGATCCAGGTGCAGCACGAGCCAGAGTTCGGATTGCCAGGCGCGCGCCAGGATGCGTCCGGGTTCGCCCAGGTGCACGGCCCTGTCCAGCAACAGGTCGCGATCCTCGACCGGTAATCCCGTCAGCAGATAGGGCAGGTTATGTCCCAGATAGGCCGCGGCTTGCTCCGCGGGCAGGCGCTCCAGCAGCCCCAGCAGCGCGCGCGCCGATCCCAGCCATTCCGCCGGTATCTTCATCAGCTCGTCAGGGTGCGCGCCATGCAGCCGCGCCGGTGGCGCGTCCGGCGCCAGCTCGACCGGCGCCTGCCCATCCCCGGCGAGCCAGCCCAGTAGCGCGGACAAGTCGACAGGCTCCGCGCCGGCATGCGCATCCCATGCCGACGTCGGCGCCGCCGCCGACGTCGGCACCGCTCGCTGCAATTGCCATCCCAGCAGGGAGCCGTACATGAACACTTCGGCACGGCGTCCGTCGCCGTCCACGGAATCCGCCAGCCGCACCGGCGTATCGGCCAGCAGCCGTTCGGCGTTCATTGCCTTCAGCAGCGCCAGCGCGATCAGGGCGGGGTCATCCCGTACGCGATAGAACCGGCCGTCGTCATGGAGCTCCAGGAAAGCATCCAGGCCCAGTTGGCTGGCGGCCAGGCCCAGATCGCCGCGAATATCGTCGACCGTCTCTTCCAGCAGGCGCCATTGTCCGGCGTCGCAGGCGCCGAACGGCGCGCCGGCATCGGATACCGTGCGGCTGCGGAAAATCGACAGGCATTCCTCGGCGATCCTGGACGCGATGCGATCCGGCGCCAGCGCCGCGATCACCTGACCGCGGCAGGACGCAATGAAGGAGGCATCGTAGCCACCCGCGTCATCCGGCTGCGCGTGGCCATCGATGCGCTGCAAGCCGAAGCCGTCGGCGATCACATTCCATAGATCGTTGACGTAATGGATTTCGCACTCATCGGCGATTTCGAACGCGCCGTACAGCTCGGCGACCTGCTGCCGCAGGACGTCGCGCACGATCTGCTCCTTGACCAGCCAGAGCCGGCCGCGCAGCCCGTCCACCGATAGCGCCAGCTCGCGGTCCGCGGCGATCAGATTGGCCGTGGTCCCGGACGCGCATACCGCGACACCCAGCGACAGCTCGCGTATGGCCGCCACCTGCTGATCCGGCCGCAGCGCCGGATGCGCCAGCATCGCCCGGAAATTGTCCAGTGCGCGTTTGCCGGCGCTGTCTATCAACGGCAGCTCTTCGTCGACGTCGAAATAACTTTCCTCGAAGCGATGGCGGTAGAACGTGCGAAAGCGCTCTTCGATGGCGGCGGCATCGGGCATGTTCCGTTGCCGGCTCAGGTCGATGATGAATTCCAGGTCGTCCAGGACTTCGCGCCGGTAATCGGCGAACCGGCTGCCGCCGCAGAAGGCATGGTGCGGCCCGTCGCGGTCAGCGTCGTAGCGGGTCCCGGCATGGCCGGCGGCGGCCGTCGCGGCTTCCGAGGGCTTGCCGGCACGCGGGGCCGGCGTGTGATGCGTGAAAAAGGCCGGCAGGAAACCCTGCGCCGGCATCAGCGGCAAGGGCGCGGAAAGCGGAGATGGCATGGCGGACCTCTGCGAAGTACCGCGCTGAGTAACCCTGGCAAGCGCGGGTTCCGCCGGCCTCGTCGGCCTTGCCCGGGCATGCCGGCACGCGGCGCCAGGCATGCGCGCGCGGTCGAACGGCGGCCCGCGTGGACCGACAGGAACCTATCCCCGCACGCGGAAACGTACCTGCGTCGCCGCATCCGCGGCATACTTCCCAGGAGACCCACTTATGTCCATGAACCTCCCTCTGGTTTCATTGTCGCCCGCCACGCTGCTGGCCGGGCCGGCCAATGAAGGACGGCAACAGGACGATGGATCGAACGGCATGAGCATCGCCTTTGCCAGCCATTCGAAGCCCCTGCACGAAGCCGTCGCCAACGAAGTGCTGAAGCCGGGATGGAAAACCGGCACGACGGGACAGCTCTGCGACCGGCTGGCGCAGGCCAAGAGTATCGTGTCGACGCAATTGAAGGAATCCGCCTGGGATCAGGAGCTCAATAAGCTCAAGCTGGACATGCAGACCGCCTTGACCAAAACCTTCCTGATCACGTCGCACCAGGAGCGAACAAAGAACCACGAAGGCCTGAAAGCATCGGTGACGCATCTTGCCGATCACATGAAGGCAGGGCCGGACAAATACGTGGGTGATTTCGCGCCATTCATGCCGGACAAGGAAAGCTGCATGGCGATGTATAAGCCGGTCACCCCTGAAGACCTGATTCAAGGCTGATGCCGCCGGCCAGGCGGCGGCGGGACGGCGGGCATGCGCCTGTCGTCCCGGCGGCCTCGCTCAAATCACCGGCGCCAGACCGCCGGTCATCGGCACCACGGCACCGATCACATAGCTGGCGCGTTCACTGGCCAGGAACACCGCAACGTCGGCGATCTCTTCCGGCTCCGCGTAACGGCCCAGCGGAATGCGTCCTTCTCCCTGCCGGCGCGCTTCATCCACGCTGACACCCATCGTTCTGGCTTCGACCGCCAGGCCTTCCTGCACGCGCTCCGTGACCGTGGCGCCGGGATTGATGGCGTTGATGCGGATGCCGTACCGCGCATAATGGTAGGCCGAGCCCACCGTGGCCAGCATCAGCGCCGCATTGGCGGAGCCGCCCGCCAGATGGGTCGCGGTGGGCGTCTTGCCGCCGGAACCGATGATATTGACGATGGCGCCCTTGGCGCCGCGCGCCCGCAGCCGCCGCAGGACCTCGTCCTGTGTATGCACATAGGTGAAGAACTTCGCGTCCATGGCGGCGCGCCATTTCGCGGCATCCAGGGTTTCCGGATCATGGCGGCGCGCCGCGCCGGCGCTGTTGACGAGAATGTCGATCGGACCGAGTTCGGCCTCGATGCGCGCGACTGCCTGGGCCGCCTGGGCGGGATCGATCAGGTCGGCCGGCGCCGCGCATACGTGACCGCCCTGCCGGGCAAGCTGGGTGCGCGCCGACTCCAGCGCTTCGGCATTGCGCGCGATGATGCCCACGCGCACGCCTTCCTTGACCAATGCCTTGGCAACCGCCAGGCCGATTCCCTTGCTGCCGCCGGTCACGACGGCCGTCTTGCCATGCAAACCCAGATCCATGTGCCTGCTCCTTAGGCCGGCCCCAAGGCCGTGCGCCGATCGTACTGCGATCGCGCGCCACGGGCCAACGAGAAGTAGCTAGTCTCCCGCCGGCGATACGCTGCGGCGCGCGGCGATACCGTCCTTGCCACGCTCGCCGCGGCGCGCGGGCCGGCGCGGCGATGCCGCGGGGGCGCTGTCCTTGGCCTCCTTGAGGCTGGCCTCGATCAGCGCCTCCACCATCCAGAAGACGATGGCTTCGACTTCCTTGTTCTTGGCGCCCCAGATGTCCTTAAGGATGATATGAGGCTCGATCCCATAGATGATGGACAGGGCTTTCTGCAGGCGGTCTATCGCCTTGGCGGGCACGCGTGTACGGAAGGGCTCGACGGCGTGGGCCAGGATGCGGATGCGGTGTCCGCGCCGGTAGGGTTCTTCTTCCAGGATGCCGGCGCGCTCCAGCGCCTGATGCTCCAGGGCCAGCTGCGCGGCCGCCCGCATGTGCGGTTCGAACTCCTTGAAACGGATGAAGGTCGATTCGAACAGCTCGGTGATGCGCGCGCGTCCGTCGCTTTGCGACGAGGACCATGACCGTACCGGGCCCAGCGCCGTATCGACCATCGCCGTGATCAGGCGGCTGCGCGTCGGGAAGTATCGATAGGCGGTGGCGCGCGATACCTGCGCGCGCTTGGCGACTTCCGCCACCGTCGGGGTATGCCCTTCTTCGATCAGGCTGCTGGCGGCTTCCATCAACAGCTTCCAGGTGCGCGCGCGCGGACCCCGGGTAGGCGCCTGCGGCACGGCTGTGATTGCGTTAGGGGTATATCCCATGCTCGTGTGTCCAGATTTTTATTGACAGCTAAAAGACCGTCTTCTAGCATGAATTGGAAAACGAGACACGTATCTTAAATCGGATCGCGTGTCTCACCAGGCCATATCGCCGACTATTCCAAGAAAAAATTCCTCGTTGAGGAGACAAACCGTGACGACCGTTAGCCAGCGGGCAGCCGGACCATGTCCGGCTGACGAAATGCCCGCGTTCGCCTGTACCATCGCGCCTGCCGCGATCCTTGCGAGCGTGGCCCCATGAGTACCGAGTTCGTCAGCCGCATCGCGGTGGAGGTCGACGGCCAGGGCGATGCGGCGGTATGCATCCACGGCCTGGGGGGATCGTCCAACAACTGGACGCCCGTCATGGAAGCCCTCAACCGCTTCCGCGTCCTGCGTATCGACATGCCGGGCAGCGCGCGTTCGCACGCGGTGCAAGGGCCGCTCAGCATCGATACGCTGGCACAGGCGGTGCGCGATGTCTGCGCGCGCCTGGGCGTGACGCGTGCCCATCTGCTGGGGCATTCGCTAGGCACCATCGTCTGTTTCAAGCTGGCGACCGAAGCGCCGGAGCTGGTGCGCAGCCTGGCGCTGTTCGGCCCCCTGCTCTGTCCGCCCGACGCCGCGCGGGCCAACATACGGGCTCGCGCCCAACGCGCCCGCGATGAAGGCGTCGCCGGCATCCAGGCCATCGCCGACGCCATCGTGGCGGGGGCGACCTCGGCCGACACACGGCAGCATCAGCCGGCGGCCGTGGCGCTGGTGCGCGAAAGCGTGATGCGCCAGGATCCGGAGGGCTACGCCCGCAGCTGCGAGGCCCTGGCCGACGCGCAGCCCGCGCCGGTCGAACGCATCGCCTGCCCCACCCTGCTGGTGACCGGCGACGAAGATCCGGTCGCGCCCCCGCTTTCCGTGCGCGCCATCGGCGACCGGATCGCGCATAGCCGCGTGGTCGTCTATCCGCGCTGCGGGCACTGGACCACCTTCGAACGCCCAGGGGAATGCCTGCGTGAATTGAAAGACTTCTATTCGGCACACGCACGCTGAAGCGCGCGTGGCCGGCCGCTACAGCCAACCGCCAGGAGGCCGCCATGGCAGAGGTGCTATTCACCAACGTACGGGTGTTCGACGGAACCGGTGCGCTTCCCTATACCGGCGAAGTGCTGGTGCAGGGCAATCGCATCGCCCGCGTCTCGCGCTCCACGCGCTCGCTGCCTATCGGCGGTGTGACCGTCGTCGACGGCGCCGGCGCCTTCCTGATGCCGGGCATGACCGAGGCCCACACGCATTTTTCCTGGAACGACCAGCCCTCGCTGGACGCCATCCAGCGCATGCCGGTGGAAGAGCACGTGGTCTGGTGCATCAACGTAGCGCGCCGCTATCTGGACATGGGCTGGACGTCCTGCGTCGGCGCGGCCACCGCCAAGCCGCGGCTGGACGTGGTGACGCGCAACGCCATACGGGATGGCCAGATCGTCGGTCCACGCTATCTGGCGGCCAGCCAGGAGATTACGACCACGGGCGGCCTGGGCGATTCGACGCCGCCGCATCTGCCCTATCCGGAACTGAGCTTCGGCGCCATCGTCAACGGACCGGAAGAGATGCGCAAGATGGTGCGCCAATTCGTCAAGTATGGCGTCGACCAGCTGAAGATCAATCTTTCGGGCGAGTACATCGCCGGCCTGCCCGCCGAGATGACGCAGTTTTCGGAAGAAGAAGTGGCCATGTGCGTAACCGAGGCCAAGCGCTTCGGCAAGCGCGTGGCCGCGCATGCCAGGTCCTGCGAGTCCATCAAGCAGTGCGTGCGCCATGGCATCGACATCATCTACCACGCCAGCTTTACCGATGAAGAATCGCTGGACATGCTGGAGTCCAAGAAGGACCGGGTGTTCGTCGCGCCGGGACTGGCATGGCTGGTGAATACCTCCTATCACGCCAGCGAGTGGGGCCTGACGCCGGAGATAACCGCCAAGATGGGCTACCACCGCGAGCTGGAAGTGGCGGTGGAGTCGATGAAGAAAATGCATCGCCGCGGCATCCGCATCCTGCCCGGCGGCGACTATGGCTTTGCCTGGACTCCGCACGGGACCAATGCCACCGACCTGGAGTACTTCGTCAAATACGTGGGCATGTCGCCGCAGGACGCCTTGCTTTCCGCCACCACGCTGGGCGGCCAGATCATGATGCAGGGCGACGAGCTGGGCCAGATCCGCGACGGCTACCTGGCCGACCTGCTGCTGATCGACGGCGATCCGCTGGCCGACATCCGCATCCTGCAGGACAAGAAACGCATCCTGGCGGTGATGAAGGACGGCGAGTTCCACCGCGCGCCGCAGATCGTCAGCGCGCGCAGCACGCGCTGGGCGGCCTGACCGCGCGGATGGGGCGCGACGTGAGACGCTACGCTTCGTGGATTCTGGCCATTGCCGGCGCGGCGATCCTGCTTGGGCTGGCCGGCGCCGCCATCGCGGACAATGCGCGCCTGTTCGGCTTGTCGCTCTTGAACGGGCTGACGCTGGCCGCGCTGTATTTCCTGGTGGCCAGCGGTTTTACGCTGGTGTTCGGCCTGATGCGCAACGTCAATCTGGCGCACGGCTCGCTGTTCCTGCTGGGCGGCTATGTGGGCTATACGGTCGGCGATGCGAGCGGGTCCTGGTTCCTGGCCCTGGCGGCCGGCTTCCTGGCCACGGCGCTGGCCGGCCTGCTGCTGCAGCTGCTGGTGTTCCAGTACATGGAGGGACAGGACCTGCGGCAGACCCTGGTGACGCTGGGCCTGTCCATCGTGCTGGCCGATATCTTCCTGTGGATCTGGGGCGGCGAGGCGTATCAATTCGATCCCCCGGGCTGGCTGCTGGGGACCGTGGGCGTACCGGGCGTCGGCAAGTACTCGGGCTTCAGGCTGGTGGTGCTGCTGTCGGCCGTCGTCATCGGATTGGCGCTGTGGCTATTCCTGAATCGGACGCGCATCGGCATGATGATACGCGCCGGCGTGGACAACAAACGCATGCTCTCGGCCAGCGGCGTGAACGTGCAGAGGGTATTCGCGATCACGTTCGCGGTGGGCGCCGGGCTGGCCGGATTCGCGGGCGTCATGGGCGGCACGGCGCTGTCCATCGCGCCCGGCGAAGACGTGCGCTACCTGCTGGCGTCGCTGATCGTGGTGATTGTCGGCGGCATGGGCAGCATCACCGGCGCCGCGGTCGGGGCACTGCTGATCGGATTGGCGGAAACCTTCGGGCTGGCGTACGCGCCGACGTACGGCGTGGTCTTCACCTTTTTGATCATGGTTGCCGTGCTCGCCTTCCGCCCGCAAGGGCTAATGGGCAAGCGGGCCTGAGCGCGCGAACGGGAGCAACACGCGATGAGTGCGGCGAAATGGCGGCGCGTCATGTCACAAGGCAGCTTGGCCTATCCGGCGGCCGGCGTGGGTGGACAGCGCTCCGGCGCGGCGTCCCTGGGCGACGCGGCCGCGTCCGACCTGCGTCGGGCCGCGCCGCTCGCCGGGAGCGGCCCGACGGCATCGGCCGGCGGCGGCGCCGTGGCTGCCGCGGCCGCGCGCGGGCCATACGCGCAAGGCGCGACCGCGGCTGGCGGAAGACGCGCACGCGGACTATCGCGCCCGGCCATCACGCACCTCGCGGTCGCCGCGGCGCTGCTGCTCTACCCGCTGGCGGCCACACCCTTCTTCACCTTCCAGGTGGGCGCGCAGTCGCTCGTGCTGGGCCTTATCGCCCTATCGCTGGCCCTGCTGGCCGGCTACGGCGGGATGGTCACGCTATCGCAGATGACGGTGGCCGGCATTGCGGGCTACGCCGTCGCGCTGCTGGGCACCAACGCCGATGCGGCGCACAGCCTGGGATGGCCCTGGTGGCTGGCCGTCCTGGCGGCGCTGGCCATCGGCACACTGGCCGCAACGCTGATCGGCGTACTCGCGGTCCGCACCGAAGGCATCTACACCATCATGATCACGCTGGCCATAGGCGTGGCCTTCTTCTACCTGGTGCAGCAGAACTACACGGTGTTCAACGGCTTCCAGGGACTGGCGCGCATCCTGCCGCCGCCGCTTTACGGGGCGGACCTGCGCGGGCCGGCCGCCTTCTACTACATCAGCCTGGCGTGCGCGGCGCTGGGCTACGCGGGCGTGGCCTATATCGTCCGCGCGCCCTTCGGCATCGCGCTGCAGGGCATACGCGACAACGCGCGCCGCATGCGCGCGCTGGGCTTCGACGTCACGGCCCACCGCATCGCCGCGCACGCCCTGGCCGGCTTGATCGCCAGCGTGGGCGGCGTCCTGCTGGTCTGGTACAACTCGCAGATTTCCCCCGGCTCGGTCAACACCACATCGATGATCAATATCCTGATCATCGCCGTGCTGGGCGGCATGCGGCATCCCGCCGGCGCCTTCCTGGGCGCCCTGCTCTTCGTCCTGCTGCAGAACTTCGCCATCGATCTGGTGGACCGCGAGCGGTTCAACCTGGTGATCGGCGGCGTGTTCCTCCTGGTCTTGATGGTTTCGCCGGATGGCCTGATGGGCCTCCTGCGGCGCTTGCGCGGGCCGGCTCGCCCCGCCGTGCAGGTCGATTCGAAAGGCGCCAGCCGCGCGCCCCTACCCAGTGGCATAACGACTAGAACCAGGAGACACACATGAACCACGCGACATCCGCATCCCTCGCGCACGTATCGAAGCGGCGCGCCATGCTGGCCGCCGGCACGCTGGCGCTGGCCATCGCCGCCGCGCTGGGCGGGCATCCCGCGCGCGCGCAGGAGGTCGTCAAGATCGGCGCGCTGGCCACGCTGGAAGGCCCGTTCGCCGTGCCGGGCCAGGATGGCATGCGCGGCGTGGATCTGGCCGTCGCGCAGCACAAGGGCATGGTGGCCGGCAAGAAGATCGAGATCATCAAGGCATCGTCCAACGGCAATCCGGACACGGCCGTCAATGCGGCGCGCAAGCTGGTGGAACAGGATGGCGTGCAGATCCTGATCGGGCCGCTGTCGGGTTCGGAAGGCATCGCCGTGAAGAACTACGCCAAGACCCATCCCGAAGTGACCTTCGTCAATGGCTCGTCCGCCGCGCAGGGCACGACGCTGCAGGACCCCGCGCCGAACTTCTTCCGCTTCTCCACCGACGGCGCGCAATGGCAGGCGGGGCTGGGGACCTACGCCTTCAAGGACAAGGGCTACAAGCGCGTCGTATCCGTGGCCGAGGACTATTCCTTTCCCTACTCGCTGCTGCAGGGCTTCATGATCGAATTCTGCAAGGCCGGCGGCAAGGTGGTGGACAAGCACTGGGTGCCCCTGGGCACCAAGGACTATTCGTCCGTGATCGCGCGGCTGCCCGACAACATCGACGCGATCTACGTGGCCCTGGGCGGCTCGGACGCGGTGAACTTCTTCTCACAGTACGAGCAGGCGGGCGGCGACAAGCCCTTGATCGCCGGGTCGATTACCATCGACCAATCCGTGCTGGGCTACAAGGGCAAGCGCCGCGACGCGCTGATCGGCACGCCGTCGGCCGGTCCGATCGCCGACAACTACGACGACCCGGCCTGGAAGAAATTCGTCGCTGATTACCGGGCGGCCTACAAGGACGGCCTGCCCAGCCCCAGCCTGTTCGCGCATGCCTACTACGTCAATACCAAGGCCGTGCTGGACGCCCTGGAGCAGGACAAGGCGGATCTCTCCAACAACCAGGCCAAGCTGCGGCAGACGCTGTCGACGATGACGGTGTCCACGCCCACCGGCAACGTCAAGCTCGACCAGAATCGCAACGCGGTGGCCAATATCTTCCTGACGGAGGTGGCGAAGAACAGCGACGGTTCGCTGTACAACAAGTTCGTCAAGGTCATTCCGGACGTCAACCAGCGCCTGGGCCTGTCGCAGGCCGAGTTCGAAAAGATGGGATTGGGCTCGCGCACCAATCCGGAATGCAAGTGAACGGCATGCACGCGGCCACGGGGTTTTCTTCCGGCAACGCGCTCGAGCTGCGCGGGATTACCCGGGCGTTCGGCGCGCTCAAGGCGATCGACGGCGTGTCGTTCGATGTCGAGGCGGGCCAGCGCCATGCCGTGCTGGGCTCCAACGGCGCCGGGAAGACGACGCTGTTCAACATGATCACCGGCGACTTTCCGGTGACCGCCGGCCGCGTGCTGCTGTTCGGCGAGGACGTGACCGCGTTGCCGCCCTGGGAACGCATACGCCGCGGATTGCGCCGCACCTATCAATCGTCGCTGCTGTTCCGCGAGCTGAGCGTGCGGGACAACCTGTACCTGGCCGTGCGCGGCGTGTCGCGCGGACGCTTCAGCCTGCGGCGCACGGGCCGCGCATCGGCGTCCGATGCGGCGGCGGACGAGCTGCTGGAACATGCGCGGCTGGCGCGCCTGGCCGATACGCCGGTCGCCCTGTTGTCGCACGGCCAGCAGCGCCAGCTGGAAATCGGCATGGCGCTGGCCGGCGCGCCGCGCCTGATCCTGTTCGACGAGCCGGCGGCGGGCCTGTCGCCCGCCGAGCGGCGCGAGCTGGTGGCGCTGCTGCAGGCGCTGCCGCGCCACATCGGCTACGTCATCATCGAGCACGACCTGGAGATCGCGCTGTCGGTGGCGGCGCGGGTGACCGTCATGCACAACGGCCGCGTACTGCGGCACGGCACGCCCGCCGAGATCGAAAGCGATCCGGAGGTGCAGGCGATCTATATGGGAGAACGCCAGCATGGCCACTGACGCGTATGGTGCGAATGCAGCGGGGCTGGCCGGAACGGCCAAATCTCCGCAAGGCCCGGCTGCCGCCGGGCCTGCGCCGGGCGGGCGTACCCCCGGCCCGGCGACGACCGGCGGCGATGCGGCCGTGCTGGAGATCGCCAACCTCAACGTCTTCTACGGCAGCGCGCATGCATTGCATGACGTGTCGCTGACCCTGCCGCGCGGCGTGCTCGCGGTGGTGGGCCGCAATGGCATGGGCAAGACGACGTTGTGCAATGCCGTGACGGGACTGGTGCCGGCGCGCGGCGCGATCCGCCTGCATGGCCGCGACATCCTCGGCAAGCCGCCCCACGCCATCGCCGAAATGGGCATCGGCTATGTACCGCAGGGCCGGCACGTCTGGCCGTCGTTGACCGTGGACGAGCATTTCCGCCTGGCCGCGCGCAGCGCGCGGCGCGGCGACTGGACGGTGGATCGCGTGTATGCGACGTTTCCGCGGCTGGCGGAGCGGCGCCATAACGGTGGCGCGCAACTGTCGGGCGGCGAGCAGCAGATGCTGGCGATCGGCCGCGCCCTGCTCTTCAACCCCAGCCTGCTGGTGATGGACGAGCCGACCGAGGGCCTGGCGCCGGTCATCGTGGACCAGGTCGCCGCCATGCTCAAGACCCTGGCCGGCGAAGGCAGGATCGCGGTATTGCTGATCGAACAGAACCTGGGCGTGGCGATCGATGTCGCCGATACCGTGGCGGTATTGGTCAACGGCCAGGTGGCGCGCGTCATGCCCGCGGCGCGGCTGGCGGCGGATCGCGCCTTGCAGCAGCGGCTGCTGGGCGTGGCGTCGGGCGGTACCGACGGCGCGGACGACGGCGGCGCGGCAGGCGGCATGGGCGCGTCAGCGAACGCCGCGGCGCCGCGCGAAGGCGTGGTGGAAGTCCTGACCATCCGTCGCGAGCACGCCGACGCGGCGACGGCACTGCCGCGGGCGACGGATGGCATCAACCGCTGGCAGCCCGCCGCGCCACATGCCGCGGGCGGGCATGACGCGGGCGCGCCATCGGGCGCCGACCTGGCCCGGATGTCCGGGATGTCCGGGATGTCCGCGGCATCGGACACACCCGCCGCGGCGAGCGCCGGGTTCGGCGATCGCCCCACCCGCCCGGGTCATCTCCCGATAACGCCGCCGACCGGCGCGCTGGTCGATCGCGCCGCCTACGTGATCGGCACCTTCGACACCAAGGCGCGTGAACTCCTGCTGCTGCGCGACTGCCTGCAGCGCCTGGGACTGCGCACCGTGACGGTCGACGTATCGACCTCCGGACAGCCATCTCCCGCGTCGATACACCCGCGCGAAGTGGCGCGCCACCACCCCGGCGGCGAACAGGCGGTATTCACGGGCGATCGCGGCAGCGCCGTCTCTTCCATGGCGCAGGCGCTGGCCAGATTCCTGCCCACCCGCCGCGACCTGGGCGGCGCCATAGGCGCCGGCGGGTCCGGGGGCACGGCGCTGGTCAGCGCCGGCATGCGCGCCCTGGCGATCGGCGTCCCCAAGGTGCTGGTCTCCACCGTCGCCTCCGGCGACGTCCGCCCCTACGTAGGCCCCAGCGACATCTGCATGATGTACTCGGTCACGGACGTCTCCGGCATCCATCCCATCAGCAGCCAGGTGCTGGGCAATGCCGCGCACGCACTGGCCGGCATGGTGCTGCATCGCAGGCCCCCGCCGCCCGCCACCCGGCCGGCGGTCGGCCTGACCATGTTCGGCGTCACCACGCCGTGCGTACAGGCCGTCACCACGGCCTTGGGCGGCGATTACGACTGCATGGTTTTCCACGCCACCGGCATCGGCGGCAACTCGATGGAAAAGCTGGTCGAATCGCACCTGCTGCAAGGCGTGATCGACGTATCGACCACCGAGATCGCCGACGAAATCGTGGGCGGCGTGTTTTCCGCCGGTCCCGGCCGCCTGGACGCCATCATCGCGACCGGCATCCCCTACGTCGGCTCATGCGGCGCGCTGGACATGGTGAACTTCATGGCCATGGCGACCGTGCCGGAACGCTTCCGCTCGCGCAACCTCTACCGCCACAACGACAACGTCACGCTGATGCGCACCACGCCGGAAGAAAACCGGCGCATCGGGGCCTTCCTGGCCGACAAGCTGAACCGCATGCCGGGACCCGTGCGCTTCCTGCTGCCCGAAGGCGGGGTCTCCGCCATCGATATGCCGGGCCAGCCTTTCTGGGACCCCGACGCCGATCGCGCGCTGTTTGCCGCCATCGAGGAAGCCTTCCGCGCCTCGCCCACGCGCCAGCTGCGCCGACTGCCCTACCACATCAACGATCCGCGCTTCGCCGATGCGCTGGTGCAGGCCTTCCGCGACATCCAGGCGCCGGCCCCGGCCTTGGCGTCCGCTGTCATCCCCTTTCCAGGCCAGGAGACCGATCATGCCACGCATCGCGCGTGAAACCATACTCGAACGCCTGCGCGGCATGATCGCCCGCGGCCAGCCCATCATCGGCGCCGGCGCCGGCACGGGTCTTTCCGCGCGCTGCGAAGAAGCGGGCGGCGTGGACCTGATCGTGATCTACAACTCCGGCCGCTATCGCATGGCGGGTCGCGGCTCGCTGGCCGGCCTGATGGCCTACGGCAATGCCAATGAAGTCGTCGTGGAGATGGCGCGCGAAGTCCTGCCCGTCGTGCGCGATACCCCGGTACTGGCCGGCGTCAACGGGACGGACCCCTTCATGCTCGTCGAACCTTTCCTGCGCCAGTTGCAGGCCCTGGGCTTCTCCGGCGTGCAGAATTTTCCCACCGTGGGCCTGATCGACGGCGTGTTCCGCGCCAACCTGGAAGAGACCGGCATGAGCTACGGCATGGAGGTCGACATGATCGCGCGCGCCCATGCCCTGGACCTGCTGACCACCCCCTACGTGTTCAGCGCCGCCAACGCCGCGGATATGGCGCGCGCCGGCGCCGACGTCGTGGTCTGCCATCTGGGCCTGACCACGGGCGGCGACATCGGCGCGCGCACCGCGCTCACGCTGCGGGACTGCGTGCCGCGCATCCAGGCCTGGGCCGACGCGGCGCGCGCCGTGCGCGACGACATCATCGTGCTGTGCCATGGCGGGCCCATTTCCTCGCCCGCGGACGCCGCCTACATCTTGTCCGAATGCCCGCTCTGCCACGGTTTTTTCGGCGCGTCCAGCATGGAACGCCTGCCGGCCGAAACCGCGCTGACGGAAACCGCGCGGCAGTTCAAGCAAATCACCCGATAAAAGAGGCTCATCATGTCAGGCTCACAATTCGGCACCTTCCTGCTGATCGTGCTCGCGGTCGCGATCGTCGCCGCCATCGTCGTCGGACTGCTGCACTGGCTGTACCTGCGGGCATCCAAGGAGCGCGCCTTCGTGCGCACCGGCCTGGGCGGGCAGCGGGTGGTGCTGGACGGCGGCGCGCTGGTCCTCCCCATCGTCCACGACGTCATCCCGGTCAACATGAGCACGCTCAGGCTGGAGGTCTCGCGCGGCCGCGACAAGGCCTTGATCACCAAGGACCGCATGCGCGTCGACGTCATCGCCGAGTTCTACGTGCGGGTCCAGGCCAGCGCCCAGGCGGTAGCCGATGCGGCGCAGACGCTGGGACAACGCACCATGGCGCCGGAGCAGCTGAAGGAGTTGCTGGAAGGCAAATTCGTCGACGCCCTGCGCACGGTGGCGGCCGAACTGACCATGGAAGAACTGCACGAGCGGCGCGGCGACTACGTGCGCCGGGTGCGCGAGGCCGTGGCCGAGAACCTGACCAAGAACGGCCTGGAACTGGAAGCGGCGTCGCTCACCCAGCTGGACCAGACGTCGATGGAGTTCTTCAATCCCAGCAACGCCTTCGACGCGGAGGGCCTGACCCGCCTGACCGAACAGATCGAGCGGCGCAAGAAGCAGCGCAACGACATCGAACAGGACACCCTGATCGCGATCCGCAACAAGAACCTGGAAGCCGAGAAGCTGTCGCTGGACATCGATCGCGAGTCGGAAGGCGCGCGGCTGGCGCAGGAGCGCGATCTGGAAATCGCCCGCGCGGAACAGCGCGCCACCCTGGCGCGCGAACGGGCCGAGCGCGACCAGGAAGGCCAGCGCGCGCAGATCGCCGCCCAGCAGGCCGTGGAAGAAGCCCGCCTGCGCGCGGAACAGATCATCGAGTCCAACCGCATCAACAAGGACCGCGAGCTGCAGGCGGCGGAGATCGAACGCCGCAAGGCCGTCGAACTCGCCGAACAGCAGCGCTCCATCGCCGTGGCCATGCAATCCAAATCGCAATCCGAGGCGCAGGCCGCGGCCGACACGGCCCGTGCGCTGGCCGTCGCGGCGGAGGAAAAAATCTTCACCGCGCGCGAACTGGAAATGGCGGAGCGGCGCAAGCGCATCGAGCTGGTCGCCGCCGCGCAGGCAGCCGAGCGCGAAGCCCTGAGCGTGCGCGTGGCCGCCGAGGCCGAGCGCGCCGCCAGCGAAGACCGCGGCTACGCGATGCGCGCCCAGGCCGAAGCCGAGGCCGACGCCGACCGCATCCGCCTGGCCGCCGCGCGCATCCGCCACGAGGTGGAAGCCGAGGGCCTGCGCATGATGAACGAATCCTCCAACATCCTGACGCCCGAGGCACGCGCGTCCGCCTTGCGCATGCGCCTGCTGGAAAAGGTGGAAGGCATCATCCGGGAATCGGTCAAGCCGATGGAGAAAATCGACAGCATACGCATCATGCACGTCGACGGCCTGGGGGGCGCCGGTACGGGTGGGCACGAGCATGGCGGCAATTTCTCCGACGGCGTCGTCAATTCCGCGCTGCGCTTCCGCGCCCAGGCGCCCATCGTCGATCAACTGCTGAAAGAGATCGGGCTGGACAGCGCCGACATCAACCGCATGGCGGGCGCGGCCACGCTGACCGGCCCCGCTGGGGAGAAGAAGGCATGACGGCGATCTTCGTATCCAGCGTCATCGACGCGCCCGCCGGCGACGTCTGGGCGGCCGTGCGCGACTTCAACGGCATGCCGCAGTGGCATCCGCTGATCGTGGATTCGTCCATCGAGAACGGACTCACGGCCGACCGCATCGGCTGCGTGCGCAGCTTCCATACGCGTGACGGCGGTTTGATACGCGAGCAACTGCTGGCGCTATCCGATTACGACTACACCTTCACCTACGCCATCCTGGAAAGCCCCATGGGCGTGTCCGACTACGTCGCGACGTTGAAATTGACGCCGGTCACCGACGGCGACCGCTGCTTCGGCGAGTGGAGCGCCGAATTCACCGCGCCGCCGGAACGCGAGGCCGAACTGAAGCGCTTCGTGAGCCAGGAGGTGTTCCTGGCGGGGTTTCACGCGCTGCAGGCGCGGCTATCGCCGCGACGGTGACGCCGATCGCCCGCTTGCGCCGCTCGCCCCCATCACATCACTCCGCCGGCGGCAACACGAACAGCGCATAGTCGCGGACGGACGAATGCACGCCCCAGACCGTCTTGCTGACGGAGACCGGGATTTCCGCCGCGCCGGTGAACGATGCCGCCTTATCGCGGCACTGCCGGTCATCGGCGCGGCAGACGAACAGCACACCTTTGCTGCGTACGTCCGCTTCCTTGACCCACGGCGTGGTGGCGGGATCGAAGATGTCCCAATAATCGATGCGCGTGCGCGCATAGAACGCCACCGACCTGGCCTCTTTATCATCGCCCGCGACATAGGCCAGCGCCTGCGTGGCACGACTGCGCCACACCGCATGCGCGGCCCGCGCCAGTTCGGCGCGCGGTTCCATCGCGGATCTGTCGTGGTGGATGGCTTGCAGGTATCCGCCGCCGGCCGCCAATGCCAGCGTGAGCACCCAGTACATCGCCAGCACGGGCGCGATGCGGCGTGGATCCAGGCTGATGCCCGCGTTCGCCAGCATCGCCAGCCAGAACACCGTAATGGCGAACCATTGGGTATTGCCCCACAGCGCCGAAAAATGCGTGCGCGTGAACAGCGCCAGCGCGCATATCGCCAGGAAGGTCCCCATGGACAGCCACCACAGGTCGCGATCCAGGGAACGCCGCACATAGCCATGGAACATCAGCTTGGCCGCGCGGCCCCGCGAATGGCGCACCATCAGCAGGACGAAGGCCATGCCGGGCAGCAGATAGGCGATCTGCACCAGTGCGTACAGCACCATATCGCCCATGACGAGCGGCACGGGCCTGGCGATCTCATGCATGCGTTCGCGCGCATAGGTGAACGTGGGCATGTCGTTCTGGATAAGCCAGCGCATATGCGGCCACAGCACGATGGCGCCCGCCATCACCGCCAGCAATACCTGCGGCTGCATGAGCCGCGCGCGCCAGGCGGGCCGGCACAGGCCTGCCAGCGCCAGTCCGGCCAGCACCGCGACCGAGAAGTACTTGCCCAGCATGGCGACGCCGGCCATCGCGCCCATCGCCAGCGCGGCTTTGCGCGTCCCCGTCTGGACATAACGGACGAAGAAATATGCCGTCCACGGCCATAGCGACAGCAGCACCGTATTCGCATTGAACTTGATGGCCAGCGTTGTATAGATGGGCGATATCGCCATCGCCAGTCCGGCGACCGCGGCTTCGCGCGCCGGCAGGAAGCGGCGCGCCAACGCCACGATGCCGCATATGCCCAGTATCGCGTTCGCCATGGAAAGCGCGAAGTAGGCGACGTCGGTGTGCGGGAATACGCTGAACCAGGCGGCGGTCATCCACGCGAACAGCGGCGGATGCTTGTAGTAGCCGGGCTGCCAGGCGATGCCCCAGCTGTAGTTCTCCAGCATGTCGCCCGCCCAGTCGAGATTGGCGCGGTATAGCCACGACGCCGTCGTCCAGACGATGAGGTGAATGACGAGCAGCGCGGACAAGCGCGCCGTGCCGGTATCGGAGTCCGTATAGGAGCGCCCGCCGGGGGTATAGGTGGGAAAAAGAATCTCTGCCATGGGCCCTGTGATAGCAACGGGAATGGCGCTTTCCCATTCCGGGCTATTTAGGGCGGCGGACCGGCCTCACGTTCCCCATGCCGCGGCCGCGCAGGTGGCGGACGCGTGGAATCACGCGTCGCGCGGCGGCAAAAGTCGGCAAATCATGAGGTGGAACGTGTAAGTTCCATCAAATCGCCAACGCTACATGGCCGACCTGCGCTCGGCCATCATGCCGCGGCCGGTCATGCCATCGTGACACGGCGGCCGATCATGCCGTGGCGCAGCCGGGCGCGTCATGCCGTGACGGACCACACCCGCATTCAATAATGCGGCGGCAACTCATCCCGGGGGCTGCGGAACGCGCCCTTGGCGTCGTCCGCATCGGCGATCTGCCGGCGCAGCTGCCCAATATGCTGGGCCAGCTTTTCAATCTGCGATTGCTGGCGGTGCACCACCTGATTCAGCTGTTCCAGCAGATCCTCGGCGAAGCCGGACTTGATTTCCAGCTCCTTGATCCGCCGCGCCAGGTCTTCTTCCATCGTCATCAGTACCCCAGGGCCGCGCCCGCGGGCCGGCGTTCATCATTGGCGCCATACAAATAGCCCGGCCGCACCGCGCCGGAAACCGATGCGTCATTGCCCGAGCTGGCGGCGTCCTGCTTGCCCGATTCGTCCGGCAGCCCGACCAGCACCAGCTCGGCCGCGCCCCACGGCGTCTGCTCCACCATCTTGTAGCCCATGCCGCGCAGGATATTCAGCGTATCGGGCGACAGGCCATACTTCTCGTAATAGACCTCGTCCGGCAGCCATTGGTGATGGATGCGCGGCGCATCCACCGCCTCCTGCGGCGCCATGCCATGATCGATGATGTTGATGGCGGTTTCCAGCGTAATGGTGATGATGCGCGAGCCGCCCGGCGATCCCAGCACCATATAGGTCTTGCCGTTGCGCGTCACCAATGTCGGCGCCATGGACGACAGCGGCCGTTTGCCGGGTTCGATGGCATTGGTCGCGCCCTGCACCAGGCCGAACAGATTCTGCGCGCCGATCTTGGTCGTAAAGTCGTCCATTTCGTCGTTCAGGAAGAAGCCGGTGCCCGGCGCGATGACGCCGGCGCCGAAGCGGCCGTTCACCGTGTAGGTCGTGGACACCGCATTGCCGTCCTTGTCGACGATGGAGTAATGCGTGGTCTCGGTCTTTTCATGCGGCGCCATGCCCGGCTGTACCTGCGCCGACGGCGTGGCGCGGTCGCCGGCGATCTTCTCGCGTATCGACGCCGCGTACGACTTGCTCAGCAAACGGCCCAGCGGATTGGCGACGAAGGCGGGGTCGCCCAGATAGGTGTTGCGATCCATGTAGGCATGCCGCATGGCCTCGGTCATGACGTGCACGGATTGCGCCGACCCGTAGCCCATGGCGCGCAGATCGTAGCCCGACAGAATGTTGAGGATTTCGCACAGGGTGGCGCCGCCCGAGCTGGGCGGCGGCGCCGACACGAACACGTAGCCGCGGTAGTTGCAGGTAATGGGCGCGGACTCCGTGATGGTGTAGGCGGCGAAATCCGCCGCGCGGATCACGCCGCCGCCGCGTGTCGAGGCCTGCTCCACGGCGGCCGGTATGCGGCCCTTGTAGAAAGCCTCCGGCCCGTGGTCGGCGATGGCCTGCAGCGTGCGCGCCAGATCGCTCTGCACCAGCCGGTCGCCCGGTTGCAGCGGCGTGCCGTCCGGACGCAGGAATATCCGGGCCGCTTCCGGGTCGCGGCGGAACATCGCCGTGCTGGTGTCCAGGATGTCGGTGTCGGCGCGCGTCAGGACGAAGCCATCGCGCGCCAGCTTGATGGCCGGCGCCATGACGGCCTGGCGCGACAGCTTGCCGTACTTGCGCAGCGCCGTATCCATGCCCAGCACCGTGCCCGGCGTGCCCACGGCGCGATAGCCGTACAGGCTGGCGCCCTTGATCAGTTGTCCCTTGTCGTCCAGGTACATATCGCGCGACGCACCCGCCGGCGCGGTTTCGCGGAAATTGATGAAGGTATCCCGGCCATCGGCCAGATGTATCGTCATGAAGCCGCCGCCGCCGATATTGCCGCAACAGGGATTGACGACGGCCTGGGCGTAGCCCACAGCCACCGCCGCGTCGATGGCGTTGCCGCCCATTTTCAAAATATCGACGCCAATTTCGGAAGCCAGATATTGCGAGGTAACCACCATGCCGTTCCTGGCTTCGACGGCGGGACGCGATGCGGCCTGCGCCTGCGCGGCGCATGCGGCCCAGACCATGGCCGCGGCAAGCGATGCCGCCAGGCGGCGAAAGCGCTGAATGTCCATCATTTCTTCCCTAGCGATCGGTGTGTTGTCCCCCGGATCAGCATTGTAAGATGCGTCCGATGTTCAATCCCCGTTCCTATCCTGATGCCATGACGCGCCACCGCGTACTGTGCCTGCTGGGATTCATCTTGGGCTACGGCTGCCTGGCCGCGGTCAGCATGCGCGAGCGTGACGCCGTCACGCTATCCACGCTGTTCTGGCCGCCCGCCGGCCTGCTGATGGCGGCGCTCATGTTGAGCCCCGCGCGCCGCTGGGGCGCCTGGATGGCGCTGGCCGCCACGCTGCACGTGGCGATCGGCATCCAGGTGGGCGAACGGTCCGTGCCGGTCGCCCTGGTCTTCGCCTTGACGGACCTGGTGTTCTGCGGCGCCGTCGCGGCCCTGTGGCGCTGGCGCACCTATGCCCCCGGCATGCTGACGACCCTGCGCGCCACGCTATGGTTCATTGTGCTGTTGGCCCTGGGCAGCATCGGCGGCGGCGCCCTGGCCGCGCTGGGCCTGCGCGCCGTGGACCCCGCGGCATCCGCCGGCCACTGGTATGTATGGAGCCTGGCCGCCTTCGTCGGCTGCATTATCACGACGCCGACGGTGCTGGCCTGGTCGCGCTTCCGGCCGCGCGCGCTTGCCGAGCAGAACGTCCTTCATCTTTGGATAGGCCTGATCGCCGCCTTCGCCTTGCTGGCGGGCACGACACTGGTGTTCAACAATCCGCCCAGCGGCGCGCATTTCGTCTGGCATGACGGGTTCGGCATGAGCTACGGGCCGCTGCTGTTCGTGGCGATCGTGGCGCTGGCGTGGGGCGCCGCCGGCAGCACCCTGACGGTCGCCGGCCTGGCCCTGGTCGCCGGATCCTACACGCTGAGCGGTATGGGGCCGTATGCGAACATCGCGCACTTCAGCGGCGAGCCGCTGCTGGCGGTGCAAGGATTCCTGGGCTGCGCATCGCTGCTGAGCCTGGTGACCACCGCGCTGTCCGCCGATCGCGAACAGGCCTTGAAACGCACCGCCGCCCTGACGCGCCAGCTGGAGGCCGCGCTACGCGTGAGCGGCCAGGTCGCCTGGGAATATCGGCGCACCGAAGCGCGCCTGTACTGGCTCGGCCACCTGCCCCATGGCATCGACGTCGCGAACGAACCCATGCCGCTGGACGATTGGCTGGGGCGTGTACACGAGGACGATCGCGACCGGGTGCGAGCCTGGTTGAACACCGGCACGGAGTCGTACGCCTTGCGTCGCCTGCGCCTGCGGATACGCGGTTCGGACGGCGCTTTCCACCCGATGGAGATGGCCGGATCGGCGCTCAGCCAGGTGCCGGACCGGATGACCGGCCTGATGGGCATGGCCGGCGACGACGCGCAATACTGATGGACGCGAGCCGCGACGTGCCGTCGAAGCCGGGGGATAGGGCAGGCTCAGGCGCGGGCGGCCGTCAAAGCTGCCGGAGTTCCCGTTCGATATCGTCGATGGTGCGCGCGAAATCCCGCAGGAAGTCGTGCATGTCGGGCAGCAGCTCCGCGCCGGGCGCATTGCGCAGCGCCGCCTCCAGCGCATTGCCCTGCTCGATCACCGGCCAATGTCCGAGCATGCCGAGCGCGCCCAGCGCGCGATGCAGCCAGTCGGCATAGCGTTCGCAGAACTGCGGACATAGGCCGGATCGGGCCTGGGCGAGATCCGTGCGCAGCGCGGCCAGAGAGGTCTGCAGAAAGCCACGCAAGGCGGCATCGTCCTGGCGGAAATTTTCCCTGAGCACCGGCAGCGCCAGGCCGCCGCGCGGCGCCACCGGCGCGCAGTCCATCGCCAGCCCGGCCGTCACGGCTTCCGGAGGCAGGCACTCCAGCAGTACCGCGCGCAGACGGTCCAGGGTGACCGGCTTGCGGATGTGAGCGTCGATGTCGGGATCGCAGGACGGTTCGGACTGCGGCCTGGCGGTGAGCATGGCGATGGGCAGGCGCGCCACGCCGCAGCGCGATTCTTCCTGGCGCCATGCCTGGACCAGCTCGGCCCCGCTCATCGCCGGCATCTGGCAGTCCGTCAGCAGCATGGCATAGCGCCCGGAACGCAAGGCCTGCAAGGCAGTCGCGCCGTCGGAACGGGCATCGCAGGCATAGCCGAGCGTGGCCAGTTGCCTGCGGATCAGATCGCGGTTGATGGCATGGTCGTCCACCACCAGCAGACGCGGCGCATCCGGTCCGGGCCCGGTCTCCGGCGGGATGGGCGGGCTCGCGACGGGACCGGCCTGCGCCAGCGCCGCGGATGCCGAGGCGCCGCTGTCCGGCGACCGCGATGGGTCGCCGGCGTCCGCCAGCGCGCCGGACGCCGGCCGCGTCAATGCCAGCGGCATGGGCGCGGGCATCGGCGTCGGCGATGCAAGGGGTCGCATGCCGGCGGATGCGCCGGCGTTCCGCGCCACCGGCAGGCGGCAGACAAAGGTGGCGCGCGTGCCCTGCCCCGGCGCGCTGCTCAGCAGCAGTTGGCCGCCCATGAGCGCGGCCAGCCGGCTGGAGACCGACAGACCCAGCCCGCTACCGCCGTAATGCCGCGAAATCGACGTATCGGCCTGGCGGAATGGCGTCATGACCTGCGCCAGCTTTTCCCGCGGAATGCCGATGCCCGTGTCCGCCACCACGAAACGCAGCGATTGGTGCCCCGCATCCGCCGCGTCCACCGTCAGCGTCAGACGCACCTCGCCATGCGCGGTGAACTTGGCGGCATTGCTGATCAGGTTGGTCAGTATCTGGCGTATGCGCAAGGGATCGCCCAGCAGCGCGTCGCTGAGCGCATCATCGACTTCATAACTGGTCTTCACCCCGCGCCGCCGCGCCGGTTCGCCCATCACCATGACCACGCTTTGCACCATGGCGCGCAGGTCCACCGGCACGGACTCCAGGCTCATGCGGTTGGCTTCCATCTTGGAGAAGTCCATGACCTGGTCCAGCATCTGCAGCAGCGAGTGGGTAGCCGCGTTGATGGCCCCCAGCATCTGCCGTTGTTCCGAACCCATCGACGCGCGCATGAGCAGGTCCAGCATGCCGATGATGCCGCTGAGCGGCGTACGGATCTCGTGGCTCATCGTCGCCAGGAAGGTCGACTTGGCCAGGGCGGCGCTGTCCGCCAGGTCCCTGGCCGCCTGCAACTGCGCCTCGACGGCGCGCCGCCGCATGACTTCGCGACGCAGCTGCCAATAGCCTAGCGACACACCGACCGCGGTGGCGAGCAGCAACAACAGGCCGGGGAAGATTTCGCGCCAGAATACCGCCGGCGCGATCACGAAACTTTCGCTGATATCGCCGGCATCCCTGGCCGTATGCAGCATGGAAGCCGCGCGATCGTTCATCGCCGATGGCGCGATATCGGCCGACATGGCCGCCACGATCCGCGCCGGCACCGTCGCATCGACGTCGGCGCGGGCGTGCGCATGTCCGCCGGACAGCGCGAACGCCAGCGAAGCGGCAAGGCAAGCGGCGGCGGCCGCCAGGGATCGGCGCGGCAATGCAGGCATTCAGGCTCCGGCCGGCGCCAGGGCCAACTGCTGCACGCCGGCCTGCGGCCCCACGCGCATTTCATGCGTGTGGAAGCGGGTCAGCGTATCGCGGTGCGCGACGCTGACGATCGCCGCGCGCGGCAGCCGCTGCAAAAGCATCTCGTACAGATGCCGCTCGGTGTCCGTATCCAGCGAAGACGTCGATTCGTCCATGAACAGGAAATCGGGTTTGAGCAGCAGCGCGCGCGCGAAAGCCAGGCGCTGCTTCTCGCCGGGCGACAGGCGCCGCGACCAGGCGTCGGCCACGTCGAGCTGCCGGGCATAGGCTTCCAGCCTGCACAGGCGCAAGGCTTCCGCGCACTCCGCGTCGCTGTACGCGTCGGCGCGATCCGGATAGCAGACAGCCTGCTTCAACGTACCGTCCGGCACATAGGCAGTCTGCGGCAGGAACAGCGCGATGTGATGCTTGCCGCCATCCGCGCCGTGCTGAACGCCGGCATCGCCATCGGCATCGAAGGCCGCGAAACGCCGCGTGTCCGCGCCCGTCGGCATGGTCAGGTCGCCCGAGGCATGCGGCCACAATCCGGCCAGGGTGCGCAGTAGCGTGCTCTTGCCCGCGCCCGAGGGGCCGCGCACCAGCCAGCGCTCGCCGGGACGCAGGCGGAAGGCGGACGGAATGTCCAGCGCCTGCCCATCGGGGCGGAAGACCTGCAGCCCGCGCGCGGCGACCTCTTGACCCTGTTCGCGTGTCAGGCGGTCGGGATCGCCCTGCCCCATGCGCATGCTGAATTCGCGCAAACGATTGATGGTGGCGCGCCAGTCCGCCAGCGTGGCATAGCTGTTGATGAACCAGGAACAGGCGCCGCTGACCTGGCCGAAGGCGTTATTCAGCTGCATCAGCACGCCCAGCGTGAAGGCGCCGGCGAAATACCGCGGCGCCGCCGCGACCAGGGGAAAAATGATCGCTATCTGCGAATAGATGGAGTTGGCGAACACCAGCCGCTTGGTATAGCGCATGATTTCGCGCCAGTTGTTGCGGACGGCCTTGAACGCCGCGCGCGCGCGCCGCCCTTCCTGCGGTCCGCCATCGTAAAAGGCGATCTGTTCGGCGTTTTCGCGCACGCGCACCAGCAGCACGCGGAAATCGGCCTCCACTTTCTGCTGCCGATAGCCGACGTCGACCAGGCGCCGGGCGATCTTGTGCACCACGAAGGATCCCAGGATGCCGTAGGCGATGGCGACCCAGACCATATAGCCGGGGATCCGCACGGGGTGACCGAGCAGCGCGAAAGCCAGCGCTCCCGACAGCATCCACAGCAAGGAGACGAACACGCAGAAGGTGGCGATGGTGGTGACCAGGTCTATGGAAAGCGCCAGCGTATTGCTCGCCATGCTGCGCAGGTCTTCGGCGATACGCTGATCCGGGTTGTCCACGACACGGTCGCGTTCCATGCGGTAATAGGAACGGCTGACCAGCCACTGCCGCAAGTAGACATCCGTGAGCCATTGGCGCCAGCGGAATTCCAGCATCTGGCGGAAATAGATCTGCGCCGTGCTCAATGCAATGAAAATGAAAGCCAGCAGGGTAAAAACCAAAACCAGGTGCGTAAATGCGGGAAGGTTGCGTTTGTCCAGGGCATCATAAAACGTCGCATACCAGGTATTGACCCTGAGGTTCACATAGACGATTCCCAGATTCAACGCCAGCACCAACGCCAGCAGCCCCCTGGCGCGATGGCGGTCTTCCGAGACCCAGTATGGTTTGATCAGGCGCCAGGCGGACACCTTCTGCCCGCCGGCGAATAATGCCGCGAGCGCGGCGGGCGATAGGCGGGCGCCGCTTTCCAGGCTGTCCTGCCTGGCATTCCCCTGCTTTTCGCGTTCTGAAACCATGATTGTGAACTCGTGACGGGATGTCGGTGTGACATCCCATCGGCGAGAAGGTTTCAACGGCGGCCATACGGCCGCGGATCAGCGCGAGGCGGAATCCAATACCACTTCCGGCTTGCTGGCCGACCGCGTACCCGGCAATGGGCGGGTATCCAGGGCGTGATACGTGTGGACCACGGACAGCTTCACCTGGTCGCTCTGGTTGCGTCCCGCGGCATGCAGGGTGCGGCAGTGGAAAAACAAAACATCGCCCGGCGCCAGTTCCGGGGACACCGCGCGGGCGATCAGGGCCGCGTTCTCGGGCACGTCCTCGCGCAGGAACTGCGCCGCGTCGAAACGCTCGGCCGGCAGCTCCATCGCATGCGAGCCGGGCACCAGCCAAAGGCCGCCGTTATGGGCGGTTTCGCGCCCCAGCGCCAGCCAGGTGGAAACCAGGTCCTGGCGATCGAAGGACCAATAGCGGATGTCGCGATGCCAGCCCGTCAGGCTGCCGAAACGCGGATGCTTGGTCATCACGCAATTGTGATGCGCCCGCGACAGCACGGGCGTCTGGCCGAAATAGCGATGCAGGGATACGGCCACGGCGGGATCGGTGGCCCAGGCCGCGAATAGCGGATCGCGCGCGTAAGCATCCAGCAGACGCCTGACGGTACCGCCCCCTTCGGCCTGGCGCGACGCGGGCGCGCCCGGATAAGCCAGATCGGCCTCGTATTCGACCGGCGCGGCGGCCTGCTCGAGCTGCGCCCGGGCCAGCGCGCGCAACGCGTCGCACTGAGCGGCGGGCAGGAAATCAGGTACGACCACAAAGCCCTGCTCACGCAGGATATCGAGCTGGGCAGCTGTCAACGGCGAAGACATCAGGGTGGTTCCAACGCGGCCCGGGGCATCGGATCAGCGATGCGCCGGAGGTTCATGCCAAGCCGCAAATTCTACGCCATGGGAATCGAACGCGACCTGACCCTGATCAAGCTAGAACACGCCAGGCATCCCCAGCCCCGCCAGGCCCACCAGC